>MAAT01000008.1 GCA_002162815.1 Gammaproteobacteria bacterium 53_120_T64 | reverse complement strand
CGGTATTTCCAGTATCGCAGGTCAATTGGTCTGGGGTAACTTGTCGGATCGTATTGGCCGTGAGCGAGCCTACACCCTGGCGGCGCTGTGTAATTTATTGGCGATTGCTGCTCTGGTTTACCTCAGCTCCATGTTGGCCCTGTGGGTGGCGGTGAGCTTCGCCATTTTTGTCGGTTTCGGTTACGGCGCCAATACACCAATCTTTCCGTCGACCTCTCGCGATCTGTTTACCAGTCCCTTCTTTCCCTCCATCTTCGGTACTCTGGCGATTTCCGGCTCACTGGGTGCCGCCATTGGCGCCTGGCTGGGCGGCTGGCTCTACGATGTGACCGGCGGGTACGGCGCAATGCTGGTTGTCAGTGCGGTGCTTGCGGTAGTATCCCCGCTGCTATTATGGATGGCGGCACCACGCCTGCCCAATCCTGCTCCTCATGAATGAACGTTCTAAGCTAGCGTTTAGTAGGAGATAGCGAATGAGAAACCCATTTTTAATCTGTCAATTTTAAAATTGTCAAAATCTAACTGTAAATCGAGAAGAGGTCGAAGATGAATGTAGAAGGACAAGTGGCATTAATTACCGGTGGTGCATCGGGCTTGGGGGCAGGGGCTGCCAGAATCCTCAGTAAAGCCGGCGCCAAGTGCGCACTGCTCGATCGCAATTTAGCACTGGCTACCGAGCTGGCCACAGAAGTGGGTGGCATAGCGGTTGAGTGTGACGTCAGCGATGGCCCTGCGGTGGAAGCCGCGATTGCCCAGGTGGTCGAAAAACTCGGTGCCCCGCGCATCGTACTAAATGCGGCGGGTATTGATATTGCCGTGCGTACCGCCAGCCCCAAAGGCCCACACCCGCTGGATGAATTTGAGCGCGTCATCAAAGTGAACCTGACCGGCACCTTTAATGTGGCCCGTGTTGCCGCCTACGGCATGATCGACCTCGAGGCTTTGAATGAAGACGGCGAGCGCGGGGTGGTGATTAACATTGCCTCCGTTGTCGCACAAGATGGCCCCGTGGGCCAGGCCGCCTATGCGGCATCGAAAGCCGGTGTCCAGGGCATGACCCTGCCCATGGCCCGCGACCTCGCGCCCTACGGCATCCGCGTGATGACCATTGCCCCCGGCATGTTTGAGACACCTCTGGCGGCGGGTATTCCCCAGGAGTGGATCGACAGTATTATTCCCACCGTGCCCTTCCCCAAGCGCTGGGGTAATCCCCTGGAATTTGGTGCGCTAGTGCAGCAAATCTGTGAAAACACCATGCTCAATGGCGAAATGATCCGCATTGACGGCGCGATTCGGATGGGTAGTTAAGATGAATTTAGATAATATAAGTGTCGTTATTACCGGCGGTGCATCGGGCCTGGGTGCAGGTGCGGCGAAGTTGTTTATTGAGCAAGGCGCGAAAGTGGCGATCTTTGATCGCAATCTCGAACTGGCGCAAAGCACCGCAAGTGACTTAGGTTGCACGGCCGTACAGTGTGACGTGGCCGATGAAAACTCGGTTGTTCAAGCCCTGGAGCAAGCGGGCGAAGCGAATGGTACGCCGCGTATTTTGATCAACTGTGCGGGCATCGATATTACCGGGCGCACGGCAACCCGTGGTGGTGGCCCCCAGCCTCGCGATGCACTGACTCAGCAAATTGCGGTTAACCTGACCGGCACCTTTAATGTTTGCCGATTGGGTGCCGATGCGATTCGCCAGCTCGACCCTCTTGAGGGTGAAGAGCAGGGCGTTATCGTCAATGTCGCTTCCATCGCCGGCCTCGACGGCCCCTTCGGCCAAACGGCCTACGCAGCGACTAAAGCGGCCGTGATTGGCATGACTCTACCGATGGCTCGAGATTTATCGGCCTTCGGTATTCGCGTTGTCACTATCGCACCGGGTGTTTTTAACACGCCACTGGCCGCCAGCGTACTGCGCGGCGAGCCAGACGACTACGCCGGCTCGGTGCCCTTTCCCAAGCGTGCCGGTCGCCCTGCAGAATTTGCCAGCATGGCTCTGGAAATTTGCAAGAACCCGATGCTCAACGGTGAAGTGATTCGTCTCGACGGCGCTCTTCGTGGCTAAGGAAATACGCGCTTAATTAATTTATTTATTTAAGGAAAACTCATGGATATTAAAGATCAAATTGCCATCGTTACCGGTGGAGCCTCTGGCCTCGGCGCCGACACCGTGCGCGCGCTCGCCGCTAAAGGTGCCAAAGTTGCCGTGCTCGATCTCAATCTCGAACTGGCAAAAACCATTGCCGACGAAGTCGGCGGTCTGGCGGTTAAAGTGGATGTTGCCGATGGCGAGAGTGTTGAAGCGGCGCTGGCAACAGTGAAAGCGGAGCTGGGTACAGCGCGCATCGTAATGAACGTGGCGGGCATTGGTATTGGCCGTAAAATCACCAATAAGAAAGGCCCCCATCCTCTCGACAGCTTTTTAAGAGTGGTGAATGTGAATTTAACCGGCACTTTTGATGTTTGCCGTTTGGCCAGCACCGATATGATAGCCCTCGATGCCCTGAATGAAGACGGCGAGCGCGGTGTCTTCGTCAATGTCGCCTCTATTTTTGGTTACGATGGCCCGGTGGGCAATACGGCCTATGCGGCATCAAAGGCCGGTGTCATTGGCATGACCCTGCCCATGGCCCGAGATCTCGCGCCCTACGGTATTCGCGTGATGACTATTTGCCCCGGCGTGTTTGATACACCACTGGCAAAAGCAGAAACCGGTGAAGAGGGCTTTAATCGTTTGATTGCGACAGTGCCCTTCCCCAAGCGCGGCGGCAACCCGAAGGATTTTGCCAAACTGGCCTGTCATATTGTTGAAAACACCATGATGAACGGTGAATGTATTCGCATCGACGGCGCTATGCGTATGGGTCTAATGATTTAAGTGTTGATGTAAAACGAGTCGAAAGTAAAAGGTCAGCACTATAATGGTCTGGCCTTTTTTTGTGTTAAAAAAATAATAAAAAGGAGTATGTTATGGCTCACTCACGATTAGGCATTGTACTGTCAACCGCCACCGATGCGCCGCCCCGTGAATTAATGGCAATTGGTAAGCTGGCAGAAGAACATGGCTACGAAGCAGTATTGGTCAACGAAGGGCGGGGTGATGCCCTGGCCTGTGCCGAAGCCATCGCTCTGGCGACAGACACTATTAAAGTCGGCACTAATATCGCTAATATTTATTATCGCCACGCCTTTCTCGCCGCCATGACGGCACAAACGATTGCAGACTTGTCAGAAGGACGTTTAATACTTGGCCTGGGGATGAGTCATCGCCCCCTGCTTGAAGCGATGGGTATAGAAATGACCAACCCGCGCCAATACCTCGGTGATTATGCGAAAACTGTTAAAGGTATCTTGTGCGGTGAGGCGGGTAGCGGTTTTTTTGAGGCCAAAGCCTGTCAATATACGGTGCCGGTTTTATTAGCGGCATTGACCACCGCAAGTGCTGAAGTGGCCGGTCGTGAGGCCGACGGCATAATGCCATTTTTGGCGGGGCGCGATTACCTCGGTCAATTAGTTGCAGCAACCACAGATGCCGCTAAAAGTGTCGGTAAAGATCCGCAAAGTATGGACTGCATAATGAGCATTCCCACCTTTGTATCGGAAGATTGTGACGCGGCACTGTCGGCGGCACGTCACAATCTTGCCTTCTTCGCCGGGCTGCCCAATTACCGCTTACAATGGCGGCGCTGTGGTTTTGAAGATGAAATGGCTATGGCTGAAGAGGCCTGGAAAAATAGTGATCGTCGCGCAGCAGCCAATGCGATTAGTGACACGATGGTCGAGCAGGTCTGCATTTATGGTTCTCCTGAACAGTGCCGGGAACAGATTGAGGCCTTCAGGCAAGCAGGTGCGGCGATGCCTGTGCTGGCTGTGAGCCCCGTTAATGAGCAGCGTTTAGAGGCGACACGCAAGGCAATCGAGTTGTTAGCGCCGCACTAGTGTTTTATTTTTAATGGATGATGTATTTAATGCCTTGGATTCAACTTCGAAGTGCATTGCAATTTAACATGCTAGATTAGCCCTTAATGTATTTTCTGTTTAATGTTTTCCTTGGGGAATTAGTCAGCCACCCGCTTCTTTTCTTTAAATATATCCGGGCGTTCATCAATACAAGCCTGTTTTTCAGGATGTCCGATTGCCCACTATTGCGTTTAAACGCCCCACTGATGGCGGGCTGGCTTACGCCAATAGCCTCCGCCATCATTTGTTGGGAAGAATTTATTTTGTGTAGAATTGAAATTGCCCAGCTTGATTCATAGGTTAGCTGGCTATAGGTGTTGATCGTTTCATCTCATGTCGCAGCAAACATGATTAACCTATAGCTGGCTAATGAGCGGGTTTATTCAGTTTGTACCGTTTCATTTTGCCTGTGCTTTGCTACCAGCAATTCTCTGGCCTTGAGCATATTGTTCAGCGCGGGTATTACCTCGGGCCAAGTGCGGGTTTTTAAGCCACAGTCTGGGTTAATCCAGAGTCGTTCTGCGGGAATGCGCTGTTCTGCTTTTTCCATCAATGCGACAATGGATGCCACCGTGGGGATATTTGGCGAGTGAATATCGTAGACACCGGGGCCAATTTGATTGGGGTAGTGGAACTCGTCGAAGACATCCAGCAAGCCCATATCCGAGCGTGAGGTTTCGATGGTGATGACATCGGCATCCATTTCGGCGATCGCGCCGATGATGTCATTGAAGTCGGAGTAGCACATGTGGGTATGAATTTGCGTGGCATCGCCAACACCGTTGGCGGTGATGCGAAAGGCACGAATTGCCCAGTTGAGGTAATCCTGCCACTGGGTTTTGCGCAGGGGCAGGCCCTCGCGCAGAGCGGCCTCATCGATTTGAATAATATCGATGCCGGCCTTTTCAAGGTCGAGAACTTCCTCGCGTATCGCCAGGGCCAGTTGTAGGCAGGTTTGCGCGCGGCTTTGGTCGTCGCGTACAAAGGACCAGTTCAAAATTGTTACTGGACCGGTAAGCATGCCCTTCATAGGTTTTTCGGTGAGAGATTGTGCGTAGCTTGCCCACGCCACGGTCATTGGCTTGGGGCGTGAGATATCACCGTAGATGATCGGCGGTTTGACACAGCGCGAGCCGTAGGACTGAACCCAGCCGAATTGGCTGGAGGTATAGCCCTCGAGCTGTTCGCCAAAATACTCGACCATGTCGTTGCGTTCGGGTTCACCGTGCACGAGTACATCGAGCCCGAGCGCTTCCTGTTCGCGGATGCAGTGGGCGACTTCCTCTTCCATGGCGAGCTGATAGGCTTGTGCCGACAGCTTTCCCTGGCGGAAGTCGCGGCGACTTTGACGTATAGCCACAGTTTGTGGAAAGGAGCCAATCGTGGTGCTGGGATAGAGGGGCAGTTTAAGCTTTTGTCTCTGCTCCACGGCGCGCAGGGCATAGCGTGACTGGCGCTTGGCCATGGAGTCGTTGATTCGGCTCAAGGCATTCTGTACCTCGGGCTTATGCACCCGTGGTGAGTTGGCGCGACTCTCGATCAGGGCTCGATTGCTGGCGAGTGCAGCGGCAGCGGCGCTTCTGCCGTTATTCAGTGCTAGGGCAAGGGTGCTCAGCTCATCGAGTTTTTGCACGGCAAAGCAGAGCCACGATTTGACATCGCTGTCTAGCTCTTGCTCGCTATCGAGGTCGACCGGCACATGCAGTAGTGAGCAGGAGGGCGCTAGCCACAAGCGCTCGCCAAGTTGCTGGTGAAGGGGCTCGAGCCAATCGAGAGTGGTATTCAGGTCGTTGATCCAGATATTGCGGCCATTGATAACGCCCAGTGACAGGATCTTGTCTGTCCCCAGTAATGCCGCGACATCGGTAATTTCGTCTTTGGCGTTGATGGCATCGAGGTGCAGGCCGTCAATGGGTAATTCACAGGCCAACTTTAAGTTGCCTTGCAGCTGGCCAAAATAGGTGGCCACCAAGATTTTAAATGAGCGACCCTGTAATGCTTGATAGACCTCCATCGCCGCTGCTTGCCACTCGGGTTCAAGCTCGGTCACCAGTGCCGGTTCATCTATTTGCAGCCACTCTATACCGGTGCTCTCCAGTGCACAGAGTAACTCCTTGTAGGCCTTGATTAGGGGTACTAGCAGGTCGAGCTTATCCGTGCTGTGCTTCGACTTACCTATACGCAGGTAGGTGAGGGGGCCAATAATGACCGGCTTGGTTTTTCGGCCTTGGGCATGGGCTTCCTCTATCTGATGTATGAGCGTTTCGGCATTTACTGAGAAGTGGGTGTTCACTTCAAACTCGGGGACAATGTAGTGGTAGTTGGTGTCGAACCACTTGGTCATTTCCCCGGCACTGACACAGCAGCTTGCACGCTCGTTTGCGGAGCGTCCCCGGGCAACCCGAAAGTAATTGTCGATGGCTGTGCCGGGCAGGTCGCGTACACGGGAGGGGATGTGGCCGAGCAGGAAACTGGTATCCAGCACCTGATCGTAGAGGGAGAAGTCGCCAACAGGGACGAAGTCGAGGTCACTCTGTAGTTGCCAGTGGCTCTTGCGTAGCTCGACTGCGCTCGCCAGTAAATCACTTTGCGAGGTCTGGCCCTGCCAGTAGCTTTCGAGGGCGAGTTTTAATTGGCGCTTTTTACCAATGCGCGGGAAGCCGAGATTGTGTGTTGTCACCATGACGGGTCGTGCTCCAAATTATTGTTGAGGCGGCGGATTGTAGTGATGGTGACTGGTGAGTAATAATGATGATTTATAACTTAACAATGAGATATTTTCATAGATGATCGAGCACAGCCACCTAAAAATTATTGCCGCCCTACAGAAAAACGGCACCTTGACCGCAGCCGCGAATACGCTGTGCCTCAGTCAGTCGGCCCTGTCCCACCAAATACGCAGCCTCGAAAAAAAGCTCGGTGTCGAGTTGTGGGAGAGGGACGGGCGCTATCTACGACTCACCCATGGCGGGCGACTACTGCACCAGGTGGCCGAACAGGTGTTGCCGGTGCTGGCCCAAGCGGAACAGAGTTTGAAAGCTCAGGGCGAGGGTCGCCAGGGGATATTGCGCATTGGGGTCGAGTGCTATCCCTGTTACGAGTGGCTGACTGGCGTCACCGGTGAATTTATGCGTCAAATGCCAGAGGTCGATGTGGATATCGTCAGTAAGTTTCAGTTTTCCGGACTCGAGGGCTTACTCAACCACCATATTGATATTCTTGTTACCCCCGACCTGATCAAGCAACGGGGCAGCTATTACGAAGTGCTGACCGATTACGAGTTGGTATTGGTGGTGGCGGCGGATCATCCGCTGGCGCAATGTCGGCAAATTAGTCCCGAACAACTGGCTGCGCAAACCCTGCTGACCTTCCCCGTACCGGTACAGCGCCTGGATGTTTTCAATCACTTCCTCGGCCCCGCAAATCTCAAGCCAAGTCGCCATAAGGTGGTGGAATCGCTGGAGTTAATGTTACAGATGACGGAGTTACAGCGCGGTGTGTGCGTGTTGCCGAAGTGGTTGGCAGAGGCCAAATGTGCGGAACAACCGCTAGTGTTATTGCAATTGGGCGCGGGCGGTATGCAGCGTAAGCTCTACATTGCGATGCGTGAGCAAGATCAAGCGATAGCGTATATCAGGCATTTTATCGAAGTCGGTAGAGCAACGGCGGGACAGTCTTTTCAGGCTTAAGCCCTTAGTGAGGGCTATTACGTAAACCCTATGGGCCTAGGTCGGCCTTGCCAAATAACAGTACAGGGGTTTACTGAGATTGTTGGTCGCACAGGAGGGGCCTTAGGCAGGGCATAAAAGTGGCCTTCGCATCGGCAAGCACAGTGTAAATTGGCTATGCTTAAGGTCACTAGTTATATCAGCAGCTGTTCAGTGTTAAGAATTAAGGGCGATCGGTGATCGGAGCAGTAGTATCTGCTCGATAGGCAAGGATAAAAGGGATTTTATGCACATTTTAATTGTCGATGATGTGCCTGAAAATATTCAGGTAGCGATGAACATTCTCAAGGAAGGTGAGCACACCTTCTCCTTTGCCACGCGGGGCGGGGAAGCGTTGACTATCATCGAGCGCGAGGCGGCGCAGCTGGATCTGGTGTTGTTAGATATTATGATGCCCGACGTCGATGGCTACAGTGTCTGCCAATCGGTCAAAGAGAATCCTGCAACTTCTGCTATTCCCATTATTTTCTTGAGCGCAAAATCCAACGTAGATGCCCTGAGTAAATGCTTTGCTCTGGGCGCTGTCGACTATATCACCAAGCCCTTCCATGCCGAGGAATTGCTGGCAAGAGTTAAAACGCATACCGAGTTGTATCGAGCGAAAAAATTACTCCAGCAAAGTAATATTGAGCTGAGCACCAAGATCAAGTTTGAACATCGGCGCTTGAGCAGCGAACTTGAGGACAACCAAAAAGAGATGATCGCTATGCTGGCGGGTTTGATGGAGTCGGCATCCGATGAAACTGGCCAGCATATTTATCGGGTCTCAGAAATATCAGCGCTGCTCGCGCACTATCACCCTGCGCTGAGTGCCGATGATGTTGAGGTGGTGCGCCATGCCGCGCCGATGCACGATATTGGCAAGATGATGGTTCCCTACGAGATACTCCACAAGCCAGGACGCTATACCGAGGAAGAGTTTCAGCAAATGCAAGAGCACCCCGCCCATGCTTATAAGTTGCTAGGGGGGTCAGGGCGGCAATTGATACGTGCCGCAGCGACGATTGCGCACGAGCATCATGAAAAGTGGAATGGCAAAGGCTATCCCCGAGGTCTGCAAGGTGAAGAGATACATATCTATGGCAGAATTGTTGCCTTAGCGGATGTTTTTGATGCGCTAAGTCACGCCAGAAGTTATAAAGATGCCTGGAGTATTGAAAAGGTCGTCGCTTACATAGAAGACCACAATGGCACCCAGTTTGACCCCGAGCTGGTGAATATCTTTGTTGAACACCTCGACGAGTTTCGCGCCATTACCCATCAATAGTGATTGAGCTATGTCATCTCGCTTAGGAATGAATTACTCAAATTGCATTCAGGGAATTAGCGATGCTTATCTATGTATAGCGTTCTGCCTTCTGCTGCTGTATTGCCAGTCTAGCGGGGCCGCATCGGCAGTCAGTCTTACTAGTGCAGAACAGCGTTGGATAGATCAGAACCCTGTTGTCTCTGTCGGGGGGAGTCCGGACTGGGCGCCGATTAATTTTGCGGATGAGAATGGTGAGTACAAGGGTATTGCCCATGATTATTTGCAGTTAATTGCCGAAAAAACAGGTATTTCCCTAGCGGTAAGTATCGCCCCATGGTTTGAGATTCTGAAAAAAACACAGTCAAATAAAATCGACCTGTTAGGGTCGGTGTATTACACCGAAGAGCGATCACATTATTTAAATTTCTCAAAACCCTATTTTGAAGTTCTCGATTTTTTCTTTATTAGAGACGATGTTGAGGCAAAAACATTCGATGACTTAAAGGGTAAGCGTGTTGCGATCCCTAAAGCTTATGCTCACCTTGGTTTCATGGCGGAAAATTTTCCAGAAGTAGAGGTGGTACTGGTCGATACATTTAGCGATGCCATAGATGCGGTATTAGAGTATCGTGCAGATTTACTGTATGACACCTATGGCTCGCTTATTTATACCATCGAGAAAAAGGGTATTAGCACCATTATTCCCTTTAAATCAACAAGCCATTTGGGTGATAAATATATTCATATCGCCACCCGAAAAGAATTGCCGGAATTGGCGTCTATTGTGCAGAAGGGCCTTGATGCCATTACAGAGGCTGAAAGAAGAGGGATAAGTAAGCGTTGGCTAGGGAGTCGCGTTTTAGAACCTGTCCCAAAAGATAATTTTAATATTTCTTCTGCTGAGCGCGCCTGGTTGCTAGAAAACCCCGTTGTACGATTTGCAGGAGATCCAAATTGGCTGCCCTATGAGGCTTTTAATGAGAGGGGGGAGTATGTCGGGATTGTCGCCGAATACTTGGCGCTGATAGAAAAGAAACTTGGGATTAGCGTGGAGATTGTAGCAACGACTTCATGGGGCGAATCTGTTGCAAAGGTAAAGAGCGGCGAGATAGACGTATTATCTGAGACCAGTGATTCTGATTTACAATCGCACTTAACGTTTACCCGTGACTATGTTTCCAGTCCGATAGTTATCATTATGCATCAAAATTCTAGCTACATTAATGGTATCGATCAGATCAATGATAAAAAAATTGCGATTATAAAAGATTACGGTTATGTGCCAAAAATCGTTAATAAATACCCTCATATAGATTTTGAAAGTGTAGCCTCAATACAGGATGGCCTCACTGCCGTGTCAACATCGAAAGTTGACGCTCTTATCGCTACGCTCGCCCAAGCTAGCTATCATATCTCTGACTTGGGTGTGAATAATGTTCGTATTGTCGGGCAGACAGAATTTAAAACCAAATTGGCTTTCGGTGTTAGAGGCGAGTTTTTACCCTTGCTAGACTTGTTTGACCGGGCTCTGTTGAGCGTTACTCCCGACGAAAAGCAACAGATTATGAACAATTGGGGGAAACATAAATACACTGAAAAAACGGATTACAAACTGCTTGCTCAGGTGGCCATTGGCCTTATGTTGATAATAATGTTCACCTTTTATTGGAATCGAAAGCTGGCAAAAGAGGTGGCGCTGCGCAAGTTGGCAGAAGAGCAAACTAGAATACTAATCGATAAGATTCCCTTGCAAATTGTTGTTACAGCATACGACGGGCGTATTCTTTCCGCCAATCCACAGGCATTAAGTTATCATCAGGTTAGTGAGGAAGAAATTGGTCGACATAACATCATGGAATATTATGTCAATAAAAGTGATAGGGATTTTGTTGTTAATGAGATGATTACGAAGGGCACAGTTGAGCAGAAAATTGTACCGATGTATGGCCTTAATAACGAAATTCGGCAGCTGATGCTGTCCATTACCCCCATTGTTTATCTCAATACCCCGGCGATGCTTTCCTTAGCGGTTGACCTGACAGATCGGCTTGAGTTTGAAAATGCCTTGAGCAAGGCGAAAGAGTATGCGGAGGCGGCCAGTCGTGCCAAGTCAGAATTTCTGGCAAACATGAGCCATGAAATCCGCACACCTATGAATGCGATACTGGGCTTTACCGGCTTATTAATGGAGCAGGTTGAGGATCCTCAGTTAAAGTCGTTTGTCAAAACCATTAATACAGCAGGTAATAACCTGTTAGTACTCATCAACGACATCCTGGATTTATCAAAAATTGAGGCAGGAAAATTAACGATCGAGAAAGCACCGTGTAACCCTGCCGGTCAACTCTGGGAACTGAGTGATATCTTTAGCTTAAAGGCTGACGATAAAAATATTGAACTGGTGTTTGAGCTTGGTAGCAGCCTGCCAAAAAGCTTACATCTTGATGGGGTGCGTTTGCGCCAAGTATTGTTCAATCTTCTGGGTAACGCGATAAAGTTTACAGAGCAGGGTGTGATACGAGTGAAGCTATGGTCTGACAATAGAGATGAAGTACGCAGTCAAGTTGACTTGATGATTAGTGTTGAAGATAGCGGTATTGGCATCTCTAAAGAGCAGCAACAATTGATCTTTCAAAAATTTGCTCAATCCAGTGGTCAGGATGGTCGGAAATACGGTGGTACTGGCTTGGGCTTATCGATCAGTACACGTCTTGTTGAGATGATGGGCGGCACAATCACCTTGAGTAGTGAGCTCGGTAAAGGCTCTGTTTTCACGGTTAAATTACCGGGAGTCGACATCGCTTCGATGTTAGTTGAACCCGATTTTGACGATGGCGATAATATTGTCTGGGGAGTGGTTGATTTTTTGCCCGCGAAGATATTGATTGTCGATGATGTCGATGATAACCGAGCCCTGTTAAAGGCGAACTTTGCGGATACAGCTCTTGTGCTGAGTAGTGCTGCGAATGGTCTCGAGGCACTCAACCTGGTTGCCCAGCAAGACTTTGACCTTATCTTGATGGATATTCGCATGCCGGTTATGGATGGTTACGAAGCCGCCGCTAAAATTAAGAAAATTGCCGATATTCCCATCGTGGCCCTGACCGCATCGGTAATGGCTGATGAGTTTGGGCCGATAAACAATGTTAATTTTGATGGTTATTTGCGAAAGCCCGTTTCCAGGGCTGAATTGTTTATTGAATTATCCAAATTCTTGTCGTGCCAAGCAGCAGTGATGCCCGGTAAATCAAAAGCTCAGCGCAGAGAAGTATTGGCGGGTGACACCGCGGTTATTCCTTTTTTGGTTGAGCGCCTGGAGGACTTGTCTGAGCACTACGATACGATTTCAGTCGGTAATAACCTTACTGAAATCGCCTGCTTTGCCGATACGTTGATAGCAATCAACGAGCGTTATCCCTTCGATGACTTGAACAATTATGCGCAACAATTACTCGAGCATATAGCAGTCTTTGATATTCCGGCTATCAAGCGTTCCATCAATACCTACCCGCAATTGATTGCCACCATTGAAAAAATGGCAGCGAATGATTGCTAGCTGAGGATGTCGATGAGTGGTTTTTTCTGAGTCAATTTTGACAACGCCCCAGCAACGGCTTGTTGAACCGTCACCGGGGTAGCTCTATCTGGACGTCGGCTAGTTTCTCGGTAGCAGTGTTGTCGTACGCTGTTAAGGTGATAGAGAACTTAGGCAGCAAGGCTTAAAGCCGCGCTAGCCCTCCAGTGCAAAACCGGCAGTTAAGCCACCATCGGCAATAAATTCTGAGCCGGTGGAGTAGGAGCTGTCGTCGGAGGCCAGATAAACGGCGAGGGTTGCCATTTCTTCGGGCTGACCAATACGACCAACGGGGGCCTTGGAGAACAGTGCATCGGCACTTTCACCATCGAGACCGGCATCGGTGAGCATGCGGGTCATAATGCCACCGGGGTGGATGGAGTTGACGCGGATGCCGTCGGGGCCGAGCTCCATGGCGGCGACCTTGGTCATGCCGCGCACGGCGAATTTACTGGCGCAGTAGGCGACGCCACCGACAGCGCCACCGAGACCGGCGATGGAAGAGATGTTAATAATGGAGCCGCCGCCCGCGTCTTTCATGGCACCGGCAACGCATTTCATACCGAGGAAAACGCCGACTTGGTTGATATTGATGGTCTTCATGTATTTTTCGACGCTCATCTCTTTGAGCAGACCCAAATCGCCAATACCGGCATTATTAACAAGTACATCGAGCTTGCCAAACTTGGCCACGGTGGCAGCCACGGCGGCCTGCCAGTCACTTTCGCTGGTGACATCGAGGTGGACATAGGCCGCTGAAGCACCGATGTCGGCGGCGGTTTGTTCTCCCTCGGCATCGAGTACATCGCAGAGCATGACCTTGGCGCCACGCTCGACAAAAATACGGGCCTCGGCAGCACCCTGGCCTCGGGCTGCACCACTAATGAGTGCGACTTTTCCTTCGAGATTTTTCATTCTATAACTCCATTTATCGTTATTAGTATTAGTCGTTTAAAAGTTTTGCCATGGCAGTGTAGCGCCAATTTCCGAGTAAGCTCTAACTATTCGCGACCGATTTTTTGTCGCCGTGTCAGCCTTATGGGTGTCGTCGTTAGTCGCTTGCATGGCGGAGTCGGGTAAAGAGGTTTATCATTCCGGGCTGAATACCTACTTGCTTATTATCAATACGGTGCATGTGTTTTATGGAATCCTGGCTGGCCTATATTCTGCCCCCTCTTATCGGCGCACTGATCGGTGCCGTGACTAACGACGTGGCCATTCGCATGTTGTTTCGCCCCTATGCACCTATCTTTCTTGGTAAGTGGCAGTTGCCCTTCACCCCAGGTTTGATTCCCCGCGAGCGCCACCACATCGCCGAGTCGATTGCCGACACTTTCGTCGCCCATGTGTTTAGCAATAATGATGTGTCTGAGTTATTTCTCACCGAAAAAGTAAAGGCCGACCTGAAAAGCAAAGTGGACGAATTGATCGGCCAGCTCGGCGGCATGCTCAATATTACCGAGCCGATGCTGGGCATGGCGCGCAGTATGGCGGGGAATTATTTAATCACCGAAATTGCCAAAGTCGCCGAGTCGACCGGTGAGGACAGCGAGCAAATCAAGCTGCGCATACAGGCGAAAATAGATAACTTGGATGTCGCCACCCTCGAAGAGTTGGTGATGGGTTTTTCGCGTAAACAATTCCGTCATATAACTTGGTTTGGTGCCTTACTCGGCGCTATGATCGGCGTGGTGCAGGTAATTCTGTTTCAAGTATTACCGATGGGCTAAAGTCAGGGGCTCATTAACTCAGCCGCCTGCACCCCGGCCCACTAATAACACTGCGCCCACCCGTTTGCGGGCTGACCTGAAGCTGCGTGCCAATGCGTTCTTTTAAACTGGCGACATGGGAAATAACGCCGATCAGTTTACCGCTCTGCTGCAGACTAGAGAGCGCCTCCAGAGCGGTGTCCAATGCCTCTTCATCTAAGGTGCCAAAGCCCTCATCGAGAAAAAGTGAATCGACGCGAACATTGCTACTGGCCATTTGTGAAAGGCCCAGGGCCAGGGCGAGGCTGACGATGAAGCTTTCGCCCCCCGATAAGTTTTTGGTGGAACGTATTTCTCCGGCCTGGTAATTATCGACAACATTCAGCTCCAGTGGCTCGGCCTTATCTCTGATCAATAAATAGCGCTCACTCATTTTTTGCAGTTGACGGTTGGCGTGGCCGACCAGTACTTCAAAGGTCAGCCCCTGGGCAAAATTGCGGTATTTTTTGCCATCGGCCGAGCCAATTAACAGATGCAGGTTATCCCAGCGCTGGCACTCAGTTTTTTGCGCGTCAATGGCCGTCGCGCGCTCTTGCTGGCTAGCCCTGAGTGTTTGATTATCGTCGAGTTTTTGTTGGCAGGCGCCAAGCTCTTGCTGAGCGGTCTTGAGTTGATTGGTCGAGTTGTCGAGGTCTTGTTTGAGAGGCGCAATAGCGCGCTCGGTAATGGCCTTTTCGCGTTCATTTTTTAAACGCTCAGCCCGGTCTTTACGCCGAGCATCGAGGCCATTTTGTTCGTCGCTGAGTTGCCTGGCTTCACGAGATAGCGTTTCTTTGGTTTCGTCACTCAGGCTGGCGCTTTGAAAATCCGCTTCGCTAACAAAAGCATATCTACTCAGATTTCGCTGGAATGCCTCTTCGGCAAGGTTTAGTGGGCCGGCTCTATTGTGCAGACTTTCGACAATGGTCTTTAGTTTACTGTTGAGTTGTGTGGCTGCTTGCGAAGCTGCGTGCAAATACTGGTTGTCCTTGTCGAGCTGTTTTTCGACATTGAGGACAGCGGCGGCTAAGCGCGATTCTTCAAGTACCGGGTCTTTGTCGTCAAACAGTGCCTTGCGTTCACGCACGAGTGCTTGCTGGGTCGTTAATAAGGTCGCGTGATCTCTGCGCTGCTTTGCCAGCTCCTCATTTCTGTCGCTAAGTTGTTGGTTTTGATGCTCAACTTGAAGCGTTAGATTATTGATGTCCTGCTCTAAATGGGTTTTTTCGAGCTGTTTGGCCAGCCACTGTTCACGGCGGGTTATGAGAGTGTTTTCAACAGTGGCAAAACTATCCTCGGGCAGGGTGGTGATGCCGTAAATAGCTAGCGCTGCCAGAGCGTCTTGCTGCTCGTCATGTACTTGCTCGCCAAGCTGACTTCGCTCTTTTTCTAAACGGCTGAGGGTGCGTTCGGCGCTGTCTTTTTGATGGCTTGCGGCCAGATGTTGCCGCTCTAATTCATTGGCCGAATTTTTAGCGGCGTCAAGTGTTGCCCGCAAGGTGATTAGCGCTAGGTCCTGTTGCTCGATAGTCGCGAGCAACAGGTTTGTGTTGTTCAAACAATCTCGATTGTCATTAACGAGTTGGGGTAGGGAATTTACGAGTTCAGCCTGACTAACCGGCGCGAGTCCACTGTCAGTCAGTTGCTGGCTTGTGTGTTCAACCAGTTTTTGTTGTTGCGTTATTTGCAGGCTGGTGTCGCGCTGTTGTTGGCTGACTTGCTCAAGGACTTTGTTATCTTCAGCAAGGCGAATTTTATGGCTGACGGACTGCTGGCTGACGGCATCAAGTTTGGCTCTTACTGCGTTCAGCTTAAGGCTTGCGCTATCGGCTTGCGGTACATTGCCTTGCGCATAGGGGTGCTCATTGGCACCGCAAAGTGGGCAGGGCTGGCCATCTTCAAGTTGCTCGCGAGCCTGCTCTAAACTATGAATTTTATGCAGCAGTAAGACTTGGGTTTCAAGTAAGTGTAATTCTCGCTCCAGGCCCGCCTGTTTTTCTGTCTGACGAGATAGCTGTTGCTTGCTGTCGGCGATGTTGTCTGTGAGCGTAGCAGACTGCTGGTCGAGATCTGGCTGTAAGCCTTGTGATTGGGCAAGGGCGTTTAACTGTAAGCCGAGGTTTTCTAGCCGCTGTTTTTTTTCCTGCAGGCTTACCTGTGACTTTCGCCAGTGCGTAATATCCTGCCCGCCTAATGTTTGTAAGCGTTCGCTTTCCTGTAAGGCCAAGCGCTCAATCAGTTCCTGTCGTTGTCGTTTCTTCTCGGTGAGAGCCCTGGTTTTCTCTTGCCATGTCGCAAGCGTGTTAGCGCTCTCGGCTTTGGCATTGTTATGTTCTGCTGTTTTTTCTTGACGCTTGGCTGTTAATACCCGCAGTGAGGAGAAGCGGCTTTGCAGACCACTGAGTTGATCAACCAGTGTTTGATCAGCCTGACGGGCGGCTATTTGTTGTACAAGTTCACTTAAGTCAGCGTTGTTTTTCGTCAGCTTTAGACTGTTTGCTTGCTGCTGTGCTTGCAAGTGAGCCAGGTTTTGTTCCAGCTCTTTCAGTGCAGCGGCGGCGTTGTCTATCGGCGCCTGTTGTGCCTGAAATTGTAGATCTAAAGCCTGGGTCTTACGAATAGTGGGCAGAGTTAAGCCTTGTGCATGGCGGCTTTCTGAAAGCGAGTGCTTACTTCTTTGCAGTTTATCTTCGGCTATGACCAGGGCACGCTTTTTGGCGGGCAGCTCATCGCGATACTCTTGCTCTGCTTTTTGCTCGCTACTTTGTGCCTGGCGCAAGGCGCTAAGACTGGCGTAGTCGGCGGCCAGTTGCAGGGCGCGCTTGCCATTCTCGAGTTTTTGTTCGTCGGCTTTAAAGGCATCGCGGCGGTTGAGTAAGCCTTGGTGTTGTTGGTCGAGGTCTTGCAGCTCGCGTTGCAGACTGTCGATAGTGCTCAGCCAGTGAATCGCCTGACTCAATTGCTCGCGCTGGCCGTTCAGCACAGCTTCACGTTGCTGTTGTTGTTCGAGGCGAATTTTGAGCTGCGCCTCATCCTCTGTGCTTAGCAGTGCCATGCCTGACAATTGTGCTTCTAGGGTATTGAGCTTGTTATTCTCGGTGGTACGCAGTGCATGCACGCGCGTCGATATTTGACTGTAAATGGCGCTACCCGTGATTTGTTCGAGTATCGGTGCGCGCTGGTCGGGGGCGGCTTGGAGAAAGGCGGCAAAGCTGCCCTGGGCGAGCAGCATCGACAGCGTGAAGCGTTCGAAATCCATGCCGGTAATGGTTTCGATGCGCTGCGCCACCTTGCGAATTTGTGCCTCGATAATTTGCCCCGAGAGGGCATCGGCAATTTCATGCTTGGGTGACTGCAGCTCACCGCTGGCTTTTTTGCGCGCGCGGTGCTGGCTCCAGTGACAGCGAAACTGCCCGGCCGCCGTGGCAAAGGTGATCTCGGCAAAGCACTCGCCGCTGTGACGCGACATGATTTCGTTGCCACTCTTAGTGATTTTATTCAGTCGTGGCGTGCGCCCGTACAGGGCCAGACAAATGGCATCGAGAATGGTCGATTTACCCGCGCCGGTGGGGCCGGTAATGGCGAAAATACCGTCGTTGCCAAAGGCGGGGTCGGTGAGGTCAATCTGCCATTCACCGAGTAGTGAATTGAGGTTAAGAAAACGTAATTGCAGTATTTTCATCGGTATTGTCTACGTTATTCCGCCCGTAAATCATCGTCGTTTAGGGCGCTTAATACTTGCCGGTAGGTGTGCAGTAACTCGGCTTGTTGGCTGTCGGGTATTTCATGGGCCGTGAGGCAGCGGGCAAAAACATCGTCAACACTGAGATCTTCGAGGCTTTCATCGGCGTGGTGACTATTGAGCACTCGGTCGATCAGGCGGGTATTTTGAATGCGTAAAATCAGTAGCACACTGCCTTCGAGTAGGGACTCGAGGCGCTCGCGTAAATTGCTGATAATGTCATCGCCCTGGTAGACCACTTCAAGCCAGACCGGCTCGCTGGACTCGATAAGGGGGCGTAATTGGGCGGCTATTTCTGCCCAGTTGCCACTGACTTGAGCGAGTGCTTGAAATACCGGCACGGGCAGTAAGGCGACCGAGGGTTTGGCTTTGATTTTGGCAACAGCGGGGTGGCTGAAATCGACCAGGCAGACACTTTTCTGTTGCCTCGCCTCGCCAAAACCCATGGCGATGGGTGAGCCGCTGTAGCGTATGTGTTCGTGGCCGCCCACTTTTTGTGGCACGTGGAGGTGGCCGAGGGCGACGTAGTCGAAGTGGGCGGGGAAAATACTCGCATCAATATGGGCTAGAGAGCCAATGTACAGTTCGCGCACGCCGTCGCCATCGACGGTTTGTCCGCCCGCCGTAAACAGGTGGCCCATGGCGATGATTGGAATATCAAGCCCCAGTGCCTGACGCTGGCTTTCTGCCACGGTGGCAATTTGCTGGTAGTGCTCGCGAATGCCTTGCAGCAGTTTCTGATCCTTGTCGGCACTGCTCTCACCCGCTTCCACCAGGCGAATATCGCGGTCGCGCAAATAGGGTACGGCACACACCAGCAGCTCGGCACAGCCCTCGGCATCCTTTAACAGCAATATTTCATCGGCGATATTTTCGGTGACACCACCCACCACGTGAACGTTGAGGCTGCGCAACAGTGCCTTGGGGGCATCGAGAAAGGTGGGGGAGTCGTGATTGCCGGCAATGATAATAATATGGCGGCAGGACGAGATGGCGACACGGCAGAGGAAGGCGTAGTAAAGGCTTTGCGCGCGATTACTGGGCGTGGCGGTGTCGAAAATATCGCCGGCGACGAGGAGGATATCGACTTGCTCCTTCTCTATCGTTGCGGCCAGCCAGTCGAGAAACTGCTGAAATTCGCCATAGCGTTGTTGCCCGTAGAGGGCGCGGCCAAGGTGCCAGTCGGAAGTGTGGAGGACTTTCATGGGGGTCGTCGCTATACAGTCTAAGGGCTTTACAGGAGGGCTATTGTGGCGGGTGTTGCCGCGCGAGATAGCTTATCGCTTTCTCTGCGTACTGCCAAACGCTTCCTCTATACTAAGTGCGTGTTCACGTATGCTGGGGCACGGTGTCATTGAGCCGATATCACGCAGTTAACGATAAGGAAGGGTATGTCCGATAACTTAGAAAAATGGGTGCGCCGCCTCAGCGAGCAAGAAATGCCCGTTTTTAAACACTCCGTCACCGCCATTGGCCACGTCACTCAAAGTGATGAAAGCTCGGGCTCTGAGCTGGCACAGGTGGTGTTGCAAGATGCCGGGCTGACGGCGCGTATTCTTAAGTTGGCCAATAGTGCGGTTTATAACCCCGGTGGTCAGCCGGTGAATACCATTAGCCGCGCAGTGTTTTTTCTCGGCTTTAGCACGGTGCGCACACTCAGCTTGTCACTGGCAGTCATCGATGCCCTGTTAAAATCGAATGCCCAAAAATACGTCTTAGAAGTCATGGCCCAGTCCCTTCACGGCGCGGTTCAGGCGCAGTCGTTTGCCGAACAAAATGGCGACGACTCCCCGGAAGAAGTGTTTATCGCCACGCTGTTATACAACCTGGGTGAAATGGCTTTCTGGTGTGTTGCGGGTAAAGAGGGCGAGCAAATTATTGCCCTGATGGAGGAGAAAAACGTTAACGCCGAAGAGGCGCAGCAAGAAGTGCTGGGCTTTACCTTCAAGGAATTGACGGTGGGCTTAACGCAAGATTGGCATTTGGGCGACCTGCTGCACAGTGCCCTCAATAAGCCGGGCTTAAAAAACCCGCGTATCCAAAATATCGTCCTCGGTCAGGAGTTGGCTAAAAATGCCACCCAGGGCTGGGACCACTACCACACCACCTCGACCCTGAAGAAAGTGGCGAAACATCTGGATATTGAGCTGGAGGATGTCGAAAAAATCAGCTACGAAAATGCCCATAAAGCCATCGACACGGCGCGCAGCTTTGGCGCCAATAACACCATTAGCTATATTCCGATGCCGGCGGGTGAGGAGGAAGAGGGCGGTTTAGAGGCCACCGGTGACGCCGATTATCTTGAGCCAGACCCGATGTTACAGCTCAATATATTGCGGGATTTATCGGGCATACTCGATGAAAAGCCCAGCCTCAGTGTCATTCTCGAAATTGTTTCAGAGGGTATTTATCGCGGTATTGGCATGGATAGATGCCTGTTTGCCATGCTTACCCCCGATAGAAAAATACTGCGGGGCAAGCATGCCCTGGGCGACGGTGCCGATACTTTTTTAAAGGCCTTTGCCTTTGATATGAAGGCCCAGCGCACCTTGTTTAATATTGTGCTGCAAAAGAATATGGCTCTGTGGGTGAAAGATGCCCCCAATAGCAATTACGCAAAAGCGCTGCCAGGAAAAGTAATGAGTGTGTTGGCCTGCGATGATTTTTTTATCAGTCCCGTGCATATTAATCAGAAAAGTATTGGCCTGTTTTATGCCGACCGAAAAGCCAGCGGCCGAGCGCTAGACGGCGCCAGTTACCAAAGTTTTAAACACTTCGTCACCCAGGCCTGCATGGCAATTACACATATTAGCGGGGCGCGCTAATTTGTTGGCGCTAAAGCGAGTGAGAAATGTACTGCGAGTGAAGGGTGTTTATCTACTGCTTGCGCTTTGTTTTTCTACGCCAACCCTACAAGCCGGTGATTCGCAAAGCAATACGCCGCAGCTGCAACGGCTATTAACTTTGGTCGATCAGCGTCTGCAGTTAATGAAAGATGTGGCTGCTTATAAATACGCCAATGACATTGCCATCGAAAACAAACAGCGCGAGAAAACCGTGCTAGCCAGTGCTGTGGCCAGTGCACGGCAGCAGAGGCTCGACCCAACAACCCTCGAGCCCTTCTTTCACCTGCAAATTAAATGGGCAAAAATAATACAAAAAGACTGGATAGAAAGCTGGAAGGCGGCAGGTCGCGAGTCTGATAAGTATGAGGTGGCTGCTGATCTTAAGGCTGAAATTCGTCCCCAGTTAATTGCGCTTGGAGTGCGGCTGGTCGAGCAGCTTCCCCTTGCGCTGCCCGAACTAAAGAATGCAGCGAGTTTCGATAAATATTTAGATGCCGTCAATGTAACGATAACTACGCGCTTTGTTACATCTGAAATGAAACGAGAACTTTTGCAATCACTGCTACAGGTTCGCCAGTTTGCGCCCGGTGAAAGTGCTGGTTTGGCAGCTATTCTACGCAGTGGCGTACTACGGGTGGGCACTACGGGTGATTACCCGCCCTTTAGTTTTATTGATAATACTAGCGGAAAGTTATCAGGTATCGACATTGATTTGGCGCACAACCTTGCGGGTAGTCTGGGGGTAGAGCTGCAATTGATTAGTACATCGTGGCCCCACCTAATGGCTGATCTTGCTGTGAATAAATATGACGTGGGTATGAGTGGCATTAGCCGAACATTATTGCGTCAGCGCACAGCTTTTTTCTCGGATGCTTACTCGAGCGGTGGCAAAACCCCCATCGCGCGTTGTGATGCGAGCGCTCAATTCAACAGTTTAAATAAAATTGATCAAGGCTCGGTGCGAGTGGTTGTTAACCCCGGCGGCACCAACGAAAAGTTTGTACGCCAGCATATTAAAAAGGCCGATATAATTGTCTACCCTGACAACACCCGCATCTTTCAACAGATTGTCGATAAGCATGCCGATGTCATGATTACCGATGCTATTGAGGTAAAGCTACAGCAGCGCCTCCACCCCGAATTGTGTGCGGCTATGCCCGGTGAGCTTTTCACTCACTCGGAGAAAGGCTATTTAATGGCTCAGGATATTGCGCTTAAAGAGTATGTGAATGCCTGGTTGCGAGAGGTGACGCAAGGGGGGCTTATTAAAGCGACATTTTCTAGCTATCTTGCTCAGTGAGTTAGTCGATTTCAAATAATTTTAAAATTAATGGAAAGTGAACATGGAACAGCTCAGTGCCTATCATTGCTTTGGCGGGCAACAGTTACGCTTTAGCCACAGCTCGTCGAGTCTGAATTGCGCGATGACTTTTTCAGTTTACCTGCCGCCCCAAGCTGAACAGAAGAAGCTACCCGTGCTGTACTGGTTGTCTGGCTTGACCTGCAATGATGAAAACTTTGTGCTGAAAGCCGGCGCCCAGCGCTACGCCAGTGAGCAGGGCATTATTCTGGTGATGCCTGATACCAGCCCGCGGGGCGAAGGGGTGCCGGACGATGCAGACGGCGTCTACGATTTTGGCCTCGGTGCTGGCTTTTACCTCAATGCCACTCAACAACCCTGGGCCGAGCACTACCGCATGTACGACTACATTGTCGACGAGCTGCCGGCGCTGTTGGCGGCCAAGCTGCCCATCGACCCGGCTCGCGCCAGTATTGCCGGTCACTCGATGGGCGGCCACGGCGCGCTGACGCTGGGGCTGCGCAATCCGCAACAATATTGTTCGGTGTCGGCTTTTTCACCGATTTGTTCGGCGCTCAACTCGCCTTGGGGGCAAAAGGCACTGGGCAATTACCTGGGTGAAAACAAAGATGAATGGCGGCAATATGACGCACTGTCGCTACTCGAAAGCAGCCAGCACTGCCCGCCAATACTGATCGACCAGGGCGAGGCCGATGATTTTCTTGCCGGGCAATTACACCCGGAATTGTTGGAGCAAGCCTGTGAGAAAAAATCACGCGCGGGCGAAGCCTATCCCATCACCCTGCGCCGCCAACCGGGCTATGACCACAGTTACTTTTTCATCGCCTCCTTTATTGGTGAGCACATCGCCTTTCACGCCCGTCATTTATTGCGGTGAATTAGTGGCTATCGAGCCCGAGTAAGCTGGCCACCTCTCGCCCCATTGAGTGGGCCAGCGTCGCGACATGCATGACGATATCGGCATTGGTCGGCGTGCTCATGCTGCACCGTCACCTCGCCCCAGCGCAGTGGCTAGGTTTAACCCGCTCCTCTCTTTACGTAAGATGGTTGGCCCGCTGTCACGCAAGCAGGCAGCGTAGAATAAGTAAAACAAGCCCTAAAAAGACAGGAAGTGAATGATGGAATATGTCAGCCCCAATGCAGTGATTAATGGCCAGGGTTTACGCCTGGTTCTCGTCCACCACATGCCCAGCCCCTGGGGGCAGGCCACCAAGGCGATGATGGAGTACAAAGGCCTGAGCTTTACCGCCGCACCCTGGGAGGGCGGTGGTGACAACCCCGAACTCATCGCCTGGGCGGGTAACCACGGCGCGCCCATCGTCGCCTGGAACGACGAAACCCCCATCCACCGCTGGGACGATATTCTCTTCCTGCTCGAACGCCTCGCCCCCCAAGCCAGCCTGCTGCCCGAAGACAGAGACGAGCGCGCCCTGGTGCTGGGCCTCAGTCATGAGATTTGTGGCCAACTGGGCCTCGCCTGGAACCGCCGCCTGAGTATGTTCGCGCCCATGGTCGCCTCCGGCCAAGCCCCCGAAGGCTTTGTGCTAATGGCCCAACGCTACGGCTCAACAGAGGTCGACCTAGCCAATGCCGACGCCCGGCAAATCGCCACCCTTCAAGCCCTAGCGGCACGGCTTAAAGCCCAGCAAGCAGCGGGCAGTGAATTCTTCGTCGGCAATAGCCTTAGTGCCGTCGACTTTTACTGGGCCGCCTTTTCCAACCTCTTCGACTTACTGCCGCCGGATAAATGCCCGATGCCCGAACAGGCTCGCCCGATGTTTAGCGGCATGGCCGAGACCGTGCGCAGCGCTGTTGACCCGGTCTTGCTCGCCCACCGTGACCGCATTATGGCCAGCCACTTTACGCTGCCGATGGAGATGTAGCGGGCGTCGATGGCCTTTGAGCCGAATAGGCTGTGCTATTCGGCTCAAGCCCTTGATCAGCGCTTGACCGCCCTAGGTCACAAGGTCGATCAAACCACGCTATCTAGCGGGCGGCGAGACGATTGGCAGCAGGGGTCGCTTAGTAGGCAAAAGTGAGTTCATCGCCGATGTTACCAACGCCAAGCGCTGCTTAAGTGATAAGGCTTAGCTCCCACCTCACAATATTATGCCAACCATTACTGCCTGGGACCCGTTGAATGAAGTGAGTCTCAGCTGGAAATATTGAGTGTAGTGCCGTGGTGGTTGCTGCCTTCGTCTACCATCAACCAACAAGGTTTTTCATGCAGCGCGGCGCAGCGCAGGGTTTGCCTAGTTAGCAATGTGCTGGGTTCGTGGCAAGTGATGGGGACACTATAAAAACGCTGCACTCTGCTTTTATAGCGCTGAATGCTTAATATCTGACCATTCAATACCCGCGGCGCGGCACAGGCTTAGGGTTTCGTACAAGGCCTGGCGAATTTCGAGACTGTTGGGCTCTTTACAGTGGGCCATACCACGGTAGTCGATGGTTTTATTGCAAGCGTGAGATTGCTCGCCCTGCTTGGTGATGATTCGCTCGTGGTAGTGATTCGACCAGCTCATCAGACTGGCGGTGCTATTCACTGTTGGGAAGTGCTGACAGTCGACCAAGGGCTTTAAGCGTGTCTGGGGCAGTTGTTCGTAGGCATGTTGTGCGAGTGCTTCTAGCTTGGCGATGCCTTCGGGGCCAAGGGGTGTGACGGTGTCTGTACGTATGTTTATGGGCGCAGAGGCTTGGCGATGGTCGGTGAGCGGCACTGGCGTTAGTGCTTTTTCAGTGGCAACAGCGTTGCTATTGATGGCGATATAAAGCCCGGTCGCTGCCGTAATGACGGCGGCAATTCCCGTTAATACTCCCGGTAGTGATGTCCAAAACCCTTTAACTTGCTGAAGCACTGTCGTACGTCTCCCGTTTAAACGTATTGCGCGTTTTGTTGTGGCCAACGAGAGCTGGCCGGTATTGGCTGGCGTATTTAATTGGCGGTGTTATAGCGCACCCTGGTACCTTTTTCGTTACTCATCATGATTTCAGCGGGGGAGAGGCTTTTCGGGAAATAACAGCCGGAAATCTTGGCGCCCGAGAAGCTACAGCCCTCAAGGTTGGTGTGCCGGAAGTCTATACCGCGCAGGTCG
The DNA here is from genome assembly GCA_002162815.1 of Gammaproteobacteria bacterium 53_120_T64. Classification (GTDB taxonomy): domain Bacteria; phylum Pseudomonadota; class Gammaproteobacteria; order Pseudomonadales; family Porticoccaceae; genus Reddybacter. The sequence goes on along the minus strand of MAAT01000008.1, from coordinate 123,859 downwards.
GTATTGCGAAAATGGCTGTCGCTAAAGTCCAGATCGGCGGCGTTGAGGTTTCTCAGGTCGAGGCCCTGGTAGCGCATGCTGGTCAGTTTACTTAAATCGAGATCTTTCTTTTTCAGATTAAAGCCATCAATCCGTTCACTGAGTAGGAGTTGATAGGCAGGGTCTTGGCTGATATTGGGTTGGCTCATGATCATGATTCCATGTTGTCATTATTGTCTGTTGAACTGTACGGAGTATGGCATGCTGTTTCAAATCAGATAATGAGACCTACTATAAAAATAAACAGAGAGGATGTTATGGGTACTGAAATAGAGATTCATGGTCATTGCGCCCCCGCCTTTACAGCGGTGGGCGAGGCCTTTGCGGCTAATTTCGCTGAGGACAAGGAGGTTGGCGCCTCATTTGTGCTGGTCCAGGCCGGTGAGATAGTGGTCGATTTGTGGGCGGGTTTTGCCGACGCTGCTCGCACCCGGCCCTGGCAGGCCGATACCTTGATTAATACCTATTCGACCACCAAGGGCATGGCGGCGACGGTGGTGGCGGTGCTGGCGGATGAGGGTCTTATTGACTACGAAGCGAAAGTCGCCACTTACTGGCCGGAGTTCGCGGCGGCCGGCAAGGCGCAGGTCACGGTGGCGCAGTTACTCTCCCACCAAGCGGGTATCTGTGGCCCCAGAGAGCGTCTTGAGATGGCCGAGCTCTACGACTGGGACGGCTTGTGTGCCACCCTTGCGGCGCAGTGGCCCTTCTGGGAGCCGGGCACGGCGAATGGTTACCACGCCCTTGTCTTCGGTCATCTTGCCGGTGAGGTGGCGCGCCGCGCCTATGCCATGCAGCATGGGCAGATGAAGAGTTTGGGCGAATTGTTTGCCGAAAAGGTCGCGGCGCCGCTTGGTGCCGATAGCGACTATTACATCGGCCTGCCCGAGGCGGAAGATCATCGCGTGGCCCAGATGATTCCCGTCGCCGGTGCCGATCAGTTGGGCAGTGGCATGGGGGGAGGCAAGCGCATGAATGACGCGGCGTATGCGGCGATGGCCCATCCGGCGCTGACCGCCCACATCGCCAACGACAGGGCCTGGCGTGCCGCCGAGGTGCCGGGTGCCAATGGCCAGGGTAATGCACGGGGCATCGCCAAGGTCTACGGTGCACTGGCCAATGGCGGTGAGTTTGGCGGGCAGTCGATTATCAGCCAGCGGGGCATTGCGGCGATGACGCAAGAGGAGTGCTTTCGCAAGGACCAAGTGATTGGTGTACGCATGCGCTGGAGCCGTGGTTTCATCTTAAATAAGGCCGAACTCTACGGCGTTAACCCCGATGCCTTCGGCCACAGTGGTTGGGGCGGCTCCTTTGGTTTTGCCGACAGCAAGGCAAGGCTGGGGGTGGGCTATGCGATGAATCAGATGGATACCAATATCTTTGGTGACCCTCGGGGGGTGCGGCTGATTAATGCGGTGTATGAATGCGTGTAGTTAAGCGGCGCAATGATGGCACTGAGATTTTAAATACTGCCCGTGGCTAGCAGTTGAGCAACGACTTTTTCCATGGCGCGGTCTGGCAGCGCATCACTGGTCTCTAACGAGCTGCACAAATTTGCCCCGGCCAAGGGTTGGGGCGATTTGGCGCGGAACAGGGTTAAGGCTGGCCCACCGCCGGCCAGTAGGTCGTTAATTGTCCAGGGGCTGAGCATGCCGGCATTTTCCTGCACCGGGCATTGCACGACATTGTGCAGGGCGGTGAGGAGTTTGGGGCCGATAAACTGGGGCGGCATGCTCCCACTGATTTGTTCTAATAGGCGTTCGGCATGGCTAGCGTAGAAATCGAGAAAGCTATTGCGTTGCCCAAACTGGGCGTCAAATAATAAAAACGCATTGTGGACCTTCTTATAGGCCTTAAATCTTATTGTTTTATTGTTGGCGGGCTCTTGCCCGGCATTTTTTGGCTGCACCCAAACTTCTCTACCCAGGGCGTAGCTCTCGGGTAGTTCGCCAACGTTGGGTAATTGAAAGTCAGCGGGCGCGAAAATAAGAAAGTCGGCGTCGAGCCAAACCACGCGCTGGTAACCGGCCGTTAAAAAATTCTGTAGGCATTTTAAGCGCGCCAGGTCGGTGGCGATGACCTTTTGTACGCGGGTTTTCTCCATCACCCAGGGCGGCAAGGTATCAAAAAGCGCATCGCCGATAAATTGATAGTCAAAGCCTTGTTCCTGCGCCCAGTGCTTGACCGAATCTATGCAGGTCGCCAACCAAGGGTCAGGCAGTGGCTGGCGCTGGGACTGAATAATGAGGGTGTTGTGCATCGGGTAATCCTGGCCGCTCAACGAGTGGGTATGTGTTTTAGCGCTATTGGTATTTCAACTGGGATAACGCTGTCGAGTGGAGCCCGGCCCGTTATACAATATTGATAACAGTAGGCTGGAACGGGTCATTTTACGGATTATTAGGGAGTAATAAACGCATGGAAATTGTACTCCACGGCAGCGATGTCTTGGCCACGAGTATTGTCGTTTGGTTTGTGGGTGTATGGGTCAACAGGAAAGTCGTCGCTCTCAATCGCTATAGCATTCCGGTCGCGGTCACTGGCGGTTTGCTGTGCAGTACCTTGGTGGCTTTTCTGTATGCCTTTGCCGATTTGAAAATCAGTTTTGATATGGCCCTGCGCGATAGCTTGCTGTTGTTCTTCTTTAGCACCATAGGTCTCGGTGCGAAACTGAGTTTATTGAAGGCGGGTGGTAAGGCACTTGCCTTGCTGCTGTTAGTGGCGACAGTTTTTCTGGTGATACAAAATATCACGGGGGTGCTGCTGATAAAAAGTATGGGCTATCACCCCGGCTACGGCTTGTTTGGTGGCAGCGTATCTTTTGCCGGTGGTTACGGCACGGCTATCGCCTGGGGTGGCGTCGCCGAGGAGGCCGGTTTGAGTATGGCCAAAGAAATTGGCATTGCCTTTGCCACCTTCGGCTTGATTGCCGGGGGGATTATCGGTGGCCCCATTGGCGAATGGCTGATCAAACGACAAAAGTTAAGGCCCGAGACGACAGCGACGGCACCGCTGGAAACCATCAGTAGCAGTGCCGCAGAGGCCGTTTTAGCCCCGCCGATTAGCAGTGTGCTGGGTACGTTATTACTGCTTGTGGTGTGTGTGCAGGCGGGCGACGTGGTCAATCGCTTACTGTTTACGTCGGGGGTCACGCTGCCCGGCTTTTTAACCGCGATGATGGTGGGCATCGTGATTACGAACGGTGCTGATTTTCTAAAATTAGAATTGAGTGCAACGGCCCTAGATCGCGCGGGTGAATTAAGCCTGCAACTCTTCCTTTGTATGAGCTTGATGAGCATTCAGCTCTGGACCCTAGCGCAGGCAATTGGCCCCATTCTGATCGTGCTAAGTGTACAAATTATCGTGATGACGGGTTTTGCGACCTGGGTGGTTTATCGCGTTATGGGCCGAGATTACGACGCGGCGGTGATTGCCTCTGGCTTTACTGGCTTGGGCCTTGGCGCAACGCCCGTGGGCATTGCCAATATGAATGCGGTGACCTGTAAGTACGGGCCGTCGCCGAAGGCCTTTTTGGTGATCCCCTTGGTCGGCGCTTTTTTCATCGACCTGGTCAACGCTCTGGTGATAAAGTTTTTTGTGGGCCTGCCGATCATGACCCAAGCGGTGCAGTAATAGCGCTGTCTTGCTAGCGTAATAGCCCTTGGTGTACTGACGTTCGCGGTGTCCTATACAGGGCTTGGGGCGCTGTTTATTTAAGCTCTGCAGAGCGTAACACTCAAAAAATCTTGCCCGGGTTGAGAATGTTGTTGGGGTCAAAGGTTCTTTTTAATAGCGCCATGGTGGCGATTTCTTCGGCGTTGCGGCTGTAGTGCAAATAGCGTTTTTTCTCTAGGCCGATACCGTGCTCCGCTGAAATACTACCGCCCAGTGCCTGCAGGGGGGCGTAGAGTATGTCTTCAACGCGGTGATAAATATCGAGGTCTTCGCTTTCGGTGCCGACCACAATGTGTAAATTACTATCCCCGAGGTGGCCAAAGACGGCAATTTTATTCAGCCCAAGCTGGCTCTTTAATTCCGTTTCAATATGCTTGAGGTAGGCTTCCATGGCGCCGATGGGTAGGCCGACATCAAAAATAATCACCGGGGCGATGGCGGCGAGGGCGTCAATATTGTCGCGTATTGCCCACAGGGCATCCTGCTCCTTCTCAGATTTTGCCAGCACGGCGTCTTGAATGAGGTCTGCATTGAGGGCACTTTCAAGAGCGGCGAGAAAGACCTCAGCTTCTGATTCGGCATCGCTACCGGAGGATTCAATCAGGGCGTAGTAGGGGTGGCGCTGGGCAAGTGGCGGCGCGCCAAGGTGAGGGCCCTGGGTGGCGAGTTGGTAGTAGCTGTCCCAGATCGCCTCGAAGGCGCTGAGTTTACCGCCGAGAGCGCTTTCGATATGGCTGAGCAAACGGGGTAGTTTGTCGAACTGGTCGGTGGCGACCAGGGCGGTATTGCGCGCCGGCATGGCTGGGCGCAGGCGTAGCACGGCCTTGGTGATGATGCCGAGGGTGCCCTCGGAGCCAATAAATAATTGCTTTAAATCGTAGCCGGCATTGTTCTTTAGCAGGTGGTTCAGCGACGATAGGATAGTGCCGTCGGCCAGCACCACTTCGAGGCCCAGTACCTGTTCGCGCGCCATACCGTAGCGAATCACCTGATTGCCACCGGCATTGGTGGCGATATTACCGCCGATGGTGGCCGAGCCACGGGCGCCGAGGTCGAGGGCGAAAAATAGCTCTGCGGCCGCTGCGGCCTCCTGAACTGCCTGCAGGCGCACGCCGCTTTCTACGGTCATGGTGCGGCCGAGTTTGTCGATACTTTCAATCTTTTGCAGGCGCTCCAGGTTGAGGCATATTTCATCCTCGCCGCTACTGGTGCCGCCGACCATGCCACTGAGGCCGCCGTGCACTACCACGGCCTGCTGGTGCTGATTACAGAGGCGCAAAATGGCAGCGACCTGCTCCGTGGTTTCTGGGCGTAGCAATAGGGGGCTGTTGTAGGGGTGACCGCGCCAATTGCCGACGGCGGAAATACGCGGTGCCTCGACTACGCCACTGGGGCCGAGTAGGGCTATTAATTGTTCGCGGATGAGGTCCATCGTTTTGTCGTGGCTTTGTCTTTAGTCAATCTTATCGGGGTCGATATCGCGCTTTTCGACAAAGGCGCCCATGATTTCTCGCGGCGCCTCGGTTTTCAGCAGGCGGGAGAAAATATTCAACTCGGCATAGATACGCTCACCAATCGGCTCGCCGGGTCGCTTCATCAGCGCTTTAGTGTGGCGCAGGGCGGTGCGGGATTTAGCGGCGAGTCGCTCGGCTGTCGCCATGGCCTGTGTCAGGGCTTCACCGGAGGCGCAGACTTTATTGACCAAGCCCATGGCCTCGGCGCTAGGGGCATCAAAGGCCTCCCCCAACATCAACAGTTCTGCGGCCTTGTGGTAACCGGCCATTTGCACCAGGGTTTGCGATGAGCCGGCCTCGGGCACCAGTGCCAGGTTGATAAAGGGCAGGCTAAATTTGGCGGCGGGGTCGGCGTAGACAAAGTCGCAGTGGGCGAGCAGAGTGGTGCCGACGCCGATAGCGAGGCCATTGACAGCGGCGACAATCGGCACGGTGGTTTCGGCCAGTGTTAAGAGGAAGTCGGCGGTGGCCGAGTCGCTGCCGGTATCGGGGTTGTCGAGAAAGTCATTGAGGTCGTTGCCGGCGCTGAAGTCGCCGCCGGCGCCGGTAATTACAATCACCCGCAGTTCGGGGTCGGTGTCGGCTTGGCGAATGAGGTCGCTGATGGCGGCATACATCTCGCGAGTCAGGGCGTTTTTTTTATCGGGCCGGTTTAGCGTAATGGTGCCGATGCCCCGGTTCAGACTGATCAGTATTGCGCTGCTGTTGTTCATATTGCCGTCCGGTTACTTTTCTTATCGTTAGAGAGTTCTTTGTAGTAAGAGGCTGTTGTCACGGCTCAGTAAGCGGCTCAGTTTGAGAGACGCAAGGCTATTGCTCGAGAATCGCTAAGCGCAAATACTTGAACAGTTTACGGCTCGCCGCCGGGCCCTTGTTTTGCTCGCGCTCTTTACTGGCTTGGCGAATCAACTGGCGCAAATGCTGGCGTTCAAGCACGGGGTGCTGTTCGAGAATATGGGTGAGGGCCTCTGTGTCGCCGTCGATCAATTCATCGCGGAGTTTTTCCAGGCGTTCAAACTGCAGGCGAAAGGTGCGGCTATTTTCGTCAAACGAGGCCAATACTGCAGTGATTTTTTCGTGGTCTTCGCTGCGCATTAGCTTGCCGACGTACTGCATTTGCCGCCGCTTACCCTCGCGGTTTTTCAGGGTGGCGGCCAGCTCCAGAGCTTCGCGCAAGAGTGGGGTAATGGGTACTTTGGCAAACTGTTTAGCGGGCAGGGCAAGCATCGCCTCGCCGGTTTTTTGCAGCGCGGTCATTTCCCGTTTGCGGGAGGATTTACTGATAAATTCCACTTCGTCAGCTGTAGACTCAGCATCGGTTTCGCTGCTTTTAGTGTCGATTCGAGCGGGGCGTTTGTGGTTTTTTTTTGACATAAAGGGGCTGCACAGCGGGTCGGTTAATGAAAGTACTGGCGTCGTTTAAAGATAAACGCCCTATAAGTAAAAAAGGGTCGCCAGGCCGAGAAAGGACAGAAAGCCAATGACATCGGTCACGGTGGTCAGCATAACACTACCGGCGAGGGCGGGATCGATACGTATCGATTTTAAAAATACCGGTAACAGGGCACCGACGAGGGCTGCGGTGAGCAGGTTGATGACCATAGCGGCGCCAATGATCAGCCCTATCATCGGCGCTTCAAACCACCAGGCGGCAAAAACACCAATCACCGCTGCCCAGAGTACGGCGTTGATTGCTCCGGTAAGAAGCTCTTTATTGACCAGCCAGCGCAGGTTATTGCGATTGATTTGGCCCAGGGCCATGCCCCGAATGACCACCGTTAAGGTTTGACTGCCCGCGACGCCACCCATGCTGGCGACGATGGGCATCAAAATGGCTAGGGCCACGACTTGCTCGAGGGTGGCCTGAAACATACTGATGACCGCAGAGGCGAGCACGGCGGTAAACAGGTTAATGCCCAGCCACACCGCGCGGCGGGGTGCGGAGCGTAGCACCGAGGAAAAGGTCTCCTCTTCGTCACTGAGACCGGCGAGGCTCAACAGCGAGTGTTCGGCGTCGTCGATAATCACGTCGACCACATCATCGATGGTGATGCGACCGAGCAGGCGCCCGGCCTTATCCACGACCGGTGCAGAGACCCAATCGTGGCGCTCAAACAGGTGGGCGACGTGAGAGGCGTCCATGGTCGCGGCGATGCCCTGAATATTGGTGTTCATGATTTCGCGCACGGTGGTGCTGGGGCTGGCGGTGAGCAGTTTACTGAGGCTCAGGGTGCCGAGAAACGTATCGCGGCGGTTGACAACAAAGATGCTATCGGTGGCTTCGGGTAGTTCGTCGTGGCGACGCAAATAGCGCAGCACCGCATCGACGGTTAAATCGGGGCGCACGGTAATGGTGTCGGTGTCCATCAAACCACCGGCGCTGTCCTCGTCGTAGGTGAGGACGGTCTCCACCCGCTGGCGGTCCTGCTCGCCCATGGTTTGCAGGACTTTGGGGATCAGGTGCCCGGGCAGTTGCTGCAGAATATCGGCGACTTCATCGGGGTCGAGGCCGGCGACCAGGGTGGCCATTTGCTCGCTGCTCATGCGGCGTAGGAATTCTTGCTGCAGGTCTTCGCTAAGGTCGGCCAGCACCTCGCCTTCGACCTCATCATCGACCAGCTCCCAGAGCAGGCGGCGCACTCGGCGGGGCGCGGACTCGATATAATGGGCGATATCCGCCGGCATCATATTATTGATCATATGACGCATTTGGTGGAGGCTGTTGGGGTCGAGGATGTCCTCGGACAGCAGCGCCAGCAGAGACAGCCGGTCGGTATTGTGATTGGCCTGCATGCGCGGCTGGACTCCTATTGCGGGAGGACTAAGAGAGGTGGTGGTTAGCGATCAATCGACTAAGGCCTAGTGTACGCAGAGGGCTTGATGATTTATAGGGTAGGGCTCACACGGAGGGCAGAGAAGGCGTGAAACTTGGCGCAGAACGGTTGTGACTACTGACCTTCGCCAAAATAGTCGGCGAGCAGGTCTTTGACTTGCTTGTGGGCCTTCATTTCGTCGTCACCGTCAAACTCAAAATTCAGCATCGTGCCCTGACCGGCAGCCAGTAGCATTAGGGACATCACGCTTTTGGCATCGATCAGTTTGCCGTCGTGGCCGGTTTTAATACTGCAGGCAAAGCGATTGCAGGCGGTCGCTAGTTTGGCGGCGGCGCGGGCGTGGAGGCCGAGTTGGTTGATAATCTTCAGTTCGTCTTTAATCATGGGCTAGTAAATGCCATGACGATGCCCTGCCTGTCAAGTTTGGCATGGGTTTTGTCTGTGAGAAAACGGCATCGGCTTAATTGTCTTGCTCGCGGTGCTGGACGTGAATATTGCCAAATTGGGGGCGGAACTGCTCAGCGAGTTGGTTGGCGATATACACCGAACGATGCTGGCCGCCGGTACAGCCAATGGCGATGGTCAAATAGCTGCGATTGGTGGCCAGAAAGCGCGGGATCCAGCGGCTCAGAAAGCCATTGAGGTCGGCCAGCATGGCGGCGACATCGACCTGGGAGTCGAGAAATTCAATCACTGGCTGGTCGTTGCCGTTGAAGGCGCGTAGCTCGGTTTTCCAGTAGGGGTTGGGCAGGCAGCGCACATCGAAGACAAAATCGGCATCACTGGGCACGCCGTGCTTAAAGGCAAAGGATTGAAAGACCACCGCCATAGCGTCGCCCTTGCCCGGCGCGATCTGCTTTTTGATCAGATCGCGCAACTGGTGCAGGGTCATATTGCTGGTGTCGATGTGGCGGCTGGCAATGGCGGCAATCGGGTCGAGCAGCGTGCGCTCGAGGGCAATCGCCTGCTTCAGGTCGACCGTCGCTGAACTCAGGGGGTGGCGGCGCCGGGTCTCGCTAAAGCGGCGGATCAGGCTCGGGGTGCGTGCGTCGAGAAACAGCACTTCACAGTGAATGCCGGATTCGCTGAGTTTGGCGAGGATCTCGGGCAGTTGTTGCAGTTTGCCGAGCAGGTTGCGGGCGTCGATGCCGACGGCAATTTTCGGCGCCTCTTGGGCGCGGTGTTGACGTATTTGCTCCAGTAAGCTGACCAGCATACTGGCGGGCAAATTGTCGATACAGGTAAAGCCGACGTCTTCGAGGACGTGCAGAGCGGTGCTTTTACCGGAGCCGGAACGCCCGCTGATAACGATCAGGCGGGTGTCGTTGTGGCTGTCGGCGGGCTCCGCAGGGGGGGGCATGCTATTGCGCGCCGGTGGCTATTTGGTAGAGCTTATCGCTATTGGAACAGTTGCGCAGTTGCTGGCGCACGGCGCCGCACTGCAGTAATTCGGCGATCGCCGAGAGCGTTTCCAGATGTTCGTCATTTTGCTCGTCGGGTACCACCAGGGCGAAAATCAAATCGATGGGTTCGCCATCAATGGCATCGAAATCCACGGGGCTGTCGAGCTTGAGCAGGATGCCGGTGATGCGCGGGCAACCGCTGAGGCGGCAGTGGGGCACGGCGATACCTTCGCCAATGCCCGTGCTGCCGAGCCGCTCGCGACTGATCAGCTCCTGGTAGAGATGGTTGGCATCAATGAAATCGGTGTGCTCGGAGAAAAAATCGGCAATAAATTCCAGCACCCGCTTCTTGCTGACACCGGGTGCATTACAGTGGGTTCTGTCGGGAGAGAGGACGTCGACAATCTTCATAGCTTAGGCTTCACAGGAGATAATTCATAACAAAAGACTAACGACCCCTGAGTTTTTCTTTGCGCTTGATCAGCTGGCGGTCGAGCTTGTCGGCGAGGCCGTCAATGGCGGCGTAAAGATCGTCGTTCTCGCAGTGGGCGAAGAGTTCGCTACCGCTGGCATGAATGGTGGCCTCGGCCTTTTGTACCAGTTTGTCGACAGAGAGGATGACCGCGACACTGGTGATTTTGTCGTTGTGGTGTTCGAGTCGGGTGAGCTTGCTGGTGACGTAGCCATGGATGGCGTCGGTGATATCGAGGTGATGTCCACTAATGCTTAATTGCATGCGCTGCTCCTGGGGGTGAGGTTTGAGGTTAGTGACGGCAAATTAGTGACTCTGCTTAAAGCGTTTGCGATCACTGGATGAGGGAATATTGATACTTTCCCTGTATTTGGCGACGGTGCGACGGGCCACTTGAATACCTTCTGCCTGTAGCATAATAGCCAGTTTGCTGTCGCTGAAGGGTTTGCTGGTGGGCTCGTCGGCGATGATGCGTTTGAGCATGGCGCGAATTGCCGTTGAAGAGCACTCGCCGCCTCCGGCCGTACTAACGTGGCTGGAAAAGAAATATTTGAGCTCGAAAATGCCCCGTGGCGTGTCGAGATACTTTTGTGTGGTGACGCGCGAAATGGTCGATTCGTGCAATTCGAGTTGCTCGGCGATATCGGCGAGCACCAGGGGTTTCATCGCCTCGGGGCCCTGCTCGAGGAAGTCCTGTTGCATTTCAACAATGCAGCGGCTGACGCGCAACAGGGTTTCATTGCGGCTTTCGAGACTGCGTAAAAACCAGCGTGCCTCCTGTAAATTATTGCGTAGGAAGGTATTGTCATCGCTGTTATTGGCGCGCTTGACCAGCCCTGCGTACTCTTGGTTGATACACAGTCGCGGTGCGATATCGCCGTTTAACGTTACCAGCCAGTGGCCGTGGATTTTCTGCACGCTGGCATCGGGCACTACATAGTCGGCATCGCCGCTGGCGATACACTCACCGGGGCGCGGTGAGAGCGTTTGAATAAGTTGGACTGCGGCCTCGAGTGCGTCCTGGGTGAGGCCGGTTTTACGGCTCAGTAGGGCGTAGTTGCGCTCGGCCACAAGGTCGAGAAATTTGTCGCTGAGTAGCTTGGCCTCATCGAGATAGGCCGTTTCCGGGCTCAGTTGTTTGAGTTGAATTAACAGGCACTCACTGAGATCACTGGCGGCGACCCCGGGGGGGTCGAACTGCTGGATACGGTGCAGCACGGCGATGACTTCTGCAAACTGCAGGACCTCGTCACTCTCTTCCAGCGACTCGACATCCGGGGAGGCGAGCTCTGCCGGATTCGTGGCGCGACTGCTATCACTGCGCTGAAAGGCATTTTCTAGCGCTGTCTGGTTATCGACGCTGCCATTTTCGCCATTGGCTTGGCGGGCACTCGCGGGCTGCTGTTGTGTCAGGCTTTGCAGCAGAGATTGCCAGAGCTCTTCAACGGCGGTTTCGAGAAAGCCGTTATCATCAATATTGTCGATCAGGGTGGTGGCAATCAGGCGGTCGAGGTCGGACATCGGCGTTAGGTTGAGCTGCCAGAGCAAGTGGTCCTGTAGGGACTCGGTGACGCTGTGGTAGCTTTCGAAATCGCGGTTGTCACTGCTCGGTGCTGCGGCGCTGGCGCTCGGCGCCGCCGGGTAAATATCATCCCACTGGGCATCGACCGGCAGTTCGTTGGGTATTTCCTTGCTCCATTCGTCGGGGGTGTCGCCGTTGTCGGCGACCTCGTTGGCGAGCTGTTCGTTGGAGACTTCTTCGGGCTCTGGCTCGAGTTCTTCGACCATTTCGAGCAGCGGGTTGGAGTACAGGGTTTGCTGAATTTCCAGGTGTAGGTCGAGGGACGAGAGTTGGAGCAACTTGATGGCTTGCTGTAATTGTGGGGTCATCGACAGTTGTTGACCCATGCGGAGTTGCAAGCTTTGTTTCATGTAATGCTAATGCCACTTTTTATTAATTGATAACTAGAGTGTAGACCGAGTCTGGCCGAGGATCAATTGCACTGCAAGTAATGTGCCGCAAGCTTGACAAACATCACTTGCTGCACCTTGGCGGCGGTTCTTGTGGCTGAGTTAAGGCGCTTACAGGGAGAAGTTATCGCCGAGGTAGACGCGGCGCACATCGGGGTTGGCGAGGATCTCGCTGGCGCTGCCTTCGGCGAGAACGTGGCCATCGTTGACGATGTAGGCATGCTCGCAGATGTCGAGGGTTTCTCTGACGTTGTGGTCGGTAATGAGCACGCCAATACCGCGCTCCTTGAGGTGGCAGATAATGGACTTAATATCATTCACCGAGATCGGGTCGACACCGGCAAAGGGTTCGTCGAGCAAGATAAAGGCGGGTTCCATGGCCAGTGCGCGGGCAATTTCGACGCGCCGTCGCTCGCCGCCAGAGAGGCTCATGCCCTGGCTACTGCGGATATGGGTAATGTGGAGTTCGTGTAATAATTCTTCCAGTTTTTGCTGACGCTGTACGGCGCTGAGTTGAGCGCGGGTTTCTAGGATGGCGAGGATATTCTTCTCCACCGTGAGACGGCGAAATACCGAGGCCTCCTGGGGTAGGTAGCCAATGCCGCGCCGCGCCCGCAGGTGCATGGGTAGATGGGTGATGTCCTCGTCATCGATCATAATGCGTCCGGCATCCTGCTTCACCAAGCCGACAATCATATAAAAGCAGGTGGTTTTTCCGGCACCGTTGGGGCCGAGGAGGCCGACGATCTGGCCACTGGCGACAGATAGGGAAACATCGCTAACCACCGAGCGCTTTTTGTAGCTCTTGGCCAAGTTCAGGGCATGTAACTGGGCCATTACTCGCTGTCCTTTTCGGCTGTGTTGATGGCTTCGGGCGCGCTGGAAGCTTCGGGTGAGGCGGCCTGGTGTGTCGCTTGTGGTTCGACGGCCGGTGCCTTGCTCGATTGCACTTGCGTTACCGGCTGGCTGGCCGGAATGACCATATGTACCCGCTGTTGACTGTTGGCGCTGCCCTTGGCGACGACCAATTCGGCCTTTAAATCGTAGTTAATATGGTCGCCCCTGAGGGTTGAACCCTGCTGCTCCAGGCTGGCATTTTTGATCAGGGTGATGACGTCGGTATCCAGATAGTACTCAATGGTGTTGGCGTGGGCGTTGACCAGCCCATCTTCGACATTGGGTCGCTGCTGGTAGTGGGCAGGCTTGCCGATGCAGATGATTTTATGGGCCTGGCCATCGGTGGCATAAATGGTGACCTGCTCGGCCTCGATCAGCAGGCTACCTTGCTGAATGACGACCGCGCCCTGGTATTCGGTGATACCGGTTTTTTCATTGATGGTGGCGCGGTCGGCCTCGACAGTAATGGTCGCCTGTCTATCGGAGGGCAGGGCCAATGCGCTGCCGGCGTGGCACATGGCAGCGAGTAAGCAGAGCAGGCTCGCGACAGGCAGGGGAAGTTTAATGGTAGGCATGGTGTCGACCCTTGACCCGGGAGAGTATTTGATAGGTTTGTGTGGCGAAATTACCTTCGAAACCGGTGCCGTTAATACTGTGTCCCGGCGTTTTAAAGGAGATGTATTGGTCGGTGCTGGCGCGCTGGCTATCGGGGTAATAACTGAGCTGAGGAGTGGCAATTTCGGTTTTTTGTGTCGGGCTGGCCCCGGCCTGTTGCCAGGCATAGACCTTACCCTGCATGTCGACCTGCTGCCCGCTGTTGATAATGGTGCTCTGCTGGGCCGTTAGATGCCAGGGCTGGCCATCATCCTGGCTGGCGTGAGCGAGTACCTGGGGTGTGGCCATGATAAAGCGGTTCTGGGCCTGGAAATACTCGCCCTCTACCGACGTTAGTACAAAAGCGGGCCGCCCCTGGGTGCTGTATTTGCGGGTTACGGTATTTTTCATATAGCTATCGGCGCTCGATAGCGCGGACACGGGAGGTTGTTTTTTACGCATAAAATTTTCCGGCTTGGCATCCCAGAAAATAACAAAGGCCGCCAGCGCAACCATCAACAGGACGCCTAAAAAGGCATTTTTAATGGATAGCACGGCTTAGTAACTCGGCATCTGTCGCGCGCTCGCGGGTGGCTTAAAGGAAGGGCGCAATGGCTTGCTCGAGTTTGCCTTGGGCCTGGAGTATAAATTCGGCGGCCTCGCGCACGGCGCCACGGCCGCCGTCTCGACGGGCCTGCCAGAGGGCGTGCTCGGCCACGGTGGTACTGGCGTTGGCGACGGTCATGCCCAAGCCGACGCGGCGGATCGCCGCCAAATCGGGTAAATCATCGCCCATATAGGCGATCTCATCGAGTGTATAGGCTTCGTCTGCGAGCAGTTCATGGAGGGCGGTCAGCTTGTCCTCGCGGCCCTGAATCAGGCGTTGAATGCCGAGTTCGTCGCTGCGCCGCGATAGCAGTGTTGAGCTGCGGCCGGTAATGATCGCGACCTCAATGCCGGCGCCCTGCAGCAGTTTGATGCCGAGGCCGTCCTGAATGTTAAAGGCCTTGAGCTCGTCACCGCTATTGCCGTAGTAGATACTGCCATCGGTAAGCACACCGTCGACATCGAGCACCAGTAGGCGGATTTTTTTAGCGGCGAGCTGGCTATTGGCAAGGTTCATTATTGGTTTCCGTCGCGGTGGTTGCGGTTAGATGACGCCGGCACGCAGGATGTCGTGCATGTGGAGGACGCCAAGAGGGTGGTGGGCCGCGTCTTCGACCACCAGGGCGGTTATTTTCTTACTCTCCATAATATTCAGAGCCTGGGCGGCGAGTAAATTGGCGTCGATGGCATTGCCACCGTGGGTCATCACCTCGCCGATACTGGCCTTGTTGATGTCGATTTTATTGTCGACCACGCGGCGCAAATCACCGTCGGTGAACACGCCAATTAAAGCATTGTGCCGGTCGACCACGGTGGTGAGGCCAAAGCCCTTGGCGGTCATTTCCAACAGGGCATCTTTCAGTAGGGTACTTTTGGTGACGCGGGGCACCTCATCGCCGCTGTGCATAATGTCGCAAACCCGCAGTAGCAGCTTGCGGCCCAGTGCGCCGCCGGGGTGAGAAAAGGCGAAATCTTCGGCGGTAAAGCCGCGAGCCTCGAGCAGGGCAATGGCGATAGCATCGCCCATCACCAGGGTGACGGTGGTGCTAGTCGTTGGCGCCAAGTTGAGGGGGCAAGCTTCCTCCTCAACGCTGATGTCGAGGTTGACGTCGGCGGCTTCGGCCAGGGTCGATGCTCGGTCGCCGGTCATGCTGATCAGGGGGATGTTGAGGCGTTTGATCAGCGGTAATAGGGTAATGACTTCGGCGGTGTTGCCCGAGTTGGAGATGGCGATGACGACGTCGTCACGGGTGATCATGCCGAGGTCGCCGTGGCTGGCTTCACCGGGGTGGACAAAGAAAGCCGGCGAGCCGGTGCTGGCCAGTGTCGAGGCGATTTTTTTGCCAATGTGGCCCGACTTGCCCATGCCACTGACGATGATGCGGCCAGGGCAATTAATAATGAGTTGGCAGGCTCGGGTAAAGTTGCCATCGATGCGAGATGTCAGTGCCGCAACGGCGTCGGCTTCGCGCTGTACGGTGCGCAGCGCCGAGGCGCTAAAGTCGTAGTCAATCATCGCGGCAGCTTCCTACTTGGGGTCGAGTGAAGGGCAGTATAACGGTCGATCATGGCAAGGTCAGCTGCTTGGTAGGAGAAGGACAAAATACAGGCCGTAGAGCAACAGCATCAGCGCACCGAATTTGCGGGACAGGTAAACACTCTTGGTAGCATTGCTAGCCTTATTGTTAGCCCCTTTGCCCTTGAAGTAAAAGAAGACAATGGTGCCGATAAGCAGCAGGGTCAGGGCGGTAACCGAGAGAAAGTCGCGGTAAAACACGGCGCTGTCTAGATGGAGGGGGGCGATGGCACCGGCGATGGGCATTACCGCCAGGAAGTTGAAGAGGTTGGAGCCAAAGATATTGCCGATGGCGATGTCGTGGTGGCCACGCAGGGCGCTGGTCACAGAGGCGGCAAGCTCGGGTAGGCTGGTGCCGATGGCGACCACGGTTAAACCGATGACCAGCTCGCTAATACCCATTTCAGCGGCGGTGGTGATGGCTCCCCAGACTAGAATTTTTGAGCTGGCCAGCATCACGAGAAGGCCAACCATAAACCACATTGTCGCGACGGCGCTGGAGGTGGCGACGATGTCTTCCGCCTCGGCAAGCTCCTCCGCGTTGGGGTGTTGAACCTTGTACTTTACCGTCACCCAGAGCAAGAGAGGGATGAAGGCCAGCATGAGCAGGCTTTCGGTGCGGCCCAATACTTGGTCGTAGAGGCAGTAGCCCGCCAGTGCTGTGACAAATAGCAATACCGGCCCCTCCTGAAAGATCAAGTGGCGTTGCGCGGGCAATGGCGCGATGAGGGCGGTGATGCCGAGCACCAGACCGATATTGGCCAAATTGCTGCCGAGGGCGTTGCCCACCGCGAGGGCACCGGAGCCCTCGAGGGCGGCGTTAATGGAGACAATGATTTCCGGGGCGGAGGTGCCGATGGAAACGACGGTGAGGCCGATCACCATCGGTGATATGCCAAAGTTTTTTGCCGCGCTGGCGGCACCGATCACAAAGCGGTCGGCGCCCCACACTAGGCCAACAAGGCCTGCAACGATTGCCATATAGGCTGGCAGTAGTTCATTCATCGCTCGTTGGTCTTCCTATTTTCAGTGCTGTTAAAGGGTTTTGTGGTGCTGGTAGCTATTGAATTACCGACTATTTTGGCAGTGGGCTCAAGTCGCAAAATCAGGTCGGGGATGGTATAGTGCGCGGCCCAAAAAGTCAGTCGGTTTGCGACATTTTGGGGCCGGCGAATGGCACTTGTCGGCGGGATTGCTGTCTTTTTAGGGGATTGCCTCTGTTGTGAGCGCTGAATGCCCGGGCAAAGTGATGGCGCTGGCTATGCAGCAAGATCGATGTCTTACGATACGAGTAGGCTCGAGTAAAATAGGAATCAAGGACTATGTTAGTGAAAATATTACAGGCTAGATTGGCCGTGTTGGCGCTTTGCTGGGCGGGCTTATTGTTAACTGCCCAGGCACAGGCCAATAGTGAGGTCTCCGAGGCCTCGGTTGAGGCTGTGGCTCTTACACCCTATCAGATCATCGAAGCGGTAACGGCCGACGTGCTGGCCGAAATTGAGAGTCATCGCGCCGGTCAGGATGACCGTACTGAAGAGACTATCAAGGCGCAACAGTTCGATTGTTTTATTGGCCAGGTGGATAGCATTTTGGGTGAGGTCATCGATTTTGACTGGATTGCCCTGAAGGTGATGGGTGGTTATGGAAAAACAGCCAGTACAGAGCAAAAATCCCTCTTTGCCGAGACGTTTCGCTCCGGCCTGGTCGATACTTACGGCCGTGGCTTGTTGAGCTACAGCAGCCAAAAAATCGTCCTGTTGGCCGGTGAGCCGGTCGGTGAAAAGCGCAAGGTGACGGTGCGCCAGTTGATAGAAAGTGACGATACCTCCTATCCCCTGTCCTATACGATGGGCTTTAAAGATGGGCGCTGGAAGGTGATTAACGTCGTCATCAACGGCATTAATTTGGGTAAAACCTTCAAGCGACAGTTCGTTCAAGCCTCGCAAAAGAATCAAGGCGACATCGATAAAGTTATTGCCAGCTGGGACAGTGGCGTCAACAACGGGTAAAGCATGAATATTGAAGAGATAAAAGGTTTATTGCAGGCGGCTCTGCTCGATTGTGAGATTAGCGTTGAGAGTGACGGCTCCCACTTGAATGTTACCGTTATTGGCGAGGTGTTTGAGGGCAAGAGGGCAGTGCAGCGTCAACAGCTGGTCTATGGCGCGCTAGCCGAACAGATTGCCTCCGGTGCCGTGCATGCGGTGAACATGAAGCTTAGTACCCCCGCCGAATGGCAGGCTGCTTGACCGACACACGGCCGACCACTGTTCTCTCGAGCAGTGGTCGGCCAAACTTTTGCATGCGCACACCCAGGCTAGGGGCTGACAGGCTAGATTCTGTCACTCTAGGTTCTGGTATTGGTGGATCTAGACATGGATAAATTGCTTATTTCCGGGGGCACACCGCTCTCTGGTGAAATTCGAATATCGGGCGCGAAGAACTCGGCGCTGCCGATACTGGCGGCGACCCTGCTGGCCAGTGGCCCTGTGGTCGTGTCGAACCTACCCCACTTGCATGATATTACCACCATGATCGAGCTGCTCGGCTGCATGGGGGTGGGGGTCGTGTTGGACGAAAAAATGCGTATTGAGGTGGATGCCAGTTCCCTGCACACCCGCACGGCACCCTATGACTTGGTGAAAACCATGCGCGCCTCGATTCTGGTGCTCGGGCCTCTGCTGAGTCGTTACGGTGAGGCCGAAGTGTCCTTTCCCGGCGGTTGCGCGATTGGTAGTCGGCCGGTGGATCTGCATTTGCACGGTTTGGAATTAATGGGTGCCGATATCACCATCGAGGGTGGCTATATCAAGGCCAAGGTCGATGGTCGCCTGCAGGGTGCCCATATCTTTATGGATACCGTTTCCGTGGGTGCCACAGAAAACCTGATCATGGCGGCGAGCTTGGCAGAGGGCAAAACGGTGATTGAAAATGCCGCCCGCGAGCCCGAAATCGTCGACCTGGCCAATTGCTTGATCGCTTTGGGGGCGGATATTCAAGGCGCTGGCAGTGACAGCGTAACCATCAATGGTGTGCCCAGCTTATCCGGTGGCAGCTTTTGCATCATGCCCGACAGAATTGAAACCGGTACTTATCTTGCCGCTGCCGCCGCGACGCGGGGCAGGGTGAAATTGCGCGATACCGATCCGCGCCTACTGGAATCTGTGTTGCTTAAGTTAGAAGAGGCGGGTGCCAAAATCACCACTGGTGATGACTGGATTGAACTCGATATGGAGGGTCGTCGGCCCAAACCTGTACAGCTACGTACGGCGCCCTACCCGGGTTTTCCGACCGATATGCAGGCCCAGATGACGGCGGTCAATGCGGTTGCCGACGGTGTTGGCACTGTCACGGAAACCATTTTTGAGAACCGCCTGATTCAAACCCACGAACTCAATCGCATGGGTGCTCATATCGTTCTCGAGGGCAACACCGCGATTGTCACCGGTGTCGAAAAGCTGGCGGGGGCGCCAGTGATGGCCTCCGATTTAAGGGCGTCGGCAAGTTTAGTGATTGCTGGCCTCGTGGCCGAGGGCGAAACGATAGTTGATCGAATTTACCACATCGACCGCGGTTATGAATGTATCGAAGAAAAACTCCAGTTGTTGGGCGCTAATATTCGCCGCGTGCCAAATTAAGCTCGCAGTAGAGCCGGGTTCTCGTCCATCAGCATTCGCCTATTTATTGAAGTCATTGAAGTAATTGAATCATGAGTCAGTTGACGATCGCGCTCACCAAGGGGCGCATTCTTAAAGAAACCCTGCCACTGCTGGCCGAGCTGGGTATCGTGCCCAGTGAAGACATTGCCAGCAGCCGCAAATTGATGTTTGCCACCAATCGGGAGGATATTCGGTTGTTGGTGCTGCGCGGTACGGATGTGCCGACCTATGTGCAGTTTGGTGCCGCCGATCTCGGTATCGCCGGCAAGGACACCCTGTTAGAGAACG
The DNA here is from genome assembly GCA_002162815.1 of Gammaproteobacteria bacterium 53_120_T64. GTDB lineage: Bacteria > Pseudomonadota > Gammaproteobacteria > Pseudomonadales > Porticoccaceae > Reddybacter. Next base: position 104,331 of record MAAT01000008.1, on the reverse strand, counting down.
GTGACGATGGTTACTACGAGCCCATCGACCTGGGTATTTCTCGCTGCCGCTTAATGACGGCGGGCATGGTCGGTGCTGCTCCGGTGACGGGACGCATTCGGGTGGCCACCAAGTACGTCAATGTGGCGCGGCGCTACTACGCTGAAAAGGGTTTGCAGGCCGACATCATCAAGCTCTACGGAGCGATGGAGCTGGCGCCGCTGATCGAACTTTGCGATGAAATTGTCGACATTGTCGACACCGGTAATACCCTGAAAGCCAACGGCCTTGAACCCCGTGCATTGATTGATGTTGTTAGCTCACGGCTGATCGTCAATAAGGGCGCGCTGAAAATCAAACACCAGCTGATCCAGCCTTTGCTCGAAGGTTTTTCTGCCCTGGTTGCCAGCCGAGCAGAGGCTGAAAACGATACGCTAAATAAGAGCGCCAGCGCGTGAGCGAACTCAGGCCATTGATGTTGAATGCCGCCGATGGGGGCTTCGATGCTCAGCTCGAGCAATTACTCGCCTGGCAGCCGGAGTTTGAAGGTGATGTGGTTGCGGTAGTGGCCGACATTATCGCCGCCGTGCGCAGCGATGGCGACAAGGCCGTGCTCGAATACACGCGTCGCTTTGATCGACACGAGGCCGACTCTATTGATGCGCTGGAGGTTGGCAGTGATGCCTTACAGCAAGCGCTACAGAGTTTGCCGGCAGCACAACGCGAGGCTTTAGAGGCCGCGGCTGCGCGTATCAGTAGCTACCATCAGCACCAGAAGCAGCAATCCTGGCAGTACACCGAAGCCGATGGCACTGTGCTGGGTCAGCAAATCACCGCCCTACAGCGGGTTGGTATTTATGTGCCCGGTGGCAAGGCGAGCTACCCCTCTTCGGTGTTGATGAACGCCCTGCCGGCGAAAGTGGCTGGCGTCGATGAAATTATTATGGTGGTGCCGGCTCCCGATGGCGATTTGAATCCGGCGGTATTGGCCGCCGCCGCAATTGCCGGTGTCGACAGAGTCTTTACCGTCGGTGGTGCCCAGGCCGTGGCCGCGCTGGCCTTCGGTACGCAAACCATTCCCAAGGTCGACAAGGTGGTTGGCCCCGGCAATATTTATGTCGCCACGGCGAAAAAAGCAGTGTTTGGCGAAGTGGGCCTGGATATGGTCGCCGGACCATCGGAGATTTTGGTGCTTTGCGATGGCCAGACAGATCCCGACTGGATCGCCATGGATTTGTTTTCTCAGGCCGAGCACGATGAGCAGGCTCAGTCGATTTTAATTAGCCCCGATGCGGACTTCCTGCAGGCTGTATTGGCGAGTATGGATAAGTTGCTGGCCGAGATGCCGCGGCGCGAGATTATCAAGGCTTCGATTAATGGCCGCGGGGCGCTGATTCAAGTTGCCGACCTCGACCAGGCGGTGCGTATTTCTAACCGCATTGCGCCGGAGCATCTGGAGTTGTCGGTGGCCGATCCCGAGGCCATGCTCGCCGGTATTCGCCATGCCGGGGCCATTTTTCTGGGTCGCTACACGCCGGAGGCGCTGGGTGATTACTGCGCGGGCCCGAATCACGTGTTGCCGACCTCGACCACGGCGCGCTTTTCATCACCCCTGGGTGTTTACGATTTCCAAAAGCGCAGCTCCTTGATCGCCTGCTCTCGAGAGGGGGCGGCGAAGCTGGCCGATACGGCCGCAGTGTTGGCGCGCTGTGAGTCCCTCGAGGCCCATGCGCGCTCCGCCGACTATCGACGTTAATTGGCGGCGCTAGTTACTGATGTTTGCTGTCGGTGTTTGTTAGCGGCGTTAGAGCGCCGTATTTAATCCAATAAATTAAGTCAATCAGTGGTGAAATTATGACCCGGCGCCTGTGGAGCGATTTTGTCAGCAAGCTTGAACCCTATGTGCCGGGTGAGCAGCCCCGGGTCGACAATCTGGTTAAGCTCAACACCAACGAAAACCCCTACGGCCCCTCGCCGCAGGTTGGCGAGGCGATAACCGCCGAGCTGGGCGCTGAGCTGCGCCTCTACCCGCCGCCCAATGCCGACCGCTTAAAACAGGCGATTGCCGACTACCACAAGGTTAATATTCAGCAGGTCTTTGTCGGCAATGGCTCCGATGAGGTCTTGGCGCACGCCTTTAATGGTCTATTTCGCCACGGTAAGCCCTTATTGTTTCCCGATATCACCTACAGTTTTTATCCGGTGTATTGCGGCTTATACGAAATTGAAGGGCGCAAAGTCCCGCTCACCGATAGCTTTGAAATTGCTGTTGAAGATTATTGCGTGCCCAACGGTGGGATAATTTTCCCCAACCCGAATGCGCCGACCGGGCGTTTGCTAGCGCTCGACCAGATTGCCTCTCTGCTAAAGAACAACCGTGATTCGGTGGTGTGTGTCGACGAGGCCTATATCGACTTTGGCGGCGACAGTGCGATTGCCCTGGTTGAGGAGTTTGATAATTTGCTGGTGATTCAAACGCTGTCGAAATCGCGTTCTCTGGCGGGCCTGAGGCTGGGTTTTGCGATTGGCCACCCGCAGTTGATTGAAGCGCTTGAGCGCATTAAAAACAGTTTTAATTCCTATCCGGTGAGCCGCTTGGCGATTGCTGGCGGTGTTGCGGCGTTTGCCGATGAGGCGTATTTCCAGCAGACCTGTGAGGCGGTGATTAGCAGTCGAGAGGCTTTGGTCGCGGCTCTTGAAAAGCTGGGCTTTGAGGTTATTCCCTCGGCTGCGAACTTTGCCTTGGCGCGTCACCCCAACTACAGCGGCGAGTATTTAATGACCGCCCTGCGCGAGCGCAATATTATTGTGCGTCACTTTGGCGCTGCGCGCATTGAGCAATTTTTGCGTATTACCGTGGGTACGCCGCAGCAAATTGATCTGCTTCTAACGGCGCTGACAGAAATCATTAACTGAGCCAGCCTCTACATAGGCCTGATTAGCTCGCCGGACGAATACCGGCGATAGCCTTGATGGTCAGCCAGATATCTTTGCGAATTACCCGTAGTTCTATCGGGTCACCCGGCGCCAAATTGGCAATTAGATTGATTTCACTGGAGCCGTCACTGACCGCTTGGCCGTTGATATGGGTGATGATATCGCCGGGTTGCAGGCCGCTATTGTAGGCCGGCCCGTGGATGGGTACGGCGGTGATCACCAGTGCGGAGGGCGGTGTTAGTTCGAGCTGGGCGGCGACAGCCGGAGCCAGTTGCTGTACCTGGACACCGAGCCAGCCGCGAATGACCCGGCCATGGGTAATAATGTCTTCGAGTACTTTGATGGCCATATCAGCGGGAATGGCAAAGCTGATGCCGACGAAGGAGGTTTCATTCAGTGTTGCGGAATTGATTCCCACCAAGTTTCCGTAGACGTCGATCAGTGCGCCCCCGGAATTACCGGGGTTAATGGCGGCGTCCGTTTGCAGAAAATTCTCGTAGCGATTGAGGTTGAGACCGTTGCGCCCGGTGGCGCTGATAATGCCTTGGGAAATCGATTGGCCGATACCAAAGGGGTTGCCGATGGCCAGCACAATGTCACCGATTTCAGTATTGGTGCGATCATCCTCGCTGGCGCGGGGAATGGCGCTCAGTTGATCGAGATCGATCTTCAGTACGGCAAGGTCGGAATCTCTGTCGGTGCCGACGATAGTCGCGCGTGCCTCGCGGCCGTCATAGAGCAGGGCGACGATTTCTTCCGCCCCGGCAACAACATGATGGTTAGTGAGAATAAAACCGCGAGCATCGACAATCACCCCAGAGCCCAATGACGACTCCATACGCTGCCGCTCAGGTATATTACTGCCACCGATAAAGCGCTGAAACACAGGATCGTCAGCCAGTGGATGATTGGCGCGGGTGCGCGTATAAATATTGACCACCGAGGGCGCGGCCCTGCGCACAGCGCTGGCGTAAGAGGTCACCAGGCGAGTGGTTGGCGGGGTCAGGATTTTAGAGCCGATGTGTTGTGCGGAAGAGTGGCTGTCGTCAATAAATTGCGGAAAAAATGCGCTGACACTGGCCGCGATGATCAGGCCGAACAGGATGGGCCAGCCGAAATATCGTAATAGTCGCAAGGTCTAAGATCCGCCGAAAGTTTGACAATTGTTGGTGCTATTATGGCACACCCCGAAACGCCCCAGTCTAGCAGCGTGACAAGTAGGCGAAAGGTTTTCTAGGCAGCGGCGCGGGCAGTGAATTTATCGTTATTGGTTGTATTAATGGAGAGTGAAAGTATGAGTGGTCTTGTTAAACCCCATGGCAGTGATGTGCTACTACCGTTGTTGTTGGAAGGTGAAGCGCTGGCTGTGGCCAAGGCGCGGGCGCAAACCCTGCCCAAAGTGATATTGGCCTCCCGCGAAGTGGGCGATTTGATTATGCTCGGTATTGGCGGTTTTACACCACTCGAGGGTTTTATGGGCCAGGCGGACTGGCAGGGTGTCTGCGATGAGATGCATATGGCCAACGGTTTATTCTGGCCAATCCCCATCACCTTGTCAGTCGATCAGGCGCAGGCCGATGAGCTGGCGCTGGGTGCCGAAGTGGCGCTGGTCGACGGTGAGACAGACGAGTTGATGGGCCTGCTGACGATCTCTGAAAAGTACAGCATCGATAAAGCACACGAGTGCCAACAGGTGTTTACCACCACCGACCCCGAGCACCCCGGCGTGGCGATGGTGATGAGCCAGGGCGCTGTCAATTTGGCGGGCAAGGTTGAGGTGTTCTCCCAGGGCGATTTCCCGACTAAGTACGAAGGGGTCTATATGACGCCGACCCAAACCCGCGAGCTGTTTGAGGCCAAAGGCTGGTCGACCATTGCCGCCTTTCAGACTCGCAATCCGATGCATCGCTCCCACGAATATCTGGCAAAAATCGCTATCGAAATCTGTGATGGCGTGATGGTCCACTCCCTGCTGGGTAAGCTGAAGCCGGGAGATATTCCCGCCGAAGTGCGCCAGGAGGCCATCGGCACCTTGATCAATGAGTACTTTGTCGACAATACGGTGGTGCAGTCGGGCTATCCGCTGGATATGCGCTACGCCGGCCCCCGCGAGGCGCTCTTGCACGCCTTGTTCCGTCAAAACTACGGTTGCACGCACTTGATCGTCGGTCGCGATCACGCCGGTGTGGGTGATTACTACGGGCCCTTCGACGCCCACCATATCTTTGACGGCATCCCCAAAGACGCGATGGAAACCGTACCGCTAAAAATCGACTGGACCTTTTGGTGCAATCGCTGCGATACCATGGCATCGATGCGCACCTGCCCCCACGGTGCCGACGATCGCGTACTGGTGTCGGGTACCAAGCTGCGCAAGGCCCTCTCCGAGGGTGGCGAGGTTGAGGACAACTTCTCCCGCCCCGAAGTGCTGGAAGTTTTACGTAAGTACTACGCGGGTTTGAGCGATGAAGACAATGTAGAGGTTAAGTTGTCGGGTCACTCCGCCACCTAGGTCATCATTGGCGCATAAAAAAGCCGAGCGACTTGCTCGGCTTTTTTATGCCTGACACTAAATAAAGATAAGTGCTGGGTTTTACAGATTGGACTCTTGCAAAGACTCGCAGGGATTATGCAACCTTCGCGGTTGGGTCGTCGCCGTTGTTATTTTCGGTCGCTGTATCGGCAGCGGATTCGGGTGTGTTTTTTTCCAGACCATAGCTTTCATCCAGTACGCCGCTAACATCGGGAGTGTAGTCTTTGGGGGGCTGGGGACTGGCGGCGGAGCTGTCATCGATAACGTGGGAGATACCGAGGTTGCCGGAGCCGGCTTCGAGCAATTTATTGCTGATTTCGGGGTTGGTCAGGGTCATAGCGCTAGCGGCGAGGTGTTGATGCACCTCTTTATAGCTGTGCGTCAAGTTGTTAACCAGCTCGGAAGTGGTAATAAAGTGCTCGGTGACTTGGTGCTGATAGGTTTTCAGTTCATCATCTTTTTGGCGCAGCTCTTCGGTCAGTGTGCGCCGCTGTCGCGTCGCGCCTGAGAGGATGCGGCCAGCGATAGTGCCGATGACGAGGCCGACGGCGAGGCTGGCCAATGCTATGGTGAGAGGGTCTGTGGGCACGCGGGAACTTCCTGTTGTGAAATTTAAAGGTGGTGAATTCTATCCCGAACAGCGAGTGGTTGAATAGCTAGGCGATGAATATTTATTATTGAGCGGGGGTCGAGGTTATAGCGCCGGTTAAGTGTGCTGGTTATATTGGCTGTTGATCCGCTAGGGTATTGGGGTCTTACTTGCTGTTGATGGTATAGCGGGCTGGATTAAAGGGAGGGAAAGACAATGGCGAAGCAAAAAGAAGCATGCATCATTACCGGGGCGGCGGGTCAAATTGAGGCTGTTCTAGAGGAGGGCCAGGCAGGGGCTGCGTACAGTGGGGCGGCCTACGTGGCGGTGATTTGTCATCCTCACCCACTGTACGGTGGCACCATGGATAACAAGGTGGTGTCAACGCTGGTGAGGATCTATCGCGATTTGGGTATTCCCTGCCTGCGGTTTAATTTTCGCGGTGTCGGCGCCAGTGCGGGCCAGCACGATGAGGCACGAGGCGAAATTGATGACCTGTGCCTTGTCAGTGAGTGGCTGTTGTCGCGATATCCACAGAGCCGGCTGTTACTAGCGGGATTTTCTTTTGGTTCGGCGATTGCCGCCGCTGCCAGTGAGCGCATGTCGGTTGAACAGATGGTACTGATTGCGCCGCCGGTGATGCGTTACAGCTACGCGCCAGAGGGGGCTTTTACTTGTCCAGTCAGCGTGGTTTTCGGTGGGCAAGATGAGTTGGTGTCAGCGCAAGAGGTGGAGGCCTGGTTGGGGTTGTTAGCCTCACCCGTGGTGCCGATTTTCATACCCGACGCGAGCCACTTTTTTCATGGTCAGTTAAAGGCCCTGCGCGAAAAGCTTGGCCTTGAGTTAAGCCGGTCGCTAGCGGTTAATGAGTAGGCTTGCGCCGTTGGCGCGGCGCGGGTAAGGTGACGTCCTTTTTATGCTGCTGGCTGGGTTGACACGATCCCTGTGTGCCGCCCATTTTATGGCTAATCCCCTTTAACTATCGATAGTCCACAAATTGATGTCCTCTTCCCCTCTACAGCGCTATCAGCGAGATTTACAGCAGGAAGGCTTTATTGCCGACCCGGCTCAGCGTCTCGCTGTGGAAAAATTGCAAGGTGTTTACGAGCAGTTAATAGCAGTGGGGGAGGTGAAGACCGGCTTGCTGGATCGCCTGCGGGGGCGCCAGCGTCACCCCGTGCCGGTTAAAGGCTTGTATTTCTGGGGTGGCGTGGGGCGGGGTAAAACCTACCTAATGGATAATTTTTACGAAAGCCTGCCTTTTGATCAAAAAATGCGCGTGCACTTCCATCGCTTTATGCGCCGCGTGCACCGAGACCTGACCCAGCACAGCGGTGTCAAAAACCCCTTGGAAAAGGTGGCGGCGGGCATCGCCAAAGATGCACGGGTGATTTGCTTTGATGAGTTTTTTGTTTCCGATATCACCGATGCAATGATCTTGGGTGGCCTAATGGAGTTGCTCTTTGCCCAGGGGGTTACCCTAATAGCGACCTCTAATATTGTGCCCGACAAGCTCTATACTAACGGGCTACAGCGTCAGCGCTTTTTACCGGCCATAGCCTTGGTTAAGCAGCATTGCGAAGTGGTGAATGTCGATAGCGGCACGGATTATCGTCTGCGCGCCCTGGAGCAGGCCGAGCTCTACCACTCGCCACTGGATGAACAGGCGGAGGTCTCGCTACACAGCACCTTCGATAGTCTGGTGCCGGCGCGGGATGAGGTGCGAGAAGATGTCGCGCTGGAGGTCGAGGGGCGAGATATCACGTGCCGCTTTGTGGGTGAGGATGTGGTTTGGTTTGACTTTATGGCGCTCTGTGATGGGCCGCGTAGTCAGAACGACTATATTGAATTAGCGCGAGAATTTCATGCCGTGTTGATTAGCGATATGCCACAGCTGGGTCGTGACAGGGAAGATCAAGCGCGTCGTTTTATCAGTTTGATCGATGAGTTTTACGACCGCAACGTAAAGTTAGCGATGTCGGCCGCAGTGCCTCTTGAGCATATCTATAGCGGTGGAAATTTAGACTTCGAGTTTCAGCGCACGCTAAGTCGCATGCTGGAAATGCAGTCCCATGACTACTTGGCACAGCCCCATCGACCATAAACAGCAGTTTATCTCTTAAACGCGCAATATCTACTTGAAGTTACTCTCTCCCATCGGTAGAATTCGCGCTCTTTTCTGGGAGCCACCTGATTTCAGGTAACGATTCAATGAAAACATTTAGCGCCAAGCCCGAAACAGTTCAGCACGATTGGTTTGTAGTCGACGCCGCCGATAAAACGCTGGGTCGACTAGCGAGTGACATTGCGACGCGCCTGCGTGGCAAGCACAAGCCTGAATATACCCCTCATGTTGATACTGGCGATTATATCGTCGTCGTCAATGCCGAAAAAGTGCGTGTTACGGGTAAAAAAGCGACCGATAAGATGTATTACCATCACACCGGTTTCCCGGGTGGCATTAAGTCAATTAGCTTCGAGAAGCTAGTTGACAAAGCGCCGACGCGAGCACTTGAGAAAGCGGTAAAGGGCATGTTGCCCAAGGGTCCGCTGGGTCGGGCTATGTATAGCAAGTTGAAAGTGTATGCAGGGGATGCTCATCCTCACGCTGCACAACAACCGCAAGCACTGAATATTTAACGGGACGTATGACAATGGCTGAAACTTATTACGGTACAGGTCGACGCAAAACGTCGGCGGCTCGAGTATTCATTACTAGCGGTAGTGGCAATGTAACGGTGAATAACCGAACTCTAGAGCAATATTTTGGTCGCGAAGTGGCGCGTATGATTGTGCGCCAGCCGCTGGAGCTGGTTGAGGCTGTCGATAAGTTTGATCTTAAAATCACCGTTAGTGGTGGTGGTAGTTTTGGCCAAGCCGGTGCGATTCGCCACGGTCTTTCACGCGCGCTATTGGCTTACGACGAAACCTTGCGCGCACCTTTGCGCCAAGCTGGGTTTTTGACGCGAGATGCCAGAGCGGTTGAGCGTAAGAAAGTGGGACTGCATAAAGCACGTAAGCGTCCACAGTTCTCGAAACGTTAATAGACCAACGTTTTTTAAAAAAGCCCGACTTTATGTTGGGCTTTTTTTGTTATAAAACATAGGCTTACCTGCTTGGTCGAGTGTCTTGGCTTGTAAAGCCCTATGGTTTTTATTACTATTACTCGCCATTTTTACCTGTGCGCGGGTGCGGGTTTCATCAGCTGCAATTAATGCAGTGATTCTTTATTATTCTGCCTTTTAAGGGGAGCTCATATGAGCAATGAGGGTGTCAATCAGGGGCGTCGCCGCTTTTTGACTGCAACTACCTGCGCGGTCGGTGCAGTGGGTGCGGCTGGAGCAGTGGTGCCATTTGTCGGTTCCTGGTTTCCGAGCGCGAAAGCGAAAGCGGCTGGTGCGCCGGTACGCATCAACATTAGTCGAATTGAGCCGGGCCAAATGGTCGTTGAAGAATGGCGTGGCCAGCCGGTCTATATTATTCGACGCACCCAGGAGGCTCTCGATTCCCTGGCCAAGCTGACCGATAAGCTGCGCGACCCCGAGTCTGAAAAGTCGGACCAACCCTCTTATGTCGACCCAGTCAATCGGGCCTCGAAACCCGAGTACCTGATTATGGTGGGTTTATGTACTCACCTAGGCTGTGCGCCAATGTACCGCCCCGATGTCGGTGCCACCGATCTTGGTGGTGATGAATGGTTGGGTGGTTTTTTCTGCCCCTGCCATGGTTCCAAGTTTGATCTTGCGGGACGCGTTTATCAGGGCGTGCCTGCACCCCTGAACCTTAAAGTACCGCCCCATAACTATGAAAGTGAGCATGTCGTAGTGATCGGTATCGACGAGGAGAGCGGAGCATGAAATTAATTCTGTTTTTGTGGAAGTGGTTTGATGAGCGCCTTCCCGTTCAGCGTGCTTGGGACACCCATATGGGTAAGTACTACGCGCCGAAAAACTTCAACTTCTGGTACTTTTTTGGGGTTCTGTCGCTGCTAGTGTTGGTTAACCAGTTGCTCACGGGTATTTGGTTGACGATGAGCTTTGAACCTTCGTCCGATGGGGCTTTCGCCTCCGTCGAGTACATTATGCGGGATGTCGACTACGGCTGGATTCTGCGTTATATGCACTCCACCGGTGCCTCGGCCTTCTTCATCGTTATCTACCTGCACATGTTTCGTGGCTTGCTCTATGGCTCTTATAAGGCGCCCCGCGAGTTGGTGTGGTTGTTTGGTATGGCGATTTATCTGGCGCTGATGGCCGAAGCCTTTTTGGGCTACGTACTGCCCTGGGGACAGATGTCCTACTGGGGAGCACAGGTCATTATTTCCCTGTTTGGCGCAATTCCCTATGTTGGCGAAGCCATTGTCGAGTGGGTTCGTGGTGACTACCTGATTTCCGGTATTACGCTCAACCGCTTCTTTGCCCTGCATGTGGTTGCCGTGCCGATCGTGCTTCTCGGCCTGGTGGTCTTACACCTGCTGGCGTTACATGAAGTGGGCTCGAATAACCCCGACGGCATTGAAATCAAAAAGAACAAAGACGAGAACGGTATACCCCTCGACGGTATCCCCTTCCACCCCTACTACACCGTGCATGACTTGGTGCCGATAGTGGTGTTCATCTTTATCTTCTGCTTCATTCTGTTCTTTATGCCAGAAATGGGCGGCTATTTTATTGAGCACGCCAACTTTGAAATTGCCAACCCCTTGAAAACGCCTGAGCACATTGCCCCGGTCTGGTATTTCACGCCTTACTATTCCATGTTGCGTGCGGTACCCGATAAGTTTATGGGGTTCTTGGTAATGGCGGCAGCCGTGGCAATCCTGTTCATATTGCCCTGGCTCGACCGCAGCCCGGTGAAGTCGATTCGCTACAAAGGCAATGCCAGTCGTGTCGCCATCGTGCTGTTTGCCGTGGTGTTCGTAATCCTCGGTATATTGGGTATGAAGGCACCGACACCCGCGCGCACCGCACTGGCGCAGGTTTGTACGATTATCTACTTCCTCTACTTTTTGGCGATGCCAATTTGGACCAAACTGGAGAAAACCAAGCCCGAGCCGTTGCGAGTAACAATGGATGGTGGCATGGGCTTCTGGCGAGCATTGGGCGTGTTGTCGATTATCATTGGCTTGATCATTCTGCCGCTGAAAGCGGTGGGCTCTTCATCCAATTTTGATTGTGGCACCATCCAGTGTGACCACTTTGAGGCGACGCCAGAGGATAGGGTGTCTCTGCAAAATGGTGCGCAGTTGTTTGTTAACTACTGCATGGGTTGTCACTCTGCGAAGTACCAGCGCTGGGAGCGCGCCGCCGATGATTTGGGCATTCCCCACGGTATGATGATGGAAAACCTTATCTTTTCAGGCCAGAAAATTGGTGGTTTGATGGGTATTGCCATGTCCGAGCCTTCTGCGAAGGCCTGGTTCGGTGCGGTACCTCCCGACCTAACCATGGTGACTCGGGCGCGCTCAGCAGAGTGGGTTTATACCTATTTGCGCAATTTTTATGCCGATAGCCGTCGACCTGTTGGCATCAATAACAAGGTCTTTAAAGACGTCGGTATGCCCCATGCCTTGATGGAGTTACAGGGCCTACAGGGTTGCGCCCCGGGTCCATCGCTGGCCCACAATGGCGGCATTAAGGTTGACCCCTTGACCAGCGAGCCTTTGAATGACGACCCCTGTGGTTCATTTGAATTGCTCAGTGAGGGTAGTCTGTCACCGCAAGAATTTGACGGCGCGGTCTATGACTTGGTGAATTTTATGGCTTACATGGCCAATCCGGTAGTTACAGAGAGTCGTCGCCTAGGTGTTAATGTACTTTTGTTTCTAGCCTTTTTGTTGATCTGGGTTTGGTTGTTGAACCGAGAGTACTGGAAAGATATTCACTGATCACTCTGCAGTGTAATCAACTTTTATCCTATCGTATGAGGTGGTTTTAATGGGCGTAGTTTCGAAGCGAACATCGATGACATTTTTTTCTGATCCGGCAAGTCACTATTGCCACAGAATCCGAATTGTTCTCGCAGAAAAAGGCGTGACTGTCGACATAGAAGAAGTCGACCCCAGCGCTATCCCCGGGGAATTGGCTGAGCTCAACCCCTATGGAACAGTTCCCACTCTAGTCGACAGGGATCTGTGTTTGTATGAGTCCAAGGTGTTGATGGAATACCTCGACGAGCGCTTCCCTCACCCACCACTGCTGCCGGTCTATCCTGTAGCGCGGGCTTTGAGTCGTCAATACATGCACCGCATCGAGAAAGACTGGTGTGAAAAGGTGGATATCATTCTCGCCTCTAAAGAAAGTAAAGTGGTAGATGCGGCGCGCAAAGAGTTGCGTGATAGTTTGCTGGGTATTGCACCGATCTTTGTCGACAAGCCCTACTTTATGTATGAAGATTTCACCTTGGTCGATTGCTGTTTAGGGCCGCTATTGTGGCGTTTAGAAAGCCTTGGTATCGAAATGCCCAATACCAGACAGGCTAAGCCCTTGCATGAATATATGCGCCGTTTGTTTGAGCGCCCGGCATTTCTCAGCAGTTTGACCGAGCCCGAGCGGGATATGAACGGCTGATACGGTCTGGCGTATTTTTCGATGGCTCTTTTAGGTAGTAGTAATGGCGATGACTCCCAACAAGCCCTATTTAGTGAGGGCTTTTTTTGACTGGATAGTAGACAACGATTGCACGCCCCACGTGGTGGTCAACGCCATGGCCGTGGGCGTAGAAGTGCCTCAGGTATACGTTACCGATGGCCAGGTCGTACTGAATCTTGCACCGCGTGCGGTGACTGCATTTCATCTCGATAATGAGGCGCTTAGCTTTAACACGCGTTTTGGTGGCGTGCCCACCGATATTTTTGTGCCGATTCACGCCATTATTGGTATTTACGCGCGCGAGAATGGCGAGGGAATGGCTTTTGAAGCGTCGACACAGGCGCAGGTTGAGCCGGCGCCAGCTGGCTTGAAAAGTGTCGAAGATGACCCCTCCGATAAGCCGCCCCGTGGCCCAGCCCCTACTGGGTCGAAGCCATCTGGGCCGCAACTTAGAGTTGTTAAGTAATTTAACCTACCTGAACGGCTAATAAATAGACTAACCCGATAGAGAGGAGTTGAGAATGAATGATCCAATCGTGATCTGTGGATATGCGCGCACACCAATGGGCGGCATGATGGGCGTGCTGGCCGATGTGCCATCGCCACAACTGGGTGCTACTGCTATCGCCGCCGCCATGGAGCGTGCAGGCGTTGATAGCGCTGATGTTGACGAAGCTTTAATTGGTTGTGTATTGCCAGCCGGTGTCGGTCAGTCGCCTGCGCGTCAGGCTGCACTGGGAGCAGGCTTGCCGGTAAGTACTGGCACCACTACCGTTAATAAAATGTGCGGCTCTGGTATGAAAACCGTGATGATGGCCTGTGATACCTTGCTCGCAGGCCAGGCAGGCGTGGTCGTTGCCGGCGGTATGGAGAACATGAGTAGCGCCCCCTACATCCTCAAGAAGGCACGTGGTGGTTATCGCTTGGGTAATGGCGAGCTGCTTGATCACATGTACATCGACGGACTGCAAGATGCCTACACTGGCGGCTTGATGGGCGTGTTTGCCGAAAGCTGTGCCAGCAAGTACACCTTCACCCGTGAAGATCAGGATGCTTATGCCATTGAGTCGCTGCGCCGTGCTAACGCCGCAATTGACGAGGGTAAGTTCAGTCGCGAGATCGCTCCAGTCACAGTAAAGACTCGCAAAGGCGAGACGGTTGTTGATACCGATGAGCAGCCTGGCAATGCGCGTCCCGATAAAATCCCCAAACTGAAGCCGGCCTTTAAGAAAGATGGCTCAGTGACTGCGGCCAATGCCAGCTCGATTTCCGACGGTGCTGCAGCCCTGGTGTTGATGCGCCAGAGTGAAGCAGAAAAACGGGGTCTAAAGCCGGTAGCGGTTATTCGTGGCTACACGCAGTTTGCCCAGGAGCCTGAGTGGTTCACCACTGCTCCGGTTGGCGCCATGAATGCTCTCTTCGAGCGCACCGGTTGGTCGGCTGCCGATGTTGATTTGTTTGAAGTTAACGAAGCCTTTGCTGTTGTAGCGATGGCGGCGATGAAGGAATTGGATATTCCCCACGACAAGGTCAATGTCCATGGTGGTGCCTGTGCTTTGGGTCATCCCCTGGGTGCGAGTGGAGCGCGGATTATCGTGACCCTGCTTTCCGCCCTCGAAACCTATGGAAAAACGAAGGGCGTCGCCAGTCTTTGCATTGGTGGTGGTGAAGCTACTGCCGTTGCGGTAGAGCTACTCTAAGGTCGTAACCAGTGTTAAAAAAGCCTCGCTTATGCGAGGTTTTTTTTCGTATAGAATTCGCTTAAAGCTTGATTAGATTATCTCTAATCAAGCTGGGAGCAGCTAAAGTACAGCCCTAAGTTTACGAATTCGAGGCGTGCTGTCGGTTGTATAGGATTGTGCAAGCTTCTTAGAAAAGGTTGAGGTGCACTGAGATACGGGTGTGACTGCCAAGCTTACCCAGAGTCGCTCTAAGCGCCTTTATTCAAGCCTTCCCATCGCTGCACTAGATCGGGTACGTCAATGCCTAGCGCGTCGAGAGTGCGGCCCACCGTTTGGTTGATAAGGTCTTCTATATTCGCGGGGCGTTGATAAAAAGACGGTACAGGAGGGGCAATAATACCGCCCATTTCGGTAACGATGGTCATGTTACGCAAATGGACTAAGTGGAGCGGGGTCTCTCTGGGTAAAAGTACCAGTGTTCTGCGCTCCTTTAGCGTGACGCCAGCCGCGCGGGAGATGAGATTGTTGTCCAGACCGTGGGCAATAGAGCCTAGGGTATTCATTGAGCAGGGGGCAACAACCATGGAGTGAACGGGAAAGGAGCCGCTTGAGATGCTGGCGCCAAAATCTTTGTGGCGATGACATTGGTCGGCGAGTACCGAGATGGCCTTTTTGTCGAAGCCGGTTTCATGCTCTGCGGTGATAACCCCGGCAGGCGATAATATGAGGTGTGTTTCAACGTCGGGTAGTTCTGCCAGTACTTGGAGTAGGCGAATGCCGTAAATACAGCCTGTGGCGCCTGTGATGGCAATAATGACTCGCTTGAGCATGACTCTTCCTTTGGGGATCCCGTCTCAATGCTATTGTAGTTGCATTGGCTTAGCTTTCATCAAGCAGAGCATGCTTAGGTAGTCGTTGGGGGGTAAATGTATTACAACAGGCCGAAGCAATAAAAAGGGGCAAAACCTTTCAGTTTTGCCCCTTGCGTTTTGCGTATCATTTAAGACTACAAAACGTTAGCGTTCCGCTACTGTGTCAGTAGAATTAGAGCGCTACAATGTTCTCAGCTTGAGGACCTTTCTGGCCTTGAGTTACGGTGAACTCAACTTTCTGGCCTTCGATCAAAGTTTTGAAACCAGAACCGGAGATTGCGCTGAAGTGGGCAAAAACGTCGGGTCCAGACTCTTGCTCGATAAAACCAAAACCTTTTGCTTCGTTGAACCACTTAACAGTGCCGGTAGTAGTAGACATATTAATTTCCTAATCATTCGAGAGTAATTGAAACCTTAAAATAAGGTCGTTTTGCTGGAAGTGTTGCTATTACTTATGAAAAACAGGACGAGTGTACTACTGACAAACATCGAAATGGTGTACATAAATATAGGACGTACTTTCAAGCTGTGGCGATTATATACCGCTTTGCAGGTGAGTCAATAACTAAACCTCGATGGAACAAGCTTATTTCCGTATTTGTCATTTACAGCAACATGCTTGAACCTTGTTTCCATCACTAGATGCCCTGTTATCAAATACTTATAGACGACCAACAGGGCTTATTTACGGCAGCTTGTTGTCTGGGATGTATTAAGTATTGCCGAGACCTAAGCTTAGAAAGCAGTCGGCCACAGAGCTCAGCGAGCGGGGACAGGCTGAAGTTGTCGGTCAGTGTCGAAGCTACTGCTATGACAAGCTGTCAAAGTCCTCTGGAGACTCAGGTTTCTAATATGAAAGGCGTTTATGCTGGCGCCACCCTCGACAATCAGCGGATCGTGGCTTATTTCAGTAGCTGATTAATAGTGCTAAGTCGCCGTTGAAGTAGCGCCCAGTATCTTCTCGGGCTGCTCAAGGGCTAGGGGCGATTCGCGTAGGTGGGCCTGTAATATTTTATCGTATTAACCGATGACGGCTGGAGTCTGTGCAGCGAAGAGTGCGCAGTTTGTAAAAGACACCAAGCGCTAATAATCATGGAATTGACGTATCTGTTTCCAGTGCTGTCGCTAGGCGGTGGCTGACAATACCCTACAGCGAGCTATTTGGCGCGTGGTTTGTTGTGCAGTAAATACTCAGGCTCAACCCGTAGCAGTTCTTAGCAGTAAGAGCTTGAGGCTTGGATGGGGGGCGAATTTTTGCAGCAAAGAGTGGTGGGCCTTCCCAGACTTGAACTGGGGACCTGCCGATTATGAGTCGGATGCTCTAACCAACTGAGCTAAAGGCCCTTCTTTTGCGTTGCGGTGGCTGATTAGCCTTGTGCCACCCTCTCTTATTATCGAGAGGGCGCATTATAAGAGGCTTTTACGCTATTCACCAGATAAGACTTACCGACTAGTGTAAAGCTAGCGAGTTGGTTGCTGCGCTAGCACTGGTCGGTGATCTATTGAAGGCGTTATTCGTCGAGAAAGCTGCGCATGTGGTCGGAGCGGGTGGGGTGGCGCAACTTGCGCAATGCCTTGGCTTCGATTTGGCGAATACGCTCGCGGGTGACGTCAAATTGCTTGCCGACTTCTTCTAGGGTGTGGTCGGTATTCATATCGATGCCAAAGCGCATACGCAGTACTTTTGCCTCGCGGGCGGTGAGGCCGTTGAGAACTTCGCGAGTGGCCTCGGTGAGGCTCTCTGCAGTGGCAGAGTGAATCGGAGAGTCGACATTGACGTCTTCAATAAAATCGCCGAGGTGAGAATCTTCATCGTCACCAATCGGTGTTTCGAGGGAGATGGGTTCTTTGGCAATTTTTAATACTTTGCGGATTTTGTCTTCGGGCAGCTCCATGCGCTCGCCAAGTTCTTCCGGCGTGGGTTCGCGACCCATTTCCTGCAGCATTTGTCGCGACACGCGATTGAGTTTGTTGATGGTTTCAATCATGTGCACCGGAATGCGGATGGTGCGTGCCTGGTCGGCAATGGAGCGGGTAATGGCCTGGCGAATCCACCAGGTCGCATAGGTTGAAAACTTGTAACCACGGCGATATTCAAATTTGTCGACCGCTTTCATCAGGCCGATATTGCCCTCTTGAATAAGATCGAGGAATTGCAGGCCGCGGTTGGTGTATTTTTTGGCGATGGATATCACCAGTCGCAGGTTGGCTTCAACCATTTCTTTTTTGGCGCGTCGGGCTTTGGCCTCGCCAATCGACATGCGACGGTTGATGTCTTTGATTTGGGTAATGGTCAGCCCAGAGGACTTCTCGAGGTTGGAGAGTTTCCTCTGTACGCGAGTAATCTCATCCAGTCGATCTTTGATAGCGGTGGCGTAGGGCTGCTTGCGTCGCGATAGGTTGGCGGCCCACTTATCGTTGGTTTCGTTGCCGGGGAAGGTCTCGATGAATTCCTTGCGAGGCATTTTTGCCTGGCGGATACACAGCATCATGATCCTGCGCTCATGCTTCCTTACTTCGTGCAGCGCGATGCGAGTCCTTGCAACAAGGGGGTCGAATTGCTTGGGAATTAGCTTCAGGTATTTAAACAGTTCGCCCAGCTCGGCAATGTTCTTTTCCGTGCCTTCGGCGCTGCGGCCACCGCGCGAGATTGCACGCTTGGTTTTTTCATTCTGCTTGTGGATATCGCCAAAGCGTGTTGCCGCCTCTTCAGGGTCGAGGCCGCCTTCGTGCTGCTCTTCCTCTTCCTCTTCTTCTTTTTCACCGGCAAGTACGGCGGCTGCGTCTTTTTTACTTTGCTCGAGTGCGGATGGGACGTGTTCGACGGGGTTGAGGTAGCCGGCAATGATTTCGACCAGGCGGCGCTCGCCTTTCTGTACCAGTTCGTACTGGGCGACGATATCATCGACGGTCTCGGGCCATTCCGACATGGCGTACATAATGTCGCGAATGCCTTCTTCGATACGCTTGGCTATTTCAATTTCGCCCTCGCGGGTCAGTAGCTCAACCGTGCCCATTTCACGCATGTACATGCGCACAGGGTCGGTGGTGCGATGCTTTTCGGTCTCGACGGCGGCCAGTGCGGCGGCGGCCTCGGCGGCGGCAATTTCATCGGCACTATTGTTTTCGCCATCGTTAATCAGCAGTGTGTCGGCATCGGGCGCGTTTTCGAAGACGTTGATGCCCATGTCGTTGATCATTTGAATGATGTCTTCAACCTGATCAGGATCAGAAATATCTTCCGGAAGGTGGTCGTTAACCTCGGCGTAGGTTAAGTAGCCCTGTTCGCGGCCCTTGGCAATCAGTTCTTTGATGCGTGACTGTTGTTGGCTGACGTCGCTCATAGAGTATCCGTTGTTGGTGAATGGCTGAAAGCAAACGCAAAATTATAGCCTATCTGTGCAGGCCTGTCTTGTCATTACAAGGCTCGGGGCTTCGCTGCCTAGCGCGCTACTCCCGTCGTTCGAGTAACTGTTTTAGCTTGCCAATTAATTCTGGGCCGCGCTTGTCGCCAGCTAGCTCGAGCCAAATTGAAAACGCCGTATTGCGGTCGTGATCATCGAGTTGGCTTTTAGCGCTTAAATATTCGATCCGCTGTTCGATAGTTTGCTCGCTGATGACCGAGCGCAGTAGTGCGTCGACGATGTCCTGAGCCTGTTTGATGTAGCTATCGGCGGCCTGGCCGGGGATGTTAGCAAGATCGGTGGCGGCGATTCCCGCCAGTATCTCGCCTTGCTCCTGGCCATGTACACCACGCCAATAACCTAGAATATGGTTAAGAGTATAGTCGGGATTTTTATCCAATAGAGCGAGCAAACTGTGAAGTATGTCTATATCGTCGAGCTCAAGTTTTAGTAGGGCCTCGTTGCACGCTATCTTTTGAGCCAGTGAGGGATGGTTGATAAGTAGAGCGATCAGGCAGTGTAGAGGCTTGAGCTGTAACTCTGTCGACTTCCGTGCGGGTCGTCGAGTCGTCGTTTTGGGGCTTGGCTGGGCTTCACTCTCCGGCCGAGTGTAATCCTCTGGCGGCGGGTAGCTGTCATCTGGGGAGCGCTGTTCAGAATCGAGGTAGAGCTCACCGTAATCTTCGTAATTGTCGTTTTCTGGTGGCGTCTCATCCCATTGTGGTGACGTCTCGCGACTCGCTGGAGCCAGCAATTCCGTTAGGGTTTCGGTGGCGAGGCCGGTTTTTTTGGCCAGTTGATCGAGCAGTAATTGGCGGAAAATACCCGCTGGCAGCTGATGGATCATGGGTGCAGCGATAGTGGCGAAACGGGCGCAATCGTCGGCCAGTGCTAAGTCGAGCCCATCTTCACAGAGGCTAAAAAGAAAGGCTGAGAGTGGGGTGGAGTGACTGATCAGATGGCGGAAGCGCTCGCTGCCGATTTTACGGACCAAGGTGTCGGGGTCTTCGCCCTCGTCGAGAAACAGGAACTTAGCACTGCGACCGTCTGTCATTAGGGGTAGGCTGGTTTCCAGGGCGCGCTTACCCGCTTGACGCCCGGCCTTATCACCGTCAAAACAAAACACCACTTCGCTGGTGTAGCGGAACAGTTTTTCAAGGTGGGCTTGTGAGACGGCCGTGCCGAGGGTGGCGACGGCGTTCTCGATCTCGTGTTGAGCCAGGGCGACGACGTCCATGTAGCCTTCGACGACCAGTAGGTTGTCATTGCTTTGGCGGCTGCGATTGGCTTCATACAGGCCGTAGAGTTCGCGGCCCTTGTGGAAGACGGTGGTCTCCGGTGAGTTTAGGTACTTTGGCTTATCGTCACCGAGCACGCGGCCGCCAAAGGCGATGGTGCGCCCGCGAGTGTCTCTAATGGGGAAAATAATGCGTTCGCGGAAGCGGTCGTAACGCTTGTTTTCCTCTTCTCGATTGACCAGTAGGCCGGAGTCGGTGAGCAGGGCGATGGTTTCATCTTCAATGGCGTCGCGGCCTTGTTCGCTCTGACTTTCTTGCAGGCGACTTTCGCCGATGGCGAGCAGGAGATTATCCCAGCCGGGTGGGGCGTAGCCAATTTCGAAATTGCCGGCAATGGCGCCGCTCAGACCCCGGTGCTTGAGATAGTCGACGGCCTGGTGTGCGCTGTTGTGTTGGCGCAGCTGTTGTTGGAAGAAACGTTTGGCCTGGTCGAGAACCTCATACAGTGCCTTGCGTCGCTGGTCTTGTGGATTGCTTTGCTGGGCTTCGCGGGGTACCTCCATGCCAACCAGGGCGCCGAGTGTTTCCACCGCTTGGGGGAAGTCGACGTGGTCGTAGTCCATGACAAAGCCAATGGCATTGCCACCGGCGCCACAGCCGAAGCAGTAGTAAAACTGTTTCTCGGGGTTGACCGAAAAGGAGGGGGTTTTCTCGTCGTGAAAGGGGCAGCGAGCGGAGTGGTTTTTGCCGGTTTTACGCAGCTCTAGGCGTGCGCCGATCACATCGACGACATCGACTCGGTCGAGCAGGTCGTCGATAAAGCGCTGTGGAATTAATCCGGCCATTGGCTTGCGGCTTGCAGGTGGGGCGAGTCGTTAACAGCGGGCTCTACACCCGAGGTCTAGGGTTACGACAGTCGCGCTTTAATTTGTTTGCTGACGGCACCCATATCGGCGCGGCCCTGTACCTGGGGTTTGAGGATGGCCATTACTTTGCCCATGTCGGACATTGCCTCGGCGCCGCTGTCGACAACGGCCTGGTCGATAAGAACCTGCAACTCTGCGCCAGTCAGTGCGGCGGGTAAAAATTCGGCAATAACGTCGAGTTCGGTTTGTTCCTGCTCGGCTAAGTCATCTCGTCCGGCATCTTTGAACTGAATCAATGAGTCGCGCCGCTGCTTGCTCATTTTGTCGAGAATGGCCAGTACGCGGGCGTCTTCCAGGTCGATGCGTTCGTCGACTTCTATGCGCTTAATTTCGGCTTGAATCAGGCGAATGGTGCCGAGGCGAGGCTTGTCTTTGGCGCGCATTGCGGTTTTCATTTCGCTGGTGATGCGTACTTTGAGTGTTTCTTCGCTCATGACAATGTTCCGGCTAGTAATGGTGGTTTTGAGTGCTTGCTAGGCAGTCTGGTGAGATTATGCAGCGCTGCACTATCTTGAGCCGTGCGGCAAAGTTAGTAAAGGCTTGTAGCGATAGGGGTAAACGCCAGAAACCAAAAAAACGCCGACATGCGACGCTTTTTTGGTTTCTGCACATATTTATATCAGCTTCGCTTGGTCTATTAGTGAATAGGCCAAGCGAAGCGCTGCCCCGTAAAGGGGCAAGTAACTACGGCAGAGCTAATCTACACCTGAAACAGGGTGCTTAGTACATGCGCTGCAGCTTGCGTGACTCGCGTTGTACCTTCTTGGCGTGGCGTTTAACGGCAGCAGCGGCTTTGCGCTTGCGACACCAAGTGGGCTTCTCGTAAAACTCGCGACGGCGAACTTCGGCGAGAATACCGGCTTTTTCGCAAGAGCGCTTGAAGCGACGCAGTGCGATATCGAAAGGTTCGTTTTCTTTAAGGCGTACTGAAGGCATCTATCCTCTTTCCTGTTTCTTGGCTATCTATTAGCTATTTAAGTTCCGGGCTTAGGCTCTTTGATCACTAGCATAAGCCACATAAGATTTGTCTTCTGCCCCTGTTGGGGTCGCGTATTCTATACACTTGCCGTCTCGGGTGCAAAAGTTTTTTGGCTTTGTGTGCGGGGCTACCCTCCTGCGTCGGGTGGTTTTCGCGAGCGTTGCACTTTACTATGCGTGCGGACAATTTCAAGTGGTCGGTTTTCGGCGGCTTTTGAGGAGCGAGATGCGAGTACTGGGTATAGAAACATCCTGTGATGAAACCGGCGTGGCGATCTATGACAGTGACGCCGGGTTATTGGCCGATGCCTTATATAGCCAGGTCGAGGTGCATGCGGATTACGGTGGCGTGGTGCCCGAGCTGGCTTCGCGGGATCACGTGCGCAAACTCTTGCCGATGATTCGCCAGATTCTGGCGGATACGGCATTGCAGCCCAGTGACATCGACGGCATCGCCTATACCGCTGGCCCCGGCCTGATCGGTGCTTTGATGGTGGGCGGCTCGGTGGGTCGCGCGCTGGGTTACGCCTGGGATGTGCCGACCCTTGGCGTACACCATATGGAAGGCCATTTACTGGCCCCGATGCTCGAAGAAGATCCCCCTGCCTACCCCTTTATAGCCCTGCTGGTGTCCGGTGGGCACACCCAGTTGGTGCATGTGCAAAATATTGGTGAGTACGAAATTCTTGGTGAGTCCCTCGATGATGCCGCTGGTGAGGCCTTTGATAAAGCCGCAAAAATGCTCGATATGGATTACCCCGGTGGCCCTCGTATCGCTAAACTGGCGGAGAAGGGCGAGGCCGGGCGTTTTCGCTTTCCCCGACCGATGTGTGATCGCCCCGGCCTCGATTTTAGTTTTTCAGGCTTAAAGACGTTTACGCTGAATACTGTTGCTAAAGAGCGCGGCGATGATGTGCTGCCCGATGAGCAAACCCGGGCCGATATTGCCTGGGCTTTTCAAGATGCCGTGGTCGATACGTTGGTGATTAAATGCCGCCGGGCCATCAAGGAAAGTGGCTTGAAAACCCTGGTGATTGCCGGTGGCGTGTCGGCCAATGTTTGTCTGCGTGAACGTCTCGAAAAAGCCCTGGCCAAATTTGATGCCAAAGTCTTCTATGCGCGCAATGCCTTTTGTACCGATAACGGCGCGATGATCGCCTATGCCGGTTGCCAGCGATTGATGGCCGGGCAGCACGACGACCTGACGATTCGTGCGGTGCCGCGCTGGCCCCTCGATACTTTGCCACCCTTGCGGAACAACAAGCCGGCTGTTGCTACAGCCGTAGAGGAATAAAACATGGATATTGTCTATATCCGCGATTTACAGATTGAAACGATTATCGGTATTTACGATTGGGAGCGCGAGGTGCGCCAAACGATTTCCCTCGATCTGGAAATGGGAGCAGATATTCGCCAGGCTGCCGCCAGCGACGACATATTACACACCCTCAATTACAAAGCGGTCGCTAAGCGTTTGATCGCTTTTGTTGAGGAGTCCCAGTGTTTATTGGTTGAGCGATTGGCAGAGGAGATCGCGACCATTGTACTCGGCGAATTTGATGTGCCGTGGCTAAAGCTACGCCTCAGTAAACCGGGCGCACTGCGCGGCTCGAAAGATGTCGGCATTATTATTGAGCGAGGTGAAAAATCAATATGACAGCTTCTGTTTCGCGCCGGATTTATCTCAGTCTTGGTAGTAATATTGATCGCGATAAAAACATCCTCGCCTGCCTCGATGCCCTTACTGAGCACTTTGGCGAGTTAATTATTTCCCCGGTTTATGAAAGTGAGTCTGTGGGTTTTGAAGGCGATAGCTTTTATAATTTGGTGGTGGGTATCGATAGCGCATTGAGTGTCGGCGATCTTGCCGTGATCATGCGCGATATTGAAACGGCCAATAAGCGCAGCCGTGCAGGGCCAAAATTCGGCCCGCGCACACTGGATATTGATATTCTGACCTGCGGTGAATTAAGCGGTATGGTCGATGGTGTTGCCCTGCCCAGGGATGAGGTCACTGAAAATGCCTTTGTGCTTTTACCCCTGGTCGATATTGCGCCAAATGAAAAGCACCCGGTGAGCGGCAAAGCTTATGCTGATATTGCTACTAACTTTACCGGTAGCGAGCAAAAACTTTGGCGTATTGATTTTAGCTGGCAGGGGCGCAGTATCTCTAGTAAACAATAGTAGTTGGTTGCCCATAAATCGAATAAATAAACCGCCAAGATTAGTTGATAAGTCCATTGCTGCTTGGTGGTTTATTTACCGGGGGCTTCGGCATTAGCGGCTGTTTTAACCGTCGATGCTAATCCTGCGTTTTGCGGTACGTCATCCGGTGCTTTGAGTTTAAGTGCGCCGTCAGAAAAGTTGGCACTGATATCTTCTTGGCGAATGACTCGGCCGTTTTCTTCTGTCTTGTCTTCGCTGCAGGTTTTAGCGCTAATCGATAGCACACCATCTTCCAGAGCGAGGTGAATATCGTCTGGCGCATTCAACTCTGAAGTGCATAACAATTATCCAGTTATTTTATATCGACACGGGGTGTAAAAAATCCGCTCTCCGGTGTTTCTGGCTGCTTGGCGGGCGACCAGAAGTTATCGAAGGCGCGGTCAATCGCGAAAAAATCACCTCGGGGCACGAGTGTCGTGGCGAGTTCTCCAATCTATTCATTCAATGTGCTACGCAATTAACAACGGGATTGATAGCCTGGTTTTCAAGGGTGTTATTAAAGGCGGGGGCTTTTGTTGATATAAATTAAAAGTATTAGTTGAGGTGTTTTCCGCCATCAACAGCAACAGTTTGCCCCGTTATATAGCTGGCGCTGGTAATAAAAAATTCAGCTAATTTGGCAATATCTTCGCTGCTGCCCATGCGTTGCAATGGCACGGTTGTTATTAATCTTTGTTGTTCGCTGGCGTTATTGCTGTTGTTGTCTTCCGGCCAAAGAATAACGCCGGGGGCTATGCCGTTAACTCTAACGTTTGGGGCGAGATCATTGGCAAGGGTTTTTGTCAGCATCTTATTACCCGCCTTGGCGATGCAATAAATACTGTGGTTCTTTAAGGGCTGATGGGCGTGAATGTCGGCAATATTGACGATGCTGCCGCAACGCTTTTTAAGCTCCTCGGCCAGTGCCTGGCAGAGAAAAAACGGGCCTTTTAAATTACTGCCAAGCAGTTCATTCCACTGCCTGTTTGTCGCCTTGGGCAGGGGGGTCGGATAAAAACTGGAGGCATTATTAACCAGCGCATCGAGCTGTCCCCAGTGGGCGATGCTGGCTTCGGCTAGTTGCCCAACGCTGTCGATATCGAGCAAGTTGGCTTGCAGGCTGTGGGCGGAATCGGCACGACTAGCGTTCAACGTTGCGCAGAGTTCTTTAGCATCGGCTGCCGAATTTTGATAGTGAATAATGACTCGGTAGCCACATTGGTGCAGCCTTGTGGCAATGGCTGCACCAATGCGCCGGGCAGCGCCGGTAATTAATACCACGGGGGCCTGTTCAGGCATTCTCGCTTTCCTGATTGTTTTTATTGTTGCGCTTGTGCTCGCGTTTATAGTCGGTGATGCATTCGAGGCGTTTTCTATCCAGCGCCTCGCCAATAGCGGCGCCTTTAAGGCCGGCGTCGATAAACTCCTTACTGGTAATGGTATTTACCTTGTCGGCCAAGTTTTGCAGCCATTGAGCGGAGGGGTAGTCCACGGTTTCAAAACCGGTGCGACCCCGGGCATCGGCGATACAGGCGAGCAGAAAACATTGCAGGGCTTCGGGCTGGCGGAATACGTCCAGGCCCTTAAGTACTTTCAACACGGTAGCGGGTCGTAAAGTCTCGATTTTATGGCACAGTAGGTGATAGCGGGTGACGACAATTGCCAGTTTGCGAAAGCGATTGGGCACCCGCAAGCGCTCGCAAAAGGCTTCCACCAAGGGCACGCCGGCCTCTTCGTGGCCCATGTGGCGGGGCAGTATATGTTCGGGAGTAATACCTTTGCCGAGGTCGTGCATCATTACTGCAAAGCGTACGCGGGGGTCGTCGCTCAGTTTGGTGGCTTGACCCATCGCCATCAGCAGATGGATGCCGGTGTCGACCTCGGGGTGAAAGTCAGCCCGTTGGGGTACACCGAAGAGCTTTTCCAGCTCGGGGAAGAATACGGCGAGTGCACCGCATTCGCGTAGCACTTCAAGATAAGTGCGCGGTGAGCCCTCCGACAGGGCTTTCAGTGTTTCACCCCAAACCCTTTCGGGAGTTAGGTGTTGCAGCTCGCCGCTGTCGCTAATGGCTTTCATCAGCGCCAATGTTTCTTCGGCAATGGTGAAGCCGAGGTGATTGAAGCGGGCCGCAAAGCGAGCGACGCGCAGCACCCTTAAAGGGTCTTCAACAAAGGCGGCAGAAACATGGCGTAGTTTGCGCTCGACAATGTCTCGTTGGCCGCCGTAGGGGTCGACCAACTGGCCGTTGCGGTCTTCGGCAATAGCGTTAATGGTGAGGTCGCGGCGGGAGAGGTCTTGCTCAAGCGTAACACTGGCGTCGGTATGAAACACAAAGCCGCCATAGCCGTGGCCGTTCTTGCGCTCGGTGCGGGCGAGGGCATATTCCTCCCCCGTGTCGGGATGCAGGAATACGGGGAAGTCGCTACCCACCGTGCGAAAGCCCAGTTGTTCCAGCGCCTGGGGCTGGGCGCCAACCACTACCCAATCGTGATCTTTAACCTCAAGACCGAGGAGTTTGTCCCGTACTGCACCGCCAACCAAGTAAATATCCATAAACTGACTTTAGCTGTTTTAGGCTTGTTTAGCAGCCTGGCTTGCCGGTTTTTGTCGATTGAGCAGCTCTTTCAAAAAGTGTCCGGTGTGTGAGCCTTCGGTGTCGGCGACCTGCTCCGGTGTGCCAGTGGCGATAATACGGCCACCACCGCTGCCGCCCTCTGGCCCCAGATCAATCACCCAGTCGGCGGTTTTAATCACATCGAGATTGTGCTCGATGACTACCACGGTATTGCCGTGGTCGCGAAAGCGGTGCAGCACGGTGAGCAATTGTTGTATATCGTGAAAATGCAGGCCGGTGGTGGGCTCGTCGAGAATATACAGCGTTCTGCCGGTATCGCGTTTTGACAGTTCGCGCGACAGCTTGACGCGCTGGGCTTCACCGCCAGACAGGGTGGTCGCCGCCTGCCCCAGTTTGATATACGACAGGCCAACATCGCTCAAGGTTTGCAGCTTGGTGGCAATGCTGGGCACCGGGCTGAAAAAATCCAGGGCATCTTCAATGGTCATATCCAGCACCTGGTGGATATTTTTGCCCTTGTAGCGAATCTCCAGCGTCTCGCGGTTGTAGCGCGCGCCCTTGCAGGTATCGCAGGTGACATAGACATCGGGCAAAAAGTGCATCTCGACCTTTTTAACGCCGTCGCCCTGACAGGCCTCGCAGCGCCCGCCTTTGACGTTAAAGCTAAAGCGGCCGACTTTATAGCCTCGCGAACGCGCCTCCTGGGTGCCGGCGAACAGCTCGCGCACCGGGGTGAAAATACCGGTATAGGTTGCCGGGTTAGAGCGCGGCGTGCGGCCAATCGGGCTCTGGTCAATATCGACACACTTGTCGAGCTGCTCAAGCCCCTTAACACTGGTGTGAGGCGCTGGGGTCAGCGTCGTGGCTTTATTCAGCGCCGTCGCCGCGAGGGGGTAGAGCGTTTCATTGATCAGCGTCGACTTGCCGGAACCCGAAACCCCGGTAACACAGGTCAGCAGGCCGATGGGGATGTCGATATCCACCGCCTGTAAATTATTGCCGTCGACACCGCGCAGGCTGAGCTGCTTGTCGGCATCGTTGGGCGTGCGTATC
This sequence comes from Gammaproteobacteria bacterium 53_120_T64, assembly GCA_002162815.1. Lineage (GTDB taxonomy): Bacteria > Pseudomonadota > Gammaproteobacteria > Pseudomonadales > Porticoccaceae > Reddybacter. Next base: position 76,769 of record MAAT01000008.1, on the reverse strand, counting down.
GCGGGAACCTCGATGGCTTTGCGACCGGATAGGTAGTCTCCAGTTAATGAGCGCTCCTCGGCAAGAATATCCTCGACCTGACCACAGGCGATCACCTCGCCGCCATGGACACCGGCGCCGGGGCCAATGTCGATAACATAGTCGGCGGCGCGTATCGCCTCCTCGTCGTGCTCGACCACAATTACCGTGTTGCCGAGATCGCGCAGGCGCACCAGGGTGCTGAGCAGGCGCGTATTGTCGCGCTGGTGGAGGCCGATGGAGGGCTCGTCGAGGATATACATCACGCCAACCAGGCCGGCGCCAATCTGGCTGGCCAGGCGAATACGCTGGGCCTCGCCACCGGAGAGAGTCTCGGCGCTGCGATCGAGGGTCAGGTAGTTGAGACCAACGTCGACCAGAAAATGCAGGCGGTCGCGAATCTCCTTCAATATTTGTTCGGCAATTTGTGCCTGCTGGCCCTCGAGCGTGAGTTGCTGATAGTAGTCGGTCAAATCGCCAATCGACAAGGCGGTGACTTCGGGCAAGCTTTTCTCGTCGATAAACACATGCCGTGCGGCTTTGTTGAGACGCTGGCCGTCGCACTCGGGGCAGGACTGGGTGTTCTGATACTTGGCGAGATCTTCGCGCACGGTTTGCGACTCCGTCTCCCGATAGCGTCGCTCCATATTGGGAATAATGCCCTCGAAGGTATGAGTGCGCTTATAGACGCTGCCACGATCATTGACGTAATTAAAGGCGATCTCTTCGCTACCGCTGCCAAACAAGACCTTTTGCTGCTGGGCGGAAGCGAGTTCTTCAAAAGGCGTGTCGATGTCAAAGCCGTAGTGGCTGGCCAGCGAGGTGAGCATATTGAAGTAAAATAAATTGCGTCTATCCCAGCCGCGTATAGCGCCTTCAGAAATCGTTGACTCGGGGTGCTGTACCACCCGGTCAACATCGAAAAACTGCTTGTTGCCGAGGCCATCACAACCCGGGCAGGCGCCGGAGGGGTTGTTAAAGGAAAACACCCGTGGCTCCAGCTCGTTAATACTGTAGTTGCACTGGGGGCAGGCAAAGCGGGCGGAGAAAATATGGTCGGGTTTGCCCTCGTCCTCGGCATCCATGTAGGCGGCCAGCACCAGGCCCTCCGACAGGGCAAGAGAGGTCTCAATAGACTCCGACAAGCGCAGGGCGATGTCGTCCCGTACTTTAATGCGGTCGACCACCACCTCAATGGTGTGCTTTTTGTTCTTCTCTAAATCCGGCAACTCGTCGAGTTCATACACGCGACCATCGACACGGGCGCGAATAAAGCCCTGGGCGCGCAGTTGCTCAAACACATGTACGTGCTCACCCTTGCGCTCGCGAATCAGCGGCGCAATGATCATCAGCTTGGTGCCCTCGCCCAGTGCCAGTATCTGGTCGACCATCTGGCTGACGGTCTGCGCCGCCAGCTTTTCATTGTGCTCCGGGCAGCGCGGCTCACCCGTGCGAGCGTAGAGCAGGCGCAGGTAGTCGTAGATCTCGGTAATAGTGCCGACCGTGGAGCGGGGGTTGTGGGAGGTCGACTTCTGCTCGATGGAAATGGCCGGCGACAAACCCTCGATGTGGTCGATATCGGGCTTTTCCATCATCGACAAGAACTGCCGAGCATAGGCCGATAGCGATTCAACATAGCGTCGCTGGCCCTCGGCGTAGAGCGTATCAAAGGCCAGTGAGGATTTCCCCGAGCCCGACAATCCGGTAATTACCACCAGCTTGTCGCGGGGTATATCAATATCAATGTTCTTCAGATTGTGGGTGCGCGCACCGCGCAGTTTGATCATTTTCATGGGCAGAGGCTGGTTACCGGGCAAACCGAGGATTATAGAGCTATCTGTACGTTATCGGGTAGCACTGCATTGCGCCGTGTGTTTTTTGCAGGGCGGGCGGGCCTATATTGTGCTAGCGGGTATGCTATCCTGCGCGGCTAAATTCTAAGCCCGATGGGCAGTGGCTGTGGCCCACGATATTTTGAATCTATGAAATTAAAAAACAAGCTTAAGTCAGATCTCGAAGATGCCCTCTTTCAATGCCGCCACTCCTTTATTTCGGCGGCCATTTTCAGTTTGTTCATCAACTTACTGATGTTGGTGCCGGTGGTTTACATGCTGCAGCTCTACGACCGGGTGATTCCCAGTGGTAGCATGTCGACGCTGTTAATGTTAACCCTGATCACCATGTTCTTATTTGCCACTATGGGTGGTTTGGAGTGGGTGCGCTCGCAAATATTGGTCAAGGTCAGCACGCGCATCGAGTGCCTGCTCAATGAGCGCCTCTTCGGCATCGCCTTTAAACAGTCGCTCTACAGTGGTGGTCAAAAGGCCAGCTCTCAGGCGCTGGATGATTTGACGTCGCTGCGCCAGTTTATGACGGGCAACGGTCTGTTTGCCTTCTTTGATGCGCCCTGGATACCGATCTATATTGCGGTAATGTTTCTGTTCCACCCCTGGGTCGGGCTGATGGCGATCATTACCGCCTGCATTTTAACGCTGGTGGCGATCGTCAACGAAAAGGTCACCAGTGGTGCCCTCGCCGAGGCCAATGGCGTGGCGATGAACAATCGCGCGCGGCTCAATAAAAACCTGGTCAATGCCGAGGTGATTGAGTCGATGGGCATGCTCGCCAGCATGCGCACACGTTGGCAGACGGAGAATCACAAGGTTCTGCAACTGCAGTCGCGCGCCAGTTCCAATGCCGCACTCTTGGCGGCTATTTCCAAGGTGCTGCGCATCGCCTCCCAGTCGTTGATCTTGGGTCTCGGTGCCTACTTGGCGATTGAGCGTGAGATTTCACCGGGCTCGATGATTGCCGGTTCTATTTTGCTGGGTCGTGCATTGGCCCCCATCGACCAAATGATCGCCGGCTGGAAGGGTTTTATTGCCGCCCGGGGTCAATATGCCCGTCTCAATGATTTGCTGAGTAAAATTCCCGCCGACAAAGACCGAATGTCCCTGCCGGCCCCGACAGGGGTTATCCGTGCCGAGGCTGCAGTTGTGGCACCGCCGGGCGCTAAGGCCGCCGTGTTGAAAAACATTAATTTCACCATTGGCAGTGGCTCCACGGTGGGCGTTATTGGCCCCAGTGGTGCCGGTAAGTCGACCCTGGCGCGGGCTCTACTGGGTATCTGGCCGGCGGCGAGTGGCAAGATTCGTCTCGATGGCGCCGACGTCTTTACCTGGGATAGGGAAGAACTCGGTCCCTACATCGGTTACTTACCCCAGGATGTCGAGTTGTTTGAGGGTTCGATTAGCGAAAATATTGCCCGCTTTGGTGAGATCGATGCCGCTAAAGTAGTGGCGGCCAGTCAGGCGGCCGATGTCCACGAGATGATTTTACGTCTGCCCGAGGGCTACGACACGGTGATTGGTGCCGCTGGTGGCACCTTGTCCGGTGGTCAGCGCCAGCGCATTGGTCTGGCTCGAGCCCTGTACGGCGAACCCGTGCTGGTGGTGCTCGACGAGCCCAATTCCAATCTCGATGATGTTGGCGAGGCCGCCTTGGCGAAAGCCATTGTCGGGCTTAAGGAAAAGCAGGTGACCGTGATTGTTGTCACCCATCGCACCAATATCCTCGGTGCCATGGATTATTTAATGGTCTTAAAAGAGGGCCAGCTGGTCGCATTTGATACCCGTGACAAGGTGTTGGCGCAACTCGCACAAGCCCAGCAACCGGCCCCAGCGCCACAGCAGGTACGCCCTGCAGCGCCCGTTGTTTCAGCGGTGGTTGATTAATATGACATCCAATAGCCCTGTGATTGAGAACCCGGTAATGGCTTTAACGACCCCCGAGACACCCGCTCTCGATATCGATGATACCCGTGTCCGCAATATTGGCCTGGTGATTTTACTGATCACCTTTGTGGTGTTTGGCCTTTGGGCCGTGCTTGCGCCCCTGGGTGGTGCAGCTCTGGCGCCCGGTGTGGTGGTGGTGCAGTCCCACCGCAAGACCGTGCAGCATTTAGAGGGCGGTATCGTCAAACGCCTCTTGGTGAGAGAGGGGGATACGGTCAGCCGTGGTGAGGTGCTACTAGAGCTGGATGACACTCAAAGCGGTGCCGAAATGGGCATTGTCAACGGCCAGCATATTGCCGCTCGCGCGCTCGAGGCGCGTTTAATCTCCGAGCGCGATGGCACTGTGGCGGTGGTGTACGACAAAACCTGGCGGGGTACGCAAGACGTGCGCATTCAAGAGGCGGTAGGAGGGCAGAACCAGATCTTTTTGGCCCGTAAAAACGCCCACGATGGCGAGCGCGCGGTGCTCGAACAACGGGTTGGCCAGCTACACTCCCAAGCTGAGGGCCTGACAGAGCTGAAAGCCAGTAAGCAGACACTGATGAGCTCCTATCAGGCAGAGATTGATGACCTGAAAGAATTATTGCAAGACGGCTTTGCCGATAAACGCCGCCTGCGGGAATTTGAGCGCAGTTATGCTCAGAGCAAGGGTGATATTGCCGATCTCACTGCCCGCATTGCCGCGATTAATATCAAGGTGGGTGAAACCCAGTTACAGGCCCTGCAGGTCGACAAGGAGTTTCAGCAGGAAGTCGCCAGTGGTTTGGGCGATGTACAGAATGCGATTTTTGAGCTGCGCGAAAAAACACAGGTGCTCAGCGACCGTGTACGCCGCGCGCAAGTGCTGGCCCCGGTCGACGGCATGGTGGTGGGGCTCTCGGTGCATACCGAGGGCGGCGTGATTACCCCCGGCAGTGCCATACTGGACATCGTGCCCCACAAAGAAAGCCTAATGGTTGAGGCCCAAGTACAGCCTCTCGACATCGACCGGGTTAAACCGGGCCTCAGGGCCGAGGTGCGTTTTAGCGCCTTTGCCCGCGCCGACACTCCGGTATTTGAGGGCGAAATCCTCACCCTGTCGGCCGATCGGCTGATCGATGAAGCCACCGGCATGCCCTACTACTTGGCGCGTATTACCTTGACCCCCGAGAGCGAAAAAAGCCTGGATCAGCTGGAGGATATTCACTTGATCCCCGGCATGCCCGCCGAAGTCTTGATCAAGACCGGCGATCGCACCCTGTTCAAATACCTGGCCCAACCGTTTAGTAATATGTTTGCACGCTCGTTTATTGAGGATTAAGAGGCAATGCTACTGCGCTCTGCTGTACTGACGGCTCTGCTATTACTGAGCCCGATCGCCGCCTTTGGCGATGACTTGCTGTCGGTTTACCATGCGGCGGTGGCGGGTGACCCGCGTTTAAAACTGGCCGCCTCAAAGCTCGGTATTGGCCGGGCGAGGCAGCAGCAGGCGGTGGGCAGTATGTTGCCCCAGCTGCGCGGCAGTGGCTCATTTTCGGAGAATCGTCAGGATCTGGAGGCCAGTAATCTTAGCAATGGTCTGCGCGACAGTTTTACCGGTGAAAAATACAACCTGGTTCTCACGCAAAGCCTCTTCGATATGCCGAAGTACTATCATTGGCAGAGTCAAAAACAGCTCAGCTCACAGTATGCCTCGGAGCAGGTAGAACAGTCACAGCAGTTAATGCTCGACGTGGTGAGTGGCTATTTTGATGTGCTGGAGGCGAGAGATGCCCTCGCTCTGGTGGGCCATGAAATCGCCGCCACAGAGAGTTTACTGCGCCAAGTTGAAGGCCTGTTTGAAAAAAGCCTGACACGCATTACCGAGGTACTGGATGTCAGGGCCAGTTACGACGCCCTGTTTGCCGACCAAGTGTCGGCCGAAAGCCAGGTCGCCATCGCTCGACAACAACTGCAGGAGCTGACGGGCACAGAGCTCGGTGCCTTAATGCAGCTCAGTGAGGAAGTGGCCTTTGTCGCCGTGGAGGACTCCCTCGAGCAGTGGATCGCCAAAGTGGTCGCGCAAAATGCGGCGCTGGCGGGTCTGCATAAAGCGGTCGCAGCGGAAACCTATGGCCTCAAGGAAAAGCAAGCCAGTCGCCTGCCGGTGGTCGATTTACAGCTGAGCCACCAAAAGAGTGATATCGGCTATGAAAACTCGTCTCGGCCAAAAACCACCACCGACTATATCGGTGTCAACGTCGTGGTTCCCCTGTTTACCAGCGGCGTCACTTCGGGGCGTATTAGTGAGGCCTCACAGCGTCTTGAAATGGCCCGTTATGGCTATGAAACCGAGTATCGGGCGCTGGTGAAAGAAGCCCGCGATGCACTGCTGCAGACCAATGCCAATGTGCGACGCATTGAGGCGACCAACAAGGCCCTTAACTCTTCGGTGCGGGCCCACGAGGCGATGTTAAAAGGCTTTAAGCTCGGTGCGGTGACCAGTGCCGATGTCCTCGATGCCCAGCGCAATGTGTTTCGCACGCGCAGAGATTTAAATCGCGCGCGCTATGGCTACATACTCAACCGCACGCGCCTACTGAAGGTTAGCGGCATGGTCAGCGAGCACGAATTGGAGCAAATTAATCAGTGGTTAGTGGTCGCCTCGGCTCTGCCCAGTAACTAGTTTTAAGGATTGTGCCGTGTCTGGGCACTGAGTTTGCTTTGAATAATGAGAGTTGAGTGACGGGAGTGTATGCACGTAAAGAAGATTCATTGGCAGAGGATAATGCGGTGAATCATCGGCCGGCACTGCCCCTCGATTTATTGGTCGATGTGAGCTCACTGCAGGCACCGCTGACCGGTATTGGCCGCTATACACTGGAAATACTTTTTCAGTTGGCACAACAACCGGAGCGAGTCGAGCTGCGTGGCTTTAATGACCTGCGCCACTATGAGCCCCAGGCGTTGCACACTTTGTTGGCGGCTGTCGACGCGCCGCTTGATAGTCGAGCCTCTAACTATTCCACTGTTCTGCAACGAGCCCTACCACTGGCTAAAAATGTCATCAAACGCATTCCCGGTGCGCGTCGGCTGCGCAGCAATTTACAGAACAAGCGGATTGCCCGTGCCTCGGCGCAAACCCAGGGCAGCATTTATTGGCAGCCGAACTTTATTCTCGGTGAAACGCGAGGCCCCTCGATGGTCTCTGTGTACGATCTATCCCATGAGCGTTTCCCCCAGTTTCATCCGCCGGAGCGCCTGCGTTGGTTGGCGGATGGTCTCACCAGCACGTTGGAGAAGGCCGACCATATTATGACGGTTTCCCATTTCAGTAAGGCTGAAATTGTTTCTGTCTATGGAGTGCCTGCCGAGCGTATTAGCGTGGTTTACCCCGGTGTGGCGGCAAGCTTTCACTGTCGATATACACGGGATGAGCTGGCCCTAGTGAAGCAACAATATCGGCTGCCGGCGCAATATTTATTGTCCCTGGGCACGCTTGAACCACGCAAAAATCTGAAGGCTTTAATTCAGGCCTACGCGAAGTTAGCGCCTACCCTGCGGCAACAGTTTCCACTGGTATTGGTGGGGGGGCAGGGCTGGAATCATGCTGAAACCGATGACCTTATAGCGCGGTTAGAGTCTCGAGGAGAGGTGATAAAACTTGGCTATGTGCCCCAGGCGGTGATTCCCCACCTCTATCAAAGTGCCAGCGCCTTTGCCTACGTCTCCCTGTATGAGGGTTTTGGTATGCCGGTCGCCGAGGCTATGGCCAGTGGTCTACCGGTGCTGACCTCCAATTGTGCCAGCATGCCGGAAGTGGCAGACGGTTGTGCCGAATTGGTTGACCCCGAAGATATTGACAGTATTAGCGCCGGGCTAAATAAATTACTGGGCGAACTCGGCAGTAGCGCGCAAGGCTGTGCGGCAGCACGCGCGGTGAGTGCCAATTATAGTTGGCTCAGCGCTGCCGATAGCCTGCTCAATACGGCCAGTATTTTGCGCCGAGGCGCGTCGACGCAATGTTAACTAGCTTGTCGAAGCGGTGATCGCTTTCAGTGCGCTGCGCTCAAAGCTGGCAGAACAGGACAAGCTCAAGCACTTTTGGGTGTGCTTTTGTTTACAGTTTTTATTTTTACCCTGGTTGCCGGTGACCTTGAGTATTACCTTGGCGCTGCTGATTGGCCTTCTCAAGGAGTGCTGGGATCAACGCTACGGTTCCGGCTTTTGTTGGTATGACATGCTTGCCAATGTGCTGGGTATTGTGGCCGGTTTAGTGGTATTTATGGTGTTGAGCGCGGTGTGGTTTACCTTACTCGAAAGCTAATGTTTATCGGCGTTCACACGCTTTAAATTGAATCAATAGGGGCGCACTGCCCTGGTACAAATGGAGTTAGGCAATTGAAGATAGCGATGATTACCGGTATTACCGGCCAGGATGGCGCTTACCTGGCAGAGTTACTGCTTGATAAGGGTTACAAGGTTGTCGGTACTTACCGTCGTACCAGCACGGTCAACTTTTGGCGCCTGGAGTCCCTCGGTATCGCGGCCCATGCCAATCTGGAGCTGGTCGAACACGACCTCACGGACCAGGGCAACAGCATTCGTTTGATTCAGAAATACAAACCCGAAGAGGTTTACAATCTGGCCGCGCAAAGCTTTGTTGGTGTGTCTTTTGAGCAGCCCCAAACCACCGCTGAAATTACCGGTATTGGCGCGCTCAATATGCTCGAGGCGATTCGCATCGTGGATAAAAACATCCGCTTCTATCAGGCCAGTACCTCAGAGCTTTACGGCTGCGTACAGGCCATTCCCCAGTCGGAGACAACGCCGTTTTACCCGCGCAGTCCCTACGCCGTGGCCAAGCTATTTGCCCACTGGTCGGTGGTTAACTATCGCGAGTCCTACGACATGTTTGCCAGCAGTGGCATCCTTTTTAACCACGAGTCGCCCCTGCGCGGCCGTGAATTTGTGACCCGCAAGATCACCGACAAAGTGGCGCGTATCGCTGCGGGCGATAGTACCCCGCTGGAGCTTGGCAACATCGATGCCAAGCGCGACTGGGGCTTTGCTAAAGAGTATGTCGAGGGCATGTACCGCATGCTGCAGCACGATACCCCGGACACCTTTGTGCTGGCGACCAACGAGACCAACACGGTCCGTGAATTTGTCACCCTGGCTTTTGCCGCTGTCGATATGCCATTGGCGTGGAGTGGCGAGGCCGAGCAGGAAAAGGCCCATCACGCCACAACGGGGCAACTGCTGGTGCAAATTAACCCCAAGTTTTATCGCCCCGCCGAAGTCGAGTTATTGATTGGCGATTACAGCAAGGCCGAAAAAATACTCGGTTGGAAGCCGCAAACCCGGCTCAGTGACCTGTGTGGAATGATGGTGGCCAGCGATATTGAAAAGTTGGCCTCGGGTCGGGATTTTTAATATGGCTCAGACAAGGGATTGTGTCTGGCTGATCGGCGCCGACAGTTTTACCGGCCACTATTTACGCCCGACACTGGAGCAGGACGGTTATCGCGTCGATGTCAGCCGCGTCGATATTACCGACGCCGCCGCTGTCGACAGGGCGATGGCCGCGATTCAGCCGCAGTATATTATTAACCTCGCGGCGCTGAGCTTTGTTCCCGATGGTGGCGATGCGACGATTTATGGGGTCAACTGTTTGGGTCCAGAAAATATCTTAGCCGCTAGCTTAAAACTGCGGCAGCCTCCCAAGCATATTATCTTAGCCAGCAGCGCCAATATTTACGGCAGCCAAGAGCGCGAGCGCATTGATGAGAGTTGCCCACCCAACCCAGTGAATCACTACGGCTGTAGTAAATGGGCGATGGAACAGATCGCCCGCACCTATGCCGAGCGCCTCAATATCACCATTACCCGGCCCTTTAACTACACTGGTCGGGGGCAAAAGGATAAATTCCTAGTACCCAAAATTGTCGCCCATTTTCAACGCCGAGCGCCGAGCATCGAGCTGGGCAATATCGATATTTGGCGGGATTTTTCCGACGTGCGCTGGATCAGTCGAGCCTATAGCCAGTTATTGGCGGCCAGTGACTCAGGTCTCGCCATTGTTAATCTTTGCTCCGGTAGCCTGCTCAGCATCCGCGACATTATCGCCACCTTGGAACAGCTCAGCGGGCACACAATGACGGTTACCGTGAACCCCGATTTTGTTAGGCAGGCCGATATTGTCCGCCAGTGCGGTGACAATGCCCGGCTTTATCAACAGCTATCGGAGTTACATGCGCCCCCGGTATTTAAAGATACATTAACGTGGATGCTACAAGCTTCATGATTAAGCACCTCTATATTGAATGCACCCATACCGCGAGTTCTGATCTCAATACTGGCATTCAGCGTGTCGTTAGAAAAATTATTGCCGAGCTGGGCGGGCATTTATCCAATGGTGCGGGCATTACTTTAGTGACTATCGAAGGTGGTCAATTCTATCGCCTTGATGCGATGCCCGATTTGAGAGTCGTCGACGATGACCTGCCTACTGAAGAGGCCGAGGAGGCCGCTGAGACGCTGGAAAAAGTGGCGTTAGCACAGAGCCAAATCATTGATAATACGCCAGAGGCAGTGCCCCCCTCCGCTCTAAGAGCCCGTGGTATGCACTATTTGCGCGTTTTTCGCGCCGCCGTGTTGGCGCGAATAAGCTGGGCACCGCTACATAAATTCTTGTCGGCCTCGCGCCATGAATTTGGCTTGAGCGGCATCATTTATTTACTGACCCTCAGAGTATTTCTGGGCGCTAAACCGGAACTGACAGAAGAGCTACCACTTGCAGTTGGGCCCAAGGCATTAAGCTTTGCCAGCGGCGATGTTATTTTAATGCTCGATTCTTCTTGGCACCTGCCGGCATGGGAGGCAATAACCAAGGCTAAAAAAAATGGCGCTGGGGTGATTGCCGTTATTTACGACCTTATTCCCATTACTCACCCACAGTTTTGCGAGCAGGCCCTGTGTGATGTTTTTAATGACTGGTTTCAGCAGGGTAAGGATAAGGTCGACGGCTATATCTCGATTTCTCAAACCGTGCGCGCGAGCTTAGATACCTACGTCAGTGGCATCAACTCGACCTTGGCCAATGACCGCCTCGGCTATTTTTATCTCGGTGCCGATGTTGTACAGCATGAGGAAAGTGCCCGCGCGCAATTAGTCGCCAATATCTCTCGGCAAGATAGCTATCTCATTGTCAGCACCATTGAACCGAGAAAAAACCATCGCTATCTGATCGACGCCTTTAGTGAGTTGTGGCGTCGAGGCTACCAGCTGAAATTACATATTGTTGGCCGTGTCGGCTGGAAAGTTGACGAGCTCTTAGCGCGTATTACAGAGCACCCCGAGTTTAACCGGCAGTTGTTCCTTTGGCACGATCTCGACGATGGTGAGCTGGTGTATTGCTATAAAAACAGTAAATCCTTGGTCTTTCCCTCCTATGTCGAGGGTTTTGGTTTACCCATTATCGAAGCCCAGCATCACCAGTTAGCCGTGCTGGCCAGTGATACCCCGATTCATCGCGAGGTGGGTGGCGACAGCATTGGCTATTTTGATTTAGATCAGCCGAGCGATTTGGTGAGCAAAATCATTGCTATCGAAGAGGGTGCCCACTCGCCTGACAGGGTCGCATTTGACGCCGAGCAATTTACCTGGGGAAAAAGCGCAGAAATGTTGAGTGAGGAAATATACCGCATTGGCGCGCTATTATAGGGCTTGGTTTGTGCCGATAATATCCAGCCACTGTTGGGCGACACGGCGTGGTGAGTGTGCCTCGCGCACATGGTCTTGAGCGGCTTGGCCGAGTTGCCGGCGATAGTCCCGGTCATTGAGTAGGGTGCCTATCGCCTGTTTTAGCCCTTCAACCTCGGCTTCGCCAACGCCAATTTTGTGTACGCTGTTATCGGGTAACTCGCTAAACCAGGCGTGGTTGCTGACGATGGTCGGCTTTTTCGCGCTCATCGCCTGAATTTGCACCGCCGAGGTTTCCCCCATCGAGGGGTAGCGTAGGTTGATAATAATGTCACACAGGGCCATGGCTTGGTCGTAGTCGACATCATTAATATACCCGGTCGACACCACCAGTTCCGACAGCCCTAAAGCGGTGACATTTGCTTGGTAAATGTCGACGCCAATAATCAGTAGTTTGAGCCGTGCCTGAACGTCCTTGGGTAGCTCGGCCAAGGCTTGTAAAATACTTTGGCGGCGCTTCGTTTGTCCGGCAAAACCAAAGACGCCAATAACAAAGGTATTGTTGTCACGCTGCTGGGCATAAAGGTATTTAATGGCCTGGTTTTCGACCTGCTCGATAGCAACGGTGCTGGGTTGGCAGTAGTCGATGAGCGGCACTTGATAAATCGCTCTTGTGTAGCCGGCCTCACGCACCCGGGTTTCAGCCAGTTGGCTGTGTACGACCACCGCCGTGGCTTGCGCCAGAATTTCATCAATGCCGGGGTAGTGCTCGGGGTGGGGGTATTGTGCGACATCGTGCCCGGGGGCGGCCTCGCGTATCGCCGCCATGGTGGCGACCTCATTTTGATGGCTCTGGTGACTTAATGAACGCCATAGCTCTGCCGCGCCGCGCCCGGTGGTGAGGTAAAACAGTACCGTGTCGTGTAGCACGACAATGCCCGGCTGTTCGCGCAGTAATTGCAGCAGGGTAAAGTGAAAGTCGGGGCTATTGCCGAAGTGGTAAATAAATTGCTGATATTGGCGTCGTCGACCGGCCTCAAACAGCAGGCTGAAAAGCTCCTCGGCGCGGTAGTCGTTTTGCCAGTCATTACAGGGCTCGACAGCGTCATCGAAAATAGCCAGCTCGGTGCCGCTACCGGCGAGGGCATCTTGCAGCGCCTTAATAAGATGGTGGCTGTAGCGCGCAATACCCGTTCGCTTCGGGGGTAGGGGCGATACATAGGCAATCATTGCTTTGGTCATTGCGTGCTCATTTCAAGGCCGATACACAGCCACTGTTGTTTGCTGTTACGCCAGTAGGCGGCCAATAATGTGGTCCCAGTTTAAATTCAGGGCCGCTATAGCTCGGTGCCCGGCCTGGCCCAGCTGTTCGGCTCGCTGCGTGTCGAGTTCCTTTAGGGCCTGGGCAATGGCGGTGGCGCTGGGCTCGGTAATAAAGCCATTTTCCCCGTCGACAACGAACTCCAGCGGCCCGCCCGAGTCACTGTGGGTAATCACCAGCTTGCCGGCAAAGAAAGCCTCCAGAGTGATATAGCCGTAGTCCTCCTCATAGGCGCCGTTATACACGGCCAGGGCATTGGCATAGAGCTGGGTCTTTTCCTGCCGTGACACATGGCCCTTAATTTCGACGCGCTTCTCCAAACCCCATGCCAGTACTTTTTGCTGGAGCGCTTCACCATAGGGGGTATTACTGTTGCCGATAATCACCAGTGACAAGCCGGGCAATTGCCTTAGCGCCTCGACCATTAACAATTGCCGTTTCATATCATCGGCGCGCCCGGGCACCAGAATATAGGGCTGATAGCTTGCGCAGTGCAGCTGCTGATAATCTTCGGGGGGGTGGTACAGGGCCTGGGCATCGATACCGTTGTACTTCTTGAGACGCTTGGCGACATTTTTTGAGTTGGTATAGAGGCGCTGGTGCTCGGGTAATTTGCGGCTATCCAGGGCGCGTATTTTTTTGCACACCCGCCGCCCCTCCCGGCTGGTGTGCAGGTCGCTGTGCGCACCGCCGAACAGCTCATAGGCCTGGCGGTGTTGATGCAGTATCCAGCCGACTTTATTGTCGTGGCGGGCAAAGTACATGGGAAATTTCAGGGTGATTAAGCGATCGATTTTTTGCCCGGCCACCTGCGTCAAATCGAGCAGCTCAACCGCCTTAATATGGTCGAGTATCTGCCTTGGCGGATACCATTTAAAGGGCGTGCTAATAATATCCGCCTCCACACCCCGCAACAGCAATTGCTCTTTCAACAGGCGGGCGTGTATCTCGGCGCCACCACTAATAAAGGGAACTTGTACGGTGGCAATGCCAACTTTCATTCTACTCGTCCTTGGCGCGGGCCATTAGCGACAGAGGGCGCTGAGCACTTGGCTCAACAGCGCCTGCTCAATGCCGTCATGACTAAAGTGCTGGGCAATATGGCGATAGCCGTCGATCACTACACGCCGTTGACAGGCTTTATCTGTGAGCACTTGTTGCACCCGGTCGGCGCCCTCGCGGGGGCTTATGCTGGGCTCAAGCACCAGGCTCGCCAGACCCATGGCCTGGGCTTGCACGTGCCCGGGTAAATAGCCTTCCGCTGCGGCGACGCCCAGCAGTAGGTCGGCATTACGGTAGTGTGTAAGATAATCGGCGCTGGTGAGGGCCGAGTTTAGGCGCGTGAATTGCACGTAGTCTTCGAGTTTGAGCCGCCGCACCTGTGCTTTTATATCTTCTCGGTAGACCCCAAGGCCTGCAATATCACCACCCATAAAGTGTAAGCACGGCGTCTCGGCCGAGCGTTGGCGGTAGTCCGCGAGCAGGGCCAGTAACAGAGCGTGCCCGGTACCGGGGTGGAAGTCGCCAACAATCAATACCTGAGGCTGATGAGCCGAGCTGTTGCGAGGGCTCTTTGCAGCGGGCTGTTGCCGCTTGGCGTTGCCGTTTTCCTCGCCCCGCCTTTCGGCATGGGCACCATAGTGCAGGGCCATATAGGGTGGGGCGATAGCCATGTGCTCGGGGTGTCTGATAACACCCCATTGGGCTAGGTCATGGGCCGCCGCCGGCGATGTCGCCGACCAATAAAAGTGCCGGGCATTGCTTTGCACCCACTCGCTAAACAGCTGGCGTGTTTGCTCCTGTTGGCGCACGTGCAAGGCCGCGCCGTGGTGAGCTCTGAGATGATGCAGCCCCAGGCTGGCGTGATAACGCACCAATACCCGTCCCTGCCAGTCGCGTTGGTAGCGCTCAAGCCAGCTGCTGAGCCGGCTAAAGTCGTACTCGTGGCGCGTGGCAACATAGGGGTAAATAATGAGCTGGTAGGCCTTGAGCTGCTCGGCTGTGTGCAGTGTCAGCGTCTCGCTGGGTGTCGCGGCGATCGGCTTGGCGAGGCTGAGATAATCGACCTGGCAATACAGCCGCTGTAGCGCGAGCCGCAAACAGTGCTCGCTATAACTGGGGGTCTCGCCAATGATAATGGCAATGGCGGTGCTCGCCGCAGGCGCTGTTATGGTGTTAGCGGCGGGGGGCATGCAGCGCACTCATGGGCTTTGATCCAGCTTGGCAGTGCTGTTTTAGGGGCGTTAAAAGCACGGGCGCGGCTTATTTCTGGGCAATGATGGCGTAGTCGACGGGGCAGCAAAACCAGTTCTCACTGATCGCGGAGGCCTCGCCGGGCTCCTCGCGGGGGTTGTAGCGGTAGATGTCGACCAAGCTAAAGCCCCGCTGGCGGGCAATAAACTCTACCGAAATCGGTGGCAGAGGGTTTTTATGGGTCGGGTCAACGTAAAAGCTATAGGCGCCAACGGTAATGTTTTCTGGGTTGGGCGTTTCAAAAATAATTTTGCCGCCGGGTTTGAGTACGCGCAGGCAGTGGTCAAACAAACTGACCAGCTGCTCAAAGTCGAGGTGTTCAATCACATGGAAGGCCGAAATAACATGCAGGCTGTTGTCGGGCTGTGTCGCTAAATAACCCAGCGCCTCCTGTTGTTCTGCCTCTAGGCCATCGAGGCGGCAGTAGTCGACCATGGTCTGGCTCAGGTCGATGCCTCGGGGCAAATAATTCAACGGGGCCAGCAGGCGCAACCACTCGCCGCGCCCGCAGCCAATGTCGAGTATCGCCAATGGCGCGGTAAATTCTTGGGCCAGTGCCGCTAGAAAGGGCAGGTAGCGGCTTTGCTTAACTTTTATTTCCTCGGCGGTGCCGCGAAACTGGTTTTCAAAGGCGATGTATAAATTGTTTAAATCGTTGGGCAGGGCCTGTGGTACCGGCATGGGGGCGGCTTGCTGGTCAATATCTTGTTTGCGCGCCAATGAGCGCGCCAAGTTAATTTGCAGACTTTGCCGGGCCTCGGTGATGGCGGCGTCAAACTGTAAGAGGCGCGCCGCCTGCTGCTCTTCAAGCCTTGCCTGCTGCTCTTCAAGCCTTGGCTGTTGCTCTTCAAGCTCTTCAAGCCTTGCCTGTAGCTGCAATACCTGGTGCTGGGTACGGTTGCTGCGGGCGATGGCTTTTAGTGCGCGCAAAACCTTGCCAGCCCCACTCGTCTTTATTAGCCACTGCTTGGGTGTGAGGCGAGTTTCAGGCATGGGTGGGGCTCCGGGGTCGGCAAACAAAGGGGGTGCATTATAGGAGAAGCGCTATAAGAGAGCCATTCATTGCCAGCCCACGGTGGGCCGATATGGGGACTAATGGCGACGTGCGTGCTATTATTTTGCCCGCATTCAGAGCACTGGCAAGGTTTGTCGTTCTTTGGTTTTTTTCTGCAGACGCTTTTTGTGGCACTTGCTGTACTTGGCAACGCTGACGAGTCTTTGCTCAAGGGCAGTTATGAATATCAACTTACTCGTCGAGTTTACTAAGCGCGATTTTAGCGAGCGCTATTCCGGCTCGATTCTTGGCGTTGGCTGGGGCTTTGTCTCCCCTCTCGTTAATATCCTTATTTATACACTGATCTTTTCCCAAATAATGAACGCGCGGCTGCCGGGCTCGGTGGAGGGCTTGGGGAGCTATAGCTATAGCGTTTATTTGGTCAGTGGGCTTATTCCCTGGCTGGCGTTTTCGAATACCATTCTTCGCTCAAGCACGGTGTACCTCGATAAAAAACACATTATCAGCAAGGTCAACCTCTCGCTATTTCGTTTGCCCCTTTTTATTGTGCTCTCAGAGACCATCACCTTTTTAATTACCATGGCCATCTTTCTGGTTTTTTTGCTGATTGTCGACGGCAAGTTTTCAAGCGCCATGCTGATCCTGCCCTTTGTCTATGCGGTGCAACAAATATTCGCCTTTGCGGTGGGCTTTTTACTGGCCCAGCTGGTGGTCTTTATACGCGACCTGAAAGAACTGACCGGCATTATTATCCAGCTCTGGTTTTGGTTTACCCCCATTGTCTACGTCATTACCATCATCCCCGACTCCCTGTCGCGCTTGATGGTCTACAACCCGGTGTTTCAAATCACCCATGTTTGGCAGAGTGTCTTTGTCTACCAAACGATTCCCGACATGAGCGGCATTATTGTTATCGCCATTGTTGCCCATCTTATTCTTCTGCTCGCCTTTATGATGTACAAGGGCCTGGAAAAAGACATTAGGGACTTCCTGTGACAGCCTTGTTAGCGGCGCTCCTCGCACTGAGCGTGGCGGCACTAGCCCTGGCTTACGCGGTACTGCGCTTTGCCAGCCAGCGCGCCAAACCACTGCTGGTGATTGGCCTCAGCGGCGTCTACTTTGTCGGCGTGTTTGCTCTCTTTGGTCGTTTCGCCAGTGTTTTTACATAAATACCCCTGCCTGTATGTATCGATACCTGTATCTGTGTCCCTGTAATGAGTGTGCTTAGATGATCACCGCCAATAATTTGAGCAAGTGTTTTAAACTGTACGCCTCACCGGCCGACCGCCTCAAAGAAATTGTCTTGCGCAGCAACCACCACAAAAGCTACCAAGCCCTCGACAATGTCAGCTTTAGCGTGGCGGCGGGGCAAACCCTGGGCGTGCTCGGCCCCAATGGTGCGGGCAAGTCGACGCTGCTGAAATTGATTACCGGCATCCTCCTGCCCGACAGCGGCAGCTTACAAATTGAGGGCAAGGTCACGGGCCTGCTCGAACTCGGCACCGGCTTTAACCCGCAGTTAAGTGGGCGCGACAATATCGCCATGAATGGCCTACTGCTGGGCATGAGCAGCGAGGAGGTCGCCAGTAAAGAGGCGCAAATTGTCGACTTTGCCGACCTCGGCCTTTTTATCGACGAGTCGCTGTCAACCTACTCCTCGGGCATGGTGATGCGCCTGGCCTTCGCGATTGCCATTAATGCCGACCCCGCCTGCTTCCTGATTGACGAGGCCCTGTCGGTGGGCGACGCCGGTTTTCAGCAAAAGTGTATGCGCCGCATTAAAGAGTTTAAACGCCAGGGCGGCGCCATTATCTTTGTCTCCCACGACATGAACGCCGTTAAACAGCTCTGTGACAGTGCTATTTTGCTCGACCACGGTGTTGTCACACTGGCGGGGGAGCCCGACCAAGTGGTCAATGAGTACAGCCGGCTGCTGTCGGCGCAAAACCACGACGGCGATGAATTCAGCGCTCAGGGCCCCGATGGCTATGGCACCTTCGAGGCGAAGATTGAAAGCGTGACGATTGACGGCCAGGTGGGTGTCCCCGTCGTCAATAGCGGTGACAAGATAACGATTCGCGTTGATATCGCGGCTCACGAAACTATGGCCAACCTAGCCTGCGGCATTATTATTCGCGACAAATACGGCCAAGACATCTACGGCACCAATACCTACCTGCAAGACCAGCCCCTAGGCATCAAGCGTGGCGAAGCGCTGAGTGTCAGCTTTACACTGGCCATCAATGTCGGGGTGGGTACTTATACAGTGGGTGCTGCGCTACAGGCGATACCCACCGAGCCGCCGCGCTGCCTAAATTGGGGCGATAACCTGCTCGAGTTTGAAGTTATCTACCCGCGCCACGCCGCCTTTGTCGGTCTTTGCCGCCTCGAGCCCGAGGTGAAAATCACCACCGCGAGGTGTAAAGCGCGCCGTGCTGCGGTTTCGCTTAACACGCGGCTTAATGTTTGAGCGATGGCGGGGCTTAATTACTTGCCCTTTGTCACAAAAACCCTTTTTTATGAAGAAGCTAGGGGCAAAAGCTAAAATGCACTTGACTCGCTTTATTCAGCCAAATACCATCGCGTTGGGTTTCAATTGTTGAAGCTCGATATCGAGTCGGTTCGATGGGTGGGGCGGGTGCCTTGGATGATAAAGTCCTAAATGCTTACCAGGCCTGGAGTAGCGTAAAGCTACGCGAGGGCTTTATTTGGCGGCTTCTGACGAAGCGTGTCGAACCAAACATAATTTAAATGGAGAAAAAATAATGGCTACAGTAGCCTCAGAAAACGCAGTGCAAGAGCTGTATATTGCTTATTTTGGTCGCCCGGCAGATCCTGCCGGTGTGGCTTTTTACGCCGAAGCACTTGATGCGGGAACCACCACTATTGAAGATATTGCCGCTAGTTTTGGCACTTCAACTGAAGCGGCTCCCATTGTTGCCCTCAGCACGGACGACTACCTGGCGGCGGTTTATCTGCAGGCCTTTAGTCGCGCCTACGATACCGCGGTTGACGGTACCTTCTGGGCCGACGCTATTAACAGCGGCGCCACCACCAAAGAATCGGCGATGATTCAAATCCTTAACGGTGCTCAGGCGAATGATGCCCTTGCCGTAACCAACAAGGTCACCGTAGCCTCTACGTACACCATGGGTGTAATTACCGATGGCAAAAGCTACACCACTCCCGATATTGCAGCGGCTCAAGCCGTATTGACGCCAGTCACTTCCGATGCGGCTACCGTGACTTCGGGTAATACTGCGGCGCAGGCGGCGGTTGATGATTTGAGTGTTGCCGTTGACGGTACAACCTTTGCTTTGACCACTGCTGCCGATGCTATTACTGGTACTGCCGATGCTGACTTGATAACGGGTGTTTCTTCGGCCCTTGCATCTGCTAATACATTGGATGTGACAGATACTATCGATGGTGGTGCTGGTAATGACACCTTCACTGCTGACTTGGTGTCAAACTTCACCGGTTTCACTACGGGTAGTATGACCAATGTCGAAAATATCTCGCTGACAAACACAAGCTCTATTCCACGCACATTTGATGCCTCCGGTATCACTGGTGTAACAAGCTATACCATTAATAGCGCAAAGGGTGTAAGTCTTAGTGATCTGGCTGCTACGGCAACTGTTTCAGTCAAGAACCAAGCATCCGGTAATTTTTCAACAGCATTTGCTACGGGTGCTGCCGAGTTAACCGGTACGACTGATGCGATGACACTTAGTTTGTCTAACGTTGGTACTGCAGCTAGCGCTACGGGCGTAACACCAGTAGTTACTGAAGCTGCCGTTACAATTACTGCGAATGATATTGAAACTCTGGCCATTCAGGCTACAGGAACTAACGTTATAAATTTGGCGGGTACCGCAAGTGATTTGACGGGCGTTACGATTGCCGGTTCAGGTAGCGTTAAGGTAACCGATGTCGAAGCCACTCTGACCAGTTTTGATGCTTCGTCTGCCACCGGTGCGATCACTGCCGATGTCACTTCAGCCACAGCATTGACAACAGTTGCAACCGGTTCTGGTGATGATGCGCTGACATTTGGAACGGGTAATGCTGCAGCAAATGCCACGCTTTCTGGTGGTGCCGGTACCGATACTTTAACTTTAAGCTCTGGTGCGAAGACTGTTCAATATACGCAAACCGGCTTTGAAACTTTGGCCTTAAACGCTATTACTGGTGCGTTGGTCTTCTCTGGTGCGAATGTTTCTGATCTAACTACTGTTAGTAGTGTTGCGACTACAGCGGCATCAGTTGACCTGGCAAACATGGGTGCTAGTGCATTAACCTTTAAGTCGATGGGTGCAACTGTGGCTGCAGGTGCGATTACATCTGATCACGCAGGTGCAACAACAATTGATTATTCTGCTCTCGCTGCAAGTGTTACTGCGAAGACAGCTGATGTCGCTAAGGCCGTTTACACTGCCTCTAGTTCAGCAGGTGCGTTAACGCTCAACGCTGGCGAATATGTTGATGTTCATTCAGACAGCGTTGTAACTGCTGCTGTAGCAACTTCATTAACTGTTAATGTTGCATCTGGTAAGAGCTCAGCTACCACTCCTGTTGAGTTAACAGAATTCGGTGGTCAGGTTACTGTAGCTAAGGCGGCGTCAATTACCGTAAATGCTACGGGTAAGCTTGATAGTGCTATTATTACCGCAGCAGCGGCAACCGGCGCAACCATTACTAATGGTGAAACGGCTGGTTCCTTGACCTTAGCTGCCGCCGCCCTAGAAAACTTGACTGTTACTACCGGTAATACACTGAGCTTCGCTGGTTCGACATTGACGGGTGTTCAGGTTGCAAATGTAACGGCTTCTAAAGGTACAACCACACTAAGCGATATGAACGCCATTGCTTCATTGACATTGGCTGGTACAGGCACAACCGCCGGTTCTTTATCTGCAGTTGCACTTGGTGTTTTGGGTAATGGTACTACCAATGCTTATGACATGAATGTTACGGCAAGCGGTTTGAAAGGTGGCCTCACAATCGGCACTATGGATGCGGCAGCAGGCAGTGATATTACCTTGACCGTTGATGGTGTGACTGGTTTGGTGACTCAAACAGGTGCCTTGGGTGTTAACGTTCAGGATGTAACTATTTCTGCTGTAGGTACTGGTGGGGCGGTTAGTCTTGCGGTTGGTAATGATATTGTTGCTGCTGGTAACATTGCTATCACTGGTAGCTCTACAGGTGCATTCACTACTACTGCCTTGGTTGCTACTGGTACTGCTACAGTTAATCTAGATGGAACTGTTGGTGCGGTTAATTTAGCTGCTATCACTGGTTCTGCAGTTACACTTGATGTTAGTGATACAATTGGTGGTGTTGCTGCATACGGTACTATTACAGCGACTACAGCTGCTACTGTTGCACTTTCAACCTTGCAAGCCAATACAATTGTTATTAATGCTGCTGCTGCATCTACAGCGCTTACTGCTGCTGTTACTGGTGGTATTGATATAGACAATGTAACTATTACAGGTACTGGCAATAACACTTCGATTACTGTTACTGGTAACTTAGATCTTGGTACTGATGTTGTAGTTATCGACGGTTCTAATGCTACTGCTGCACAGGCAATTACTTTCTCCGGTTTGACTAACTATGACGGTGCTACTGTTACAGGTTCTGGTCAGATAGATACTATTGTTGTTGGTGCTGGTGCTAACAGTATTACTGGTGGAGTTGGTGCTGATGTGATTACCCTGGGTGCTGGTGTTGATACATTAGTACGTAATGGTGATGGTTCAACTGATGGTGCAGATACCGTTAGTGGTTTTACTGTTGGTACAGGTGGTGACATTATTGACTTAACTACTAATGTTGCACAGATGGCTGCAACTGATCCGACAACAGGGTTTAACACAACCACTACAATTACTGATACAACTGCATTTATTGCACACGGTACTACTGTTACGCAAGGTGCTGCAGCTACGGCAGCACAAGCAACTGCAGGATTTACTGTAGGAACGTTTGATGTCGCTGGCACAACAAACGATGCAATTTACATTGCATGGGATAATGGTACTGATACATTTATTGGTGAGTTGGTTTCAGATGCAGGTGATGATGGTTTCACGGGTGACACTCTTACGCTTATGCTTACATTGACTGGTGTTGCAGATGCTACAACACTTACAGCTGCTAACTTTGCTGATTTCACTTAATTTAGTGAATCCCAAGAGGTGAACAAGTTTGGAATATCCAAATCTTAAGTAGCCTCGCTGCCTGATAGAAGGCAGAAAAAATTAAAGGGGTCTGACCCCTTTATGCCCCTCGACCTTAGCGGTCAGGGGTGCTAATAAAGAGAATGGATGTAAAGCGGTCGCTGATAGCGTCTAAGTTCTGAAGTCTTGCTTTATAGACGGCAATTGACGAATGGAGTCTTAGACGTGGTGGAAACCGCTTTTCATTCAGCTCTGCAGAAAACCCCATAATTTCGGTTATGGGGTTTTTTTGTGTCTGAAAGCATCATAAGGACATCCATCTAAATATCGATATGGAATTAAACGAGTAGTCTTTGCTGTAAAGCTGTCTTTAGTACTATTTCTAGCCTTGACCATACTGACTCAACCATGAACTTACCTTCAACGATGGGCAGCACATGACCAAGGCCAGAAGTCAGCAAGTTTCATTAGAGGCAACCCCTTACTATCACTGCGTTTCACGCTGTGTACGCCGGGCCTTTCTGTGTGGTGACAGCTATGAGCACCGCCGTGCTTGGGTGGAAGATAAACTGCTCGCTCTAGCGGAGGTTTTCTGTATTGATGTCGCGGCCTATGCGGTGATGTCGAATCACTACCATGTGGTGCTACATATCAATACGGAAGAAGCCGAGCAACTGAGTGAGCTAGAGGTGATTGAGCGTTGGCAGCGGTTGTTTAAGGGCAATTTATTGAGCCAGCGCTATGCTCGGGGTGAAACCCTAATTAAAGCTGAGCGTGAGGCCCTTGCAACGGTGATTGGCACTTGGCGTAAACGCTTGGCTGATATCAGTTGGTTTATGCGTTTAATCAACGAGGGCATTGCTCGCCAGGCGAATAAGGAAGACGGTTGTACGGGGCGATTTTGGGAGGGTCGTTTTAAATCCCAGGCCCTGCTCGACGAGCAAGCCCTTTTTGCCTGCATGGCCTATGTCGACCTCAACCCTCTGCGCGCAAAACTTGCTAGTACGCCCGAACACTCTCACCACACCTCCATCAAAAAACGTATTTGCCAAGCGAAGAAAGTTAGGCAAGTTAACCAGCCTCGCCAGCAAGAAAAGAGTCTGATGGTTTTTGCCGGTAACCCCCGGCAAACTATGCCGCCGGGCCTACCTTGTTGTTTGAGTGATTATCTAGAGCTTGTGGACTGGACGGGGCGACAATTACGCAGTGGCAAGCGGGGTAGCATCGACAAGAACACACCGGCGATACTGGCCCGTCTTGGTATACAAAGCGATAATTGGCTTACGCTGAGCAGCCAGTTTGAAGGTCGGTTTGGCCGCATCGTCGGTACGCTGCAGCACCTTCAACAGGCTTGTCGGGCACTACACTATCGGCGCACACCGGGTATTAGTAGTTGTAAGCAACTATTTGGCTAAATATCTGTAAAGCTTGGCTCGAGATGCCAGAGGCAATAGCCAAGCCGCTCACCTCGGTGTGTGAAATTGCTCGTCGTCAACACTCCAGCCGCGACACTCTATTCAGTACTCTCCTGCATAGCAGTTGGCATCCGTTTCTACGTTAAAACGCTGTTTCTAATGACTCATGGATATTTCTAGCGGAAGCCCTTGCATGATTTAGAATTTAAATGGGTGTCCTAAATAGAGGCGTCCTAAATAGAGGCGTCCTAAATAGAGGCGGCGACCGCATTGGTGACCCAGAATGCTACAACTGTAGGTGAGCTTTTGATCGCCTAAGTGTTACCGGGCTCCGGGCTTTTTATAGCCTTCCTTATGAGTGCACCTTTTAAGTGCAGGGCTTGAATTACCCAGTACTGTACCCATTAATAAGGCAGCGGCGATAAGCCGTCGGCAGCCGTGTTTGCACTGCATGCCTTCAATCCTAATTCCTCAACCACTAGACCTTAAGAGAGATAGTTTATGACCGACCAAGAGCCGACCCTGACTCACGATGGTAAAGATTACAAAATTTCGGATTTATCAAAAGAAGCGCAAGACCAGCTGCAGAGCCTGCAACTGGCTGAAGCCGAGATTAAGCGTCTGCAAATGCAGCTGGCGATGGTGCAGACCGCGCGCAATGCCTATCAACAGGCCTTGGTTGCGGCTTTGCCCCAGGACGCTCACTAAGTTTGTGCGCGCCCTTGGCCCGAGTGGTCAATGGGCGCGATAGGCGGCGTGATACTGGGTGCGTGCCGAACTATGCTGGGAAACACAGTTGGCTATGCTCACTTTGCGGCCTTGGGTATGCAGCTGTTAGTGGCTGCAGGTACAGTTAAGGCGTGTCAAAAACCAGCTGGCGAATTAACGGAGCATGGCGATGGCGAATGGGCAGTTTTTTTCGGGTTTGGTACGACTTTACCATGCAAGCTTTGATCGCGAATCCGATATGCCGGGCATCGGCCATTGGGCTCGGCAGTTGGCGCAGGGCGAGATTGTTTTTGCCGAGGTTGCTGCCGCCTTTATGGCGTCTGAGGAGTTTGCGGCGCGCTACCCTGAGGGTCTCGATGATGAAGCCTTTGTCGCGCTGCTCTACCACAATGTGTTGCAGCGTGAGCCCGATGCCGAGGGTCTAGCCTACTGGCTACGGGTGCTCGACGAGGGCAATTTACGCAGCCAGGTGTTAGTCAGCTTTGCCGACTCCGACGAATTTATTGCCGGTAGTGGTGATGAATTTGCCGATGAGCTAGCCGAGGCCGAACAGGTAGAGCGAGCGGTGCAGGCTGAACTTGAATCTGAGGGCGACGATTCAGGCGATGTGCATTCAGACGATACTGATTACCAAGACTTTGTTGAAAACCTTTACGATGCCGCCTTTAATCGCCCGGCCGATGCCCAGGGCCTCGGTTACTGGGTTAGCCAGTTGGCACAAAACAAACTCGATTTATCGGCTGTGGCTGAGGCTTTTATGGCCTCCGATGAGTTTGGCGAAATCTATGGCCATGGTCTGGCGGACGATGTCTTTATTACGGTGCTCTACCACAATGTGTTGGGGCGCGACCCCGATACCGATGGCCAGGCCTATTGGCTGGGGCAACTTGTGGCGGGTTTGGCGCGCCACGATGTGCTCGAGGCCTTTGCCAATTCCGTAGAAAATAGCCAAGACGATACAGTCGATACGGAGCTTGTGGTACTGGGCAGTATTGATGCTGGTGAAACGCTGGGGTAAACCTTGGGGCGAGTAGCTCGAGGGCTTTGGCCCTCCGCAACGCTGCTAATACCCAGGTCACTCTGCTTGTGTGCTTTTCAGTTTCGTCAGCTAGTGAGTTTCTGTTATAAACCCACCTTAAGACCCTGTTTTCGGGGTCTTTTTTTGTCTGCCGTCTGTGTTGTTAGAGCCTATCTTGGGGTGTTCGCCCGCATTGCTTTTATTACTATGTGTCGTCTGACTCAGACAAGTGGTGCGGCGCAGCTGACAGGGCAGCGATGATCGGGGGTCGGTAGGCCACCTTATGCTAGGCTGGCGCTCGGAATTTAGCGCGAGAGCCTCAATGTTGAAAGGTACTTCTTTGCAAGGTGCACCCTTGCTAGCCTCGGCCATGCCCGTCGCTGTTTTATCAATACCCAGGTTAGCCAATAACTGTACCGGTTTAGTCGCGCCAATCATCCGCTGGGCCGGTCGGTGAGAGTCGCCATTGTTCACGACTGGCTCGCGGCCAGTGGTGGTGCCGAGCTGGTGCTGGAGCAATTGTTGCTGTGCTACCCGGAGGCTGATATTTTCACTCTGGTCGATTTTATGCCGTCGACACAGCGCGGTTTTTTGCGGGGCCACAAAATTACCAGCAGCTTTATTCAGCGCCTGCCCGGTGCGCGACGCTATTTTCGCTATTATTTACCGCTTATGCCACGGGCGATTGAAGCCCTCGATCTCAGTGGCTACACGCTGGTTATTTGCAGTAGTTGGGCCTTTGCCAAGGGCGTTAAGTTGGAGCCCGGCCAAGCTCAGGTGAGCTATGTACACACGCCGATTCGCTATGCCTGGGATATGCAGGCGGTGTATTTGCGCCAAGCCATTGCCAACCCGCTGTTGCGCGCGGTTGCTGGGGGCTTGCTCGGCGCGCTGCGCCGCTGGGATGTTAACAGTGCCGACCGGGGTGGACGCTTGGTGGCGAATTCACATTTTATCGCCGGGCGTATCGAGCAGTGTTGGCAGCGTTCCAGCGAGGTCTTAAACCCGCCGGTGGCGCTCGATGATTTCACCTGTACGGAGGCCAAAGATGATTTTTACCTCACCGTCTCGCGGCTGGTGCACTACAAGTCGGTGGAAACCCTGGTTGCCGCCTTCAATTTAATGCCCGCAAAGCGTTTGCGGATAATTGGTGACGGGCCGATGTTGGAACGTTTACGGGCCTTGGCGGGGCCAAATATCGAGCTTTTGGGTTACCAGCCTCGGGAGGTGGTGATTGACCACTTGCAGCGTGCGCGGGCCTTTGTGTTTGCCGCCCACGAAGATTTTGGCATCGTCGCGGTCGAGGCCCAGGCCTGCGGTACGCCGGTGATTGCCTACGGCGAGGGTGGTGCCCTGGATAGTGTTATCCCCTATACAGAGCTTGCCGAGGCGTGTGCTGATGGTGAGGCTCGCGAGCCAAGCGGCTTGTTCTTCGAGCGGCAAACGGCCGCCAGCGTGGTGGCTGCCGTCGAACGTTTTGAAGGCCTGCCCGAGGGTATTTCGGCTGCGGCCTGTAGGGCCAATGCGGCGCGTTTTGGCAGCGCACGGTTTCGCCGTGAATTTATGGCTATTGTTGAGCAAACAATAGAAAATACGTCGCCTTGAGTATCTTTTCGATACATCACTTTTGCTCAGAAATTCAAACGAAGGACTGTAATCATGATACCTGTTGTACTCTCTGGTGGTTCCGGTAGTCGCCTTTGGCCGCTTTCTCGCGCCCATTACCCCAAGCAGTTTATCCCGCTGGCCAGTGAGCAAACCATGCTGCAGGAAACCCTCGGCCGCTTACAGGGTTTGGCTTCACAGCCCCTGTCGCCGCTGGTGATTTGCAATGAGCAGCATCGCTTTATGGTGGCCGAGCAGTTGCGTGAAATAGATTTGCAGGCAAAGAGTATTTTGCTTGAGCCCGTGGGTCGCAATACCGCACCGGCGGTGGCGCTGGCGGCGCTGGCAGCCGCCCCCGATGAGATTCTGTTGGTGTTGCCCGCCGATCACGTAATTGAAGACATGACCGCCTTTCACCGCGCCATTGAACTGGCCTGTAGTGAAGCCGAAAAGGGCGCGCTGGTGACCTTTGGTGTGGTGCCCACTTCTGCACAAACCGGTTACGGCTATATTCAGGCCGCCAGTGATGGTGGTGCCGATAAGACGGGTTTAGTTGCCCAGCGGATTCAGCAATTTGTCGAAAAGCCCGACTTAGCGACCGCACAAGCCTATGTCGACAGCGGCGATTACTACTGGAATAGCGGTATGTTTGCCTTTAAAGCGGCTCGCTATCTGGAGGAGTTACAGCGCTTCCAGCCAGCGATGCTCAGTGCCTGTCGTGCGGCTTTTGATGGCGCCAGTGTCGATAGTGATTTTACCCGCCTCGATAAAGTGGCCTTTGCCGCCTGCCCCGACGATTCCATTGATTACGCGGTGATGGAAAAAACCGACAATGCCGTGGTGATTCCCCTCGATGCGGGGTGGAGCGATATCGGCAGCTGGTCGGCGCTGTGGGATATTTCCGCTAAGGACGAGCAGGGTAATACCTGTAAGGGTGATGTCTTGGCGGTCGATACGGAGAATTCCTATCTGCACTCCAATGGCCGTTTACTGGCCACGGTGGGCATTAAAGACTTGGTAGTGGTCGAAACTGATGACGCCGTGCTGGTGGCCGACAAGAGCCGAGTGCAAGATGTTAAAGCGGTGGTGAATCAATTGCAGGCTCAGGGCCGCAGCGAGCGCGAGTCCCATCGCAAGGTCTATCGGCCCTGGGGATTTTACGATTCGATTGCCGCCAATGGTCGCTATCAGGCAAAGCGCATAGTGGTCAATCCGGGCGCACGTCTGTCGCTGCAAAAACACTACCACCGCGCCGAGC
Organism: Gammaproteobacteria bacterium 53_120_T64; assembly: GCA_002162815.1. Lineage (GTDB taxonomy): Bacteria > Pseudomonadota > Gammaproteobacteria > Pseudomonadales > Porticoccaceae > Reddybacter. The sequence goes on along the minus strand of MAAT01000008.1, from coordinate 48,490 downwards.
ACTGGGTGGTGGTACAGGGCACGGGGCTGGTAACTCGTGGTGAGGAGGAGGTGATACTGGCGGTCAATGAGTCGATCTATATACCGCTTGGCATGAAGCATCGTTTAGAAAATCCGGGCCTTATTCCCCTGGAAATTATCGAAGTGCAGACCGGTGATTATCTCGGCGAGGACGATATCGTGCGCTTTGACGACCAGTACGGGCGGGCCGAGGAAAAGTAAGCGCTGCTGTGGCGGGGCGGGCTTGACTGGTGGTGCGGGTCGTTCCAGCACGGGTGTCGGTGCCTTGATTTAGCGTCCGTACTTAGCACTGCGTTGCCGGTGGTGCTTCTGTACAATGTCGCCTTTCACGCGAATCGTTCGTTGTCTGTTGGCCATCGTCAGTCAATCTTTGTCCGCAAAAAATTAAGCAACTGTAGTTAATTTAATGAACTCTTTTGAAGTCCGCGCACTACTGGCTCTGGCCTTTTTGTACGCCAGCCGCATGCTCGGTTTATTTATGGTGCTGCCGGTTTTTGCCCTCTATGCAGAGGGTTATCCGGGCAGTTCGGCACTGCTGGTGGGTGTCGGTTTAGGCATTTATGGTCTCAGTCAGGGGCTGCTGCAAATTCCCTTTGGCCTGTTGTCCGACCGCATCGGCCGCAAGCCGCTGATCTTCGCGGGTATGTTGTTGTTTTTGGCGGGTAGCCTACTGGCGGCCTCGGCGGATTCCATGGCGGGCTTGATTATCGCTCGCGCCCTACAGGGTGCGGGGGCGGTGGCGAGTGTGATTATGGCGCTGTTGTCGGATCTCACCAAAGAACAAAACCGCACCCGGGCGATGGCCTCCATTGGCGGTAGCATTGGCTTGTCTTTTGGCGTGGCAATGGTACTGGGGCCGATCGTTGCCAATCACTGGGGCTTGCCCGGGGTGTTTTGGCTGACCTCCGCGCTCGCGGCTGTGGGTCTCCTGGTGCTGGTATTTGCGGTGCCGAGCCCGATGGCGCGCCACGGCGGCCACGAGGTGCTGCCGCTGCCTTCAATGCTGGGTCGGGTCTTGCGTGATGGCGAGTTGCGACGACTCAATGTCGGTATTTTCGCTCTGCACTTTGCGCAAATGGCGACCTGGGTAGCGCTGCCCTTGATGCTTGAGCAAACCTTCGATTTTTCCCGCGAGCGCCATTGGCTGCTGTATTTGGGCACCATGGGCGGTGGCTTTGTGCTGATGGTGCCGTTTATCTGGTATGGCGAGTCGCAGCGTAAAATGAAGCCGGTGTTTATTATTGCCGTCGCCCTTCTGGCCTTGGCAGAGTTACTGATGGCCTCTGCGGGTACGGCCTTCCCTATGATGGTTGGTGGCCTGCTGGTGTTCTTTATGGCCTTTAATTTATTGGAGGCCTCACTGCCGTCACTGGTCAGCAAGCTGAGCCCGGCGGGTATCAAGGGCACCGCGCTGGGGGTTTACTCCACCAGTCAGTTTCTCGGCACCTTTTGTGGCGGCGTGGTGGGTGGCATTGTCGCCCAGCAATTTGGCCACGCTGCGGTTTTTTGGGCTTCGCTGATGGCGGCCTTGGTGTGGCTCGGTTTTGCCCTGACCATGGCGCCGCCGCGCTACCTGCGCAGCGTCGAGGTTAGCCTTGAGGGGCGAGGTCAGCTCGATGCCAAGGGTTTGATGACACAGGTCGCCGGTGTGGTCGATGTGGTGGTAATTCCCGGGCAGAACATGGCCTATGTCAAGGTCGATGATGAGCACTTTGAGCAGGCGCAGATGGATGCTTTGCTGGCTGTGGCGAACCCGGTTTAATTTGGCGTCACCGCAGGTCGTGCGCCGATGGTATTTAGCCACGCTGAAGGGGTAAACTTCAGCCCGAGAGTGACTGTAACTAACGTAATGAGCAATAAGTAGGAGGCAAGTATGGCCAGAGGCATCAACAAGGTTATTTTGATTGGCAACCTGGGACAGAACCCGGAAACACGGCACATGCCCTCGGGCGGAGCGGTCACCAACCTGACCATTGCCACCAGTGAGAGCTGGAAAGACAAGCAAACCGGCCAACCTCAGGAGCGCACGGAGTGGCACCGGGTGGTGTTCTTTAATCGCCTAGCGGAAATCGCCGCTGAATACCTGAAAAAGGGCAGCAAGGTGTATATTGAAGGCTCGCTGCGCACTCGCAAATGGCAGGATAAAAATACCGGTGCCGATCGCTACACCACCGAGATTGTCGCCAGTGAAATGCAAATGCTCGATAGCCGTGGTGGTGGTGAAGGCATGGGCGGTGGCCAGGGTTATGCTCAACAGCAGGGTGGCGGTCAGGGCTATGGCCAGCAGCAGGGTGGCGCGCCAGCGGCTCAGCCCCAGCGCGCTCAGCAAGCGCCAGCTCAGGCACCAGCTCAGGCGGCACCGGCGCAAAATGCGCCAGCGGGCTTTGATAATTTTGATGATGACATTCCGTTCTAGACTGAAAGGTTTAAAACGCTTTAGACCATTATTTTTTTAAACTCAGGAGCCGCTGACTTGTGCAGAGGCTCCCTGCAATAGGGAAGCGATTAGTGAGCACCAATTTAACCTGGCACGAAACCATTGTTAGCAAAACAGAACGAGCGGGGCAAAAGCAGCAAAAGCCTTGTGTGATCTGGTTTACCGGCCTCAGTGGCGCGGGTAAATCGACCCTCGCCAATGCCTTGGAGCGCGTGTTGTTTGAACGCGGTCACCACTGTTACTTACTCGACGGCGACAATGTACGCCAGGGTTTAAACAGTGATTTGGGCTTTAGTGATGAAGCGCGGGTCGAAAATATTCGCCGCATTGGCGAGACCGCAAAGTTGTTTGTCGACGCGGGCTTGATTGTGATGACGGCCTTTATCTCGCCCTTTCGCACCGAGCGCGAGATGGCACGCAAGCTGGTAGCCGATGATGAGTTTATCGAGGTTCACGTTTCGGCTTCATTGGATGTTTGCGAGGAGCGCGACCCCAAGGGCCTGTATAAAAAGGCGCGCGCGGGTGAGATCCCCAACTTTACCGGTATTGACTCGGCCTACGAGGCGCCTGAAAACCCTGAGATTTTGATCGATACCGGCAATAACGATGTTGCCACCTGTGCCGAGCAGTTGGCCGACTACTTGGTGAAAAAAGGTGTTATTTAAGCCGAGATAGGCCCCGTAGAGCACCTTATGCGGTGCTGATGGCGAGCCACAAAAAAGCCCCGGGACAGTGTTGTCACGGGGCTTTTTTGTGTCGCGTGTTTAGCGTGAGGGCTTTAGTCCTCGAACTTTTCTAGCACTAAGGTGGCATTGGTGCCGCCAAAGCCAAAGCTGTTGGACATAATGCGCTTCAGCTTCACGCTCTCGACCTTGTCGGTCACGATGGGCATATCGGCAACGGCGGGGTCGAGGTTTTCGATATTGGCCGAGACCGCGATAAAGTCATTTTCCATCATCAGCAGGCTGTAGATGGCTTCGTGTACGCCAGCCGCGCCCAATGAGTGACCGGAGAGCGATTTGGTGGAGCCAATCGGTGGCCCGTCGGTGCCGAACACTTCGCGGATGGCGGCGATTTCCTGTACGTCGCCGACCGGGGTGCTGGTGCCGTGGGTGTTGATGTAGTCAATGTCGCCCTCGGTAGTGGCTAGGGCTTGCTGCATGCAGCGAATCGCGCCTTCACCGGAGGGGGCAACCATGTCGTAGCCGTCGGAGGTGGCGCCATAGCCAACAATTTCGGCGTAGATTTTTGCACCGCGTGCTTTTGCGTGTTCGAGTTCTTCGACTACGAAGCAACCACCGCCACAGGACATCACAAAGCCGTCTCGGTCGGCGTCGTAGGCCCGTGAGGCCTTTTCGGGGGTGTCGTTGTACTTCGATGACAGCGCGCCCATGGCGTCAAACATACTGACCATCGACCAGTGCTCTTCCTCGGCACCACCGGCAAAAAGAATATCTTGCTTACCGAGTTGGATCTGCTCAACCGCTGCGCCAATACAGTGGGCGCTGGTGGCACAGGCCGAGGAGATGCTCATGTTCAGGCCCTTGATCTTAAAGGGTGTGGCCAGACAGGCGGAGACCGAGCTGCTCATGATTTGAGTCACTCGGTAGGGGCCCATTTTGCGCACGCTTTTGTTGCGCAGGATATCGACGGATTCGACAAACTTGTCGCCGGAAATACCGCCGGCACCCATGATCAGGCCGGTGCGAGGGTTGGAAACGTCGCTGTCGCTAAGCTGGGCGTCATCGATGGCCTGTTGCATAGCGATGTAGGCATAGACGGCGGGGGTGCTCATAAAGCGCAGGTGCTTTCTGTCGATGTGCTCTTTGGGGTCGATGTGGATCTGGCCGGCGACCTGGCTTTTTAGGCCCATTTCCCGGTAATCATCCTTGGTGCTAATGCCGGATTTACCCTGTTGCAGGGAGTCCAGCACTTCTGCCGCGTTGTTGCCGAGGCACGATATAACCCCCATTCCAGTGATAACTGCACGTCTCATGAATAATCCCTGGCCCCGTAGAGCAATTGACTCGGTGTTAGAAGATTGGCGATTGTAACCAATTGTTTAGAAATTGTCAGTGGAGGTAAAGAGGCCAACGCGCAGGCCCTTGGCGCTGTAAATTTCCTTATCGTCGACCAGCATGGTGCCGTCGGCAATAGCCATCACCAGCTTGCGCTCAATCACGCGGCTGATATCCAGACGGTAGGTGACCTTTTTGTGGGTCGGTAGCACCTGTCCGGTAAATTTCACTTCGCTGGAACCCAGCGCGCGGCCGTGGCCCTCGTTACCGCGCCAGGTGAGGAAGAAACCGGTCAACTGCCACATGGCGTCGAGGCCAAGGCAGCCGGGCATCACCGGGTCGCCGGGGAAGTGGCAGTTGAAAAACCACAGGTCGGGTTTGATATCGAGCTCGGCGATCACTTCGCCTTTGCCATAGGCGCCGCCCTCTTTGCTGATATGGGTGATGCGGTCGGCCATCAACATGTTGGGTGCGGGCAGTTGCGCGGCCTTGGGGCCAAACAGTCGGCCCTCGGAGCAGGCGATTAAATCGTCGTAGTCAAAACTGTTGCGCTGGCGGGCGTCGGAATCGTTCAAAAGTAACCTCTTGCGTTGCACAGTGAGGCGCGACATGGCGCCGGGGCGATCAAAAAAGACGCGATATTTTAGCTTAATGGGGGCTTATGTCCAGTCGCCGATAAACAATGTATGGCTGTTATTACTAGTGGCATTGCTGCTGGTTGCGCCTGAGACCCAAAAGAGGTGAGTAAGTCGCACTTACAGGCCAGTTTTTTTTGAAGCAGTTTACCTAATGACTAGGGATTTTAGTTACAGTGCTCTACCTCAATTTGGGGGTGCTAAATTTGTGGTGTCAGTGCGCGACTCCCCGCTAATGAAAAGGATTTGTCTGTGATTAAAAAATGCCTGTTTCCCGTTGCCGGTTATGGCACGCGGTTCCTACCCGCTACCAAGGCGATGCCTAAAGAAATGCTGCCGGTGGTGAATAAGCCTCTGGTGCAATACGGTGTTGAAGAGGCGTTGAGCGCGGGTCTCGATGAAATTTGTTTTGTTACCGGTCGTGGCAAGCGCGCCATTAACGATTTCTTTGATACCAGCTATGAACTGGAGCATCAGATTGCCGGCACCTCGAAGGATAAATATCTCAGTAGCATCCGGGAGGTCATTGGCGCGGCTAAGTTTACCTCGACTCGCCAGTCGGAAATGAAGGGCCTAGGGCATGCCATCTTGACCGGTGAATTGCTGGTCGGGCAGGAACCCTTTGGCGTGGTGCTGGCCGATGATCTGTGCATTACCGATGGCGACAGCGTGATGGAGCAGCTGGCGAAAATTTATCGTCGCACCGGTTGCAGTGTGATCGCCATTCAGGAAATTAACGATGAGGAAATTTCCAAGTTTGGTGTTATTGCCGGGGTCGAGGAGGAGCCGGGTTTATACCGCGTCACCGACATGGTTGAGAAGCCCGACCTTGCCGATGCGCCGAGTAACTTGGCGATTATTGGTCGCTATATCCTCTCGCCCTTTATTTTTGAGTTGTTGCGCCATACACCGCCGGGTAAGAACGGTGAGGTGCAATTGACCGACGCCTTGTTATCGCTGGCGAAAAGCAGCAAGGTGCTGGCCTATAAATTTAAGGGTCGGCGTTTTGACTGCGGCAGTGTCGACGGTTATGTCGAGGCAACCAACTACGTGTATGAAAATATCTATTTAAAGGGTGGGCAGTAAGCCATGTCAGAAAGTTACTCGTGTTTTAAGGCCTACGACATTCGCGGACGCGTGCCGACTGAATTGAACGAGGGCATTGCCTATCGCATCGGTCGCGCCTTTGCCCAGTACCTGGGTGCTGGGCGCATCGTGGTCGGCCACGATATTCGCCTCACCAGTCCCTCACTCTGCGATGCGGTGGTGGAGGGTATTCGCGATGCCGGTTGCGATGTGGTGCATATTGGCGAGTGCGGCACCGAGGAAATTTATTTTGCCACCTTTGATGGCGGCTATGATGGCGGCCTAGTGGTGACGGCCAGCCACAATCCGATGGACTTTAACGGCATGAAATTTGTGCGAGAGGGTTCGCGGCCGATCAGCGGTGACGATGGTTTACCCGAGATTAAGTCCCTGGCAGAGCGGGGCGAATTTAGTGATGCGCCGCGCCGGGGTGGCTTGCGCCACTCTGTCGACAAGCAAGCCTATATCGAACACTTGCTCTCCTATATTGATGTTGATGCCCTGCCGCCCTTAAAAATCGTGGTGAATGCCGGCAACGGTGGTGCCGGTTCGGTGGTCGATTTACTCGAGCCTCACTTGCCCTTTGAATTTATTAAGGTCCACCACCAGCCCGACGGTAATTTCCCGAATGGCATTCCCAACCCTCTACTAGAAGAAAATCGTGCCGCCACGGCCGATGTTGTGAAGCGGGAAGGGGCCGATCTGGGCATCGCTTGGGATGGCGACTTCGACCGCTGTTTCTTCTTCGATAGCTCGGGGAATTTTGTCGAGGGCTATTATTTGGTGGGCTTGCTGGCTACCGCATTTCTAAAGAAAAATGGCGGCGGCAAGGTGATTCACGATCCGCGTTTAACCTGGAACACCATCGAGCTGGCCGCGCAGTGTGGCGGTGAGGCGATTCAGAGTAAAACGGGGCACTCCTTCATTAAGCAGGTGATGCGCGATGAAAACGCCCTCTACGGCGGCGAGATGAGCGCCCACCACTATTTCCGTGATTTCGCCTATTGCGACAGCGGCATGATTCCGTGGTTGTTAGTGGCCGAACTGGTATCTAGCTCCGCCAGCACCTTGCTTGAGCTGATAGCGGAGAGTCAGGCGCGCTATCCGGTGAGTGGTGAAATTAATCGCGAGGTCGATGATGCGGCGGCGATGTTGGCGCGCATTGAAAAGCATTATGCGGCCAGTGCCGAGGTGCTGGATAAGACCGATGGCGTCAGTATGTCGTTTGGCGACTGGCGCTTTAATGTGCGGATGTCGAACACCGAACCGCTGGTGCGTTTAAATGTCGAGTCTCGCGGTGATGAGGTCTTAATGGAGCAGAAAACGGCGGAGTTATTGGCTTTTCTCGATGCTTAGGCTTTGCTGATATTCCGTTAGGTGGTTATTGCCAGCCATAAAAAAACCCCGCAGTGCGGGGTTTTTTTATGGGCGCTTATGTAACGAGTGCTTAAGCGCTAACCAATGCGGCGGTGATGTCGACCACTGCCTTTTTACCATCGCCGTAGACCATCAGCGTGTTGTCCATGGCAAACAGCGGATTGGGCAGGCCGGCAAAGCCGGGGCTCAATGAACGCTTGATCACGACCACGGTTTGCGCCTTGTCGACGTGGAGGATGGGCATGCCGTAGATCGGGCTGCCCTTGTCTTCCCGCGCCATGGGGTTGGTGACGTCGTTGGCGCCGATCACGATGGCGACATCGGTTTGCTCAAAGGTGGGGTTGATGCGATCCATCTCGACCAGCTGATCGTAGGGCACTTCAGCCTCGGCCAGTAGCACGTTCATGTGACCGGGCATGCGACCGGCAACGGGGTGGATAGCAAACTCGACCTCGGTACCGTTTTCCTGCAAGACATCAGACAGTTCACGTACCGCGTGCTGAGCCTGGGCCATGGCCATACCAAAGCCGGGGACGATGACCACGCGGCGGGCGGTTTCGAGGATCATGGCGATCTCTTCCGCTTGCGCACTCTTCACCTTACCGGCGTAGATTTCGTCAGCATCAATCGCTTCACTGCCTTCGGCCATGACACCGAACAGGACATTGGTCAGTGAGCGGTTCATTGCGACACACATAATCTGTGTCAAAATGAGACCCGAGGCGCCAACCAGTGAACCGGACACGATCAATACCGTGTTACCCATAATGAAGCCAGCGGCCGCTGCGGCAATACCCGAATAGGAGTTCAGCAGGGCGATAACAACGGGCATATCGGCGCCACCAATGGGTAGCACGATGGTGATACCGAGGGTGCACGATACGGCAATCAAGGCCCAGAACAACGCTGTGTTGGTGGGATCAAAGCAGAGCATGCCGAGCAGGGTAATGGCAGAGATAAACAGCGCCGCATTGAGGAACTTAATGCCGGCAAAACCGATGGATTGGCCGGAAATCAGTTCCTGCAGTTTGGCAAAGGCCACTAAGCTACCGGTTAGGGTTACCGAGCCAATCAGCACGGTAATCATCACAAAGCCAACGGCCATAATGCCCAAGGCACCGCTTTCGTAACCGCCAGAACCGGAGGTGAGCAGATAGCTCGCCGCCGCCAGGCCCAGAGAGGCACCACCACCACAGCCGTTGAGCATGGCAATCATTTGCGGCATGGAGGTCATCTGTATCTTGGTGGCGACAAGGCCGCCAACGACACCGCCGACCAAAACGCCGGCAATGATGTACTCGTAGCTGACAATACTCTTATCCAGCAGGGTAATGACCACGGCGATCAGCATACCGATGGCCGATAGCATGTTGCCGCGCACGGCGGTTTTCGGTTTGGTTAGGCCCTTAATGCCGAGCACAAAGAAGACTGCCGAGATGAGGTAAATTAGATCCACTAAGTTAGTATTCATGATCTAGTTTTTCCTCTTGAACATGGCGAGCATGCGGTTGGTCACCAGGTAGCCACCAATCACATTAACGGTGGCCATCACCACGGCGATAAACCCGAGGCCGTGAACCAGTCCGGAGGCACTATCGCCAGCACCGGCGGCGATCAATGCGCCGACCAGCGTGATACCCGAAATGGCGTTGGTACCCGACATCAGTGGGGTGTGTAGAGTGGGTGGTACCTTGGTGATCAATTCGACACCGAGGAATAGTGACAGCACGAAAAGTGCCAGTTGCATAACGATCATTTCCATCAGGAAGCTCCCCCTTCTTTTTGCTCGGTAGTGGCGTCGTCATCTGCGTCGAGGTCGATGGATCCACCCAGATCTATGGACGGGTAACCGAGTAGTTCGCGCATGCGCTTGTGTGGTACATCGCCACTGTGGGCAACGACGGTTTCATAAACAATCTCGTCTTCGAAGTCGAGATTTAAGTTGTTGTCATCATCGAGTAGATGCTCGAGCAGGGTTTCGATGTTTTTGCCAAACATCTGACTGCCGTGGAGGGGAATGGTCGAGGCCAGGTTGTCGGGGCCAATAATCGTGACGCCGTGGGCAACGACAGTTTCACCGAGTTGGGTGAGTTCACAGTTACCGCCACGCTCAGCGGCGAGATCGACAATCACGGCGCCGGGCTTCATGGCTTTGACCATGTCGGCGGTGACCAGTATCGGCGACTTGGCACCGGGGATGGCGGCTGTAGTAATCACCAGGTCTTGCTCGGCGAGTACCGCAGTCATTAGCTCCTGCTGGCGGCGAATAAAGTCTTCGCCCTGGGCTTTAGCGTAGCCGCCCTTGTCTTCCGAACTCTCTGTTTCTAGGTCGAGTTCAATAGGCTTGGCGCCAACCGAGATGATTTGATCGCGGGCGGCGGGGCGTACATCGTAGGCCTCGACCACACCACCGAGGCGTTTAGCCGTGGCACAGGCCTGCAGGCCTGCAACACCGACACCCATAATAAAGGTGCGCATCGGTTGTAAGGTGCCAGCTGCGGTCATTAACATGGGCATAATGCGCGGTGACAGGCTGGCACCCATTAGCACGGCTTTATAGCCGGCCAAGGTGGCCATTGACGACAGCACGTCCATGCTTTGTGCCCGACTGATGCGCGGCACCAGTTCCATGGCGATGGCGGTGGCACCCGTTTTAGCGAGGAGCTCGGCGGTGGCGGGGGAGCCCAGAGGGTCCATCATGCCGGCAACTAATTGGCCGGGCCTAAGTAGTGCCAGGTCGGCTTCGCTGTTGACGTTGTTAGCGCCAAAGGATTGCACCTGGACAATAATGTCGGCCTTGGCAAACACGTCGGAGCGCTCGCTGCAGATGGAAGCACCGGCGGCTTTATAAAGCTCATCGGAAAACCCTGCGGCTTCACCGGCACTAGTCTCGACGATGCACTCAACGCCTTTCTTTGACCACGCCTGAATATTGGCGGGGGTCATAGCCACCCTATCTTCTCCGGGTTTTATTTCCCGGGGTATGCCTACTATCACAATATACGCCTCACTATGGGTCGGTCGCGCACCAAACTAGTGCCGATTAATAAAAGGTGAAGCACCTTACATTAATTGAGCAAAAAAAAATAGTTCGTTGGTCAGCGTGGGGCTGTCAGTCCTTACAGGAGGGGTGCGGGCCTTTTTGAACGTGATCGATGAGGGCTTGGCTGGAACTGTCGAGTGCGACGTCATGGGGTGCTTGCTGGAGCGCTTCAAATAGGGAGGTGCTCATGGTTTTGCCGAGTTCTACCGCCCATTGGTCGAAGGCATTAATTTGCCAGATAACACTCTGCACGTAGACGCTGTGTTCGTAGAAGGCGAGCAGTGCGCCGAGGGTTCGGGGGGTGAATTCATCGAGCAGCAGGGTGTTGCTGACCCGGTTGCCGGGGATGGCTTTGTGCATGGCGAGCTGAGCTGCTGCATCTTCGTTTAGCCCTGAGGCGCGGGTTTCTTCTAACGCTTGTGTGTAGCTCTTACCCAGCATTAAAGCGCGGCTTTGTGCAAAACAGTTGGCCAGTAGGTATTGGTGCTGCAGTGTTTGGCAGTGGGACTTAGTGGTGGCAATAAAATCGACGGGCACGGCACCGATACCCTGCAATAACAGCTGATGGCAGGAGTGTTGGCCGTTGGTGCCCTCGCTACCCCAAATCACCGGGCCGGTAGCGTAGGTGCAGGGCTGGCCGGTTTTGGTGACGCGCTTGCCGAGGCTCTCCATGGTCAGTTGTTGCAAATAATTTGGCAGCTCACCGAGACGGTGAATATAGGGCAATACGGCGCGGCTGTGGTGATCGTTGAAATTGATCGACCAGATGGACAGCAAGCCGTGCAATACCGGTAGGTTGTCACTGAAGTCGGCACTGCGAAAATGCTGGTCCATGGCGCCGGCGCCGTCGAGCAATTGACTGAAGGCCTCGGAGCCCAGGGCGATGGCGATAGGCAGGCCAATGCTCGACCACAGGCTGAAGCGGCCTCCGACACCTTCATCTATAGGGAAAATCCGTTCGGCCTTGATACCCCATGAGCGGGCCTTTTCAATTTGGCTGGTCATGGCGGTAAAGTGACAGGCAATTTGCGCCGCGTCGAAACCGGCATCGCAGAGCCATTGCCGGGCTAGGCCGGCATTACTCAGGGTTTCCAGGGTGGAAAAGCTTTTCGATGAGATCAGAAAGAGAGTGGTTTCGGGATGGCATTGACTGAGAATGCCTTTTAAGACGTCACTATCGACATTGGCGGCGAAGTGGCTGCGCAAGCCCTCGGCTTGTAGTTCGGGAAAAGCGGCAACGATCATGCGGGGGCCGAGGTCTGAGCCCCCGATGCCGAGGTTGATAACATCGCGAATGACTTTACCGCTCGCGCCACACTCGCGACCTTGGCGCAGCTTGTCGGCAAAGGTATTCATGCGGCTGCGCATTTGTGTCACGGCTGGGGATTGCTCTCCATCGCCTGGGGCAGGGTTGCGCAGTGCGGTGTGCAGGGCGGGGCGGTGCTCGGTATTGTTAACGGCGGCGCCGCTGAATAGCTCCTCGATAGCGTCGGCCAGTTGTGCGTGGTTGGCGAGCTCCCCGAGTAGGTCGAGGGTTTCGCCAGTGAGCAGGTTTTTGGAATAGTCCAAATAAAGTCCGGCGGCGCAGGCTTTAAACTGCTGGCCGCGCTGGGCGTGTTGCTCGAAGAGTTGCGCTAAGGTGGTGTCGGCGAGTGCTTGCCGGTGTTTGAGTAGGGCTTGCCAGGCTGGACTTTGGTTGATTAACCGAGGGTCGGTCATGGGTGGTGGCTTGTCATGGTGAAATCCTTTTACAGTATCCTAAGTCAAGTGCCTCGCGAGTGGAAGCGTTGCGCGGCGGAATGACCGTGGGCTTGCCCGCATGTGACGGGCACTTGATCCTTGAGTGAGGGCGTCGCCCACTGGGTTAGTGCGGTAGTGCGGTAGTGCGGTAGTGCAGTTGTCTTGTGGTTATTGGGCGGGGTGCTTTAGTGATTCCTGCTCACGGCGAAGTCGGCCAGTTGTACCAGGGCCTGCTTGTGGGCTGAATCGTCGAGGTGTGCCAGGCAGTGTTTGGCCTTGTTGGCGTAATCGCGGGCGGTCTCTAGGGTGTAGTCGATACCGCCGGTGGCGTCGATGATTTGGATAATGCGCTCTAGGTGCTCAGAGCTGCCTGCGCAGATGGCTTTGCGCACGAATTCGGCGTCGTCCGCACTGCCACTGCGCATGGCGTGTATTAAAGGTAGGGTGGCCTTGCCTTCGGCTAGATCATCGCCAACATTTTTGCCGAGCTTTTGCGCGTCACCACGGTAGTCGAGCGCGTCGTCAACCAGCTGAAAGGCCATGCCAATGTGGTAGCCGTAGTCTTTCATGGCTGTGCACTGCGCGGGATCGGCTCCCGCCAGCACGGCTGCAGAGGAGGCGGCACCTTCAAACAATTGTGCGGTCTTGCCGCGAATAACCTCGAGATAGGCCTGCTCGGTAACACCTGGGTCCTTGGCGTTGATCAGCTGTTGAACTTCACCTTCGGAAATAATATTGGTGGTGTCGGCGAGAATGCTCATGATCTTCATGTCGCCCAGTCCGACGAGCATTTGGAAGGCGCGGGAGTAGAGGAAGTCGCCGACCAGCACGCTGGGTGGATTGCCCCATTGGGCGTTGGCTGTAAACCGGCCGCGACGCATCTCCGAGGTGTCGACGACATCGTCGTGGAGCAGGGTGGCGCTGTGAATAAACTCAATAATAACGGCGAGGTTAATATGCTCTTTGCCCTTATAAGAGCAGGCTTGAGCGACGAGTAATACCAGTAGCGGGCGCAGGCGCTTGCCGCCGGCATCGATTAAGTAGTGGCCTATCTGCTCTACAAGGCCGACATCCGAGCGCAATTCCGCAATAATGAGTTGATTGACGGCGTCAAAGTCGGTGGCGACAATTTGTCTAAATGGCTGCATTACAGGTCAGATAAAAGGCAATGAGAAGCGCGGCATCCTAGGGTTCTGTAGAGCGAGTGTCAAGATTAGAGCAGGCTCCTGTTATGGCACTCTACTATATCTTTAAATATCCCATCGAGGGCTTGCTAGCAACGACGCTTTGCCTTAGAATTGCCGCCCTCTCGCACCCAGCCCCATAATTGCACGTAAGAGCAAGTGGCCGGGGCAGTAGTCTTCTCTCTTTATTAATAAAGAGAAATAGTAGAAGGCACTACAGATTAGTTAGTCTTGGTTTCAGTAGGAGCAAAACATGTACGCGGTAATAGAAAGTGGCGGCAAGCAGCATCGAGTTGAGCCGGGTGAAGTATTACACCTCGAGCTTCTTGAGGCGGCAACGGGCGATACCATTGATTTTGATAAGGTATTGATGGTTGCAGATGGCGACAGTATCAAGGTCGGCGCTCCCTTCGTCGATGGCGGAAAAGTCAGTGCTGAGATTCTCAGCCACGGGCGTGCCAAGAAGGTGCGCATTGTTAAATTTCGTCGCCGTAAGCATTCACGCTCACAGATGGGCCACCGTCAGTGGTTCACCGAAGTTAAAATTACCAACATCAACGCCGGTTGATCAGCAGGAGATAGCTCATGGCACACAAGAAAGCTGGTGGTAGTACTAGAAACGGACGCGATTCGGAAAGCAAACGCCTAGGTGTTAAGCGTTACGGTGGCGAGCAAGTAGACGCAGGTAATATCATTGTACGTCAGCGCGGCACGCGCTTTCACCCGGGCAGTAATGTCGGTATCGGTAAAGACCATACCTTATTTGCTAAGGCCGATGGCGAAGTGAAGTTCGTGGTGCGCGGCCCGCATAATCGCAAGTTTGTTGAAGTGATTTGCGCTTAATGTGAAGCGAAGCTAAGCGGTCATATTTGTTAAAGAGCCCCGCACGCGGGGCTTTTTTATGGGCGTATGATAGTGCGATATTTATTCTTACTGAATAGCGTCGCTGTAATAGTGGGTAATAAGTTGATAGTTAGAGCATGCAGATGCAACAACTACGGAGAGCTGTAAGATGAAATTTGTCGACGAGGCACCGATCATCGTTAAGGCGGGGGATGGCGGCCGGGGTTGTTTGAGTTTCCGGCGCGAAAAATACATTCCCAAGGGCGGTCCCGATGGCGGCGATGGCGGTGATGGCGGCAGTGTTATTCTGCGCGCCGAGGTCGATCTCAATACCTTGATCGACTTCCGTTATCAGCGTCATCACCGGGCGAAAAATGGTGAGTCGGGTCGTGGCCGCAATTGCCGTGGCAAGGGCGGTGATGATCTCGTGCTTGGCGTACCTGTTGGCACCACGATTATCGATACCGACAGTGACGAAATACTGGGCGACTTGACCACGGCGGGGCAGGAACTCATCGTCGCCAAGGGTGGTTTTCACGGCCTCGGCAATGCGCGCTATAAGTCGAGTACCAACCGTGCACCGCGCCAAACTAGCCCGGGGACGGAAGGCGAGCTGCGCAACTTGCGTCTCGAGCTTAAACTGCTTGCCGACGTTGGCCTGCTGGGTTTACCGAATGCCGGTAAATCGACATTGATTCGCTCGGTGTCGGCGGCGACGCCGAAGGTTGCCGATTACCCCTTTACCACCCTGGTGCCCAACCTTGGCGTGGTGACCCTGCAAAAATACCGCAGCTTTGTGATAGCCGATGTACCGGGACTGGTCGAAGGTGCCTCAGAGGGTGCGGGCTTAGGTATTCGCTTTCTGAAGCATTTAACGCGCACTCGATTTTTGTTGCACATGGTCGACATGCTGCCGGTTGATGGCTCCGACCCACTGGAAAATGCCCGGACTATTCAGAATGAATTGTCGCGTTTCAGCACCACTTTGGCGGATCGACCACGCTGGTTGGTATTGAACAAAATGGACTTGCTGCCAGAGGACAGTCGCGAGGCAGTCTGTCAAAAGCTGATCGATGACCTGCAGTGGCAGGGGCCGGTGTTTTTTGTTTCGGCGCTGACGAAAGAGGGTACGAATAAGCTCTGTAATGATATTTGTGACTACCTTGAGGATTGCCGTCGTCGCGAGGCCGAGTTGCCCGAGGTGGCGCAAGCCGAGCGCGATATGCAGACCCGCATGCAGCTCGAAGCACGCGCGCAAATTGAAAAGCTGCGCCTACAGCGCCAGCAGGAAAAAACAGCGGAACAAGAGCTTGATGATGAAGACGACGATGACGACGATGACGATCATGAGGTCGAAGTCGTTTACACCCCTTAGCCTATTGCTGAAATAGGCCCATAGATTAGAGATATTGTGGATAAAACAGTAGAGTCCCCGAGTCGCACCCGACGCTGGGTAGTGAAAATTGGCAGTGCCCTCTTGACCAACAATGGCCAAGGTCTCGATCATCGGGCCATTGCCGATTGGGTGGGGCAAATCGCCAAACTTCAGGGCGAAGATCTCGAGGTGGTACTGGTTTCCTCCGGTGCGGTTGCCGAGGGGGTGAGCCGTCTCGGTTGGCAGCAGCGTCCGAGCCTTATTCATGAGTTACAAGCGGCGGCAGCCGTCGGACAAATGGGCCTCGTGCAGGCCTATGAATCGAAATTCCAAGGCTTCGGCAAGCACACCGCCCAAGTCTTACTCGACCACGACGACCTCTCCAGTCGTGAGCGCTACCTCAATGCCCGCAGTACGCTCAATACTCTGCTGGCCCTCGGGGTGGTGCCGGTGGTCAATGAAAATGACACCGTGGTGACCGACGAGATTCGCTTTGGCGATAACGATACCCTGGCGGCTCTAGTGACCAACCTAGTTGATGCCGAACTACTGGTGATCCTCACCGACCAGTCCGGTTTGTTTGAAGAGGACCCGCGCAAAAACCCCAATACCCCGTTGATTCGCCGTGCCAGTGCTAACGACAGAAGTCTTGATGCGGTGGCCGGTGACAGTACCGGTGGCCTAGGCCGTGGCGGTATGGTAACTAAGCTGCAGGCCGCTCGACTGGCGGCGCGCTCCGGTGCCAATACCGTTATAGCCGGCGGGCGCGATGCCAATGTGCTGCTGAACATATTTGCCGGTGATGACGTGGGAACCCTATTGGTTGCCGATAATGCGCCCCTCGTGGCGCGCAAGCAGTGGCTGGCGGGGCATCTTCAGGTGCGCGGTACCCTGGTGCTGGATGACGGTGCCGTGCGGGTACTCAAAGAGCAGGGCAAAAGCCTGTTACCCGTTGGCGTCAGTGCTTTTCGCGGTGAATTTACGCGTGGTGAAATGGTCTGCTGTGTCGACTCACAGGGTCTTGAAGTTGCACGAGGCTTGGTCAATTATAGTGCCGACGAAGCGCGTAAAATCGTCGGTAAGGCGAGCGCTTGCATTGTCGAAGAGCTGGGCTATTGTCATGCCGAAGAGTTGATTCATCGCGATAACTTGGTGCTCGTTTAAGGCTCAATTCAAAGTCGCTATTCCGGCGCACTAGATTTTATATTTCTCAATATACTTGCCATTTTTAATCGCTGGCATTTCGCTGAAATAAGCTGTGTATACAGTATTTATTGCAATTCCTTACGCCAGAGTCACTGCGATCACTTTCATTAATGTCTTGCATAATAAAAAGTCATGGAGTACAAAGTGGTATGGCTGCTAACAATAATTAAGCATCAGCCTGGCACCAGTGGTTATCGACTTTGGCGATAGTTTGGTGTTTGCATTACATCGGGTTTACCTTCTGAAGTGAGGTTCGCAATGCACATTAAAAAGTATGATTTTGATTACAGTCGTCGTTTCTTTATGGACAAAATGGCTAAGGGAGCCATGGGCGCGGGTGTTCTCACCTCGATGATGCCACTAGTTGGCAACACGGGTGATATCAGCAAGGCCTATCCGGAAGAACTGACCAATATTGAAGCCTTTACTAAAGGTAAGATTAAAGTCGGCGACATTATCGATATTAATAATGTTGAGCATGTTAAGGACATTCTCGATCCCGTCGCGTACATTCAAATTACCCAACAGGGCCGTCGCATTCGCATTGCCCCCACGACTACCGATATCACCGAACTCTACCCTCGAGACTACCTCGAAGCTACCTTGCGCAATCAGGGTATGGGCGAGTTTGACGTCGATGGTAATGTTGTCGTCAAAGGCACGGGTAAGCCTTGGGTTGGTGGCTCACCCTTTCCCGACCCACAGACCGGTCTCGAGGCCTTTGCCAACGTCACCATGAGTTGGGGTCGTCACGACACCTCCGTTTACGCGGTAGAGGATAATGACATCGGTCCCGACGGCGATATCGAATATTCCTACAACCTTGGCTGGTGTGAAAAGAACACCGTTGGCTTGGTGAGTAATCCCGATGGACCCTATTGGGAAGGCCACGAAGATAAGCTGCGCTACCAAGCGGTTTGGTTCACTTCGCCGAACGACGTCAAGGGCACTAGCTTCCTCAATATTTGGAAATACGACCAGCGTGAATTCCCCGATTTGTTCGGTTATTTGCCTGCCTTCAAGCGCGTGCGCCGCTTCCCCACCAACCAGCGCTTTGAGCCGCTAGTACCGGGCATCACCTTCTTCCTCTCCGATGCCTGGGCCGCGGGTGACCCGATGCTGACTTGGGGCAACTATAAAATCGTTGGCCGTGGTCCCTTTCTGGGCTCGCAGTCGGGGAGCTGGCAAGGCGACCAGAAAAACTGGTCGAAAGACAACTTATTGCACGGCGGTAAAAAAGGCCTGAATTTTTACGAGGTCGATTTCCAACTCTGCCCCGAAGTGATAGTGGTTGAAGCCGAGCCCATTGGTTTCCCGCGGGCACCGGTCAGCAAGAAGCGTGTATGGCTCGACGTACGTAACATGGCCGCTATCGGCTATGTGACCTATGACCGTCGGGGCGAATTGTGGCGCTCCTTTGAAATTGGTTTTAGCCAGCAGAAACAGGGTGACCTTCTCAATCCTGATTCCCACGGCAATCCCGAGTGGTCTTGGTCCTATGTACACGCGCAAGATGTACAGACCAATCGCTTTACCCGGTTTAATCACGCGCAGAGCATTAAGGGTGGCCTGAAGACGGCATTTAATACCGAAGATGCCTACGACAAGTATCTGACCATTCAGGCTATTCGTCGTCTCGGCAGTTGATTTTTTAAGTAAATAAAATAATAAAATTAAACGATAAGCAATACAGCTTATTAGCGACGGAATAATAATAATCAACCGCGCTAATAAGTCTGAGTGAGACGTCTCTATGACGTAAAAATACTAGAAAAATAATAAAGCAGTTGGATTAATAGGGGTATTAAATGATAAATAAAAAACAAGCACGGCTAGGTGTATCGATGCTGGCTTTGGCTGGGGCGCCATTTTTGTCGCCTTCGGTTTCAGCCTTTGACTATTCGGTCTCTGGATTTATTCGCCAGGAAATGGCGTATAAATTAAATAATGAAGAAAACCCGAATACCACGGGCGGCAACCATTTCAACGGTAAGGATTATTTGACACAAGGTAAATTATTACCTGTACCCAACGGCACATTACTGACAAGTCGAGAAGATCACTCGACAGATAACGACTGGAATGTGTTTGCCACTAAGGCAGAGGTCGATGTCAGTTTGAAATTTACGAATAATTTGACGGGTTTCGTTAAGTTTCGCGGCTACTACCAGCCCGATGTATTTGATGGCGTTGACAAGAGTGGCTTTGTCGATGGTGTCGATGGCAATCCCGATTTATTCGGCGTGCCCAATCACGGTAAGGAGGCGACCTATTTATCCCTCAGTGATAATGACTACATGTTGGATATTCCTTCACTGTATTTAGACTATGCCAAGGGGCCGTTGTGGGTGCGGCTTGGTCAGCAGCAAATTGCCTGGGGTGAGGCCTTGTTTTTTCGGGTTGCGGATCAGGCCAATGGCCTCGATTTTCGACGCCATGTGATTTTTGATTTTGGTGCAGAGGAGTATGCCGATGAGCGTCTAGCGGCGCCGGGTATTCGCGCCAGTTACCAGATGGATCGGAATTGGGAGGTGGAGGTCTTTGCCCAAATGTTCCAGCCGACCATTTTACCGACCAATTATTCGCCCTATAACTTGATTCAAAGTGGCTTCAACATGAACAAGGGCTATGAGGAGGGCTTTGATAAAGTTGACGACCAGATCAATGGTGGTATTCGTATTCAGGGTCAAAACCTGGGTGAGGATGGCAGCTGGGGTGTACAGCTTTTTGCTATAACGCGGCATAATCCGGACCCGCTTTTCACCCTCTACCCATCTGGAGTGCCCAACGCGGCTTTTGGACACCCGACACTAGACCCCGAGGGTCTGGGTTTTGCCACCCAGCCATTTATTTACGAGCCGGGCGGCCGAGCGGGAACCCACAGTCCTGCCGAATGGTTTTATAATTCGGGTGTCGGCGGTGTCGATGGATTGGATGTGATCAATGGCTTAATCAATGATTTTGCCTGGATTAAGGGCTTTGCAGAAGGTTCTTTAGGTCTAACAGCTGATGCGAACGGTGACTATATAACCGCTCAAGCCGGTGGTGCCCCTACTGAAATTAACGGCATAGACTTCCTGGAATTGTTTTGGGGGGCAGGTTTAGCGGGCGACGGTACGCCAGAGGGTGCTCGAGCGGCTCTAGATAACATCAACGGAGGCACCGGCTTAAGTGGTTTGATGCGGGTCAGTTATGCCTCTGAAAATGTCTTCGGCTTTGGCGTTAACCATATTTTTTATGCCGATGAAGGCTCGCTGCTGGACCAGTTAGTGGTGCGCTTTGAGGCCAGTTATACACCGAATAAAAAATTCACCAATAACCTACGCCGGGAATTCATCGAAGAAGATGAGTTGTTGGCGAGCTTGGTCTTTGAAAAGTACCACCGCTTTAGTGATAGTTTCCCGGCAACCTTCTTTATTTTTGAGTACATGTATCGCAAAGAGAGTGATCTACTTGGCCGCCACTTGAGTGGCCTCGGTGGTACTGTCACCAAACGCCCCGGTGGCGGTGAGCAGGATCGTGGTTGGCACGGTACCGTTCTGGCCTTCCAGCAGCCCTTCCCGGGTCTAAAGTGGCGTCTCGATGGCTCCTTCCTGTACGACTTTGAAGGCGGCTTCCTGTTCCAGCCCGGCGTTCGCTATAAGCCCAATGGCGACTGGACGATAGAGGCCTTTGCCAACATTATCGACGGTAATAACTCCTCCTCCCTGGGAGTGTTTGATTGGTCCGATGACTTTTCAATGCGGATTACCTATCAGTTTTAGAGAGTCTTGGCGCTACCAAAAAGGCATTCCCCGGAGTGCCTTTTTGGTTTTAGCTGGGCCCATTGTGATGCCGGCTACCAGACACCATTTTGAGTAAGCAAAATCGAGGCCAAGTGACTTGGTCGCGGGCCGTAGAATCGAACAATTAGCTTATAAAGTTATGTAAGTGTCTAATATAACGAGTGAATATTTAAATGTTTAGGAATTGCAGCGGGCCAGTCTCGCTGTATTATTTGTGATCACCCTCACGAATATCTTGCATAATCAAAAATCATATAGTACAAAGCCGCATAACAAATTTTGGTTATAGCAGATTGTTAGCTAATCAGTGGCGAATACTCCTCGTAGTAACGCAATTCGATGTTGACATGACAGCGCTAAGGTAACGATAAATGGGGTTCCGCAATGCACATTAAAAAGTATGATTTTGACTACAGCCGTCGCTTCTTTATGGACAAGATGGCCAAGGGTGCCATGGGCGCCGGCGTCCTCACCTCAATGATGCCGCTGGTCGGCAACACGGGTGATATCAGCAAGGCCTATCCGGAAGAGCTGACCAACATCGAAGCCCTCACCAAAGGCAAGATCAAAACCGGCGATATCGTCGACGCCAATAATGTTGAATTTGTCAAAGACATCATCGACCCCGTTGTCTACATTCAGATTACCCAACAGGGCCGTCGCATTCGCATTGCGCCAACCACCACCGATGTCACCGAGCTCTATCCTCGCGACTACCTCGAAGCAACCCTGCGCAACCAGGGCAAGGGCGCGTTTGACGACAATGGCAATGTGGTCGTCAAAGGTACCGGCAAACCCTGGATTGGTGGTTCACCCTTCCCCGATCCACAAACCGGTCTCGAGGCCTTTGCCAACGTCACCATGAGCTGGGGTCGCCACGACACCTCCGTTTACGCGGTGGAAGATAACGACATCGGCCCCGACGGCGACATCGAATACTCCTACAATCTGGGCTGGTGTGAAAAGAACACCGTCGGCCTGGTCAGTAACCCCGATGGCCCCTACTGGGAAGGCCACGAAGACAAGCTGCGCTACCAAGCGGTGTGGTTCACCTCACCGAACGACGTGAAGGGCACCAGCTTCCTGAATATTTGGAAGTACGACCAGCGCGAATTCCCCGATCTGTTCGGTTATTTGCCCGCGTTTAAACGCGTACGACGCTTCCCCACCAACCAGCGCTTTGAGCCGCTGGTACCGGGTATTACCTTCTTTCTCTCCGATGCCTGGGCCGCTGGCGACCCGATGTTGACCTGGGGCAACTACAAAATCATCGGTCGTGGGCCCTTCCTCGGTTCGCAGTCCAACACCTGGCACGGCGATCAGGACAACTGGTCCAAAGACAAAACCCTGCACGGCGGTAAAAAAGGTCTCAACTTCTACGAAGTCGACTTCCAGCTCTGCCCCGAAGTGATTGTCGTTGAAGCCGAGCCGATTGGTTTTCCACGGGCGCCGGTCAGCAAGAAACGTGTCTGGCTCGACGTGCGTAACATGGCTGCGATTGGCTACGTCACCTATGACCGTCGCGGTGAACTGTGGCGCTCCTTTGAAATTGGCTTCAGCCAACAGAAGAAAGATCAGATCATCAATCCGGATTCCCATGGCAATCCCGAGTGGTCCTGGTCCTACGTCCACGCCATGGACGTGCAGACCAACCGTTTTACCCGCTTCAACCACGCTCAGAGTATTAAGGGTGGCCTGAAGACGGCGTTCAATACCGAAGATGCCTACGACAAGTACCTGACCATTCAGGCTATTCGTCGTCTCGGTAGCTAAGGTTTAGCGCCGCCGAATAACGGTGGCGCTAAAATTTACTGATTTAATAATAATAGAGGATTGGCAAAGTACCTTATCCCTTCCGTAGTTCTTATCGCAAAAATAAATTTAACGATAATTGAGTAGTAGAAATATAGGGGTTTTACATGATGAATAAGAAACAAACACGGCTAGGCATGTCCTTGCTAGCCTTAGCGGGGGCGCCATTGTTGTCGTCCACGGTAGCGGCCTTTGACTATTCGGTCTCGGGCTTTATTCGCCAGGAAATGGCTTACAAGCTCAACAATGATGAAAACCCGAGTAACCCGGGTGGCAATAAGTTTGGCGGTAGGGATTATGTCGCCAAGGGTGCTCTGCTCGGGCCGGCTGTAGCAGGTGCCCCGGCCCATGCCACAGATGGCGTGGTACTTAATTCGAGGAACGATTTTTCGACTGACAACGACTGGAATGTTTTTGCGACCAGAGCCGAAGTCGATGTCAGTTTTAATTTCACCAATAACCTCTCGGGTTTGGTGAAATTCCGTGGCTATTATCAGCCCGATGTTTTTGATGCGGTGGACAAAAGTGGTTTTGTCGATGGTGACTACGGCAAGCCCGATTTATTCGGCGTGCCCAACCACGGTAAGGAAGCCTCGCATTTGTCGCTCAGCGATAATGACTACATGATCGACATCCCCTCGCTGTATTTAGACTATGCCAAGGGCCCGCTGTGGGTACGTATTGGTCAACAGCAAATTGCCTGGGGTGAGGCGCTGTTTTTCCGCGTCGCCGATATGGCCAATGGCCTGGATTATCGCCGTCATGTGATTTTTGATTACGGTCCCGAGGAATATTCTGACGAGCGCTTGGCCTCACCGGGTATTCGCGCCAGTTATCAGCTCAATCAAAACTGGGAGTTGGAAGTCTTTGCTCAGATGTTTCAACCGACGGTTATCTCTAATAACTACTCGCCCTATAACTTGATTCAAACCGGTTTTAATATGAACCAGGGCTTTGAAGAGGGCTTTGATCGGGTTGATGATGCCATTAATGGCGGTGTTCGCCTGCAGGGTCAAAACCTCGGTGAAGATGGTAGCTGGGGTGTGCAGTTTTTTGCCGTAGCACGACATAATCCCGATCCTATATTCAGCTTATTGCCAAGCGGTGTGCCTAACGCGGCGTTTGGACACCCGACGCTCGACCCCGAGGGCCAAGGCTTTGCCGGCCAACCCTTTATCTATGAGCCCGGTGGTAATGCGGGTACTAGCAGCCCCGACGAGTGGTTTTACAATTCCGCCATTGCCGCTGTCGACGGCGTGGATGTACTCAATGGCTTGATCGACGACTACGCCTTTATCGGTAGTTTTGCCGCTAGTTTGGGCATGTTGCCGAATGCCAATGGCGAGTACCTGACCAGTATTGATGGCGCTGGCCATAATTACTTGGGCGGTGCAGTGCCTAACGGCATCAATGGCATCGATTTTCTTGAGCTATTTTGGGCGGCCGGTCTTGGTGGCGGTGCCGATGCGGTTGACGCTTTCTATGGCGGCGGTGGGCTAAGCGGTAAAATGGATGTGCATTACGCCTCGGAGAACGTTTTTGGCTTTGGTGTTAATCATATTATCTATGCCGATGAAGATTCCTTTCTCGATCAGTTAGTGATTCGCTTTGAAGCCAGTTATACGCCGGACAAGAAGTTTACTCAAAACCTGCGCCGCACCTTTTTGGAAGAGGATGAAATCTTAGCCAGCCTGGTATTTGAGAAATACCATCGGTTTAGCAATGAATTCCCGGCGACGTTTTTAATCTTTGAATATATGTATCGCAAGGAAACGGATCTGTTGGGACGCCACCTCAGTGGTCTTGGCGGCACGACCTCTAAGCGCCCGGGCGGTGGTGAGCAGGATCGTGGTTGGCACGGCTTTGTTATGGCCTTTCAGCAGCCTTTCCCCGGCCTAAAATGGCGAATTGATGGTTCCATTTTGTACGACATGGAAGGGGGTTACCTGATTCAGCCATCGCTGCGCTACAAGCCCAGTAGTGCTTGGACCGTAGAAGCCTTTGTTAACTTTATTGATGGCACCAATGATACGGCCTTGGCTCCCTTCGATTGGTCGGACGACTTCTCAATGCGGATAACCTATCAGTTCTAATGATGGGAATGAAAAAAAGCACTCTTTTGAGTGCTTTTTTTTACCTTTTTTTTGCTTATTAAGGTCGTAATTGGTGTGAAATTGACGCCGTTCTGCCACGGCTAAAACAGAAATAAAGCGGCCTTACAGCGCTGATAATGGCTTTCAGCTCGGCATGAGCCAGGCTCTCATTGCTTCAATACCACTCGCGATGCCTTCCCCTTGCTACACTGCAAGAGTGCTGTCTTGCGCTCTAAAAGCGAGAGGGGGGCGCTTCTAGCAATAGACCGCCGTGCTGGCCTGTCACGGTTTTCCTTGGGCTATTGCACTGCAGCGACGGGTACTTATACCGGTTGATAGCAGGCGGGTGAGGGCTGGTTCGTGCGCAGGGCGCATTGAAAATGAGGGGCTTACCCATTGGGCGCTATTAATAGCGTATGACGAGTTGGTAACGGGGAAGCATGCATGCAGAGAATGGATATCATAGCCGGAAAGAATAAAGACTTCTTTAGGTCAAGGTATTCGTTTTGGCTATTCCTTGAATGATAAATAATCATAATGGCTGGCTCTTATCTTAGCTATAAGCGCTGATTATGGCTCTAAGCCACTATTAAATAAGCGATATTGTGTTTTTTCATGCGGCCTATAGGGCACGGGAATGTTATTTAAATTGCTTAATTTAAGGAACTTTCCGCGATCCTAATTTATGGTATTAGGAAATACATTGACATAGTTTTGGTGAGCGATTAATTTGTGCCCGCGCTGCGATGATCAAAAAAACAACAGTGGTTATTCGGCGCTTACCAGAACTACTTTGTGGTACCTCGGTATTCCATAGTCTTAATAAAATGGGGGGTGTATTTTGTTCGATAAAAATTCTATAAGTTTCAATTCAAGCACACGTTCAACACCAGTAACAAAACAACGTTTTCAGCTTTCATCACTGCAATCTTCTTTCACTTCACTGAGTTCATCGCTGCTTAAGGTCGGAGCCTGCGCTCTGGCACTAACCGCCAGTCAGGCCCAGGCCTTTGAATTTAAAGTCGGTGAATTTGATGCTTTCGTCGACACGGTTTTTTCTGCCAGTACCGCGATGCGCACCGAAAGTGCCAAGCACCATGGTGCTGCTGATCCTACGGGTCAGTGGTCGGTGTTTAACGATGCCGGTGATATTTACAGTTCACCGCTGTCGCTATTGACCGATGCCGGTATCGGCAACGGTGATTTTGGCTTGTTTACACGTTTTTCCTACCGCTACGATTACACGATCAGAAGTAAAGATTGTACTAATTGCGAGCGCTCAAACCTGTGGCCACTGGCACCAGCAGCCTTTAACCAGGGTGTACCCGAGCAGCAGTTGGTCGACGGCATTGGCAAAGCGGCACAAAATCAGGCGGGTAAAAAATTCACTCTCTACGATCTCTTTGTCTACGGCAACTTTCGTGTCCTAGATCGTCCGGTGAATGTTCGCGTCGGCAAGCAGGTGGTGAGCTGGGGTGAGAGTAATATCATGGGTGGTGGTATCAGTCAGATGCAAAACCCGACTGACCTCAGTAAGGCGACAACACCGGGTACCGGGATTAAGGAAACCTTGCTACCTCAGGAAACGGCCTATTTCAATTTTGGTATTACCGATAATATTAGCCTGGAAGCTTATTACACCTGGAACTGGCGCAACTCGGTCTTTGTCCCCGTCGGGACTTTCTTTAGCCCCTTTGATTTCTTGGGTGAAGGCTATAATCCCGATCTCTTTGTCCGTGGCATAGAGTTCGCTGGTCGTGATGAGCCGAGTGGTGGTCAGTGGGGTGTGAACATGCACTTCATTATAGAATCGCTCAACTTTGCTGATCTGGGTTTGTACTATGTGCGCTCCCATGCTTATACACCCTATATTGGTCTGCGTGATGATTACGCGCCGCGTCCCGACCCAGCTCGCCCTGGACAGGACACGCTCGCTGGTTATGAGTGGAAATACGGTGAAGATCAAAACACCTACGGTATTTCACTAAATGGTGAGGCAATGTTCGGCGCATCTTTTGCGATGGAGCTGAACCTCAAGCAGAACTTCTTTGATACCCGCGAGTGTCGCAACCTGTTTGGTATTAGTGCGGTTCAGGTGCCGGATCTCGGTGGTCTACAAGTTGGTCAGGCCTTTGGTCCGAGTCTCGACTTTGATCCTTCGACCGTCTATGCCGATACCATTGATGGCTGTGATATCAACGCTAGTGACGTGTATACCTATCTGCTGAATTTCACCCGTTCGGGAGGCACTGATTTCTTGGGTGCCGATACCTTGAATCTGGTATTTGATGCCTCTGCAGTGTGGATTACCGAGTTGGAACACGGTGACAAGACGGATCGACTCGATCTTCGCCCCAATCAGTTTGGCACCACTGTTGACCCAGGTATTTTCGAGGGCGTTGATGCCCTGGATCGTCCCATCACCGATTTCTCCTGGGGTTATGCCGCGGTTGCAGGGCTAGTTTATAACAACGTATTCATGAACGTTAACGTTGCGCCCACAGTGATTTTTGTCCACGGCGTGGAAGGTTATACGCCAGTGAACGCGGGCTCTTTGGTGGAAAACCAACGTACCTTGATTGCCAAGCTGGGCTTCACCTATCTGTCGTCGTCGCTGGATCTGCAGTACGTCACCTGGTTGGGTACGGCTGGCACCAATGACGATCACGACAATGTATCCATCGTATTTAAGACAAGTTTTTGAGGAGGTCATAACAATGACTACACGTAGTATCAAAACCAATATATTGAGTAAGGTGCTCATGGGTCGAGCTGCTGTTACTGCTCTCGCCCTAGCGGTAGCGACGACAAGTTACGCCGCTCCCAGTGCCGAAGAGTTGGCCAAGTTGGGTCTGGAAGGCACCGAGTTGACACCGGCAGGTGCGATTCGCGCGGCAAATGCCGAGGGCACGATTCCCGAGTGGAAAAACGAGCCGATTGCGGTACCAGCCGGCTTTAAAGAGGGCACCTTTCACACGGACCCCTTTGCCGACGATGAAATACTGTTCACCATCAATGGCAGTAACTATGAAGAGTACGCCGATAAGTTGACTGAAGGTCAGCAGAGTATGTTCAAAACATACCCTGATCACTACATGAATATTTATCAAACCCGTAGAACGGCGGTGTTTAAGCCCTATATCTATAAGGCCGCTCTGGAAAATGCGCCGCGTGCCGAAGTCGTTGTTACCCCTGAAGGTGTCGTGGGCTTTAAAAATGCCATTATTTCTTGGGCTTTCCCGATTCCCAAGAATGGTAATGAGGCCTTGATGAATCAGGTGACTCGTCCCATTCAGCCCTGGATGGACAGCTGGGATAACGCCGCTGCGGTAACAACGACGGGTAAGTATGTCGTCAATAAGCTCTCTGTACAGCAGCACTGGAAGTGGAGTGAGCCAACCAACACCATTGAAGACTTCGACCCCGCTGTCGACTCGATGTACTACTACCAGACCATTACCGCGCCCGCAAAAATTGGTGGTCAGGTGGTGCTGGCGAACGATCCTGTGCACTTTATGGAGAAGTTCCGCAGTGCTTGGGTCTATAGTCCCGGTCAGCGTCGCGTTAAGCGTGCGCCGCAGATTGTCTATGACAATCCGCTCAGTGCTAGCGATGGTTTGGCGACCACGGATCAGAAGTTTGGCTTTAACGGTCCGAATGATCGCTTTAACTGGAAACTCCTGGGTAGGCGTGAAGTCTACATACCCTATAACTCATACAAGTTGAATTCAGGTGATCTCAAGGTCAGTGAGATGATCACCAAAGATGCGCGTATGAATCAGGATCTAGCTCGTTACGAGTTACACCGTGTCTGGGCTGTTGAAGGTACTCTGCGTGAGGGCACCAAACATGACTACGGTCGTCGCGTGTTCTATCTTGACGAAGATTCCTGGTGGATCATGTTGATGGATGGCTATGATCGTCGCGATCAAAGCTGGCGTCTGCAGGAGCTGCACAGCATTATGTGGTACGACATTGGCTTCATGGGTTCAACGCTGGAAACCTTCTACGATATGCAGGCGGGCCGTATGCTGGCCATCTTGCTCGATAATGAAGACACTGCCCCCGATTTTAGTATTCGCCTGCGCGATGACTACTTTACGGCTTCTTCGATTCGACGTCGCGGTACCCGTTAATAGGGTATCTTAGGGTCGGTGTAGAACCGGACCTATTATTAAGGCCGGCAGTCCGCAAGGGTTGTCGGCCTTTTTTGTGCCTGGGTATTGGCACAGTAATGTCTACTGAAGATTAGTAGACAGTAATACCCCCCCCCTTCGAGAATAGTTCCAAGGCCGTTATCATTTTGACAATGGGCAATCTTTCCTAGATTGCTTACGTCAAGGTCCCAAGGGACATCGGCTAAGCACTTATTGGCGGTAGTGTGGCAGATGGTTAACGCTGTAATGCCACCTCGAGTAGCTGATCCATACGCTGGCAAGGTTTATCAAGGCGATAATCGAAGCCATGTCACGTTATACCCATCGGGTCATCGCTGTTAGCTGGATATTGCCAGCAATGTAGAGCAGTTTCTCGGCGTACACAGAGGGCTGTCAAGGCCTCGGTGCTATCAAGGCGTTATTGCGGGCTAAAAAAGAAGGCTAATGTGGAATGCTCGGTCTGGAATTTTTGCGAGTAATGGATCACAT
This sequence comes from Gammaproteobacteria bacterium 53_120_T64, assembly GCA_002162815.1. Taxonomy (GTDB): domain Bacteria; phylum Pseudomonadota; class Gammaproteobacteria; order Pseudomonadales; family Porticoccaceae; genus Reddybacter. The sequence continues at coordinate 19,190 of MAAT01000008.1, read as the reverse complement.
TAACTCGTCAGCCTGTTGTGCATAATAATTCCACATTATAAGTATTGTTTTCGGGTCTTAGAAGTAATAAATGGAATTATGGTTGTGTGTTGGAAAGTTCATATCCCTTCATCTTGAGTTCGATAGGAAGTAAGTTTTTATTGACATGGTGTTGTTAAGTCCAATAAAACGTTTTCAAATATTCAATTCTTTTAAAAACCCCTCTGCTACAGGCAGCCTATTTTATAAATCTAGGCACGTTGTCTGTGTGCTTCGGAACTTTATTTATTAAAAATTCATGAGGTCGCAATACAGTGTGTTTTTAAAGGCGGCGATGGTGCATGTATGAATTTTTTACAGTCTTATTTATTGGTGGAAAGTCATAGGGGTGTTTTTGATGCTGAGTTGTTGGTCCAATGCTAGAGATGTGAGTAAGTCAAAATCTTTTCGTGTGACAGTTGCAGCGCTGACGATGACGCTGGCTGCGTCCAGTTATGCCGTCACGAGTGGTAAAGATATTTCCCGACTTGGCCTAAAAGGCACGGAGTTGACACCCTCGGGTGCGACGCGTGCGGGTAATGCCGAGGGCACAATTCCCGAGTGGAAAAACATCGCGCTGGAAGCCCCGCGTGGGTTTAAAGAGGGCATGTTTCACCTCGATCCGTTTCCCGCAGACAGGCCGCTGTTTACCATTAGTGGCAGTAATTATCAGCAGCACGTCGATAAGTTGAGCGTTGGCCAGGTGAAAATGTTTGAAATGCATCCTGATTATTATATGGATGTTTACAAAACGCGAAGAACGGCGGTTTTTAAACCCTATATTTATAAAGCCGCTCTAGAAAATGCTCGAACAGCGGAGAGTTTTAAAACAAAAGAGGGGCGTCTTGGTTTTAGAAATGCGGTGATCGCATGGGCATTCCCGATCCCAAAAAATGGTGAAGAGGCTTTTTTAAATCAGGTTACGCGCCCGGTGCAACCTTGGGTTGACAGCTGGGACAATGCGGCAGCCGTGACAACAAGGGGTAAATACGAACTCAGTAAAATATCTGTGCAGCAGCATTGGCGCTGGAGTGAGCCGGGTAATACCGTGGAAAATTTTGACCCCGCTGTTGACTCGATGTTTTATTTTCAAACGATTAAGTCGCCAGCTAGTGTGGCAGGTCAGGTGGTAGTGGCCAATGACCCCGTACATTTTGTCGAAAAGTTTCGCAGTGCCTGGGTTTACAATCCCGGGCAGCGTCGGGTTAAGCGTGCACCGCAAATTGTTCACGACAATCCCATGCCGGCGAGTGATGGCCTGGCAACGACGGATCAGAAGTTTGGATTTAATGGGCCAAAAGACCGTTTTAACTATAAATTGTTGGGAAAACGCGAAATATATATTCCCTATAACGCCTACAAGCTTCACTCGGGAGACCTTGTGGCAAAAGATATCATTGCTACAAATGGCCGTTTAAATCAGCGTCATGCGCGTTATGAGTTGCACCGAGTTTGGGTTGTTGAAGCCTCCTTGCGCGATGGTTATAAGCATGACTACTCGAAGCGCGTGTTTTACTTGGATGAGGATTCCTGGTGGATTAGCCTGATGGATGGCTACGACCGCAAGGGTGATATTTGGCGTCTACAGGAAATACATTCTGTGATGTGGTACGACGTTGGTTTTATTGGCTCGACCCTGGAAATTCAATACGACATGAAAGCGAATCGTATGTTGGCCTTGAATCTTGATAATGAAGATGATGCTCCTGACTTTAGTGTGCGACTGAGAAAAAGCTATTTCACACCATCGTCGATCAGACGCCGTGGTATACGCTGATTCAATCATAAGTTTTTTTAAGTTAATCATCTCGTTAGAAAATAAAGGGTTTTTCATGTCTATTAAAAAGATACTCGTGTGCGATGACTCCAAGGCCGATCGGACTAAGCTGGAAACCATTGTTAGTGGTGCTGGCTGCCTGGTGATATCGACAGACTGTGGCAAAGACGCACTGCAACAGGCTGTATCAGAGCAGCCGGATTTAATTTTTCTCGATATCATAATGCCCGATATGGATGGCTTTGAAACCTGTCGAGCACTGCAGAATGACCCCGATACAAAATCTATTCCGATTGTCTTTGTCACCAGTAAGGGGCAAAAGGCTGACCGAGTATGGGCGCAAATGCAGGGTGGTAAAGATTTGGTCGTAAAGCCCTATTCCAGAGAAGATATTGTTGCGCAAATTAATAATAGCGTTTGATAGTTTGTTGCTAAGTAAACAAAGAACAATAAGTCAATAATATTTAGTTGTTTAAGGTTGAACAATATCTATGACAAGTAACGAGGCTTTTAGAGTGCCGGTTTCTCCATCACTGGCCTTGCAAAGAGATTTTAAGACTGCTGATTTAATGGTGAATAATGATTCGTCAGTTGACAACGTTGGTCTGCGCTATGGCTTTAAGGTTTCCAATGTTGGCTTTTTGCTCGATGCCGATACTGTTGCTGAGGTGGTGCCGAGACCGTCCTCGGTGCGCATACCCAGAACACCCTTGTGGTTTTCTGGTTTAACCAATTTGCGTGGCACCCTAGTGCCGATATTTGATCTGAAGTTATTATTGGGCTTGTCTAATGACGATAAAGTTAATGAGAAGTTTGCATTAATTATTGGTCGTGGCGATGAGGCGGTCGGTTTTTTTGTCAAGGAATACCCTGTGGGGCTGGATGATATGGCGGCCGTAGCGGAGCATCCGCCGCTGCCAAAAATACTCGTACCATTTTTGGGGCAGACCTATTTGGCCTCTGATTCCCTCTACGTTGAATTTAATTACCCGCGATTCTTTGCATTGCTATCTGAAAAGATGGCGGTATAAACCTTTTGCTTTGCCTGTTTGCGATATCTTTCTATAGGAACATATGAAATGAAATTTAATCCTCGAGCGTCTTTCAAAAATAATAAGCTGGCACTTAGGAATAGTGTCGGCAAGCGCTTGGTTGCCGCCGTTGCGGTGATGGTGCTGCCGATTGCCCTGCTGACCTTTGCGGTTTACCAAGCACAAGAGGAAAAGGTCTCCCAAGCTGTTGCGGAGGCGAGTGGTATGTCCTACCTGCGGCCGCTGTTGGCGCTGATGGTGACACTGTCCGAACGTCGAGATATTACCGCCTTACAGCTTAGTAGTTATTCCAGTTTTCAGAATTTACTCGAAGAGCAAACCCTCCGCGTTGATGAGAAGGTAGCGGCCGTCGCTGCGCTGCAAGGTCATCATGGCGCGTTGTCGGGTGAGGCCGGAAGTTGGCAAGGGGTTGAGGACAATTGGCAAGCTCTTAGGGAGGACAGCTTGAATTTCTCCCAGGACAGGGGTTTGCCCGAGCACAATTTACTGCTGACTGAGCTTTTTAAACACAGCTCTCTGGTTGCCGATCATGCCGGCCTCAACCTCGATCCGGGTCACGACAGCTCGCGCATGATTGATTTATCCATCAATAAAATGCCGCGTCTACTCGACCACTTGGGTCTATTGCGGCTGCGTGTTACCGAGGTCTCCGAGCGCGGCAGTTTGACGGTCGAGGACAATATTGAATTAACCGGCGCCAAATTTATCGTTGCCGGGCAACTCGCCGAATTGCAAACCAATTTTCATTTGGCATTTACCGAGGGCTCACCATTGCGCGAGCAATTGGCGCCGACATTTATGGCCTTTGTCGAGAGTGTGGCCCGGGTGATTGAAGATGCCAATATTATTGAAGACGATTTCCTGCTGGGACTGGAGTCCAATACCGGGGATGATTATTTGCTAGAGGTTGAGCTCGAAAGCCGCACCGACCACGTCTTTGAAAACGCCACCACGGCGATCGCCCTCGGCAGCGACTTCTTGAATGCTGTCGACCTGCAATTGAAGGCCCACCTACAGGCCCGAGTTGACGCTGCGGTCAGTAGCCAATACCTCTACCTCGGCTCTGCGGCCGTGGCACTACTACTTGCCCTGGTGCTCTCTGTTGTCACTATTCGTTCGGTGACGCGGCCCATTGCGGCGCTTAACGCTGTCGCTCTGGCTGTTGCTCAAGGTGACACCGAGGCGCGTTCGGGGCTCACCAGCAGTGATGAAATCGGTCAGCTGGGCCAGCAGGTGGATCGTATGATCGACACGCAAGTGGCCACGGCGCGGCAAATAACGGAAGAAAACGAACAACTCAACGATTCGATTATTGGTATTTTGCAGGCGGCCAACGCTTTGACCAATAACGACCTGACGGTGAAAGTGCCGGTGGCGGAAGATATTACCGGTGCTATTTCCGACGCTCTGAATACCATTTCCAGCTCCACGTCGACTGTACTCGGTGAGGTGGTGGGCATTGCCGAATTGGTCGCCTCGCGGGCGGACGAGGTACAGAGCCAAGCCACGACGGTGACGGCTCTTTCTGAAGCGGAGCGCATGGTGGTGTCCAGTGCCAAGCAGCGTCTCGATACGGCGTCCAATTCGATGATGAAAATTGCTCAAACCGCACGCCTTTGCAACGAGGCTGCCGGCAAGGCAATTGGTACCACCGAGCAGGCTCAGGCGACGGTGGGCGACACCATCGATGGCATCAACCTGATTCGCGACACCATTCGCGAAACCGAAAAGCGTATTAAGCGTCTCGGTGAGCGTTCACAGGAGATCGGCGGTGTTGTTAGCTTGATTAATAATATTGCCGAGCGCACCCATATTCTCGCTCTTAACGCCAGTATGCACGCCGCATCGGCGGGTGAAGCGGGTCGTGGTTTTGCGGTAGTGGCCAACGAGGTACAGCGCCTCGCCGAAAACTCCCGCGAGGCAACGGCCGATATCGCCAGCCTAGTGAATAATATTCAGGTCGAGACGGCCGACACGGTGGTCACCATGAACGAGGTGATCAGTCGTGTGGTGACGGGTACCACCCTGGCTGAGCAAGCCGGTGATGAGATGAAAGAGACCCGTGAAACCACGGCCAACCTGGTACAGCTGGTTGAACAAATTGCCAGTGATTCACTGGCCCAGGCGAAGCTCAGTAAAGTACTGCGTGAAGATCACGATGCGATTGAAGAGAGCTCGTTGCAAACCTATGACAACCTCGAAGCGCAGATGGGTAACACTAAGAACCTGGTGGGCTTGTCGACCCGTCTGTTGGCGTCTGTTGGTGCCTTTACCCTGCCAAAACAGTCAGGTGATGGCACTGCCCGCCTGAAATCGGCCTAGGCCGGTGGTGCTTACTGAGTGTTTGTGGAGCGAATAACTAATGCTTGAATCGATGGATCAAGAGGCGACTGAATGCCCGCTGCAGTACTTGCCCGAGGCCTTTGTCGAACTGAGTTTGGCAATGCTTACCGAGCCCGACACCGAGTCCCAGAGAGTCGCGGAATTTATCGCTCTGCTGCACCATAGTGCCGAGCTGGCGGAGGCCGAGGCCTACTTGGGCTTACCCGAGATTTGCGCCCTACTCGCTGGGCAGCTGGCACATTTTGCCCTGCAAGCCGAGCCCTTGAGTGATGATCTTGTCGGTGCCTGCGCCGATTGGGCCACGCTATTGCAAGAATACCTGCAACAGCAGCACCTGCAACAGCACCTGCAAGAACCCGGCTTTGGTGCCAGCAATCAAGCCCTGCTCGATTACCTGTGCCAACCCTGTTGGGGGCTGGGGATAGAACCGAGTGAGGCCGGCGAGTTACTGCAGGCCGTGGGTTTTGGCGTCGGTGAGGTGCCAGAACAGCTCAGCCAAGGCACTGACACCGGCGCCGCTACCGAGTACTTGACGTCGCTCTCGGAGCTTCAGGATTTGACCTTAGACTCGACTCACGATGAGCGGGAACTGGCTAGGATGTCGGTCTTTGCCGACGACACCAGTGACGAAGTATTGGCAAAGTTTGGGGTTGCGGACGAGCTCAGTGTCGAGCCTTTTACTGGCGCAATGGATGTTGAGATTGACCCGGCCTGGGCCGAACTTGAGTCCTTGGTCGAGGACAGCGCTCAGTGTGATGATGGCTTGCTGGCCGATGTCGAGCCGGCGGCTCTTGCGGAGGCATTGGCATCGATGGCGGGCGATGCCGCGTTCGCGGCGGCAGATTCCCCCACTGCCCGAATCGGCCTGGAGGATGGCGAAGCCACTAGCGCGGCGGGTGATGTTTCGCTGTCTCAGCTGGAGGGTTTGCTAAGTGCGGAAGAGAAGGGGGCCGATAGCCTGGAGGCCTTTGCCGATGCCCTGGTCGCCGAAGAGTTAGCGCCGGTAACAGCGCCGGTAATAGCCGATGACAATGCCAGCGGGCTCTCAGACGCTGTCACGCAATTGCTCGCTATATTGCTCGCAGAATTGCCACAGATCGAGGTTGCCCTGCATGAGTGGCTGGGCTTGCTGGCCGCGCCGGAGGTGGAAAAAGACATTCAGGCGGAGGCCTGCGGGTCTACCCGGGCCTTGTTTGGCCGTCTGCAAATGGCTTCCGAGTCAATGGGCCTGACGGGCCTGTGCCGGGTCTGTGAAGGCACCATGGCCAACTTGGCCGCGCTTGATGCTGAGCAGGATCAGTCCTACTGGGTGGAAATTTTGCCCCTACTGCGCAGCTACTTGAGCGAGCCTTTATGTCGCAATGTGGCAGAGCAGCTGGTGATGTTTTTAAGTCATCAGCGCCTACCCGTGCCGCTAACAGCGTCGCAGGCAGGGCAGTTGCTGAGGGCGCTCAGCGAACCCGATTTTTCCCAGTTTGAAGAGGAATTTGTCGAGCGTCTTCAGCAGGCGAGTACCGAGCATGTCAGTCTCGTGGTCGGTGATGATGTCAGCCCCGAATTGCTCGATGGCCTGCTACAAGAGTTACCGCAATACAGCGAAGAGTTTTCCCTCGCGCTACAGCGTTTGATTAACGATGGCGCTATCGACGCGGTCAATGATGCCCAGCGAATTGCCCACACCATCAAGGGTGCTGGCAACGTGGTGGGTATTCGTGGCGTGGCAGAATTAACTCACCACCTCGAAGATATCCTTATCGTGCTGGCGAAGAGTGAGGCCTTACCCTGTAGTGCCCTCGCCGACAGTTTGCTGAAGGCAGCGGATTGCCTGGAGGCGATGTCCGATACCTTGCAGGGCTTTAGTTCGGCCCCCGACAACGCCCAACAAGTTCTTCAGGAGGTCCTCGACTGGGCGAATTTGATCGATAGGGATGGCCCGTCTGCGCTGCATACACCGGCAGTTGCTGTGGCGACAGCGGATATTGGGGCCGCGGCCAAGGCAAGTACCCGCGTTGCGCCTGTGGTGCCGCTCCCAGCCCCCGTTGAAGCTGTGGCCGCCGATACGCCAACGCTGCCCGCGTCAACCGGCACCGCTGAGAGTCATAGTGAAGGGGCTACAGCCACTTTGCGGGTCTCCGCTGAGTTGGTTGACGACCTACTGCGTCTCGTTGGCGAGGCGACCATCCTCAATGCCCAGTTACGTGAGCGCGTGCAGAAGACCCAAGACCGGGCGCTGCTGCTCGAAGCCCAATTCGACAGTATTCACCAACTCGGCACGGAGCTTGAAGAATTAGTCGATATCAAAGACTTCTCCAGGCATCGCGATGTCGACGATGATTTTGATGCCCTGGAAATGGATCAGTACAACGAGCTTCACAGTTACTCCCGACGCATGATTGAAGCGGCCGTCGACGCCAAGGAGATGGGGCGGGAAATTCTTGGCGAGCTGGATAGCCTCGACGATATGATCGTCAGCCAGGGCCAGCTCAACAGCGAAACCCACGAAGGTGTTTTGAAGACGCGCATGGTGCCGGTTGATTCGGTGTTTGCGCGCCTGCAGCGCTGTGTTCGCCAGACTTGTCGCACCACGGGCAAGCCGGTGGATTTAGTCTTGAGCGGTGGCGATACCCTGATGGACAGCGAAGTTCTGCGCGATGTGGTCGACCCCGTGATGCACTTGCTGCGCAATGCTATCGACCATGGCATTGAAGCGGCGGAGAGCCGCAGCCTCGCTGGCAAGCATCTCAAGGGCAAACTGGAGCTAAGTTTTACTCGCGACGGCAACCATATTCGGGTGCGCTGCAAAGATGATGGCGCGGGCTTGGATTACGCGGCGATTCGCCTCGCTGCGGTGCGCGATGGCCTGCTCGATGAAGGCGACGATGTCGCCGACGACGAACTTAAACGCATGGTACTGCGGCCCAATTTCACCACGCGTAGCACGGTAACTCAGGTCTCGGGGCGCGGTATTGGCTTGAATGCCGTCTACGGACAGGTGCTCGGTCTCAAGGGCTCGCTGCAGCTCGACTCGGTGAGGGGCGAGGGTTGCACCATGGATATTCGCCTCCCCGTTACCCTACTGTCGACCCACGCTCTGTTGGTGCAGGTTGATGGGCAAACCTATGCCCTGGCCAGTCGCGGTATTGAACGCATTGTCCATGTCGACGATGGCGCGTTTGCCGACTTCGGGGGTGCCAGGGTCTACCAGCTGGACCAGCAACCCTATCGTGTAAGCCGTCTCGCCAATGTCCTTGGCCTCGAGGCGAGCGCTGTCGATGTCGATGCGCCAGGGGGCATGGTGATCTTAATGGAGGTCGACGATAGAACTGAAGCCGTGGTCGTCGACGAGGTGGTGGGCAGCCGGGAGCTGGTAGTGAAACCCCTGGGCCGCTATATGCCCAAACTGAATGGTATTGTCGGTGCCACCATCCTTGGCGATGGACAGGTGTCGCCGGTCTTGGATCTGGTGGAAATGCTGCGCCAGCCCATTGCCTACGAACAGGTATCCAGTCAAGCCTACAGTTTGGCGAGCAGTGACGCTGGCGGCAGCCAGCCGGTGGCGTTTGTTGTCGATGACTCCCTCAGTGCGCGCCGCGCTCTGGCTCAGTTATTGGGCGACGCCGGCTACACGGTGCAGACCGCACGCGATGGTCTCGAGGCGGTGGATTTACTGAGTGCGGGGCGCCCCGATATTATTTTTGTCGATATGGAAATGCCGCGCATGAACGGCATTGAATTGACCAGCCACATCCGCTCGCGGGGCGGCTTAGAACAATTGCCGGTGGTGATGATTACCTCCCGCAGCACCGAGAAACACCGCCGACAGGCAGCAGATGCCGGGGTCGACCTCTATCTCACGAAGCCCTTCTCCGATGATCAGTTGATAGAGCAAATTGAAACGCTGACGGCGAACGTGGCGTGAATCGTCAAATTTCCCCAGGGCTTGGCGAATCGCTCGTGGCGGTGATGCATTTTGCCGATGTCAGCCTCGCCGTACCGCTCGCCGAGGTGCACTCTCTGGCCTCGGTGCTCGACCTGCGAGCCAACTCTGGCAATGGCGGGGCGGTATTGGCCGAGGTCGATGTCGATGAGCAGGCCTTATCGGTCTTCGCTTTCGATAGCGAGCTGGCCACTTTGTCCGCCTTGCCCGATCTTTACCGAGTGTGCGTCAATCTCGGGGCTGGCTATCCCGAGCTGGGTATTCTTTGTCAGAGCATTGATATGCATGAACAAGCTATCTCGGCAGAGGCTCTGCCCGCGTGTATGGCGAGCAAGGGCTCGATACTGACCGGACTGGCAGTAAAAGGCGAGGAGGTGTTGCTGTGTAGCAATTTGGCAGCCTTGCGTGAGTACTGCTGCCTGGCTGCGCTGCCCGCCGATCAGCGTCCTAACGCACATTCGGAGCGCGCTTGAAATGAATGACCTTCGCATTGGCGCATCAACGGTATCAACGCTTGCAGAATTTTCCGATCACGGCCTCAAGGGAAGGGGTTCCGAGCCCTCCCTGTTGGCGGAGCCGACGTCGCCAGCATGGCTACTGACGATAGCGACGGGTGTGAAAGTGTCGGTGGCCGCGTCGGACGTTATTTATATCTACCCCGAGCTGCCACCGGTGTTCGCCATTCCGCAGACACCGGCCCATGTTCTGGGGGTGCTGAATTGGCAGCAGAGTCTGGTGCCGGTGATCGACCTAGGTCGGCATTGGGGGCTCCAGTCCGAGCCGAACTGTGCGGCATCGCAGTCGGTGATGGTACTACTGATGCTGGCCGATACACGCTTGGGGGCAATGGCGCTTGAGCAAATCCCCGAGCGGGTGATGGTTGCCGATAGCAGCCAATGTGAGCTGCCGGCTAGCCTCGAGCCTTGGCAGGCCCTGACGGCCTCCTGTTTTATGGACGCAAGCCATGGCGCGGTGCCAATACTGGATTTGAATGCGGTTTTTGGCGGTGGGTGATAGCGTGAAGGCAGCGACGGAATACGAGCAAGAGTGTGGCCGAGAGGGCCGTGTAAAAGACACGTGTATGGATTCTATTCAACAATAAATAAAGGGAGGTGACGTGGACAATATTCTTCGCGTATCGCAAATAGGTTTGTCTACACGGGAAGTGACGGTGTTGAGAAGTATGTTTGGGGTGCTGCCAAAATTGAAAAATGACCATGTGTTTATCGACTTGGATGAGGGCATTAAGCCCCATGTGGTGCTACTGAATGCCGATTCCCACCAGGCCATTGGCGAGTGGAAGGCCTTTGCCGCAAAACACAAGGGTGTGGTACCGGTGCTGACCTCGGCCACTAAGTCGAGTGACAGCGTCAAACATTTGAAGTTAATTTTTATGCCGCGCCCGATTACGGTGAAGCGTTTATTGTCGATGCTGGAGCAGGTGGTTGCGGCCAGTTTATCCGCGCGCAACGCCCGAGCCAACAGCCTAAAGGCTACGGAGAAAGAGGATGCGCTGCGTATTTTGGTGGTCGATGACAGTCTCTCCGTACGTAAATATATGGAGCTAAAACTGCCGGAAGTGATTGCCGGGCCGCTGAGTATTGATTTTGCCAGCAATGGCCGGGATGCGATGGAGTATATCTGGGAGAAGGATGTGCACCTGGTGTTTCTCGATGTGATTATGCCGGGCATGGACGGTTACAATGTCTGCAAGGCCATTAAGGCCGAGAAATTGTCGGATGTGATTATGCTGACCGGCAAAAAATCCCCCATCGACAGAGTGCGGGGTTCCCTTTCGGGTTGTGATGCCTATTTAACCAAGCCCCCTCAAGATAAGAAGTTGCGCGAAGTCCTACAGCAAAGTTTAAAGCGTTTGGGGCGGGAAGGACTCAATGCGGTGCGTGAACCGAGCCCCGCACCGAGCCGAATACGGCGGGTGGTTGGGCGACCTCTCAGTAGTTAGGGCGTCTCCGCTCAAACCATGAGCTGGTATTCTACGATGCTTCGCGCAAGCTAGGGGGATATCGTCTGAGCGGGCAGAATTCTAGCGACAAGGGCGTGTCGCAAGCTATTCTGCCCGGCCCTTGCCGTGTTTGGCTTCAGCCCATAAATAAGACGTCTTCGGCAATATTGGCGCGGGGCACGATCGTGCGGTTGGCGGGTATGGCGCTGTCTTCATAGCCGAAGGAGATGCCAATCAGCACCGCAAGGCTGTCGTCGAGCCCGAAGTGCTGGCGAATGATATCGGGGTAGCGGCTGACGCTGGCCTGGGCACAGGAGCCAATGCCGTGGGCGGTCATCGCTAACATCAGTGTTTGGGCGTACATGCCGACATCGATGGCGACCGATTCGTTAAAGATTTTCGGCATCGAAATAAAGGCAATATGGGGCGCGTCAAAGAGTTCAAAGTTGCGCATCATCGCCCATTGGCGGCCCTCTTTGTCGTCCCGGCCAATGTTCATGTTGTTGTAGAGCTCCACGGCGGTGTCGACCTGGCGCTGGCGGAAGACCCCCTCGAAACGCTCGGTGCGCGAGTAGTCGGGGTTGGGCGTTACCTGCTGCTCAACGGCACTCACCAATTTGTCGCGCAGGACTTTGCAGGACTCACCCGAGGCGACGGCTACATTCCAGGGCTGGATATTACAGTTTGAGGGCGCCTGTTGGGCGAGGGCGAAAATCTTGTGCAGTAGTGCTTCGGGAATGGCTTGGGGCAGAAAGCCGCGTACGGATTTACGTTGTGCTATCACTTCATCAAAACTGAGGGCGGGTGCTTTTTTGGCATTTGTCATGGTTGGGCTCTATTTATTGTCGATGGGTTATGGCCAGTTGGTGTGAATACTTGGCTGGGGTCGCTAGTTTACTATCCCATTCTACGGTAGGGCAGGGCGTATCGACAGCGGGGCAGAGGCGAGTCGTATCCTCGGCGCTCTGGGTGATACAATTTCAGCTCAACATTCACCCGTAAGTATAAAAGGAAGAGAGATGGCTGGTTATTATTTTGAAGATTTTGAAGAGGGCGCAGTTTTTGATCACCAGGTGCGACGTACCGTGAGCGAGTACGACAATACCCTGTTTAGCTGCTTGACCATGAATACCCAGCCCTTGCATCTCGATGCCGAGTTCTCCAAGGACAGTATTTATGGCGAGCGCATCGTGAATAGTATGTTTACCTTGGCACTAGTGGTTGGTGTCCAGGTAACGGAGCTGACCTTGGGTACGACTCTGGGCAACCTGGGTATGAATGACATTTCCTTCCCACGACCCACCTTCCACGGCGACACTATTCGCGCACGCACCACCGTTTTGGACAAGCGCATCAGCAAGTCGCGCAATGATTCGGGCATCGTTAACTTTCTCCACGAGGGCTTTAATCAGCGTGATGAGTTGGTCGCCACCGTTAAGCGTACCGCCTTGATGGCCACGCGCCCCAAAGACTAAATAGCGGAGAATAGTCATGAGATCCATGCTTTTTTTACCCGCCGACAGCGAGAAGAAGATCGCTAAAGGCTCGGGCACCAATGCCGACGGTTTGATTCTCGATTTGGAAGATTCCGTCGCCCTAAGTCGTAAGAGTGAGGGTCGCCGCTTAGCGCGGGAATACCTCGATGCCAACCCGCTGGGTTCGCGTACTAAGAAGCTGCTGGTCAGGGTTAATCCCCTGTGTGGCGATATGACCCTGGGTGACCTCGCTGCCGTTGTCGGTGGTGCGCCGGACTATATCTTGCTGCCTAAATACCGTACCCGCGAGGATGTGATTCGTTTCGACCACTATATTAGTGCGCTTGAAACGCGCGATGGCGTGCCCGCTGGTCATATCAAAATCTTGGTCATTGGCACAGAAACCGGCCAGGGCGTCCTCAATATGGGTGGCTTGACCGATTGTAGTGAGCGTTTGGCCTACGTTAGCTGGGGCGAGTTCGATCTCTCCGCCGATGTCGGTGCCGAAACGCACCGCCTACCCGACGGTAACTGGGATGATCTGTTCCGCACCGCACGCAGCCTGTGCCTAGCGGCGGCGGCTTCAGCAGAAATCGAGCCCTGTAACACCGTGTTTACCGATTTTAAAGATGACGACGGTTTGCGGGAGGCTTGCCTGGGTGCACGCCGAGCGGGTTTTACCTGCATGATGGCGATACACCCGAACCAGGTCGATATCATCAATGAGTCGTTCTCGTTTACGGCCGAGCAGCTGGAGTGGTCGCGCCGGGTGGTCGAGGTGTTTGAAGCCAATCCCGATATGGGGGTCGTCGGCCTCGACGGTATTATGCTCGACAAGCCCCACTATACTCAGGCACAGCGCATGATCGCTCGCTCCAAGGCTTATGGATAAGCCTGTTTAGCGGTGCTTGACGTTTACCGACGGTACGCTAAGTAATGGCTCAATAAGGTTTTTTATGGAGAGCACTTACTTAGCGTCCACAAGGCCGGCGAGTTTCTTGATTTCGCGGCGAATTCGGTTTTTTGCTGCTAGAGTGTTAGAACCACTTTGCATATAAAGGACGTGTAATGTCGGATCTGATCTATGTAGGTCGCCAGTCAATTTATGATCGGGACTTCAATGTCGCCGCTTATGAATTATTGTATCGCTCCGATAGTAAAAATAGTGTCGACGTTGACGACCAAAGTATGGCGACGGCAGCACTGTTGAATAATGTCTTTACCAATATAGGCTTTGACGACCTCGTCGGTGGCAAACCGGCTTTTATTAACATGCCCCGCGAATTCTTGGTGGGGCATTATCCAATACCGGAGATTAACTCCAGTATTGTGGTCGAAATTCTTGAGCACGTGGAGCCCGACGAAGAGGTCATCGCCGCGCTTCTGGTCTTAAAAAAACGTGGCTACACGCTGGCTCTGGATGACTATGTTTTTGCACCCGAGCATGAACCCTTCCTGAAGATAGTCGATATTATTAAAATCGATGTCGCCGATATAGGGCTTGAAACTCTGGGCCATAGAATTGCTGAACTGCAGCAATATGATGCCAGGTTATTGGCGGAAAAAGTTGAGACAAAGCGTGAAGTTGAGCAGTGCCTAGCCATGGGGTTTGAGCTTTTCCAAGGCTATTATTTTTCTCGACCAAAAGTGGTTAGCGGTAAGAAAATGAGTGCGAATCACATAGCCCTGGTTGAGCTAGCGGCTAAATTGAGTAATAAGAATGTCGATGTAGACAGTTTATTTGACACTATTTCTCGTGATGTCTCGCTCAGTTATAAGCTATTGCGCTACGTGAATTCGGCGATGTACAGTTTTAAGCGAGAAATCACCTCGATTGATGAGGCGCTGACTATCCTCGGTCTCAACACCCTGACTCGCCTGGTGCAAGTGGTCATGGCGGGTAGTTTTCGTCAAGATAATGGCGATATTCTCGAGTCGGCTCTGGTGCGGGCGCTGATGTGTGAAGCCCTAGCGCTGGAGCTTTACCCAAGGTCGGAAAGGGGCACTTATTTTATGGTCGGCCTTTTCTCTCGGCTCGATGCGCTGTTGGGTATGCCACTGGCCGACGCCCTTGCGGAGCTACCTCTGGGAGACGCCGTCAAATACGCTTTACTGGATGGCTCCGGTGAGTTGGGTGAAGTGCTGACTACGGTGGTTGATTATTGCGAGGGTCGTATCGCTAATTTAACGGCTGTACCTGTGGCCCCAAAGCGCTTGATGGATCTCTATCTGGAAGTGGTTCCTATGGCGCGTCAATATATCGAGTTTAGTGGCTGATACGCCCTGACCTCTTATGCCGGTTCGGTCTTCCGTTCGTCGTCTATTTACTGTCTCTTGAATGTCTTTGCTATGCAAAGGTATCGATGGTGCTACCAGGGGCTGGGTTAGCGCCGATTTTCTGCGCCTTGAGCAATAGAGCCGTGAGCTCTGTTCTGGCCTCGATAGCCAGCTGTCCGGCCTTTGCGGCAACTCTACGGTCTTGCTGTGAAGGCTGAGCCGGCGCTAGCGCGGCGCGTTTAAGCTGCTGAGCCTTTTGCAATGTTGCCCTGGGGTCGCCGACTATTGCACTGCTGTCGACACTGACATGCCCTGAGCTAGCATATTGCTGGCCGTCTGGCCCGCGAGTGAATTGGTAGTTGGGCGCCCCCGTATAGGCGCCTCCTGCATTGGCATGGGCTTGTTCGTGGGCCCTGACCTCTCGATCCCTATGTTGCAGCTGGCGTACCAGTTTTAAATCAGCGCTGCTGAGCTGTTGGATAACAGCGGCTTTGCGGGAACTGGCGACGGGCTTTAATAGCTCGTCACTTGTGGGCTGGGATAGTGTTTTTTTTTGCTCGTCGTTGGCGGCCGTTAGGGGCTCGACAGTGTGCTTAGCCGGCTGAGTTCGGTTAATGGCGGGGGGCAGTACACCGTTGGTAGAAGTTACTTGCACCGTTAGTTACCTTGCAGATAGTGTCGGGCTCAGTAAGTAGTTTAGCCGCTGCAGGCGCGAGCACAGTGGCGCTGGCGTTTAATTGCTCTCGATAATACGGTTGATAAATTCGCGCAGTTCACGCTGGGCGTCATCATCGATAAAGGTAAATTCTAGTTGGCAGTAAAATTGCTTGTCGAGCTCCTGTACGTGGAGCACTTTGGCATACACTTCGCTGGTTTGGTTGGACATCATCGACAGCGCAAAGTGGATTTTAATTTCGGCGCTGGGCTGAATGGGCATCGGCAATACGGCCATCATACCGTTGTAGCTAATGTTGTTAATATGCCCTTCATACTCCTCGGCTTGCACGGTCTTACCGGCCACCGTTTGAAAATTGAGGGGCATGTTGACGGCGATGCGCGGGCTTTTTCGAATTTCTCGCTGTGGAACCTCGAGCTGTTTGGGGCGAGCGGTCGATAGCAGCTCGTAGAGACGCACGCTCTTGGAGCGGCCTTTAACGAGAACATCGTTGACGGTGCCGGTGGTGACATAGTCGGCCGCCAGGTCATAGGTGCTCTCACTGAGCATGATTTGCCCGCGCAAGCTGTGGGCTTCAATGCGCGAGGTCAGATTGACTTCGTTGCCGATCACGGTGTATTCACTGTGCAGTTTGGAGCCGAGATTACCGGCCACTACGGTGCCGGTATTGAGGCCGATGCCCATGTAAATATTGGGCAGGCCGAGGGCATTGTTAGTGTTGTTGACATCGTTCATCGCCAACTGCATTTCAACGGCACAGGCGAGAGCTCTTTCCAGGTCGTCCTCACTACTGCTGGGCGCGCCAAACAGGGCCATCACCGAATCGCCCATGAACTTATCGATGGTGCCACCGTAGTGGAGAATGATCTCACTCATCTTGTGAAAATAGCGATTCAACAGATCGATCAGTTCTTCCGCAGTGTGTTTTTCCGACATGGCGCTGAAGCCGCGTAAATCGGCGAGCAGGATCGTGACTTGCTTTTGTTCCGACTTGTGGTTATCCCCGGTGGCCTCGTTAATGAGCTCATAGAACTCCTGGGCCAGGGCACTCTCATCGAGGGATACCGCCAAGCTGCCCGTCGCAACGGGAGTGGGGCGATTGCGAATACTGTGCAGTAGGTTGGCAATCAGAACCTGCTTCTCATTTTCTTGCATAGGTGCTTGTCTGTTCGATGAAAAATTGATAGAGGCGCTAGTGTAATCCTCCCGCGCCCAATTTAATACCATGGCCGACAAGGGGTGTCAGTGAGGGCTTTACTGGCGTTCTACTGATCACCTTGGGCAAGGCGTTGCGGTCGTAGAATCTACAGTTCCCTGAGGCCTGTCCCAGCCTAGTTTACAAGGCCATAGGCACTACTAGAAAGATTGAGGCCACAAAAATTCTGGTCACAAAAAGGCCTTATTAGACCTAATAAAGAGCCGAGACTGTTTGACACTGCACCTGTCCGCTTGAAAGAATGTCAATACCTTTACAGGGTGTGCGCCTTGCTCACTTACTCGGGCCGGCAAACAAGAATGATTAACTTAAAAAAGGATGGAAGTTACATGGCTACTCGTAAACCTGGTATTTCAGCGGACTCTCATATTGTTGAGCCGCCCAACACATATATTGACTTTATTGACCCCAAATTCCGCGATCGTGCGCCAACGGTAATTGACGGCCCAACCGGTGGTTCTATTTTCAACATTCCCGGTCTCGATGACGTTATCCCCTTGGCTTTGTTAGGTGCTGCCGGCGTTCCCGCCGCAGAACTACCCAAGTACCGTGATGCTAAATTTGACGAACTGCCGAATGCTGCCTGGAACCCCGATTTTCGCGCTGAAGTGCAGGATCAAGATGGCGTTTGTGCAGAAGTCATCTATGCCTCTGTGGGTATGATCATCTGTAGCCACCCCGACCTCGAGTATAAGAATGCCTGCATGCAGGCCTATAACCGTTGGTTGGAGACCTTCTGCGGCACTCAGCCGAATCGCCTCTTTGGTTTGGCGCAATCTGCGGTGATGTCAGTGGATTCCGCGATTGCCGATGTCAAGCGAGCCAAAGCCCAGGGCCATGTTGGCATGATGATGCCTGGTCGCCCCGGTTATGCCGATTACGATCACGCCGATTACGACGCCCTGTGGGAATGCGCTGTCGATCTTGATATGCCTATGTGCTTCCACATCCTCACGTCTGATGACTGTGGTGTTAAAGAAATACTGGCACCTAAGCGTGGCCATGCAGCGAACGGCTTTATGAACATTATTCGTGGTGTCCAGGACGTACTGGGTGTCTTCCTATTTAGCGGTATTTTTGAGCGTCACCCGAAGCTGAAAATGGTTGTTGCCGAGGGTGATGCCGGTTGGATCCCCCACTACAAGTATCGAGCCGATCACGCTATTGCTCGTCTCGGGCCAACGACGGAGTGTCAGTTGACGCGTCCACCGAGTGAGTACATCGACCAGAATATTTCCTTTACTTTCCAGGACGACGAAACGGCTTATCGCAATCCAGATGTTATCGACAGCGGTTGCCTGATGTGGGCCAATGACTACCCGCACACCGATGCTTGCTGGCCCATTTCACAGCAAATTCTCGACGAGCAGATGGGGCACCTGACCCTCGAGCAGCAGAATGCCTGTGTACACGACAACGTTAAGAAGCTCTTTAACTTGAATGTGAATGTGTAATGTAAGTTAAACCTTTATAGTTTGAATAAACCCTGTGGCAGCTTTCTGCTACGGGGTTTTTTTTGCCTTCTGCTTGGCCGCGCGGCATGATTGATGATTTATGCGAGGTGCAGTAAGTGTCAATAATAATGAATAATCGTTTCGCGGTATTACACGGCGAACAAGCCGTAGAACCCCGTTTGATAGAGGGCTGGCAGTGCAGTCGCATGACCCCAGCCAGCGCCTTATTTGGTGCCAACGGCATGCAGTTTGGCAGCGATGGCCGGCTGTATGTCGCCCAGGCTATGGGTAGTCAGGTGACGGCCATCGATACCACGACGGGTGAGCTGGAAGTGATTGCCGAGAATGGTGGGCTTATTACCGGGCCGGATGATGTCGCCTTCGATTCACAGGGCAATATGTATTCGACCGAGGTGATGAGTGCCCAAGTGACCATGCGCAAGCCCGATGGTGAAGTCACGGTGGTCTCCGCTGAGCTGCCCTCCGCCAACGGTGTCACCGTATTTAATGATCGCCTGTTTATTGATGAACACCGACCCAAAGGCCGCTTGTTTGAACTTTACCCCAACGATGACAGGCCGCCGCGCTTAATCGCCAAAGACCTCGACAGTCCCAATGCCCTGGCGGGTGGCCCCGATGGCAAGCTCTACTATCCCCTGGTGCCGAAGGGTGAAATCTGGCGTGCCGACCCCGAGAGCGGTGAGTTGGAGCAAGTCACTACGGGGCTGTTTCATCCCACAGCGGCTAAGTTTTCGCCCTCTGGTGAGCTACTCGTGCCCCAGGCGGGCAATGGCGAGGTGGTGAAAATTGATATCGATACGGGTGAGCAAAGCGTGGTCGCGAAGGTGCGTCCGGGCATCGATAACCTGGCCATCGATGCCGAGGGCAAGCTCTACCTTTCCCACTTTGTCGATGGTGGCGTCGCTGAAGTGGCGATGGACGGCAGTAATGCAGCGCGAGTGCTGGTTGAGGCCGGTTGGGTGGGCCCCTGGGGCATCGCCT
>MAAT01000032.1 GCA_002162815.1 Gammaproteobacteria bacterium 53_120_T64 | reverse complement strand
CGACAGATATCGGTCAGCGGTAAACCAATCAGATTGACATCATTGCGGTGGATGCGTAAATCGAGGGCCTTGGTGTTGTCGTAGATAAAAAAGCCACCGGGATTCAGGTCGCTCATATCCTGAGCCATGCTCTGGGGATTGATCGCCACGGCGATATCGATGCCGCCACGACGGCCGAGATAGTTTTTCTCGCTGACCCGCACTTCGTACCAGGTGGGCAGCCCCTGGATATTGGAGGGGAAAATATTCTTCGGACTAACCGGTATGCCCATGCGAAAAATCGACTTGCCAAACATCGCATTGGCACTGGCCGAGCCGGTGCCATTGACGTTGGCAAAGCGAATCACAAATTCGTTGACTGCCTCTATGCTTTTCATATTTGAGATGCCTTGGTAACTTGGTAGAGAAATTGCTGCATGTCCCAGGCCGATGTCGGGCAGCGCTCGGCGCAAAGCCCACAGTGCAAGCAGACATCTTCGTCCTTCACCATCACTCTGCCGGTCGGCAAATCCGTGGAAACATAAAGGTCCTGATCGAGATTTTTCGCTGGCATACGTAGGTTTTCACGCAACTCAGGCTCTTTATCATTATCGATAAAGTTGATGCAATCGGTCGGGCAAATATCGGTACAGGCATCGCACTCGATGCACAGCGCCTCGGAAAATACCGTCTGTACATCGCAGTTGAGGCAGCGCTGAGCCTCTTCGAAGCCGGTCTCGGGTGAGAAACCCAGCTCCACTTCCAGCTTCCTATCACCCAGTGCGGCGCTCTTGTCGGCGTGGGGCACCTTGAAACGCAGGTCGGATCCGACCGCATTACTGTAGCTCCACTCGTGAATGCCCATTTTCTGGCTCACCAGATTGGTGGTGGGCGCGGGTCGGACGCTGAGTTCCTCGCCCTGACAGTACAGGTCGATGGAGATCGCCGCCTGATGCGCCTGAGCCACAGCGGTAATAATGTTTTCTGGGCCGAAGGCGGCATCGCCACCGAAGAACACCTTGTCATTGCTCGACTGAAAAGTGACTTTATCGAGGGTCGGTAGACCCCAGTTATCAAACTCAATATCGATGTCGTTCTCAATCCAGGGAAAGGCGTTTTCCTGGCCGATGGCGATCAGCACTTCATCACAGGGGAAGAGCACGGGCTCCTCACCGGTCGACACCAACTTACGACGCTTCTTCTCGTCGTATTCGGCGCGCACCTTGTCAAAACGCATACCCACCAACTTGCCGTCTTCAATGACAAATTCCAGCGGTGTGTGGTTGTCAATAATCGGGATGTCTTCCGCCACGGCGTCGTCTTTTTCCCAGGGCGAGGCCTTCATATCCTCGAAGGGGCTACGCACGATCACCTTCACCTCGGCACCACCGATGCGTCGCGCTGTGCGACAGCAATCCATCGCGGTATTACCACCACCGAGGACGATCACTTTCTTACCGACCTTCTCGCGATGTTCAAAAGCGACACTGGCCAGCCAGTCGATGCCGATGTGAATGCCAGCGGCACCCTCTTTACGGCCCGGCAAATTGGGTAAGTCTCGGCCTTTAGGTGCACCGGAGCCAACAAAGACCGCGTCGTAATCTTTTTCGAGCAAGGCTTTCAGACTATCGACACGAGTGTTGTAGAGCGTCGTCACCGCACTATTGTCGGTGATGTAAGCGATTTCCTCGTCCAGTACCTCATCGGGCAGACGGAAGGAGGGAATCTGGCTGCGCATAAAACCGCCACCCTTGGCGTTTTCATCGTAGATATCGATGGCGTAACCCAGCGGCGACAGATCGCGCGCCACGGTTAATGCGGCGGGGCCGGCACCAATCAGGGCCAGCTTTTTACCATTGCTGGCACCGGCCGCGGGCAGCAGCCCGGAGATATCGCCCTTATTATCGGCGGCAACACGCTTCAGGCGGCAGATGGCCACGGGCTCTTCCTCGACCCGGCCACGCCGACACGCCGGCTCACAGGGCCGGTCACAGGTGCGACCTAGCACACCGGGGAAGACATTCGACTCCCAATTGACCATATAGGCGTCGGTATAGCGCTCTGCGGCAATCAGGCGAATGTATTCAGGTACTGGGGTATGCGCTGGACAGGCGTGCTGACAGTCGACTACCTTGTGGAAATAATCTGGATTACTTATGTTTGTAGGCTTCAACCTCAACCCTCCCGGGGTCGTTAGTGAATTCCGTCAATTTTTTTGACACACAAAAGACCGGCGTTGTTATACCGGAAATACGCTCAATATGAAAATACTTATCCGTTATATTCTGTAAACAGACTGACATAATATTGAATGCGCACCGTCACAACAAGTCGGCTAACTATGGCAACTGGCAAGCAATTTATATACCAATTGTTAACGCTAGCCCTTGGCTGGATAGCCCAGCGCGGCTAGCGCCTCGGCAATTTCATCCAAAATGAGCGGGTCATCAATGGTGGCGGGCATTTTCCAGGCCTCGGCATCGGCCATTTTGCGCACGGTGGCACGCAAAATCTTGCCCGAGCGGGTTTTTGGTAGGCGCTTAACCACCCCGCAAAGTCGAAACGCTGCCACAGGACCGATCTTTTCTCGCACCAGTTGCACTACTTCAGTGCAAATATCGGCAGCGGCTCGCTCGACGCCATCGTTGAGCACCACAAAGCCCAGCGGCACCTGCCCCTTCATGGCATCGGCAACGCCCAGTACCGCACACTCGGCGACATCCGGGTGGGCCGCCAAGACCTCCTCCATGGCCCCGGTCGACAGGCGGTGGCCGGCGACATTGATCACATCGTCGGTGCGCGCCATCACAAAGACATAACCGTTTTCATCGATGAAACCGGCATCACCGGTCTCGTAATAGCCGGGGAAGGTCTTGAAGTAGGAGGAGACAAAGCGCTCGTCATTCCCCCACAGGGTGGTAAACGACCCCGGTGGTAGCGGTAGCTTGATGGCCAAGGCGCCAATATCACCGGCCGCCACCTCGTCACCCTGCTCATCGAGGACGCGAATATCAAAACCCGGCACCGGCTTGGTGGGTGAACCCGGCACCACGGGCAGCAGCTCAATGCCGCGACAGTTGGCACAGGCGGGCCAGCCCAATTCGGTTTGCCACCAGTGATCGATCACCGGTATCTGTAACTTATCCATCGCCCAGCGCAACGTATCGGGGTCACAGCGCTCACCGGCAAGAAACAAGCTTTCGAATTTTGACAGGTCGTACTTGGCCAGATACTGACCCTGGGGGTCTTCTTTTTTGATCGCCCGAAACGCCGTTGGCGCGGTGAAGAAGACTTTGACGCCATATTCCTCAATAATGCGCCAGTAGGTGCCAGGGTCGGGGGTACCCACCGGCTTGCCCTCAAACAAAATGGTCGTCGCGCCATTAAACAGCGGGCCGTAGACAATGTAGGAGTGGCCCACCACCCAGCCGACATCCGAGGCGGCCCAGAAGACATCCCCCGGTGCCACACCGTAAACCTTTTGCATGCTCCAGTTGAGAGAGACGATGCTGCCGCCAACATCGCGTACCACACCTTTGGGCTCGCCCGTGGTGCCCGAGGTGTAGAGCACATACAGGGGATCGGTGGACAACATGGCGACACAGTCGACGGGCTCACCCGCCGCTTCCAGCTCGCGCCAATCTTTGTCGCGACCGGCCTGCATCTCGCCCGGCGCTTGCTCGCGCTGCAAGATAATGCAGCTCTGCGGCTTGTTGTTAGCCAGCTCGATGGCCTCGTCGAGCAAGGGCTTATACAACACCAGACGCCCGGGCTCGATGCCGCAGGAAGCGGCGATCACCATCTTGGCTTGTACGTCATCAATACGCACCGCCAGCTCATTGGCCGCGAAACCACCGAAGACTACGGAATGCACAGCGCCAATGCGCGCGCAGGCCAGCATGGCGATGGCTGCCTCGGGCACCATCGGCATATAAATAATCACCCGGTCACCCTTTTCAATGCCCTCGGCCCGCAATGCACCGGCAAATTTCGACACCCGCGCCAACAACTCGCGATAGCTAAAGCGCAACTTGGTGCCGGTCACCGGGCTATCGTAAATCAGCGCATCCTGATCGGCGCGACCCTCTGCCACATGCCGGTCGAGGGCGTTGTAGCAGGCGTTGGTCTCACCATCGGTAAACCACTGTAAAAAAGGCGGATTGCTGTCATCGAGAATGGTTGTCGGCTCTTTCGTCCAGTGCACCAGCTTGGCGGCCTCCGCCCAAAAGGCTTGGGGGTTGGCTCGCGAGGCTTCATACACCGAGTCGTAACTGTCAGTCATCGTCATTCCCTGTATTTTGTATTTTGTGTTTTCACCGCGACCAGACGCTTATGGCGCAGTGTCTTGTAATGTCTTTGATGGCGGGCATTAAACACCGAGCGCGACAACGCTTCAATCGCCGTTTTCAGCGCAGCCCTGTTTTAATAATCCTTCTGAAAAAGAGTAGCGACACCACACAGTCGCGGTATCGCGCTAATCACCGGCGAGTAAAGACTCACCACAGTGGCGGCAATGGTGGGCATCGGCCTCGTGACCAGCGCGCCCGCAGTGCTGACAACCTCGCCCGGCCCGCGAACGGCTCAACTCACCCGCCAGTTCAGCGGTAATAATGCCGGTGGGAATGGCGATAATCGAGTAGCCGAGCAGCATCGCCACGGACGCAATCAGCTGACCCAGTACCGTTTGCGGGGTGATATCCCCGTAGCCCACCGTCGTCATGGTGACAATGGTCCAGTAAATACTCTTCGGGATACTGCTAAAGCCGTGCTCCGGACCCTCGACCACAAACATCAAGCAGCCAAAAACAGCACTGAGCACAATCACCGTAGTAAAAAATACCAAGATTTTGCGCCGCGCCAGATACAGTGAGCGCGTCAGCACACTCGCCTCTTCCATATAGCGCACCAACTTCAGCACCCGAAATACCCGCAACACGCGTATCAGCCGTACCACGAGTAAATAGTTGGCGCCCGTCACCAGCAGGGCTAGGTAGGAGGGGATAATAGAGATCAAATCCACCAAGCCAAAAAAACTGCAGACATAGCGTAGCGGTCGGCGCGAACTATAAATGCGCAAGCCGTATTCGAGAGTAAACAGTAGGGTAAAAAACCACTCGGTATAAAAGAACCAAGGCCCGAGGCGCGCATGCAGACTGGCCACCGAGTCCAACACCACAACACCGACACTGAGCAATATGCCGTAGATTAACACTAGGTCAAACAGCCGGCCGGCCGGCGTATCGGTGCCAAAAATCACCCGCCAAACTTTTTCTCGCAACGCACTCATTCAACACTCACCATCTTAGCGACCCCTCGACCCAGGCCCAGGGTCCTACCGACAAAGCAACGCGGCGAGATCAAGCCATACCGTTTGCACGGGGCCAAAGGTCAACAGCCGCGCCAGCGGTTCACCACTATACACGCCCCACCGCCACGGCCCCGCTTAGCGCAATTAGCAAGGGGCCTCAGATCCGCCCCGGAATTTAACCTGTGGAATGTCGCTCGATCGTGACGCTCAATATGGCCAGGCATCGAACCGGTCGCTTGACTGCCCTCACCCGGTATTGCGCATACCCGCCGCGATGCTAGTGATCGATATTTTCAGCACCTGTTCATAGATATCTTTCGCGGCCGACCGGCTATCACCTGTCGCCCGCAAGCGGCGCATAATTTCGGCCTGTAAAAAGTGCAGGGGCATGACATAGGGATTCCTCACCCTTATCGAGTGCTGTATCACCGGGCTGTCCTGCAGCAGGTGTTCCGCGCCGCGCACCGTGTTCAACGCCGCGATGACCGTCGACAAACGGCTGCGCAACTGAGCCCCCACGCCCTGCAGCGTTTCATCCACCAGGCGCTGCTCGTAGTATGCGGACACCTGGGGTTCGGCCTTCGCCAGCACCATCTCCAGCATATCGATGATCGAGGCGAAATAGGGCCACTGCGCCGCCATCGCTTG
>MAAT01000061.1 GCA_002162815.1 Gammaproteobacteria bacterium 53_120_T64 | reverse complement strand
AAACTTTCTTATAAATAGAGCGAGGGCTGTCAACCGCCGTGACTTCCCTGCCTTTGCCTCACCACCTCAAATAAACACACACCGGCAGCGACGGATACATTTAAACTGCTCACTGTGCCGGCCATCGGTAGCTTGACGAGACTATCACAGGTCTCTTTGGTCAGGCGTCGCAAGCCCTTGCCCTCGGCCCCCATCACCAATGCCATCGGCACCGTAAAATCCGTTGCATAGACATCGGCCTGGGCTTCACCATCGGTGCCAATAATCCACAAACCCTCTTGTTTGAGCTTATTCAGCGTTCGCGACAGGTTGGTGACGACGACCAGGGGCACGGAATCGGCCGCACCCGAGGCCACTTTGCGCACCACCGGGGTAATGCCCACGGAGCGGTCTTTGGTGGTGACAATAGCCTGGACACCGGCGGCATCGGCGGTGCGCAGACAGGCCCCCATATTGTGAGGGTCGGTGACTTCATCGAGCACCAGTAACAGTGCCGGCTCTTGCAACTCGCCAAGCAGGTTCAGCAGGAAAGCTTCGTCTTGTACCGCGCCCGCCGTGCAGAGTGCGGCTACACCTTGATGGTTGAGTTCTTCACCCTCTTCCGCTGCAGAGGCAAGTAGCGCATCGAGTTCTTTGCGCGTCGCCCATAACCAAGGGATGTCCTCCCGGTCGGCCAAGGCCTGTATTTTTTGCTGGCGCTGATCTTTGCGGCCGCGTTGCAGGCGCAGCTCTTTGACCCGCTCGGCATCGGTTTTTAACAGGGCCTGTACCGCGTGCAGGCCGTAGACCCACTGCATACCACTAGAACTACTCATAACCGACTACTCATTTCGACGCCAACACTCCCCAGTAAGCTCGAGGCAGTTTGCCAGCGAACGGGGCGCTAGTTTACCCGGTTCTGTGCCGATGTAGTGACTTACTCCGGGCAGCCGGTTTTATAGCACCCGAAAATCCGACCCAGTACCATAGCGGCGCCCCGTCGCTCTGCCTTAAACCGGCTCGGGCACCGGTATTCTGGCCACGTAGTCAGACATCAAGCTGCCCAAATACAGATGACCCTCGTGCTCGAGGACGCTGGTCACCATGCCGATGGAGTTGTCTTTGGCATCCATAAAGTGGGTAATATTGCCCTCCATATCGACACCGACCAGCAAGCCAAAGGTCGGGAGATTTAAGCCATTAAAAAACTCCGGCACTAGGGCCAGAAAGCGCGGCAGGCGCATCATTAATTTCTTTTTAAAGGGCCGGGAGGCCAGGGCCTCAAGCCGGGG
This sequence comes from Gammaproteobacteria bacterium 53_120_T64, assembly GCA_002162815.1. Taxonomy (GTDB): domain Bacteria; phylum Pseudomonadota; class Gammaproteobacteria; order Pseudomonadales; family Porticoccaceae; genus Reddybacter. The sequence goes on along the minus strand of MAAT01000061.1, from coordinate 36,985 downwards.
AAAACGCGGATAGGCCAGCGCCACCCAGAAGGTGCCTTTGCCATTGTAGGTAATATTGTCGGGACCACCGGGCAGGCTCAGTACAAAGGGCTCACTTTGCCCCGCCTTCGGCCCCTGCAACCACAAGCGCGTCACACAGAAACCAAGGGTTTGATTGACCAACACATAGTCGCCACCAGGACCCATCGCCACACCGTTGGCCAGATGTAAATTATCGAGCACCACACGGCTGCTCTTTGTGGCAGGGTCGTAACAAATCAACTCACCGAGAGGGTTGTCCTCCATCATCGCGTAACCGGCCTGAGCCATGCTGTATTTACTGGAGATGTCACTGAAATAAATTTTACCGTCGGGGGCGATGTCGAGATCGTCCGCCACATTGTAGGGGCGACCATCGACCTCATCACTGAGCACGCTGACCTCGCCCTCAGGCGTGATGCAAACCAAGCCCTTATCGGCGTCGCAAATGATCAGATTACCCGCTGCGTCAAACTTCATACCCAGTGGGTGGCCGCCAGTATTCGCCAGCACCTCGGGGTCACTCGAGCCGTCGATCGACGCACGCACCACATTGCCGTCACTTAAACCGGTGTACAGGTAGCCGTCTTTAATCGCCGTCGCCTCCGGCCCGGCCAATTTGCCACGCCACAGCTTTTCGGCTTTGCGCAGTGAGTTGGTAAAGGCAAAACGGCCCTCATAGGGCGGCGCCACAGGGGGATGCCAGCCAATTGGCTCTATCACCACCGGCCAGCGCAACAGATAGAGTATTGATAAAAAAATAAAAACCAGCGTTAATCCAACCATGGTTCGCTCCTTATATTTATTATTTGGGGCTCACTATTTCCACATCAAAGCCGGTCTTTTTTAGCACGAATTTCTCACAAAAGCGACTCGTTAGCTCAATCCGTGCCGGTACCCGCCCTGCGCTTGGCATTCGACTTTGATTTGACCTTAGGTTTTTTCTTCACTTTTTTCTTCGCCTGCGCCGAATCTTTTCCACTGGCTTTTGGTGAGGTTTTTTTCGACTTTTTCGGTTTGTTACTAGGCTTTGTCTCGCTTTTGGCGCTAGCCTCGGCCTTTGGCCCAGTAACTTCAGCCCCTCCCGATACCCCACCCCTTTTTTTCCTTGGCTTTTTTCTGCGTTTGCCGGCTGGTTTTTTCTCGGCGTTCTTATCGCGCTTCACACCTTTATCGGGGGTACCTGCAGTTGCATCAGCAACAGGTTTTGCGCCCGACTTACCGCGCCGTTTTTTGACTGAGCCCCCGTCATTAGAGCCGCCGACCAAATCAAAATCAATTTTCCGCTCATCGACATCAACCCGCGTAACGATAACGCTGAGCCTGTCGCCAAGGCGAAATACCCGCCCCGTGCGCTCGCCAACCATACGGTGGTGGGCGGCCTCGAAATTATAATAATCCCGTGGCAAGCCCGTAATATGTACCAAGCCTTCGATAAACAAGTCATCCAGCTGCACAAATAAACCAAAGCCGGTTACCGCCGTGACCACCCCGCCAAATTCATTACCAACCTGATCGACGAGATATTGGCATTTCAACCAACTATCGACACTGCGCGTCGCCTCATCGGCGCGCCGCTCGGTCATTGAGCAGTGGCTGCCAGCCTCGCCGATTTGCTCGGCACTATAGGGGTAGCTCGTCGCTAAAGGCCAGTGTTCAGCACCCTCGACCCTATTCAAGTGGGCAACCCGTTTTTTACTGCGCAGTAAACCGCGAATGGCGCGATGCACCAGTAAATCGGCGTAGCGACGAATCGGCGAGGTGAAGTGCGAATAGGCCTCGTAATTAAGGCCAAAGTGGCCCTTGTTTTCATCCTGATACATCGCTTGACGCATCGAGCGCAGCATGACCGACTGAATCACCGTGGCATCGGGACGATCGGCAACCTGACTCAATACAGTTTGATAATCGAGCGGTGAAGGCGAATCGCCGCCAGCTAAAGTGAGGCCTATTTCGCCGAGAAACTCACGCAAGTTATCAAGCTTTTCTTCTTTCGGCACTTCGTGTACACGGTACAAGGCGGGTAATTTACTCTTTTCTAACAGCGTCGCGGCACACACGTTGGCACTGAGCATGCACTCTTCGATCAGCCGGTGGGCCTCGGTGCGATCGGTGGGAATGATTTTTTCGATCTTGCGCTCGGCATCGAAGAGGATGCGAGTCTCAGTGGTTTCAAAATCAATGGCACCTCGGACTTCCCGCTGCTCTCGTAAAGCTTGATACAAATCGTGCAAGTGGTCGACATGCTCAACAATATGAGCAAACTGCTGGCGCGCAGGGCTGTCAGCATCGCCGCGCTGCTCAATCATGCCTGCCACCTGGGTATACGTCAGTCGCGCCCGCGAATGCATCACCGCCTCGTAAAAGCGGAAGCGCATCAACTTGCCCGAGGCGTCAATACGCATTTCACAGACCATGCACAGACGATCAACCGCTGGTTGCAGTGAGCACAAACCGTTCGACAACTTCTCGGGCAGCATGGGCACCACCTGCCCCGGGAAATACACCGAATTGCCCCGCTGATAGGCTTCTAAGTCAAGTTCACTGCCCGGCTTCACATAGTGCGAGACATCGGCAATGGCGACGTACAGCGTCCAGCCATTACGGCTGGCCGGCTGGCAATACACAGCGTCGTCAAAGTCTCGGGCATCTTCGCCGTCGATAGTCACCAGAGGCAGCTCACGCAAGTCAACACGCAGGTTTTTATCCGCCTCCAACACCTCGCTGGAAATGCCGCCTACTTCCTTTTCAAGCGCCTCTGACCAAGCATTGGGGATGCCGCAGTTATGAATGGCAATATCGATCTCTAACCCCGGCGCCAAATGCTCACCGAGCACACTCGACACCCGGCCCGCTGCCTGATGGCGTCTATCGGGCTGCTGGGTAATCGTCACCACCACAATCTGACCTGCCTCCGCGCCACCCGCACCGTCGGCAACCAGCAATACGTCCTGACTGATACGCGGATTATCGGGGCGCACAAAGTGAATGCCATTCTCGGTAAAATATCGCCCCACCAATTGCTGGGTACGCCGCTCGACCACCTCGACAATCGCGCCCTCCGAGCGCCCCTTGCGATCGGTGCCGGTAATGCGCACCATCACCTCGTCGCCATCGAATACGCGACGCATCTGCCGACTGGACAGGAAGACATCACCGTCCTTAGTGGCCGAAATCACAAAACCAAAACCTTCTGGATGGCCAGATACCCGGCCCTTAATCAAATTCATTTTATCGAGTGGCCCGTAGCCACCACGGCGATTGCGCACCGCCTGCCCATCTCTCTCCATGGCACCGAGACGGCGGCGCAGAGCCTCGATGCCGTCGGCATCATCCAACTCAAAAGCGACACAGAGCTCTTCGTGAGTGAGCGGGCCGACACTGGCCTCGAGATGTTTGAGAATAAACTCTCGACTGGGAATGGGGTTTTCATATTTTTCCGCTTCGCGGGAGGCAAAAGGGTCTGCCTGAACGTTTTTTTTCTTCATATATTCGGGATAGTTACCAGGGTATCGACGGGCCGAAAAAGCCCTCTCTAAGAATTGACAATAGTGAGCCTAATCAGTAAAGTGCGCAACCCCGAACGAGTGCTAACTCGTGCGTTGCTTAAGTGGTGAAATAATGTGCAGCAAGCACTCGTTTCGCGCAAGGCAGGGCGGCGGGTAGACACTGGCCATCGGGCCGGCAAGTCAAAAAAGCAGTACATTACTGGTCGGTTCTTCGCAGCCCATGTAATGCCCAGGTGGTGAAATTGGTAGACACGCTAGCTTCAGGTGCTAGTGCTCTTCGGGGCGTGGAGGTTCAAGTCCTCTCCTGGGCACCAACTTAAAAAACTTCGCAAGTAAAACGCTCCCACACACCCGCTGATTGCTCCTTTTATACAGGAGGACTATTCACAGCCAGTGCTTGGCTTATAACGACGGGCTGGTGCGCGGCATCATCTCCCACTTACCGTGATTAAGCTTCAGGATAAATGGCTCTTTGAAATAGTACTCGCTAGGTTCAAAACGCTTACTTGGCGCTGGATTCCAGCGCACTTTATTGAAAAGTATCCTGTCCGAATTAAGCCAACTAACACTGCCTGGCCCCCAACCCTCTTTATCGGGATTAGCGCTAAACAGCTTTATAAGAGCCCCATCTCCGATCTGATATACATCAAAAATATTGGCCGAATAACCGGCCTCTAAATCCTGATGGAAACAAACGACAAACTGCCCATTGGGCGAGAAAAGAGGGTAGCCCTTTGTTTTAGTGAATACGCCGCTATTAAGATTGAGAATATGCCACGTACTTCCCTCCCAGAACAGTTCAATAATGATTGCAAATTCACCCGTAACCTCGACTACGTGCAGGTCTGATTTCTCATTGGGCAAAGTCCTGTAGCGTCCAGATTTGAGACGAATGATTAACCTGCCGATCTTTCGCATCAAAAAATCAGCTTTCGCACTAATAAGCTGTCTTTCAAAGGCAGTAGCACATTCGCGCTGACCATCAGCATCGGGGCATGCAAGCGCCCCGTCGATTACGCTGAGATCCACTGAAGAAGCACTATGTGATATCAGTATTAGTAGGCATATAGAGGCACACCTATTCATACAAATAGATCACGCTTTCAGCTGCCTTCACTTATCAGCGAACTAATTTAAGTGATTATCAGCCAATGCCTTATGCGTCGACAATATCCTTTTTTAAACTAAGTACGAAGGCCACAATCTCATCGCATTCTTGCTTGGCAAGACCCAGAGATTTCATTGCCGCACCGGCATGTTCCAAAAAGATAGCCCAGTCACTATCACTAATACCCATACCCTGATGTGATAATTTCATATCCCGCCCCCGGTAGTACACAGGCCCGCCAGTCACCGAGCACAGGTAATCAATAAGTAATTGCTTCTCCCTGGCAATACCATCATCGCCACGATGCGCCCAAAACCGCCCCAACTGGCTGTCCGACTGCAGGCGCACCAGTAAAATACAGGCAAAACTGCTAATACCGTCATAGCCACCAAGACGCTCATACAGTGATTGTTGGTCCATTTTCTTCCCCTATTTTCTTTTGTCATAAAACTTTATATCTAGGCCAGGAATATCTACTGTAATCACAGTGGAGGGACCTACTGCTGAATAATCACAGCATAGATATTCCCCTTAAAGAAACACTCTAGCCAACAAAATCTATGGGCGAAAATTGCCGTCGAAAAACCTAACTATGGGAGCCCAAGATTGAAGGACTGCTCTCGATTACCGTGTAAACCAACAACAAAAACAAAGAACCTCGATAAGGCTTGACCACAAACCCTGCAAGTTTTCGAGAATGATGACGGGGTACTCTGCAACAGGCTCTATGCCGCAAGTCGACCTTTCTCTAACCAATTAGCCAATTCCGGTTCAAGATTACTTTTCATTGCCTGCCTGTATAAATTTAAGGCATTGTCATCCAAAATATTTTTCCAGCGCCCGGTCTTTCCTTTATTAAAAAACTTTTCGTGGTTAACCCAAACATCATCGCTTATCTGTGGAGCCAGCTGACCCGCATTACCTTTCATGCTCTCAAAGGATGCCGCAGAAATAAGTGCCGACCAACGTTCTTCTGGAATATGTATATCAAGAAAATCGGCAATACGGCGCATCTCTCCTTCCAGGTCAGTTTTCAAATCGTTGTAATGAAGCATCAGGATATTCGGCAAATTTCGGTATTGCCAGAAACTCCTAACGTAGTAAAGCACATCAGTATAAAACTCATGGCCGGGCTTATCGCTGCAACTGGAGGACATCCAGTCACAGAACCATTCGAGCAAGTCTTCCGGAGGGTTTACAGGTGGGCGCCAATCACCAGTGGCATATTTACGAACAGATTCAAGAACCTCACTTCGAAGGTTCGCCGTATGATCTACCAATGACAGAAAAAGATCCCTTGGATCCCTTCCGACACAAATATACTTTGCCTGCTTAAAATAGGGCAAACCGTCCAAAGGCGTATGAGTCTTAATAAAGCGCCGGTGAGTTTGCGCTTGAAGCTGAGCCAAAACCTCTGCAGAGGGTGCCATCGGCGTATCAATGCACGGCGAATATTCAGTTAAGGGTTTCTCTAAATCGGTTTTTTGAAATATTAGTAGGGCGCAAAGCATTTGCGTCCACGTTGTTCCCGACTTAGCCGCAGTGCAAATAACGACATCACCATCGCGGGCTTGGAATTCATCCCAACGACTACTCTCTGAAATCCAATCATTAAAGACTCTTGTTCTGAGTGGTAACAAAGCGGTATTCATTTATAAAATTCAATTTAAATTATCATGAACTGCCGTAACACTCTGGCCTCGAAGCCAGGTAACACGCAAAGGCTAAAGTGCCCATCAATGGCTTTGTGGGCGGCTCATTATTGTAAAACCATAAGCACTTGTAAATATTTATTAAACCAGGAAAAGCCATTGAATCAAGATCATAAAGGTATAACCATAACCGCTAGAAATAATAATCAAGCAACGACAAAAGATGCCGTAATAAACACCCATAACCAAATAACTACCGAACACCCAGGCTAATTTTTAACGACAAGCTAACGTTATCTCTGTAGCGTATAAGAGGCCATAGCCGTTTTCAGCGCGTAGCAACTCGCAAGGGACACCGCCTGTATATTTTCGTCTGTAGGTCTATCCTCTAGGAATGAGAAAAACCGATTCGAAACGACATCCCTTCATCGTTATGCCCTTGATGGGGAGGCGCAGCAATGGTTGTGTGGCCGCCTAGCCCGCTTACAATCATAGCTCGATAACGACAGCTCAAATATCCGCAAGTCCGTTCCAAAAATACGCTGAATAAGACCTGGAAACCGGTATATCACGCTGTCGTTCCTTGCCCAGATATCGCAATGCGACGTCAGCGGGATAATAAAATCACTAGCCAATACCCTGCCCACAACCCCGCCTGCCAAGACCTAACTTGAGACCGTCAACTGCGCCCCTCATGCCAACGCCGCACTCGTCACCAATAACAACGCCCTATTCTAATGACATCGGCAAGTTCAAGAACTCTGTCAAATAGCGGGCTTGCACCAGGAGCACAGACTCTGTCTGACCGCACATTAGCCGGCTCGCATTAATTCCCCAATAGACGACAAGCGCGAGGGACAGCGCAGAGGAAAGCTGCCGGATGATATACCTAGAACAGTCTTCACCCCCTACGGCTGGTCAAGCCCCTTACCCTAAATAAGGTGCAGTTATTAAAAAACAATCTCAGCCCCGAAGGCAGTCACTGCGAAATTATCACCGATTTTTTTGTTAACCGAGTATTGCGTTTAACACCCTAATTTCATAGCCCTCTCGCTACTGGCTACTGGCTACTGGCAATATGCTCCAGGAATTCAACGTTTTGCTGTTCCCCCCAATACCAACCTTGGGGATGCGCTTGCATAAAACCAACATGCCCGCCATGGCGGGTGTAGGCGAGCCGCACCCTAGCGTTGTTGATGTCCACTGCGGATGGATAACAACTATTAGGTAGAAAGGGGTCATCGAAGGATGACAATAAGAGAACGGGATGCTCAATACTCGATAGAAATTGCCGCGAGCTAGTGCGCTGGTAGTAGTCTTCGGCGCTGGTAAAGCCGTTCAGTGGCGCGACAAAGTGCTCGTCAAAATCCCTGATACTGCGACATTTCTTAGCGCTCAGGGAGCCAATTTCAGCCTCAATCAGAGATCGCTTGGCCGCGACTTTAGCCAGTAAACTGCGTAGAAATCGCGCCTTGTAAAGCCAATTGTCGGCTTGCTCAAGATGGTCACTGCAAGCGGAGAGATCACAGGGCGGCGATATGGCGGTAGCACCGCATAACTGCGACGGCCTATCGTCGCGATTCTCGCCTAAATATTTTAATACTTGGTTGGCACCGAGGCTAAAGCCGGTCAGCGCTAACTTGCTATAGGGCCGAGCGGCAAGGACGTGGTTGATGACGAAAGCCAGGTCGTCACTGGAGCCGCTGTGGTAGCTCCTCGCCAGACGGTTGGGCTCCCCGCTACAACCGCGAAAGTTATAGGCCACGACATCCCAGCCGGCGCTGGCACAGGCCAGAGTCATACCTTTTATATAGTGGGTATCACTGCTACCTTCGAGTCCATGGCAGAGTAGTAACAGTCGCGGCTGATGGCTAACCAGCCAATCAAGGTCGATGAAATCACCGTCCTCGGTGGCGATTCTCTCCCGCCGCCACGGCACCTCTTTTACGCGACGAAATAGCGAGGGGTATATGGTTTGAAAATGACCAGACCGGCCCAAGCGGCGGGTTTGGTAGGAATCATCGGCAAGCATGTGCCACAGTATGGTGTGCAAATCTCCGTTTTGACAATGTATTGCCTCTCTTCAATGCCGGCCTGCCTTTAGCAATCCCGCCCTGAGTGCTAAGACACCTCCTACTGACGCGCCGAGGGAGCCGGTCAAACTTGGTCCAGGGGCAGTTGCGTCGTATATTTAACCTCACTCAAGGCAACGCTGGAATTAATGTCCTGCACGCCGGGCAACTGCGATAAACCCTTGCGAAAGAACAGTTCGTAGCTCTCTATGTCCTTCGTCACAATGCGCAGCAGAAAGTCGATGCGACCCAGCATGACATAGCACTCGGTGACCTCGGGGAATGAGCGGATTTTTTCTTCAAACTCACCAACCGCCTGGCGACCGTTTTCAGTGAGTTTCACCTCGGTATAAATCACCAGATTAAGACCCAGTAACTTGCGGTTGAGCATCGCCACCCGCCGCTCGATAACCCCCTTGTCTTCTAAGCGTTTTATGCGACGCCAGCAGGGCGGTTGCGACAGATTGACCTTTTCAGCAATTTCAGAGGCCGACAGACTGGCATCAAGCTGTAAGAGCTGCAGTATTTTACGATCTGTTTTATCTAAATCCACGAAGCCACCAGAGTATAATAAAAACCTTAATTATACTTTTTATTATTACTAAAACCATAAATACAAATAACCAGGTATTGCATATACCCAAAATAGCTTATTTTCAAGTGAATACGAATAATTCATTCCCGCTAGTTAGCCTATAGTTTTTCAAGCTTACAGGGGACGAGCAACACCGCACCCAACTAGAGGCCTCAGGCCGCAACCATAATCAAAATAACTCAGCGCCTTCTCCAGGTGCCAGTTATCACGTCAGGGAGTAGGCACAGATGACTCAGCGGCAACGGGCAGCAATACCCTATATTAGCCAATTACATGTCCCTCGGGCCTCCTCACGACCCGGAGAAACAGCCGACTTTAGCCAACTCGAAATACCGCCAGCCGGTGCTGCAAAAAAGCCTGAGCTTTCGGCATGCTGCCAAGAAATGACCGAACTCGCCTATGGCCTGGTGCGTGTACTCGATGATGATGGCCAGGCCTGTGGCCCATGGAACCCGGCACTCTCGGCCCAGCACTTGCGTGACGGCCTGCAATATATGTTGCATGTGCGGGCCTATGACGAGCGTATGTTCAAAATGCAACGCCAGGGCAAGTTGTCTTTCTATATGAAAAGTAGCGGCGAAGAGGCGATTGCCGTAGCCCAGGCGATGGCCTTGAAACCCTCTGACATGCTATTCCCGAGTTATCGCCAACAGGGCCTGTTATTTGTACGCCAGCGCCCGGTTGTCGAGATGATGTGCCACTGCATCTCCAATGCCAAAGACAATTTAAAAGGCCGGCAAATGCCAGTTTTTTATAGCTGGAAAGAGGGCAATTTCTTTAGTATTTCCGGTAACTTGGCGACCCAGTACAGCCAGGCAGTGGGCTGGGCAATGGCCTCCGCCTACAAGGGCGAAGAGCACATTGCCAGCGCCTGGGTTGGCGATGGCAGCACCGCAGAAGCCGACGTCCACCACGCCATGCTATTCGCCTCCACCTATAAAGCCCCAATTATTCTTAACGTCGTCAACAACCAGTGGGCGATATCCACACCCCAGTCGTTTGCCTCTGCCGGTACGACTTTTGCAGCGCGGGGCATCGGCTTTAATATCCCCAGTATTCGTGTCGACGGCAATGATTTTCTCGCCGTGTATGCCGTCACCGAGTGGGCCGCCGCACGCGCCCGCAAAGGTTATGGCCCCACCTTTATCGAACTCTTCACCTACCGCGCCGAGGGTCATTCCAGCAGTGATAACCCCGATAGCTATCGCGCCAGTGGCGAAGCCCAGGCCTGGCCGCTCGGTGACCCCCTTGAGCGCCTGAAACAACACCTGATTAACCGGGGGGAATGGAGCGAAATCCGCCACCAAGACCTAGAGGCGAGCTTAAAGAGTGCAGTTGCCAAGGACTGGAAGGAGGCCATCGCCCACGGCACCCTGGATGACGGCCCTCACTGGCCAGTGGAGTCGATGTTTGAAGATGTCTTCAAGGACATGCCCCCCCACCTGCGCCGTCAACAACAGCAAGTGGGGAAATAAGCCATGGCACAAATGAGTATGGTGCAGGCGATTCGCTCGGCCCTGGATTGCAGCTTAAACAAAGACCCCAATGTGCTGGTGATGGGTGAAGATGTCGGTTTTTTTGGCGGCGTATTTCGCTGCACCGAGGGCCTCTATGAAAAATACGGCGCACACCGGGCCCTCGACACGCCCATTGCCGAGGGCGGCATCGTCGCCGCCGCTATCGGCATGGGTGTCAACGGCTTGCGCCCGGTGGTGGAGATGCAATTTGCCGATTACATTTACCCCGCCATCGACCAAATCATCAGTGAACTGGCCCGCTTGCGCCACCGCAGTGGTGGCGAGTTTTGGGCACCCGTGACGATTCGCACCCCCTGTGGTGGCGGTATTCGCGGCGGCCAAACCCACTCGCAAAGCCCCGAGGGGATTTTCACCCACGTCTGTGGCCTAAAAACGGTGATGCCCTCCAACCCCTTCGACGCCAAGGGCTTGTTAATCAGCGCCATTGAAGATGACGACCCGGTGATTTTTTTTGAACCCAAGCGCATTTATAACGGGCCGTTTTATGGCCACCATAATGGCGACCCGAATACGGTCCCAGGCAACTGGAGCACTCACCCTGCGGGCGAGGTTCCCGAAGAGCACTATAAAATTGCCCTGGGTGTCGCCACCACGCTGCGCTCTGGCGAGGCCATCACCGTGCTCACCTACGGCACCATGGTGCATGTCGCAGAGGCGGCGATAGCAGCCAGCGGCATCGACGCCGAGCTGATCGACCTGCGGACACTGCTGCCCCTCGACCTCGACACCATCGCCGCCTCCGTGCAGAAAACGGGACGCTGTGTGGTCATCCATGAGGCGACGCGCACCAGTGGTTTCGGCGCGGAATTAATCGCCGACATCCAGGAGGAATGTTTCTGGCATTTAAAAGCACCGATCGAGCGAGTCACCGGCTGGGACACCCCCTACCCCCACGCCTTTGAGTGGGAATATTTCCCCAGCCAACAGCGTATTATCGACGCCCTCAACCGTACCTTAAAGGCCAACTTATAAGGCGAGTGATGATGGAATTTTATAGTTTTAAACTACCCGACCTGGGTGAGGGTATTGTTGAGTCGGAGATCGATGTCTGGCATGTCAGCCTGGGTGAGACGGTTGATGAAGATCAGCATATTGCCGATGTCATTACCGACAAGGCGGTGGTAGAAATCACCGCCCCAGTCTCGGGCACCGTTGCCGCCCTCGCCTGTAATGTCGGCGAGGTTCTGGCCGTCGGCCAGGAATTGATACGCTTTAACGTCGTGGCCAATGGCAACATAACGAATGCTGCCTCAAACAACATGACCAACACCGCCAGTTGCACAACGCTTGCCGGCGTCGAACAACAAACCGCGCCAATCGCTCGAGCGAGCTCAAGCGAGCCTGTAGCAGACTTGCTGGGCGAGTCTGCCAACACGGGAGCCAGTATCCCAATAACATCTGAAACCTCGCACCTTGCCCTGCCCCACCGCACTCTACTGACCTCGCCCTCCCTTCGTCGTCGCGCCCGCCAGGTGGGCATTGATCTAAGCTTGGTGCCGGGTAGTGGCCCCAATGGTCGCATAAGGGAAAAAGATTTCGATGCCTATATGGCGGTCACGCAGGCGCCAAGCCATCAGGGCAAACGCCTGGCCTGTGATGAAGTGCCGATCAGGGGCCTGCGCAGAATCATCGGGCAAAAGATGCTACAGGCAAAACGTCAGATACCCCATTACTCATACATTGAAGAAGTGGATGTCAGCGCACTAGAAGAATTGCGCCAACATCTGAATACGACACGTCATGAAAGCCAGGCAAAACTCACCCTCCTACCTTTTATCATGCAGGCGCTGACCAAGGTATTACCGCAGTTCCCCCACTGTAATGCCCACTTTGATCAAGAAAACGATCTCCTCAAACAACACCAGGCCGTGCATATCGGCATTGCTACTATGACCAAAGCAGGCCTTATGGTACCGGTAGTTAGACACTGTGAAAGTCTCGATATCTGGCAAAGCGCCCGTGAGGTGGCACGGGTGTCGCGAGCGGCGCGAGAGGGTAAAAGTAAAAACAGCGAACTGAGCGGCTCCACCATTACCCTTACCAGCCTCGGTGCCATCGGTGGCCTTGCCACCACACCCATCATTAACGCACCGGAAACCAGCATTATTGGTATTAATAAAATACAGCAACGCCCGGTGGTAAAAGATGGCGCGATTGTTATCCGACGTATGATGAATCTCTCTTCATCCTTCGACCACCGTATTGTCGACGGCTTTGATGGCGCTGAATTGATACAGGCAATAAAAACCTTGCTCGAAAATCCGGCGACGATTTTTTTATAGAGGAATTTGCCCGCTCGCTGTAAAAAAAACCATCAAACCACTGGGCAGCGCCCGTGCCTAAAATTTTCGCCCCGCAAGGGCCTCAAAAGGCCTGTTGAATATTACGGACTGGCATTCTTTGACTTAATTTTAGGCGTGTATTAGCCTCTACTGGCAGCCTCTGAATGGCACCCCGCTAGTCGACAAAGGACAGCGGCTTCATAACAAAAATGGGAATATGGCGACCACCGACCCGGCGCTTGTAGTGGGGAAAGCCCATATAGGTATCCAGGGCATAGCCCCAGTAGCGCTGGTATTCCTCACCCTCAACCTCAATCGCAATATAATCCTGTCGCAAACCACGCAAGGTACAGCTGGCCTGGGGATTGGCCTTGAGGTTGTAGTACCAGGCGGGGTTGTGACCCTGGCCAAAGTTGGAGGCGACAATGGCAAAGATGCCAGGTTCGGCTTCATCCTCGATACAGAGCAGGGGGATGGCGCGAATCACGCCACTCTTCGCCCCCTTCGCCGATAAAACTACCACGGAGAGGCCGGTTAAAATGCCCGCCATGGTGGTGCGACCACCCGACAGCTTGAACACGATACGGTCGAGGTGATGCTGGGTACGGGCCATAAACCACGCCCCCACACTACTGGAGGCGATATTGTGCATCACACGATGAAAGGCTGAGAGTTTTTTGGGTGGCATTTTTATTCTCTTTTATTGTTTTTTTATTGACTGTTGTCGACAACCACTAACGCTCAGCCCCACTGCTGAGTGTTAAACCACTTGTGCCTCTAATTTGGCCACCACGCGCTCGCCAAATTCTTGGGTGTTAATCATCGTCACACCCGAACCCGACTTGCTCAAATCGGCGGTGGAAAAACCATCGGCAAACACACCCTGCATGGCGGCCCAAACATTGTCCGCTTCATCGCGCATATCGAAGCTATTTTCCAACATCATTGCCACCGAGCCAATCATCGAATAGGGGTTGGCGATATTCTTGCCAGCAATATCCGGGGCTGAACCGTGGGAGGGTTCGTAGTAGGCTTTGTCGGGTCCCAAACAAGCCGAGGGCATTAAACCGAGAGAACCGAGAATGCCGCCGCCTTGGTCGCTGAGAATATCACCGAACATATTTTCCATCACCATCACGTCGAACTGGGTGGGGTTTAAACACAGCATGGTAGCGGCCGCGTCCACCAGGATATGAACCACTTTCACTTCAGGGTATTGCGGGGCGATCTCTTCAATTATTTCGTTCCACAAAACGCTGGATTTCAATACGTTACTTTTGTGGATATTGTGCAGTACCTTCTTGCGACGCATGGAAATTTTAAAGGCTTCGTGAAGAATGCGACTAATTTGTCCCTCATCGTATTCCAGGGTTTCACGCACATAGCGCAAACCGTCGTCGTTAACGCCGACTTCTTTGTCGCCAAAGTAAAGACCACCCACCAGCTCACGCACCATAATCAAATCGATGCCTTCGCCAATAATTTCTGGCTTGAGAGGCGAAAAGTGAGCCAGCTCTTTGGGCAGCGACACCGGGCGAAAGTTGGCAAAGGTGTTGTAGCGACGACGCATCGGTAACAGCGCCGCGCGCTCGGGCAACATGTCGACGGGGATTTTTTGTGATTCCTCGTGGCTTAAGCCAATCGGGCCTTTGAGAATGGCATCGGCGGCATCGCAAATATCGATAGTCGCTTGTGGGAAGGGGTGGCCGCAGTCGAAGTAAGCGTTGGCACCAAAGGCGGCGGGCATCAGTTCAAAGCTCACATCGTTGCGCGCCTCGATGATTTTCAGCACCTTAAGTGCTTCTGTCATAATTTCCGGGCCGATACCATCACCGGCCAATACTGCAATTTTGAAATTTTTCACTGAATACCTACCCTTGCTAATTTAACTACATTCAAGCGGGTGCAAAAAATGGCACCGCCGTACCTTCACCTGTGTCGATAAATGCTACTTTTACCGGCTGGCCAATTTCAAGCTTGTCGAAATCGCAGTCGATTAAATTCGTCATCATCGTCGGGCCTTCGTCGAGCGTCACATAGGCAATGGCCCACGGCTCTTTGGTTCTGCGCATGACACTGTAGGTGTAAATCGTGCCGCGCCCCACTGTTTCGAGATACTCGGTATCATCACTGAAGCAAAAGGGACAAAAGCTGCGTGGATAAAAATGATTTTCACCACAGCCATTGCAGTGTTTAACCAGTAATTTACCGTCGCCAGTTGCATCCCAGAAACTTTTGGTTTCGTCATTGACCCGGGGTGCTCGCACTTTGCTAGGTCGATTCATACCGCTTAATTCGCTCATGCGTCTGCTCCTCCCAAGATCAATGTTGCACTGCCCATGCGCGAGCCCAGCAAACCGCCGGTACCGTGGGCCAAGGCAATATTGCAGTTAGGCACCTGTACTTTGGGGTGGGCTTCGCCGCGCACCTGGCGTACCGCCTCAATCACCTTGGTAATACCGCCCCGGTCGGTCGGGTGGTTGTTACACAGGCCGCCACCATCGGTATTAAAGGGCAGTTTGCCGACACCCGAAATCAGGTTGCCGTCGGCGACAAATTTGCCGCCCTCACCCTTGGCACAAAAACCCAAGTCTTCAAGCGTTTCCACCACGGTAATGGTGAACGAGTCGTAAATAGAGGCGTATTTAATATCGGCCGGTGTCACGCCCGCCTCTGCAAAAGCCTTTGGCCCCGACCAGCGTGCGCCGGAATAGGTTAAGTCAACCTTGCCGCCATTGAGGTGTTTTATCGCTTCGCCAGCACCGAGTACTTTGACGCTGGGGCGCTTTAATTGCGCAGCGATTTCTGGGGCGACGACAATAACCGCGCCGCCACCATCACTCATGACACAGCAGTCGAGACGGTGCAGGGGATCACTGATCATCGGTGAATTCACCACATCTTCCACCGTCACCACATCGCGCAACATGGCGTGCTCGTTGTATTGAGCGTGGTGGGAGGCCGCGACTTTCACCCAGGCCAGCTGCTCGCTGGTGGTACCGTATTCGTGCATGTGGCGCATCGCCGCCATGCCGTACATATTAGTCACCACCGGGCGAAACGGCGCTTCAAACGCATAGTCGGCCGGTGGGCCGCCTCCGGGACGGGTGCGGTAATTTTCTTTGGCGTCGGCGCGGGGACGGCCGGCCAGGGTAATTAAGGCAACCTTGCAATGACCCATGGCGATGGCCTGAGCCGCGTGATTGACGTGGGCCACATACGACGAACCACCGACTTCCGTGCTATCAAACTGGGTGACATGCAAGCCCATGTATTCGGCCTGATTTAAGGGGCCAAGGCCCGGTACGTCACCGGCACAGTAATACGCGTCGATATCGTCTTTCGTCAGGCCGGCGTCTTCCAGTGCACCCTTGGCGACCTCGGCGTGCAACTGGGGCACGGTTTTACCCGTGGCCTCTCGCAAAGGGTGTTCGTAAACCCCCGCGATAAAGGCTTTTCCTCTGATACTCATGGCTCACTCCTTTTTTATAATATTCGTTATTTTATTTTTTGGGGCGCCCTGTGGTTTATCAGCCTGATGACTTAAGTACTAATATTAAGCGTCAAAGGGATGGCGCAACACGATCGTTTCGACGCGGTCGGGGCCGGTAGAAACAATATCGATGGGCACGCCGCAAACTTCTTCAATACGGGCTATATAATTGCGCGCCGCCGTGGGCAATTGCTCGAGAGTTTTAGCGCCGACCGTCGACTCTGACCAGCCGGGCATCGTCTCGTAAACTGGAACAATATTTTCGTAGTCATCGGCATGGCTGGGGGCGCTGATGTGATTGCCGTCCTTGTCCTGATAGGCAATGCAAATATCGATACCCTCAAGGCCATCGAGTACATCGAGTTTGGTCAGACACAGGCCCGAGACACTGTTAATACGTACCGCCTGCTTTAGTGCGACGGCATCGAACCAGCCGCAGCGTCGCGCGCGACCCGTGGTGGCACCACGTTCATGACCTTTTGCCGCCAGGTGCTCGCCCACTTCACAGAATAATTCGGTGGGAAAAGGCCCGGAGCCGACACGCGTGGTGTAGGCCTTGGTAATGCCCAGCACATAATCGAGATACAGGGGGCCGAAACCACTGCCTGTCGCCGTACCACCCGCGGTGGTATTAGAGGAGGTGACGAAGGGATAGGTGCCGTGATCGATATCGAGCAGTGAGCCCTGAGCGCCTTCAAAGAGAATATTCTCGCCCGCTTCGCGTGTCTCGTGCAAATTGGCGGTGACATCCAGCACCATTGGGCGCAATTCTTCCGCCCACACCTGGCACGATGCCAGCGTCGCCGCATAATCACTGGCTTTAGCTTTGTAGTAATTGGTCAGCATAAAGTTGTGATATTCCATCACTTCACGCAGTTTATCGGCAAAGCGGCTGCGATCAAAAAGGTCACCCAAACGCAAACCTCGGCGCGCCACCTTATCTTCATAGGCGGGGCCAATGCCGCGCCCGGTGGTGCCAATGGCGGCCTTACCGCGCGCCACTTCCCGCGCTTGGTCGAGAGCGACGTGATAGGGCAGGATCAACGGGCAGGCCGGTGAAATACGCAGGCGCTCGCGCACCGGTACACCGCTCTCTTCCAATTGAGCCATTTCCTTTAACAGGGCGTCGGGAGCCAGTACCACACCGTTACCGATTAGGCAGCGCACATTGTCACGCAGAATGCCGGAGGGAATGAGGTGTAAAACGGTTTTTTCGCCACCGATCACCAGAGTGTGACCGGCATTGTGGCCGCCCTGAAAGCGCACCACCACAGAGGCTTGATCGGTCAATAAATCGACAATTTTACCCTTGCCTTCATCACCCCATTGGGTGCCTAGTACTACTACATTTTTGCCCATCATTCGCTCTCATCACCTGCCGTATCGGCGGCCGCTGGTTGTACTGTAAATTCACTATCGCCTGCCATCAACACTCGATCGCAGTGCAACTCGTCAAAGTCCACGTGCTGGCCACTAAAGCCACACACCACTCGCTCGCCACTGGCGCGCAAACGGGCAATTTCCACAAGCCATGCACTCTTGCTTAAACTCGCGCCCTCTATCGGAGCAGGGGCATAAATACCCGGCGCAATACTACTGTTGTATTCGACCAAACTGGCCAATTTACTCAAATCCATACCAAAACCGGTTGCCGGCCGGGCGCGACCAAAGGCCTCGCCAACATCGTCGTAGCGGCCACCATTACCCAGAGCCAGTGTCGACTCGCTGGTGTAAGCGGCGAACACAATACCGGTGTGGTAGTGATAGCCACGCAGTTCACTCAAATCCAGAAATAATGCCGCCTTCGGAGCCCGCTCAGCCAACTGTTGCGCCACAGTTTCCACTTCACTCAAGGCCTGTAATACCGCAGCTGGCGCAGCCGCCAAAACCTGTTTAGCACGGTCCAGCATCGCGACATTGCCCGCCAAACCGGGTAGCGCCGCCAGCATCGCGGCCAACGCGGCATCGGCCACATTGCTGGCCAGCCATTGCTGTAAACCGGCATCTTTACGCTGCAACAGGACAAACAACTCGGCGCTTTGCTCACCGCTCAAACCTGCTGCCTGCTCTAAGGCGCGATAGATCCCGACGTGGCCGATATCGAGGTGGATATCATCGAGACCGCTAAAACTGAGGGTTTCGACCAGCAGCGACATGACTTCGACATCGGCCTCTAAACTCGCCTCACCAAACAATTCGACACCGAGTTGGATCGGCGAGCGCGATTCAAGCGGCCCCCGCGCGCGGGTATAGAGTACCTGTCCGGCATAACACAAACGGTTGGGGCTATTGCGCTGCAGGCTGTGAGCATCCATGCGCGCCGCCTGGGGGGTTATATCGGCGCGCACACCCATCATTCGACCGGTCAGCTGATCGGTGATTTTGAAGGTCATTAAATCGAGATCCGAGCCCGAGCCACTGAGCAGGGAGTCGGTAAATTCTGCCAGTGGCGGTATAACCAGGTCGTAACCCCAAGAGTGGTAGAGGTCGAGTAGACGACGCCGTAGGCGCTCTACTTTGATGGCGCGGTCCGGGAGGATCTCTTCAATGCCATCGGGCAGTAACCAGTGATCAATTTTCGTCATAAGTCTCTATTTTCTGTACAGTTTCAACTAAATCGCTCGGTCTAAATCGTTCTATCTAAGCCACTTACCAGCAACGCGCGACAAGCTACTTCAGTAAAGCTAGCGAACCCAAAACAACAGCCCGGCACCCAGCAGCAGGCTCGCCAAGCCCATGATTCGAATATATTTCTCATTACTTTGAGCCAGCGTTAACAGCATATTACGCCAACTAGAAGGTGCCAGAAACGGCATAATACCTTCAATCACTAAGACTAAACACAGCGCTGCCAAAAGATCTTGGGTCATCATTCACAGCCTATGGGGACATCGCCTATCAAAATTTTCCGTTAAGCCTGCGACAGTCGCAAAAAAACCGGGCTGCCCCGGTTCTGCTGCTATCTTACCACCCGGGGCAATCAACGGCTGTATTTTTTCCGCGATCGACCCAAGGGGCGCACCGCCACAGCGGCCATTAGCCCTATTCTCAGTGCGCTTACAGCCCTTTCGAACTCTTCAAGTAGCGGAAAAACTCACTGTCGGGCTCAACTAACAAAATATCGCCCTTCGAAGAAAACGCACTTTTGTAGGCCTTAAGACTGCGCGTAAAGGCATAAAACTCGGGGTCTTTGCTGTAAGCGGCAGAGTAAATCGCCGTCGCATCCGCATCGCCGGCACCGCGCAATTGCTCACTTTCTTTATAAGCATTAGCGGCAATAATGGTTTCCTGTCGGTCGGCATCGGCGCGAATTTCCTCGGCCGCTTCCTTACCGATGGAGCGCAGTTCACGGGCTTCTTTCTCCCGCTCTGCCTTCATGCGGCGAAATACCTGCTCACTCACTTCGGAGGGTAAATCGATACGCTTAACGCGCACATCGACAACCTCGACACCCAGGGATTCGGTAACCGTTTTATTCAACTCTTCGGTAATGTTATCCATCAAGGCATCGCGCTCACCGGAGACCACTTCGTGCAAGGTGCGCGTACCAAACTGGTTGCGCAGACCGTCGTTAACACGGTCACCTAAACGGGAGTGGGCCACAGCCTCCTCACCACCGGTCGCCTTGTAGTAGACCTCGACATCTTTGATCTTCCACTTGGCAAAGGCATCGACGATCAAGCGCTTTTTCTCGCGGGTCAAAAAGCTTTTCGGTTCGGCATCAAGAGTCAGAATACGCGCATCAAATTTATGCACCTTGTCGGCCATCGGCCACTTCAGGTGAATGCCTGGGGGAATGTCAGCTTCGACAATGCGGCCAAAATGAAGCTTAACCGCCTTTTCGGTTTCCTTAACAATAAAGATACAGCTGTTGCTAAAGGTAATCGCCAGCACAACAAGGACTAAAAAACTTGGAAATCTCTGGTTCATTAGCGCGACTCCCGGCGTTGGTTATTGGCTGACTGATTGCGAATTCTGTCAATCACCGCCTCCGTAATAAGATTGATATCGGCCGACGACAGCGACCTCACCTGGCCGCTAGTTCTGCCCGTGCTCGACGCCTGCTGCTGCATGATTTTATCGAGCGGCAGGTAGAGCATGTTGTTGCCACCCTTAACATCGACCATGACTTTAGAACTGTTCTCCATCACCGACTGCATGGTGTCGAGATAGAGTCGCTGGCGAGTAACCTCGGGGGCTTTTTGATACTCGTGAAACAGTTTATCAAAGCGCTCCGCCTCACCCTCGGCGTCGGCAACGACGCGAGCCTGATAACCCTTGGCCTCTTCAAGCACCCGCTTGGCACGACCACGCGCTTCCGGCACGATGCCGTTGGCATAGGCCTGAGCCTCGTTAATCACCCGCTCTCGGTCTTCCCGCGCCTTAATCACATCATCATAGGCAGCCTTTACTGCGGATGGTGGCTTGGCTTCGAGAATGTTGACTTTAACGACATTGATACCCGTACCGTAACCATCTAGGTAGGTCTGCAAGCGAGTCTCTACATCAATACTTAACTGTTCTCGACCCGTCGAGACCACTGCGTCGAGACCGCTACTGCCCACCACGTGGCGCAAGGCGCTGTCGGTGGCATGGCGCAAACTGTACTCCGGCGCTTTAACATTGAGCACAAAGTCCTTCACCGACTTAATGTTGTAATGCACGGTTAAGGGTAGCTCAACAATATTTTCATCCTGAGTCAGCATTTGCCCGCGAGTCTGGTATTGACGCTCTTCAGTAACACGTACTCGAGTGACAATATCGACCAGCGGCGGATTCCAGTGCAGTCCATCGCCAACAATTTCGTGGAACTTGCCTAAGCGCAGCACCAGAGCCTGTTCTTTTGCGTCGATCTGGTAAAACCCGAGGAGACCCCAAATCACAGAAAGGATAAGCAACACACCAATAATTGCAGCGCTACCTATGCCGCCGCCACTACCGGAGCCGCCGCCAAAGATTTTGCCGAATTTGTCGCCGATATCTTTCAGGGCCGCATCGAGATCGGGCGGGCTGCCATTCTTCTTATTGCCGCCACCCCAGGGATCTTTACCACCACCCGGTTCATTCCAAGCCATTACTCACTCCAATGAAAAACACAAGGCGCAAATTCTAACAAGCCCTGATTGAAAAGCCAGCAAACATCAACAACTGGCGCCAATGAATATTTAATATCGACAATATAGAGCCCGATGGGCCCAGATACCCTCGCTACGAGGGGTGACTATTGTATTGCGCTTTTATTTAGTTATTAAAACCATCTACTCGGGTACCGAGCCCTGCGCTATGGCAGCGGTGATTACTGGCTGCACTAATACCTGCTCCGCACACAAGCCGGCAGCTTTCAACAAACGTAGCCACTCAACCTTCGGTAAACTTACTTCGAGCAAACTAACACCATCGTCCCGCACCGTCTCTTTGAGCACCGCTCCGGCCTCAAACAATTGCGCCCGAAAACGCGCCAGCTCATGCCCCAAAGCGCAGACACCCTGAATCTGATCATGACTCAATAATTCACGCAGTGCCAGCGGCAGCAAATCGATACCAATATTATCTTTCGCCGACAGCCAGATTGCCAGGGGCTTACCGTCGCCATTGCGCTCAATACGGGGTTCGACTCCATCTAGCAAATCAATTTTATTGTAAATTTTTAGTACCGGAATATCACCGGCACCAATTTCATTCAATACCTCATCGACACGCTCGACATTCTCTAAACGCTGTTCGGCGCTGGCATCGATGATATGCAATAACAATGTCGCATTGGACGCCTCGTCAAGCGTAGCGCGAAAAGCCTCCACCAACTTATGGGGCAAGTGACTGATAAAGCCCACCGTATCGGCAAAAATCACCGAGCCAACCTCCGGCACTTTAAAGGCACGCATCGTCGGGTCGAGAGTCGCGAACAACTGATCGGCCGCATAGACATCGGCCCCGGTAAGACGGTTAAACAAGGTTGACTTGCCGGCGTTGGTGTAGCCCACCAACGATACGGTGGGCACTTCGGCCCGGCGTCGTGAACGTCGCCCCTGCTCGCGCTGAACTCGCACCTTTACCAGGCGTTTAAGAATGGATTTAATGCGCACGCGGAGTAGCCGACGGTCGGTTTCGAGCTGGGTTTCTCCCGGCCCCCGTAGACCGATACCGCCTTTTTGTCGCTCGAGGTGAGTCCAACCGCGGATCAGTCGCGTGCTCATATGCTCGAGCTGGGCCAGCTCAACTTGCAGCTTACCCTCGTGGGTTTGTGCGCGCTGAGCAAAAATATCGAGAATTAAACCGGTGCGATCAAGCACCCGGCAGGCCAGCACATGTTCAATATTGCGCTCTTGACTGGGTGTTAGATTGTGATTAAAGATTACCAGACCCGCGCCGCTGCTATCGACTTCCTGCTTTATTTCTTCAAGCTTGCCGGTGCCGACAAAGAATTTCGCCGTGGGCACATCTCGACTGCCGGTAATAAAGGCAATCGGGTCGCCACCGGCGGAAATGGCCAGCTCTTCAAATTCTCGAGGATCTTCCGGTTCGCGCTCACTGTTTAAATTCAGGTGGACAAGAACAGAGAGCTCACCGGATTCGGGGCGATCAAAAAACAAACAGCCTCCTAATCTTCCCCGTCCTCTTCACTAGGTACTGCCATAGGCAGCTTGACGGGACGCGAGGGTACGACTGTCGAAATGGCATGCTTATAAACCATCTGGCTGACGGTGTTTTTAAGTAGCACAACAAACTGATCAAATGACTCAACCTGGCCCTGCAATTTAATGCCGTTGACCAGAAAGATTGATACAGGAATACGCTCTTTACGCAAGACGTTGAGGAAAGGGTCTTGTAGATTATGCCCCTTTGACATAGTTATTCTCCCAAAAGGTTGAGCGGTGACAAGCAACTAATTTTAGTAATTACTACGCTTAGTAAAGTAGAAACACTAAATAGACGCAAATAACATATGACGATGGCAATAATACAGAGCCAACTAGCCCGTCCTACCGCCGCCAAACTGAGCCGCGCATGATACTACCCGCCAACGTTGATGTATATGGCGCTACTTCGCAAAATAACCAATGCCCTCGACAAAACCTCCTCGCCCGATTGCGCGCTATCGCCACTCTGAAAATCGAGCTCCAGACGACCTAGCTCAGGCCAGCCCCGCAGCCAAGTCAGCTGTCGCTTGGCCAACTGGCGTGTCGCCGCCACACCACGCGCCAACATCTCGTCGTAAGTGTACTCCTCATCGAGGTAGGCCCAGATCTGGCGATAGCCAACGGCTCGCACAGCGGGCAAGTCCGCATTCAGATCACCGCGCTGGCGCAGGGCTTTCACCTCTTCGACAAAACCTTGCTCGAGCATGGCTGTAAAACGCTGCTCAATACGCTGATGCAACGCCGCTCTGTCAGTCGGTATCAGCGCCAGCTGAGCGATACGGTAATCGTTGCCGAGAGGCGGGACACCTCGCCCCTCTTGCAACTGCTGCTGTATTAATTGGGACAGGGGCTGGCCGCTAACGCGATACACCTCGAGCGCCCGGGCAATGCGCTGGGAGTGGTTGGGGTGTATCGCCGCCGCACCCTCGGGGTCAACCTCCGCCAACAGGGCGTGGACAAAGGGCCAGCCCTTGTCGGCAGCCTGCTGCTCAATCTCCGCTCTGACCTGCTCATTCGCTGGCGGTAAGTCGGCGAGGCCTTCGCGCAGCGCCTTGAAATACAACATACTGCCGCCAACCAACAGCGGGATGCGTCCAGCGGCGCTAATGTCGTCGATTTCGCGGCGCGCGTCGCGCAAAAACTCACCCACAGAATAGACCTCGGCCGGATCGCAAATATTAATTAGCCGGTGGGGTGACTCGCGCAATACCTCTGCCTCGGGCTTCGCGGTGCCAATATCCATACTGCGATAAACCTGGGAGGAGTCGACACTGATAATGTCGCAGGGCAAGACCTTGCAAAGCTGCAGAGCCAGGTCGGTCTTGCCCGAGGCCGTCGGGCCCATTAAAAAAATCACCGGCGGGCGCTGATCGCCTGCAGTCTGCCCCGGTATGCCTTGATCAACCATTTCTAGCGCCCTCGCATAAATAGAGCATCGAGCTCAGTCATCGATAGTTGAGTCCAGGTTGGACGACCGTGGTTACACTGGCCACTGCGCTCGGTCGCCTCCATTTCACGCAATAGAGCATTCATCTCGGTCAGCGTTAACTGTCGGCCCGCACGCACCGAGCCATGGCACGCCATGGTCGATAAAATGCCATTAATTTGCTCTTCAATACGCCGCGTGGTGCCGTGAGTCAGCAGGTCGGAGAGCACATCTCTAATCAAGGGTTCGACATTCGCACCGCGCAATAAAGCAGGCACGGCTCGCACCATCAGGCTCTCCGGTCCGGCGCGCTGTAGAGTAACACCCAGGGTTTCAAACAAGGGCAAATGACTCTCGGCACAGTCTGCCTCTTTTTCACTGACCGCCAGTGCCTCGGGTACCAACAGCGGTTGCGCGGCGACACCGACACTTTCATAGGCCGTTTTCATTTGCTCATAGGTAATGCGCTCGTGGGCGGCGTGCATATCGACCAGCACTAGGCCTTCACGATTTTCGGCCAGAATAAAAATGCCGCGCAATTGGCTGAGGGCATAACCCAGGGGCGGAATTTCAGCCTGCTCGGCCTCGGCGTTTTGCAGGCTATTATTTGTCGCAGTACCAGCCGATGGTTCGGGCAGTTGATAAACCGACATCTGATCGCGGATTGAACCGCGCTCGCCGGCAGAGAAAGCGACCGGGTGCTGATAGGACAACGACTTATCGCCCTGTCTCATCGGCGGCGCATCAGCCCCTCCGAAGGAGAGACCAGCAACAGATACGTCCGATGACTGCTCGCCCTCGTCCCGGCCCGGCCCCATTTCAGCAACGATGCGCGACAGTGAGCCGTAGAGGAAACCGTGCACCGTGCGGCTCTCGCGAAAGCGCACCTCGTGCTTGGTGGGGTGAACGTTGACGTCAATATCTGTGGCGGGCAATTCAAGAAACAAGACATAGGCCGGGTGGCGACCGTGGTAAAGCACATCCTGATAGGCCTGGCGCACGGCATGGCTCACCACCTTGTCGCGAATACTGCGACCGTTGACAAAAAAGTACTGCAAATCGGCCTGACTACGCGAAAAGGTCGGCGCGCCCAACCAGCCCCACAAACGCAAACCATCCACCTCGGTATTAAAAAAGCGCGCCTGCTCCATAAACGCAGGGCCGCAAACGGCCGCGACACGACGCTCCTGCTCCAACTGTGTGGTGGCGGCGGGAAAACGGCGCGCCGGCTTATTGTTGTGGCGCAGATGAAAGGCGACGTTAAAATGGCTCAGGGCCAGCTTCTTAACCACCTCATCAATGCGCGAATACTCAGTTTTTTCGGTGCGTAGAAACTTGCGCCGCGCCGGGGTATTAAAGAATAGATCCCGCACCTCAACGCTGGTGCCTCGCGGGTGGGCTGTCGGCTCGACATCCACCGTCATATCCCGCCCTTCACAACGGGCCAACCAGCCAGCCCCCTCGCTCAAGGTATTACTGCTCAGGGTCAGTCGTGAAACGGAGGCAACACTAGCTAGGGCCTCGCCGCGAAAGCCCAGTGTGCCGACGGCTTCGAGGTCTTCCAGGGCAAGAATTTTACTGGTGGCGTGGCGGCTGATGGCCAGGGGTAGGTCATCTTTTTCGATACCACAGCCGTTGTCGCGAATCCGCACCCGCTTGATGCCGCCCTGCTCGATATCGATATCGATGCTATCGGCCCCGGCATCGAGACTGTTTTCCAATAGCTCTTTAACCACAGAGGCCGGGCGCTCAACCACCTCCCCGGCGGCGATTTGATTCGCCAAACGGGGGCTTAACAAATGAATACGTGACATTAAAAATTAAAGACTCAGAAGTTGGTTATCAGGAGACGGGGATTTTAATACGCTGGCCAATTTTAATACGCGATGACTTAAGACGATTGTAACGGCGCAAATCGCTGATCGACACGTGATAGCGCTGGGCGATATCCGACAGAGTGTCACCACGAGCAATGATATGCACCACACCAGATTTGCGTTTGCGCTCGGCTAACAAGGTACCCGCCGGCGGCTTGCCCTGAAAATAGCGTTTCACACCACTAAAAATGGCCCCGGCAATTTTTTGCTGATAGGCCGGCTGAGCCAGCCGACGCGCCTCTTTAGGATTGGAAATAAAGCCCGTCTCGACCAAGATCGAGGGGATATCCGGCGATTTCAACACCACAAAGCCGGCTTGCTCGACGCGTTTTTTATGCAGACGGGCAACACCGTCGAGAGCGCGCAGCACCTGCGTACCCACGCCCAGACTACTCTCTAAGGTCGCCGTCATCGATAAATCCAGCAGCACACCGGCCAAGACTTTATCTTTATCGGCCAGACTCACGCTGCCGACACCGCCAATTAAATCGGCACGATTTTCCCGCTTCGCCAGATAACTCGCGGTCTCACTGGTAGCACTGCGCGTCGACAGCGCGTAGACCGAGGCCCCATTGGCCGAGGCCTGCCGAAAGGCATCGGCGTGAATGGAGATCATCAGATCGGCGCGGTGTTTACGGGCGATATCGGTGCGCTTGCGCAGGGGGATATAGTAATCGCCATCGCGCACCATCACCGCACGAAAGCCCTGCTCCCGATCGACCTTGCGCTGCAGAACACGGGCGATGGCCAGCACTACATTTTTTTCAAGCAGGCGCTTGGGGCCGAGGGCGCCGGGGTCCTCACCGCCATGGCCGGCATCGATCGCAATCACAATATCGCGGGCTTTTTGCCCGGCCAAAACATCGCCAACGGTTCGCGAGGTCTGCTTGGCACGGTCATAGAGGTCGATCACCAGCCGGTCGCCGTATTGCTCATTGCCCGCCAGTACAAAACTGCGGGGGTTAATTTTTTCGCGCAACTCGAGCACGATGCGCAAGCTGTCACCATCAAATTGGGCGCTGCGCAACGCGGCAATAGGCGTCTTGGCGAGCTCTAGCTGGGGCGATTTGACAGCCAGTGTCGCCTGTTTAATATCAATCACTAGGCGCTGAGGGTTTTCGAGGGGGAATATTTTGTGCTCGACCATCGCCGACAAGTCAAATACCAGCCGAGTGTGATCCGGCGCGCGCCACAGACGAATACCCTCAACCTTAGTGGTTGCGGTATTGGGAGCCGCTGCCACGGCCGGCGCAACCATCGGCAGCGCACCAAAACAGCTCAGCAAAAACAACACCAAGCAGCGTAGACCCACCACTCCACTGCTGCGGCCTCTGGCAATCACGGCGGCGCTTAAGCTCAACATGGTGCTTCCCCCCCTCTTTTCGCACCAATGATACTCGCTGTAAATCCTGTGCGCACTCCAGCTACAACGGCCTCGCCCTGGGCAGTATGCGCCACCAAACTCAAATGCCGGCCCGCAGCAGTCACCGCAATGGCGATCTCCAGATCGGCGGCCTGTAATATCCCCTGCCCTTTGTCGGGCCATTCAATTAAACAAATATGACCCGGCTCAAAATAATCCCTGATCCCCATATACTCAAGTTCTTCGGGGTCGCCGAGACGATAGAGATCAAAATGATAAACCGTGACCCGCACTAACTGATAGGGCTCCACGAGGGTGTAAGTAGGGCTCTTCACCGCGCCGCTGTGACCACAGGCCCGCAGCACGCCGCGACAGAGCGTAGTTTTACCCGCACCCAGGTCGCCCTGTAAATAGACAACCGCGACCTGTTGCTGGCTGGTCGTCGACAAGACCTCACCCAAGACCTCGCCAAAGGCGACCATGGCAGCCTCTGAGGCGATATCAAAGGCGCAGCTGGCACTCACCGAGCGTTGACCAAGTGCCGCAGGGGCATCAGTAAATCGGTGGCCAGCAAACCCTTTTCACCGCTCTCCGCAGCGGCTCTATCGGCCGCCACACCGTGCAAACAGGCACCCAGGCAGGTCGCCGTTGCCGTAGCTAAACCCTGAGCCAACAAGCCGCCGATAATCCCCGCCAGCACATCGCCCATGCCACCACTGGCCATACCGGGGTTGCCGTAGGGGCAGAGCCACAGTGAGGATTCCGCGCTATCGCCATCGCCCCCATCACTAGCCAGAGCTGG
Organism: Gammaproteobacteria bacterium 53_120_T64; assembly: GCA_002162815.1. Taxonomy (GTDB): domain Bacteria; phylum Pseudomonadota; class Gammaproteobacteria; order Pseudomonadales; family Porticoccaceae; genus Reddybacter. The sequence continues at coordinate 8,612 of MAAT01000061.1, read as the reverse complement.
CCCCGCAATCAGTGTGCCGGCGCCCTTTAACAACACCGTGGCCGAATATTTCTCGGCGATTTGTCGACAGGCTGAGAACCGATCGGCCTGAATATCACCATTGCTACACGCCAACAACCGCGCCGCCTCACCGGGGTGGGGCGTTAACACCCAAGGGCTAGCATCGGCACCAACATTAGCCCTAGCATTAGCGCCAACCCGGCCCTCACTGAGAATATTTAGGGCGTCGGCATCCACCACCATCGGCAAGCCACTGCCAATCGCCTTTTGCAACATTTGCTCCGACCAAGGGGAGCGCCCTAGGCCCGGGCCAATAACAATCAGCGTGGGGCTCTGTAAATAGGGTTCCAGCTCCTGCCCCGAGGTAACAGCCTTAACCATTAATTCGGGCCGCCGCGCCAACAGCGCCGGCACGTGTTCCGGACGAGTGGCAACACTGACCAAACCGGCACCCACACGCAGTGCCGCCTCTGCCGCCATCGCCACCGCCCCGCCATAGCCCTTATCGCCACCAATCACCAGCACATGACCAAAGCGGCCCTTATGGGCATCGCGCTCGCGCGGGGGAAAGACCGCTAACAATGATTCAAGCTCGAGTCGCTGCGCTGCCAAGGGCATTTTTTGCTCGCCCAAACCTTCATACACAAGATCCGGCACAGCCAGGTCGCGAAACTGTAATTCGCCAGTCAGGGCTGGCCCTCGACCCGTGAGCAAACCGACCTTAATGCCGATAAAAGTCACCGTCATGGCGGCCGCGACGGCGCTGCCGAGCACCGCACCGGTGTCACTGCACAGGCCGGAGGGAATATCCGCAGCCAATACCGGTAGGCCCGATTGATTGATATCTGCAATGGCGCCACGGTAATCACCACGCACCTCGCCACTAACACCGATACCCAGCAAGGCATCAACGACGACCCCGCTGGCCAGCCCTGCCCCACTCGACAGATAATCCTGCCAGGACTGCATCGCTACGCCGCTGTCATTGGCAAAGGCCCAGGCGCGATGGGCATCACCACTTAATGCCTGCTCAGTGGCGAGCTGAATAATTTCAACGGGAATCATTCGCTGCTGAGCTAGACCGGCAATAATATAGCCGTCACCACCATTATTGCCGCCGCCACAAAACACGGTGATTTTTTCAGGCTCGGGCCAGCGGGCAAGTAGGGCCTCAAAGGCCTCACGGCCGGCCCGCTTCATCAGCACAATACCCGGAATACCTTCATCTTCGATGGCCCGACGATCGAGTTCACGCACCGCACTCGCGGTATAGAGCCTGTTTGAAATTTTTATCATTCGCTTTTCCCTGAGATCTGTCAGAATTATACGACGAGTCCTTTGCATGAGAGATAATTTTGTTGCCCCGCAAGGCGAAAATCCCGCAGAGAACGGGTTTCCGAATGTAAATAAGCAACTCAGTACCGCTCTAGCAACTGCAGGCCTTTTTTTACAACACAGCATGAGAGCGAAATGGCTCTCACCTAAAGACCCCACGATAATCGGAGTACGCTGCAACAATGCCAGCCAAGCAATACACACCTGCCGCCGCCGGCACGACGACCAAGGACCTGCGTCCCGACATTCGCCGCTGGGGTCATGAGCTTGGCTTTCAACAAGTGGGCTTCACTCACATCGATCTCGAGCAGGCCGGCGAGCGTCTGCAGCAGTGGCTGGCCCAGGGCTTCAACGGCTCCATGCAATGGCTGGCAGAACACGGTGACAAGCGCTGGCGACCAGAACTGCTATTACCCGGCACCGTCTCCATCATCAGCGTCAGAATGAATTATCTGTCACCCGACACCAAGATCATCGCCCGTCTAAAAGACGGCAACAGTGCCTATGTTTCACGCTATGCCCTAGGTCGGGACTATCACAAACTGATCCGCAAGCGCCTCGCCAAGCTCGCCAAAAAAATAGAGCAACACAGCCAGCAGCCGGTGATTCAACGACCCTTTGTCGACAGCGCCCCGGTGATGGAAAAGCCCATTGCCGAGCAGGCCGGGCTAGGCTGGATCGGCAAACACACGCTTATACTCAACCGTGAGGCCGGCTCCTGGTTTTTCCTCGGTGAGCTATACACCAGCCTCGAGCTACCCGCCGATACCCCCGCCGCTGAAAAGCAGTGTGGCAATTGCCGCGCCTGCCTAAAAATTTGCCCTACTGATGCCTTTCCCGAGCCCTATGTGCTCGATGCCCGGCGCTGCATTTCCTATCTGACCATCGAAAACAAAGGCCCCATTGCCCTAGAATTTCGCGAGGCCATCGGCAACCGAGTCTTCGGTTGCGACGACTGTCAGATTATTTGCCCCTGGAATCGCTTCGCCAAAGCCACCGCTGAAGATGACTTTCGCCCCCGTCACAGCCTCGACAACAGTAAACTCACCACCCTGTTTCAGTGGACCGAAGAGGAGTTCTTACAGCGCACCGAGGGCTCGCCGATTCGCCGCATTGGCTATGAGAGATGGCAGCGCAACCTCGCCATCGGCCTCGGCAACGCCCCAGCCTCCGATGAAATCATCGAGGCTCTGCAACAGGCCCTACCCCAAGCCTCGCCTCTTGTTAGCGAACATATTGACTGGGCACTGAGCCAACAGCGCAAACGAAGAGCAGATGGCACGGCTATTGATATAAATTAACGCGCGCTGTAAAATGCCCGACCTCGAAATCAGACTCAACTTAATACGGAGCAACGCCAGGTGGCAAATTCACCCCAAGCACGCAAACGCGCTAAACAGAATGAAAATCGACGCCAGCACAACGCCAGCATGCGTTCCATGGCTCGCACCTCTTTGAAAAAAGTTATCGCCGCGATTGAATCCGGCGATGTCGAAGCTGCCAAGGCCGCCTACGCCGCTGCCGTGCCCGTTATCGACCGCATTGCCGACAAAGGCGGCGTGATGCACAAGAACAAAGCAGCGCGACATAAAAGCCGCCTCAACACCAAGATTAAGGCGATGTCTGCTTAAAGCCGATTTGCAGCTTCCTTATTCACTAAGCGAACTGCAATTCTCGTTTTAACCCGCTTGTCGTTACAAGCTGGGGTGCAAACTATCAACGCTTAAGGCCGAAACAAGATACAACTACCTTACGAAAATTATCGTAGTTGCGATTAATATTTCAGCCACCATCAAACCTCGCTCTTTGAAGCGGGGTTTTTTGTTTCTGCACGGCGTGCATGACACCATCCCACAGCCTATAGCCATGCCCACAACAAATCCTAGCCATAAAAAAACCCGCGTCAACGAACGCGGGTTTTTGCCTCGAGCCATTTTACTCGGCCTTCCAGCCTCGCTTTAGAAGCTCGACGCTACGCAAATAACAGCAACGTTTACTAGGCTTTCTTTGCCGATGGGAAAACCGCAGGGCGCTTTTCCTTCACCGCAGCGATACCCTCAGCGGCGTCTTCACCGAGGAAGCAAAGCATCTCCATGCGCAGAGAATTTTCAAAGATCGGCGCAGCCATTTGCATCCAACCGTTGAGTGTCGACTTAGTGCCGCGAATGGCCTGCTGACTACCGGCGGCCAGTTTGTCGGCGATTTCCATCGCTTTCGGCAGTACTTCTTCGCGCGGTAAACACAGGCTGACCATACCCATGCGCTCTGCTTCAACACCATTGATAAACTCGGCGGTCATCAGGTAGTACTTGGCCTTGGACATGCCGCAAAGTAGAGGCCAAATAATCGCCGCGTGATCACCTGCGCCAACACCCAGCTTAACGTGGCCATCGGTAAACTTAGCCGTTTCAGCCATCACGCTAATATCGGCCATCAAAGCAACAGCCAAACCAGCACCTACCGCGACGCCATTAATGGCAGAGATAACCGGCTTTTCCAGTGCCAGCAAGCGATAGACGATATCGGCAGCTTCTTTCTGAATTCTTTGCACGCCTGCAGCGTCACCGACCTGGCCTTCAACCCAGTTCAGGTCGCCGCCCGCGGAGAAGGCCTTACCAGCACCCGTGACCACGACAACATTGGTGTCATCATCGGCGGCAACCGTGTCCCAAATCTGGGTCAGTTCCCAGTGCAGGCGCGCATTAGTAGCGTTCATGACTTCGGGGCGATTGATGGTGATGGTCAATACGCCGTTGGGCTTAAGATCAAACAGCAGGTGTTCGTAATCTGAATATTGCATGGTATTTCCTCTTTTATACTTTCTGAGGCCGCTAGTGGCGACCAGACAAGTGATGAGCCAGATTGTCTAGCTTAAGGCTAACGCACCAGATCGGGATCGAGGGTCATACCCTCATCGAGCTGAACACCGAGGGTGTTCAGGGCCATCGACACCAGGTTGTACTGCCCGGCAGTAAACACGATGTCCATAATTTGCTGGGTATTGTAATGCTTGCACAGGCCCTGCCAAGTCTCATTGCCAATAAAGGCATCACCGTGGAGCTCGTCCGTGGCTTTAATCAGCAGGGCTTCGTTTTCTTGCCAATGAGCCGCTTCGGCGCCTTCCTTAATGAATTCCATCTCTGCATCGCTCATGCCACACTCTTTGCCGATAACGACGTGCTGGCCCCACTCATAGCCCGACTTGCACAGCCAGCCGATGCGCAGGATAACGATTTCCCGGTCGCGCAGAGTAATCTCTGACTTACCCATAATGTGGTTGGCAAACACCATCCAGCGCTTGGCTAAGCCTGCATGATTGGCCAGGGTTTTAAATATATTCAGCACTCGGCCGCCCATTTTCGCCTTACCCAGCGCTTCTTTTTGTGCCTCATTCCACTCTTCGAGCGGTATCGGATGTACCCGTGGTGTCTTCAATCGCATCGTCTATTCCCTATTTCATTATTATTAAAGGTACTGCCTTAAAAGCCCCAAAGCTTAGCCATAGGAGACCTCATCAATCTCATATTCGATATCGCCCGAAGGTGCCTTCACTACCACCACGTCGCCAATCTCTTTACCAATCAACGCCCGCGCAATAGGCGACTGATAGGATATTTTATTCTGTTTAATATCGGACTCATCGTCACCGACGATGGTGTAAGTGACGCTGGCATCGCTCTCGGTATTAATAATGGTCACAGTAACGCCGAAGATGACCTTATCACCGGCGGGCAATTTACTGATATCGATCACCTGAGCGTGACCCAACTTGCCTTCAATTTCCTGCACGCGCCCTTCGGTAAAACTCTGCTCATCACGCGCAGCGTGGTATTCGGCATTTTCTTTCAAGTCACCGTGGGCACGAGCCTCGGCAATCGCCGCGACAATACGTGGGCGCTGCACCTTTTTTAAATCTTCCAACTCTGCACGCAGACTGGCTTCACCCAACACTGTCATTGGCACTTTGCTATTCATACTCACTCGCCCTTGCTGTCGCTTTTACTTATCTTTGTGAAGTTCTTGTAAAATTCGCACCTGTACATCGCCGCTGTGACGCAGGGCCATGCACACGGCATTGCCGCCGGCCAATGTGGTGGTGTAATAAACACCCTTCGCCTCTGCACTGGAGCGAATCGTCGCCGAATCCTGGATCGCCACACGACCCTCGGTGGTATTGACGATCAAATCAATTTTGCCGTTTTTGATCATGTCGACAATATGCGGTCGACCCTCTTTAACCTTGTTAACAAGCTCTACTTCAAGGCCAGCATCGAGAATTAACTGCCCGGTACCTCGGGTCGATACCAGCTTAAAGCCAAGATCGGTCAATTGCTTGGCGACATCGACGACCTCGCCCCTATCGCGCTCGCGAACACTGAGGAAGGCCGTGCCCTTAGCGGGAATCTCATCACCGGCGCCGAGCTGCGCCTTGGCATAGGCCTCGGCAAAGGTTGCACCGATGCCCATTACCTCGCCCGTCGACTTCATTTCTGGGCCCAGAATGGGGTCGATACCGGGAAATTTATTAAACGGGAAGACCGCCTCTTTAACACTAAAGTGCTCGGGCACAATCTCTTTCGTGAAACCCTGTCGCGCCAGCGTTTGGCCAACCATACAGCGGGCAGCAATTTTAGCTAACGATACGCCGATGCATTTGGAGACAAAAGGCACGGTGCGCGAAGCACGTGGATTGACTTCGATCACGTAAATTTTCTCGTCCTGCCAGGCCAACTGCACATTCATCAGGCCTTTAACGCCCAGTTCACGCGCCATGGCTTTGACCACTTCTTTCATCTCTTCCTGCACATCGGCGGGCAGGCTATAGGGTGGCAGTGAGCAGGCCGAGTCACCGGAGTGAATACCGGCCTGTTCGATATGCTGCATCAGCGCACCAATCACCACCTCTTCGCCATCGGAGACCGCGTCAATATCCAGCTCAATGGCGGAGGACAGGAAGTAGTCGAGCAACACCGGCGAATCGTCGGAGACCTGTACTGCCTCGCGCATATAGCGATTCAGCTCATCCTCACCGTAGACAATTTCCATGGCCCGACCACCGAGCACATAGGAGGGTCGCACCACCAGCGGATAGCCAATCGCCGCCGCCTTCTCAACCGCCGCTTCGACCGAGCGCACTGTGGCATTCGGTGGCTGCAACAGGCCGAGCTTTTCAATCATTTTCTGGAAGCGCTCGCGGTCTTCCGCACGGTCGATGGCATCGGGTGTAGTGCCAATAATCGGCACGCCTTCGGCTTCAAGCGCCCGTGCTAACTTCAGGGGCGTTTGGCCACCGAATTGCACAATCACGCCGACCGGCTTTTCGAGGGCGACAATTTCCAACACGTCTTCGAGGGTCACCGACTCAAAATAGAGGCGGTCCGAGGTGTCGTAATCCGTCGAAACCGTCTCCGGATTACAGTTGACCATAATGGTTTCATAGCCATCGTCACGCAGCGCCAGTGCCGCATGCACGCAGCAATAATCAAACTCAATGCCCTGGCCAATGCGGTTCGGACCACCGCCGAGTACGAGAACTTTGTCTTTGTTCGACGGTGCCGCTTCACACTCCTCTTCATAGGTGGAGTACATATAGGCGGTATCGGTAGCGAACTCCGCCGCACAGGTATCAACGCGCTTGTAGACGGGCTTAATGTCCAGTTCGCGACGACGTCCCCTAACCTCGGCTTCGCCAACACCGATTAAGTCGGCAATGCGCTTATCGGCAAAACCCTTGCGCTTCAGACCGTATAAAGACGGCCCATCAAGGTTGGCGAGATCAGTGCCGACCAAGCCTTGCTCGACCTGTACCAGATCGGCAATTTGCACCAAATACCAACGGTCGATGTTGGTCAACTCAAAGACGTCGTCGAGACTCATCCCCGCCCGGAAGGCATCGGCTATATACCAGATACGCTCGGGCTGAGCGGAGGCAAGCTGCTCGCGAATCGTCGCCTCGGCGCCATCACTGGCCAGATCAACGTGGGGGTCAAAGCCTGAAACGCCAACTTCGAGGCCACGCAGGGCTTTCTGCATCGACTCCTGGAAGGTGCGACCAATCGCCATCACCTCACCCACCGATTTCATTTGCGTGGTCAATATGGAGTCGGCCTTGGGAAACTTTTCAAAGGCAAAGCGCGGTATTTTAGTCACCACGTAATCGATACTGGGCTCGAAAGAGGCCGGTGTACTACCGCCGGTAATATCGTTTTTGAGTTCGTCGAGGGTGTAGCCGACTGCCAGCTTGGCCGCTATTTTAGCGATGGGGAAACCCGTCGCCTTCGAGGCCAGCGCCGATGAACGAGACACCCGTGGGTTCATCTCAATCACCACCATGCGGCCGTCTTCCGGATTGACGCCAAACTGCACGTTGGAACCACCGGTCTCAACACCGATCTCACGCAATACGGCAACCGAGGCATTGCGCATCAACTGATATTCTTTATCGGTCAGCGTTTGCGCCGGGGCCACGGTAATGGAGTCGCCGGTGTGAATACCCATCGGGTCGAAATTTTCTATCGCACAGATAATGATGCAATTGTCGTTCTTGTCTCGCACCACCTCCATTTCGTACTCTTTCCAACCGATCAAGGATTCGTCGATCAAAAGCTCGCTGGTCGGCGACAGGTCGAGACCACGCTTACAAATTTCTTCAAATTCCTCACCGTTATAGGCGATGCCACCACCGGAACCGCCCATGGTGAACGAGGGGCGAATAATGCAGGGGTAGCCGAACTGATCCGGTACCTGTAAGGCTTCTTCCAGGCTGTGGACAATATAGGAGCGCGGTGTTTCGAGGCCGATGGCCTTCATTGCCTTATCGAAGCGCTCCCTATCTTCGGCCTTGTCGATAGCGTCACTGCTGGCGCCAATCAACTCGACACCAAACTTTTCGAGTACGCCTTCGCGGGCCAGATCGAGGGCACAATTCAGCGCGGTCTGCCCACCCATGGTCGGCAAGACGGCGTCGGGGCGCTCCTGTTCGATGATTTTCGCCACCGTGCGCCACTCAACGGGCTCGATGTACGTGGCATCAGCCATCGCCGGATCGGTCATAATGGTGGCCGGATTCGAGTTCACCAGCACTACCCGGTAACCCTCTTCACGCAGCGCTTTACACGCCTGGGCGCCGGAGTAGTCAAACTCACAGGCTTGGCCAATCACAATCGGGCCGGCACCGAGAATCAGAATACTGTGTAAATCACTGCGTTTTGGCATAAGTGTTTATCGCGCCTATCTAATAGGCCTCTGACGAGGCCCTATGTATTGGAAGAGTGTTG
>MAAT01000010.1 GCA_002162815.1 Gammaproteobacteria bacterium 53_120_T64 | reverse complement strand
AGGCGGCCCAAACCGATGCCGCTATTAATGAAGACAAGAGAGGAAGCGAGGGCTGATATCAGGAAAAATGGTCATGCTAAGAAGCTTAAGTAAGTGCCATTCGGGTCAGACTCGAATGGCACTTACTTAAGCGCAACACCTTGAAAATAGAAAGAAAAGGCAGGATCAATGATAGGCTGATTGCACCAAACAAATAGCAATCATCGAGAGCCTGCCTTAATGCCTATTAATAACAAACTTGCCCGGCATCAACAACAAATGATTCAACATTACGCCCGAAAGAATGACGCTTATAGCTTCTTCAAGAGGGTGGCCAGTCCAGAGTTGCTCTCTACAGCCGAGTCTTTAATACCAGAACATAGGGAACGGCAATTTCCACCGACAGAAACCCTTTCGATGTTTCTAGCCCAGGCACTTAACCAGGATCGTTCCTGCGAGAAAGCGGTGAATGACTCGGCTGTTAAACGCCTGATCGGCGGATTACCCCTCATCAGCACCGCAACAGGTAGCTATTGTCGGGCTCGACAACGCCTCCCTGTAACGATGGTTTCAGCGCTGGCTTGCCAAACAGGGCGATTAATACAGCAGGAAACTCCCGACCCGTGGCACTGGCAAGGCAAACACGTCTATGTGATTGATGGCACCACCTTAACGATGCCTGATACCCTGGCCAATCAAGCAGCCTACCCCTACGACAGGCGACTGTGTTAGGTGATGCGTTCTTTGGTACCTACTTCCTGGTTAATGCCCTGCAGGATAAAGGCGTTGATGCGCTGTTTTAGAAAATGGGGGCGCGTAAACGGGTCACTGATTACCGCAGAGGCAAGCGTTTGGGTGCTAAAGACCATTTGATTACGCTAGCAAAACCCAAGAAAAAACCTGACTGGATGACCCTTGCATATTTTAACAAGGTACCTGATAGCTTGGTGATTCGCGAACTCCATGTCGGCGGCTAAACACTCATTACCACCTGGCTGGAGCCTAAAGAAATGCCTAAACCCAGTCTTAAAGCGCTTTATAAAAAGCGCTGGCAGATTGAAGTAGATTTTCGTCATCTTAAAACCACTCTAGGCATGGACACCTTGAGCTGTAAGACACCTGAAATGATTTAAAAAGAAGTCTGGGTCTATTTTCTCGGGTATAACCTGATTCGCTTATTAATGGCTCAATCAGCACTATTCGCCGACGTATTAGCACACCAACTGAGCTTTAAGCACTGTTTGCAATTATGGCTGGCCTGGGGTCAGCAAATCGTGGCCCATTCTGATGACGATAGGGCCTTGTTATTTTCCCTGATGGCACAGCGACAGGGGCGAATAGAGCCGAGAGTCGTAAAAAGGAGGCCCAAACCGATGCCGCTATTGATGAAGTCACGAGAGGAAGCAAGGGCAGAAATCAGGGCAAATGGACATACAAAAAAGCTTAAGTAAGTGCCATTCGAGCCTGACCCCAATTAAAAGTAACTGGCTTGAAATCACTGTGTCTTTTTAACTCTCGAACTTGTAACCATCACCATCGCTGATGATTTTACCCGCAGTCGGTGTCGCAAAATGGGTACCCAAAATCAGCACCGGCCCATCGGCATAGTCCTGCATAAATTGAATGCGCGTTTGCTCGGCTCTATCATGCTCGACATCGCCGATATCCAGTAGGCCGGGTTTGGCCATTTGGCAGGGGTGGTGGAACATATCACCGGTGATAATCGCCTGCTCCCCCTTTGAGCTGATGTGAATGCTGACATGACCGGGGGTGTGGCCGGGGGTGGGGATGAGGCTGATTTCGTCATTGATGATGTGGTTCGATTCCACGAGGTCAGCCAGGCCGGCATCGAGTATGGGCAGTACGGCTTGTTCACGACAGCCGGTGTCGAAGTGGTCCTCCTCATCCATCCAGAACTTCCATTCGGTGGCGCCAAATAAGTAGCGCGCATTGGGAAAGGTGGGCAGCCACTCGTCGCCAACCTTTTGGGTATTCCAACCGACGTGGTCGAAGTGCAGGTGGGTGCAAAGCACGCGGTCGATGGTTTCGGGGGTAAAGCCCAGCGCCGTCATGTTTTCGAGGAAGGGCGTGTTGAGGTCATTCCACTCGTCAAACAAGGGGAGTTTTTTGCCGTTACCCGAACAGGTGTCGACAATAATATTCATGTCGCCGGAGCGAATGAGGAAGGCGTGAATACTAATCAGTAGTTGATCATTTTCATCGATGAAATTGGGCTTTAGCCAGCTGGCGTAGGGTGCCAGGCCTTCGGCAGTGCCATCGGTAAAGAGGGTTTCGACCGGCGATTTAAGTACCACTTCAACCAGGCGGGTGATGGAGACATCACCAATTTGCCAACTGAGATCTTCGTAATAGCGTTTGCTCACTTTAAGCTCCTGTATTTTCTTATTAGATGTATAAGTACAAGAGCTTAAGGTGCCACAAAGGAGGGCAAGACGCTAGATGGGATTGCGCTCGATCAGTTGGCGCGAAATAATAATGCGCTGCATTTCGTTGGTGCCCTCGCCAATAATCATTAGCGGTGCATCGCGGTAGAGGCGCTCGACGTCGGCTTCACAGGAGTAGCCGAAGGCGCCGTGAATACGCAGGTTTTCGTCGGCATTTTTGGCGGCGGCTTCGGTGGCAAAGTACTTGGCCATGCCGGCTTCCATATCGCAGCGCTCGCCACTGTCAAAGGCTTTCGCCGCTTGCTCCAATAACAGACGAGCTGCTTCGGTGCGGGTGGCCATTTCGCCGAGCTTCAACTGTATGGCCTGGTGTTCGCAAATGGGTTTGCCAAAGGTTTTGCGCTGTTGGGCGTAAGCGGTGGCTTGTTTCAGTGCGGCGGTAGCAACGCCGACACCGCGAGCGGCAACGTTGATGCGACCCAGTTCGAGACCGCCCACCGCATTGTAAAAGCCCTGCCCTTCAACACCACCAATCAGGCAGTCTTTGTGGACGCGGTAGTTGTCGAAGCTGATGTCGGCTGTGTCGATACCTTTATAACCAAGTTTTTTCAGCTTCTTACTGACATTAAAGCCCTCGCCATTTTCGGCGATGAACATGCTCATGCCCTTGCGGGGCGGGGTGGCGCTGGGGTCGGTTTTCACCAGCAGGCCGATGACGCTGCCCTCGATAGAGTTGGTGATCCAGGCTTTTGAGCCGTTAACGACATAGTAATCGCCATCTTTTTTAGCCGTACAGCGAATGCCCTGCAGGTCGGTACCGGCATCGGGTTCGGTGAGGCCAATGCCGCCGCGCAGTTCGCCGGTGGCGAAGCGGGGCAGGTATTTTTGCTTTTGCTCTTCGGTGCCGAAGCTCTGTACACAGCGCGCCATAATCAGGTGGGAGTTGAATATCCCCGACAGCGACATCCACACCTCGGCCACGGCGGCGACGATTTTGGAGTAGGTGGAGGCACTGAGGCCGAGGCCACCGTACTCGGGGTCAATGGTGGCGCCAAACAGCCCCAGCTCTTTCATCTGCTCGACCATGGCGTGGGGGTACTCGTCGGCCTGTTCAAGGTCGTGGGCAAAGGGGGCAACATCGCGCTGTAACCAGCGGTTAACACTGTCGAGGATGAGGGTTTCTTCTTCGTTTGACATGGGAGCTCTCGTATCGAGTGGCGGTGGTGTAACTACGCAGCGCCGTACATATTGAGGAGGGTGGTACGGCTGTTAATCATAGACGATTAACAGCCGGGTATGACTTGATGCGACAGGGGCTAGTAGTTAGCTTTGTCGTCCACGGCATGGCCGGTTTTGGGGATCAGCATGGAGCGTATAAAGTTACAGATCTCGACGCCATCCTGGTTCTTACCAGTGGTGAGAATGGTCACGATGCCGGCGTTGGGGCGGCTGTTCGATTCGCGAATCTCCAGTACTTTTGACTCGGCATAGAGGGTGTCGCCGATAAAAACCGGGGCGGTCATCTTGATTTCTTTCCAGCCCAAGTTGGCGATGGTTTTTTGACTGACATCTGAAACGCTCATACCGCAAAGAATGGCGAGGGTCATGGTGCTGTTGACCAGCATCTTGCCAAACTCACTGTGTTTGGCGTACTCGGCATCGAAATGCAGGGGGTGCTGGTTCATGGTCAGCAGGGTGAACCAGGTGTTGTCCGTCTCGCTAATGGTGCGTCCGGGGCGGTGCTCGTAAAGATCGCCGACTTTAAAGTCTTCGAGGTAACGACCGTAGGATTCACGGTAGTGGCCGGGGGCAATTTCAACAGATTTTGGCATGGGGCTTCTCCTTGAGTGAATTAGCCGGTAACCATAAGTCAGCGGCGCAAAGGTGTCAATTCACATAACTGGGCGTAATATCTCTTGGCGTCAAGTTGGCCGCCAAGCCTGGGCTTAGTCTTCCAGCTCGCCCCAGCGTTGGTAGGCTTGCTCGAGTTCTATTTGCAGGGCCGACAAGGCCGCGAGGGTTTTGTCTTGGCTTGTTTTATCCTGTTGATAAAAGCCGGCTTGGGCGATTTCCTCCTCGAGCTGGCCCTGGCGCTGTTCGAGTTTTTCCAGTTGCGCGGGTAGGGCGTCTAGTTCTCTCTGGTCCTTGTAGGAGCGCTTTTTCTTGGCCTCTGCTACAGCTGTTGAGGGCTGGGCCGGCGCTGGTGAGTTCGCGGCTGGAGACGTGTTTTTTTTGCCGCCAGCGGTTTGGCTCTCGGCTTGGAGCTTACCTCCCCGGGCTACCCAGTCGCTGTAGCCGCCGACGTGGGCGCTGATTTTACCTTGGCCATCAAAGGTGAGGATGCGGGTCACGGTGTGATCCATAAATTCCCGGTCGTGGCTAACCAGCAGTACCGTGCCCTTGAAGTCGAGCAGGATCTCCTCGAGTAGTTCCAAAGTCTCGATATCGAGGTCGTTGGTGGGTTCATCGAGTACCAAGATATTGGCGGGCTTGCTAAACAGCTTGGCCAAAATGGCGCGGTTTTGTTCGCCACCCGAGAGCGCTTTACAGGGTAGGCGCACCCGCTCGGGGCTGAACAAAAAGTCGCTTAAATAGCTAATGGCGTGGCGGTCTTTACCGTTGATGGTAATAAATTCCTGGCCGCCGCAGACATTGTCGAGCAGGGTTTTTTCGGGGTCGAGCTGATTTCTCAGCTGGTCAAAATAGGCAACCTCCATTTTGGTGCCGAGTTTGACAGTGCCCTGTTGCGGGGCGAGTTCGCCGAGCAGGACTTTCAGCAGAGTCGACTTACCCGCGCCGTTGGCCCCGACAAAGCCGATGCGGTCGCCGCGAATAATTTTCAGTGATAGGTTGTCGATCACCGGGCCGTTATTAAAGCTGTGGCTGACATGTTCGAGTTCGGCAACGATTTTGCCGGAGGTGCCGCCGGTTTCGATGCTGAAGTCGGCCTTGCCCTGGCGGCTGACGCGCTGGGAGTGCTCATCGCGGAGGCTTTTTAGGGCGCGCACGCGGCCCTCGTTGCGGGTGCGGCGGGCTTTAATCCCCTGGCGTATCCAGACTTCTTCCTGGGCGAGTTTTTTGTCGAACAGGGCGTTGGCGCGCTCTTCCTCGACCATTTGCTGCTCGCGGTAAACCAGAAAACCCCGGTAGTCGCCGCGCCAAGCGTGGAGGGTGCCGCGGTCGAGTTCGACGATTTCATTGGCGACCTGCTGCAGAAAAGCCCGGTCGTGGGTGACCAGAATCAGTGCGCCGCGAAAGCTTTTCAGCTGATTTTCAAGCCATTCAATGGCGAGAATATCGAGGTGGTTGGTCGGCTCATCAAGCAGCAGTATGTCGGGGTCGGTGACCAGAGCCTTGGCCAGCGCGACACGCTTGCGCCAACCGCCAGACAGGGATTTCATCAGCGCATCGGCGGGTAGCTCAAGTTGGCTGATAATGGTGTCGACCTTTTGCTGCAGCAGCCAGCCATCTTTGGCCTCTAGCTCGTGCTGCACGCGGGCCATGGCGTCCATGTCACCGTCATTAATACTGTGGTGATAGGCGGCGAGCAGAGCGCCCACTTCTTCGAGGCCGCTGGCGACGATGTCGTACACCGAGGATTCGTCGGCGACGAGCAGGTCTTGTTCCAGCCAGGCGATCTTACAGCCGGGGCGCAACCAGTACTCGCCATTGTCGGCCTGGATGCGCTGGCCGAGCAGTTTTAACAGCGTGGTTTTGCCCTCGCCATTGCGACCCAGTAAACCGATTTTCTGGTTTTTGTGCAGGGTTAGGTCGACCGATTTAAGCAGGTCGCGGGTGCCGAAGTGCAGGCTAACGTTGTCGAGTCGAAGTAGGGGCATAGGGGCCTTTAGTAAATGCTGACGTTGCCGTTAGCTAAATAGCGAGTTAAAGAATAAAGCGCGACAGATCTTCATCGCTGGCTAGAGCATCGAGGTGCTGGTCGACGAAGGCGGCATCGATTTCAATCGTTTTGCCGTCGGCCGCGAGGTCCCCGGCTTCAAAGGAAACCTCTTCGAGCAGGCGCTCGAGCACAGTGTGGAGGCGGCGTGCGCCGATATTTTCGGTGCGCTCATTGACCTCGGAGGCAATCTCTGCCAGGCGCTTTACACCCTCGTCGCTAAAGTTGACGCTCAAGCCCTCGGTGGCCAGTAGCTCGCGATACTGCTCGGTGAGTGAGGCTTTGGGCTCGGTGAGGATGCGCTGAAAATCGTCGGCGTTGAGGGAATCGAGTTCGACGCGAATCGGCAAGCGGCCCTGCAATTCGGGGATCAAATCGGAGGGCTTGGAAAAGTGGAAAGCCCCGGAGGCGATAAATAAGATGTGATCGGTCTTGATCATGCCGTACTTGGTCGACACGGTGCAGCCCTCAATCAGTGGCAGCAGATCGCGCTGTACACCTTCGCGGGAGACATCGCTACCCGAGGTTTCACCGCGCTTGGCGACCTTGTCGAGTTCGTCGATGAAGACAATGCCATTTTGTTCGGCATTGTTGATGGCGCGCGCTTTAATATCGTCTTCGTTGACCAGCTTGGCAGCCTCTTCTTCCGTCAGGTGTTTCAGGGCCTGAGCAACGGTGAGCTTGCGGGTCTTGGTCTTACCGCCGCCCATATTGGAGAACATGCCCTGCAGTTGGTTGGTCATCTCTTCCATGCCGGGGGGCGCCATAATCTCGACATTGGGGGCGGCGGCACTGAGATCGATTTCAATTTCTTTGTCGTCGAGGTCGCCCTCGCGCAGTTTTTTGCGGAACAGTTGGCGCGCGCTGGAGTCTCCGGTTTCGACTTTATCGTCGTCACCGCGGGCCGGGGGCAGCAGTACGTCGAGGATACGCTCCTCGGCCTGGTCCTTGGCGCGCTGGTCAACCTTGGTGACTTCCTGCTCGCGCAGTAACTTGACGGCGGTTTCGACCAGGTCGCGGATAATCGATTCGACATCGCGACCGACGTAACCGACTTCGGTGAACTTGGTGGCTTCAACCTTGATAAAGGGCGCGTTGGATAGCTTCGCTAAACGGCGGGCAATTTCGGTTTTGCCGACACCGGTGGGGCCGATCATCAAGATGTTCTTGGGGGTGACTTCATTGCGCAGCTCTTCATTGAGCTGCATGCGGCGCCAGCGGTTGCGCAGGGCGATAGCGACGGCGCGCTTGGCCTGGTTTTGGCCGACGATGTGGCGGTCGAGCTCGTGGACGATTTCACGAGGGGTCATATTAGACATGGCTTGTTCCCTAAAATTGACTGCTTGGTATCGCTCGGGCCGAGACTCATGGTTCGGCCCTGAGCTTATGCTATTCGGGCTTGTCAGCGACCACGCTGTCGAGCTCTTCAATGGTGCGATTGTGGTTGGTATAAATGCAGATATCGCCGGCGATTTCCAAACCTTTTTCGACGATGTCGCGAGCACTCAGGTCGGTATTCTTGAGCAGGGCCATGGCCGCTGACTGGGCGAAAGGGCCGCCGGAGCCGATGGCGATAAGATCGTCTTCGGGCTGAATGACATCGCCGTTGCCAGTAATAATAAGAGAAGCGTCTTTATTGGCGACCGCGAGCAGCGCTTCGAGGCGGCGCAGTATGCGGTCGGTGCGCCAGTCTTTGGCCAACTCGACGGCGGCGCGGACGATATTGCCCCGGTGCTCTTCCAGCTTGGCTTCAAAGCGTTCGAATAGGGTAAAGGCATCGGCGGTACCGCCCGCGAAGCCGGCAATCACTTCGTCGTTGTACAGGCGCCTGACCTTGCGCGCGTTGCCTTTCATGATGGTATTGCCCAGTGATACCTGGCCATCGCCGCCGATAACGACTTTGCCGTTGCGTCGGACGGAGAGAATGGTGGTGCCTCGATATTGTTCCAATGGAATCTCCCAATTATATACTCAGTCCTATCTGGGGGCGACGTGGTCGGAATTCAATGTTCACCGGGGCCTCATTTGGGTGTTTTTTGAGCGCATAAGTCTAGCCCTTGGTGCTGACCCGCCGCACCGTTACACTGTTCGCCTTCACGTGTTGTGTCGCGATATTACGATAAAAGACGATGCAAGCAATAGAGAGTGCGCTGCTTGAGTGCTTTTCGCCGAGGTGTCTGGCGCCAGTGACTCGATGATTATCGTCAATTACCAAGCTCCCAGAATTAGGATAAGCCATTGCACGAAACCCCAGTGCCGCCGAAACCCTCAGTGCCGTCCAAGCCCCGCCGAGGTTTACTCGGTTCCAGTGCCATTGTCGGCGCCATGACCATGTTGTCGCGGATACTCGGGCTGATTCGCGACGTGGTGTTTGCGCGGGTGATTGGCGCCGATGGTTTTGCCGACGCCTTCTTTGTCGCCTTTAAAATACCCAATTTCTTGCGCCGTCTGTTTGCCGAGGGAGCCTTTGCCCAGGCCTTTGTGCCGGTGCTGACCGAGTATCGCAACGAAGGCGGTCATGCGGCGGTAAAAGAGTTAATTGACCGAGTGGCGGGCGCCCTGGGTTCGGTGTTAATTGTGCTCACGGTTGTTGCGGTGATCGCCGCGCCCATGCTTGCCGGGCTTTTTGCCCCGGGTTTTGTTGGCGATCCCGCCAAGTTCCAGGCCACTACCGAAATGATTCGGGTGACCTTCCCCTACCTACTGTTTATTTCTCTAACCGGTTTTGCCGGTGGCATTCTAAACAGCTACGACCGTTTTGCCGTGCCGGCTTTTACCCCGGTGTGGCTGAATGTTTGTTTGATCAGTGCCGCGCTGGTCGCTGCCCCCTGGTTTGAGCAGCCGGTGTTTGCCCTAGCCTGGGGCGTGTTTGCTGCCGGTGTTATTCAGATGCTTTTCCAAATTCCCTTTTTGGCGAATATCCATTTGCTCCCCTCGCCAAAGCTGGACTGGCACTACCCTGGGGTTAAAAAAATTCTGCGGCTGATGGCGCCGGCTATTTTTGGCGTCTCCGTGAGTCAGATCAATCTACTGCTCGACACCGTCATTGCCTCCTTTTTACCCACCGGCAGTGTGTCGTGGCTCTACTATTCAGACCGGCTGGCGGAGTTGCCCCTGGGTGTCTTCGGCGTAGCGGCAGCGACGGTTATTCTGCCCAGTCTCTCACGCCAGCACGCGGCCAAATCACCGGCAGAATTTAATGCCACCCTCGACTGGGCGCTGCGCTTCGTATTGTTAATCGCGGTGCCGGCCTCGATTGCCCTGATGATGATCGCTGAGCCGCTACTAGCGGCCCTATTTTACGACGGTAGCGCGATTGACCGGCGCGATATTGTGATGGCGGGCTTTAGCCTGCGCGCCTACGCCCTGGGTGTGGTGGCATTTATGCTGATCAAGGTGCTGGCGCCGGGTTATTTTGCTCGCCAGGATACCAAGACACCGGTAAAGATTGGCTTGGTGGCGATGGCCGCGAATATGGTGATGAACTTAATTTTTGTCTTGGCCTTACACCATTACTTTGCTCTCGGCCACGCTGGGCTGGCGTTGGCAACATCTTTTGCCGCCTTTCTGAATGCGGGTTTACTGTTTCGCGGTTTGCGTCGCAGTGGCGTGTACCGTGCATCAACGGGCTGGGCTGGATTTGCCGGGATGTTACTACTGGCCAATGTCACGATGGCTGGGGTCTTATACCTTTGCCTGGGTCGGTACGGCGACTGGTTTGCGATGGGTTTTTTGACCCGGGCACTGACCGTGCTGGGCATCTGTAGTGCTGGTTTTATCGCCTACGCGGCAACGCTGTTGCTGTGCGGTTTTCGTCTTAAGCAATTGCGCAGCCCGGCAAGGTAGTTTGTTGAGCGGCTTATCGAGCATAGCGGTATTGGCTATCGTTTAACTTTCTCACGGCAGGGCTGCCTTTCGGCGGCTGGGCTGGGTATAATTCCTCGTTTTGATGGGATGGGCTCTGGCAGTGGCAAATGGTGTGGTGGATTTCTTTGTTCGAGGTTTGCACAACCTGCGCGAGGAGCACCGAGGCTGCGTCGCCACCATCGGCTCCTTTGACGGTGTGCACCACGGTCACCAGAAGATTATTGCCCAGATCAATGAGCGCGCCAATTTTTATGCAGTGCCTTCAGTGGTCACGATGTTTGAGCCCCAGCCCCGGGAATACTTTTCCCGCGAGCAGGCCCCGGCGCGTTTGATGCGGCTGCGAGAAAAAGTGGATGCCCTGCTCGACGCAGGCGTCGATCGGGTAGTTTGCCTGCAGTTTAATCGCGCCATGCGCAGCCTTACCGCTCAGCAATTTGTCGACCAGCTGTTGATTGGCGGTTTGGGTATTAAATGCCTAGTGATTGGCGACGATTTCCACTTTGGCTGTGATCGCAAGGGTGATTTTGCGATGCTCGAAGAAGTGGGCGCAAAGCAGGGGTTTGAGGTGGTTTCGACCAAAACCATTAAGGCCGACCAGCAGCGGGTTAGCAGTACGCGCATTCGCGCCGAGCTAGAGGCGGGTCGTTTTGATACCGCCAAAGCTCTATTGGGCCGACCCTTTCGCATATCGGGCAAGGTCTGTTACGGGCAGCAGTTGGGTAGCAAACTGGGTATTCCCACCGCCAATGTGAATTTACACCGCTACCGGGCACCGTTGAGTGGCGTCTTTGCCGTCGAGGTATTGCTCGATGATGAGTGCATACCGGGCGTGGCCAATGTCGGTTTGCGGCCCACCTTAGGTGATTTGCTAAAGCCGGTGCTGGAAGTGCATATGCTGGATTGGGCGGGTGATATTTACGGCCGGCGCATTGCCGTGGAGTTTAAGCAGAAGCTGCGTGACGAGCAGAAATTCACCACGCTCGATGAGCTGGTAATCAATATAAATCAAGATATTAAAACCGCTCGAGAGTACTTCTCGTCGGTATCAAATTAAATCGTTGTGTAGTGCCTTTATACGGCGTTGAACTGAATTGAAAGTGAGCTAAACCAGAGACTTATGACCGACTATAAAGCGACCTTGAATCTGCCGAAAACGGCCTTCCCGATGAAAGCCAACCTCGCCCAGCGCGAGCCGGGTATGTTAAAGAAATGGCAGCAAAATGACCTCTACGGCGCCATTCGCAAGGCTCGTGCGGGGCGCGAACAGTTTATTCTCCACGACGGCCCGCCCTATGCCAATGGCGATATTCATATTGGCCACGCGGTGAATAAAATCCTCAAGGATATTATCGTTAAGTCGCGCACGGTGATGGGCTACGACGCCCCCTACGTACCGGGTTGGGATTGCCACGGTCTGCCCATTGAGCATCAGGTTGAGAAAAAGCACGGCAAGGCCGGTGCCAAAATTGATTACAAAGCCTTCCGCCAGAAGTGTCGCGACTATGCTTTGCGTCAGGTCGAGGGGCAAAAGAAAGATTTTATTCGCCTCGGTGTTTTCGGTGAGTGGGACGACCCCTATCTGAGTATTAACTACCAGTACGAGGCCGATATTATTCGCGCCCTTGGCAAAATCGCCGAAAGCGGCCATCTAGTGAAAGGCTATAAGCCAGTTTACTGGAGTGTGGTTGGTGCCTCGGCGCTGGCCGAGGCCGAGGTGGAGTACGAGGATAAAACCTCTTTCTCTATTGACGTGATGTTCCCCGCTGTCGATCAACAGAAGTTCAGTGAAGCCTTTGCTGAGGGACTAAGTGGCGAGGGTGATATTACCGTCGTTATCTGGACCACCACCCCGTGGACACTACCTGCCAACCAGGCGGTGTCACTCCACGCCGAGCTTGAATATGTCCTGCTGCAATGCACGGTGAATGGCGAGCCACGGCGTTTACTGGTCGCTGCTGAATTGATGGCATCGGCACTGGAACGCTGGCAGATTGAAGACGCCACTATTGTCGGCCGTTGCCAGGGTGAAACGCTGGAAGGCCTGTTACTGCAACATCCTTTTTACGATCGACAGGTGCCGGTACTACTCGGTGATCACGTCACCACCGAAGCGGGTACGGGTGCCGTACACACGGCCTCCGACCACGGTGTTGACGATTTTATTGTGTCGCGCAAATACGGTATCGGCACTTTAAACACGCTTGACGATCACGGGGTGTATCGCGCCTCCGTTGAGTTGTTCGCCGGTGAACACGTGTATAAGGTCGATGAGAAAATTGTCGAGCTACTGCGTGAACGCCACAGTTTATTGGCCGACGGTAAAATCACCCACAGCTTTCCCCATTGCTGGCGCACCAAAACGCCGCTGATTTTCCGTGCTACGCCACAGTGGTTTATCAGCATGACGGCCCATGGGCTGCTCGACGCGGCGAAAGCCGAAGTCAAAAAAGTACAGTGGTTCCCCGATTGGGGGCAGGCGCGCATGGAGTCCATGCTGGAGAACAGCCCGGACTGGTGTATTTCACGCCAGCGTACCTGGGGTGTGCCGATTGCGTTGTTTATCCACGCTGAAACCGGCGAGTTGCACCCGAATACGCCGGCGCTGATTGAGCAGGTTGCCCTGCTGGTTGAGCGCGATGGCATGGATGCCTGGTACGATCTTGAAGCGCGAGATTTACTCGGTGATGAAGCCGATCAGTACGACAAGGTCAGCGACACCCTCGATGTTTGGTTTGACTCCGGTGTTAGTCACGAGGCCGTCTTGCGCCGCCGCACCAACCTGCGTTACCCGGCAGACCTTTATCTCGAGGGCTCCGATCAGCACCGTGGCTGGTTTCAGTCCTCCTTAAAGTCATCGATCGCCATTAACGGCACGGCGCCCTATAAAGCGGTGCTGACCCACGGTTTTACCGTCGATGCCAAGGGCCACAAAATGTCCAAGTCATTGGGCAATGTGATGGCCCCGCAAAAGGTGATCAACCAGCTGGGTGCCGATGTGCTGCGCCTGTGGGTGGCCTCCACCGATTTCAGCGGTGAGATGACGGTGTCCGATGAGATTTTGCGTCGCACCGCCGACTCCTATCGCCGCATTCGCAATACCATCCGCTTTATGCTCTCGAACCTTGACGGCTTTAACCCCGCCACAGACTGCGTGGCCAGCGACGAATTGCTGTCTCTTGATAGCTGGGTGATTGCACGTGCCGGGCAATTGCAGACGGAGATTAACAGCGCCTACGAGACGTATAATTTCCACAGCATCTACCAGAAAATCCACAATTTTTGTGCCGGTGATCTCGGTGGTGTCTATCTCGATATTATTAAAGATCGCCAGTACACCTGCCAAAGTGACAGTCTGGCAAGGCGCTCGGCGCAAACGGCGCTCTACCATGTCGCCGAAGCTGTAGTGCGTTGGATTGCCCCCATTCTTTGTTTTACCGCTGAGGAAGTGTGGCAGGCCCTGCCGGGTGAGCGCAGTGAGTCTGTGCACCTTGCCGAGTGGTATGCGCTACCTGAGTTGGCCACGGATAAGGTCCTAGGTGAAGACGACTGGCAGCAATTTATCGCCGTTAAAGAAGCCGTCAACAAGGCGCTGGAAGTTGAGCGTCAGGCGGGTCGCTTGAAAGGTTCTCTCGAAGCCAGTGTGACCCTGTATTGTGACGGCGAGCTGGCCAGTACCCTGGCGAAAGTCGGTGACGAGCTGCGCTTTATTTTGATTACCTCCGCTGCATCGGTACTTCCGCAAAGTGACTTGCCGGCGAGCGGCGCTAGCGAGAGTGCCATTGCCGGGCTCGGTATTCAGGTTGAATTAAGCAAGGGCGAGAAGTGTGTGCGCTGCTGGCATCACCGCGAAGATGTCGGTGCCAATACCCTGCACCCCGAAATTTGCGCGCGCTGCGTCGACAATGTTGAGGGCGACGGTGAGCAGCGCTGTTTCGCGTGATAGCGCTTTACTGGGTAGACTCTTGATGGCGAGTAAGCGGACTTCCGTGATAGCGTTCTATTTTTTAGCGTTGGTCTTGTTGGTGCTTGATTTGTGGACCAAGGGGCTTGCTACAGCGCACTTGAATTACGCCGAGCCGGTGGTGCTGACGGGGTTTTTTAATTTGACCTTGCTACACAACACCGGTGCCGCTTTTAGTTTTTTGAGTACGGCGGGTGGTTGGCAGCACTGGCTGTTCGGCGGCATTGCCAGCATTATTAGTGTGGTGCTGGTGGTTTGGATTTATCGCGCACCGGCGACGGCCGTCCTGCTCAAGTTTGCACTGGCATTAATCCTTGCCGGGGCCCTGGGCAATTTGTGGGACCGGGTAACCCTCGGTTACGTGGTCGATTTTATTCAATGGCACTATAACGACTACTATTGGCCGGCCTTTAATATTGCCGATGCGGCCATCAGTGTCGGTGCCTCTGCCATGGTGATTGATTCTTTTCGCGCCTCGCGTCGAGATTAAGCGCGTCATATAGCCCGCTATCTAAGGTGTACACAATGAGTTCTGAACAAATAATTGCCGACGGCCCGATTGACAGTGCCTCGCGGGTAAGCCTGCATTTTTCCCTGTCGCTCGACGATGGCTCGGTGATTGATTCCAATTTTGAGAAAACCCCGGCGACGCTAAGTATTGGTGATGGCAACTTGCCTCCGGGTTTTGAAGAGCATCTCCTCGGCATGTCAGTGGCACAACAAGCCAGCTTTACGGTGCTGCCGGAAAAGGCCTTTGGCCAGCACAATCCCTCCAATATTCAGCAGGTTAAACGCAAGAGTTTTGCCGTGGATATGGCGCTGTCTGAAGGTTTGGTGGTGTCCTTTGCCGATGCCAATAAAGGTGAACTACCGGGTGTGATTCAAGGTATTGGTGACGATGAAGTGACGGTCGATTTTAACCATCCGCTGGCGGGAAAAACCCTGACCTTCAAGGTCGAAATTGTCGCCGTGGATAATAGCGTTACCGAGGAGCAGTAATGGACGTGCGTCTGGCCAATCCTCGAGGTTTCTGTGCTGGGGTGGATCGCGCCATTGATATCGTCAATCGCGCTCTCGATCTTTTTGGTGCGCCGATCCATGTTCGCCATGAGGTGGTACACAATAAATTTGTGGTGGACCAATTGCGCGAGCGCGGCGCGATTTTCGTCGATGAGCTGAAAGATATCCCGCGCGGCTCCATCGTTATTTTCAGTGCCCACGGCGTTTCGAAAGAGGTCTGTGTCGAGGCCGAGCAGCGTGGTCTCAAGGTCTTCGATGCCACCTGTCCATTGGTGACTAAGGTCCATCTCGAGGTGGAGAAATTCAGCCGCGAGGGCCGCGAGTGTGTGTTAATTGGCCACTACGGCCACCCCGAGGTAGAAGGCACCATGGGGCAGTACAACGATGCCAATGGTGGTGATATTTACCTGGTTGAAAATGTCGATGATGTGGCAATACTGCCGATTAATCGACCCGATGACCTGGCCTTTGTCACTCAGACCACCTTGTCGGTGGACGATACTGCCTTAGTGATTGATGCCCTGCGCGAGCGCTTTCCCGCCATTGAAGGCCCGCGCAAAGACGATATTTGCTATGCCACGCAAAATCGTCAGGATGCCATTAAACAACTGGCCCTGGAGTGCGATGTGCTGTTAGTCGTCGGCTCTGCCAATAGCTCCAATTCCAATCGTCTTCGCGAGCTGGCCGAGCGCTGCGGTACGAAAGCCTATTTGGTGGATAGCAGTGCCGATATTAAAGGCGAATGGTTTGAGTCGGACTCGATAGTGGGGGTCAGTGCCGGTGCTTCGGCGCCAGAAACCCTGGTGCAGGAACTCGTCGAGGCCCTCGCAGACGGCGATAGCAGCTGTATCAAAGAGCTCTCGGGTAAAGTTGAGAGTATTCGCTTTTCCGTACCGAAAGAATTGCGGAATACCCCTGCTTAATATTTGACCTTATTATTCGATGTTTAATTTTTTCAGCTTATAGCGCAGTTGACGAAAAGTAATGCCGAGCTTTTCAGCGGCGGCGGTCTTATTCCAACGGCTCTCTTCCAGGGCTTTTTCCAGTAGGGCCTTTTCAATGGTGGCTAGATAGTCATCGATAGATTGGCCATTGAGCTGGTGTTGGTGTTGTTGCGTATCAGCGATGGCTTCTTGGCTGGCTGGAGTGGTGACGGGGCTCGTTGCAGTTTCCAGTATAAGCTTAGGTTTGCGCGCCTTGAGTTGTAGATCGGCACTGGTAATAATCTCTCCGTCGCACAGGGTGAAGGCTCTTTCCAGGGTGTTTTCCAATTCGCGGACATTGCCGGGGAAGGCGTAGTGCTGGAGCGTGTCAATGGCATCAGTGGCTAAGGCGACGGGCTTGGCGTCAACGTCGGCGGCAAATTTTTTCAGGAATAAGTCTGTCAGCGGTGCAATGTCTTCGCGCCGATCGCGCAGCGGTGGCACCTGCAATTCAATAACATTGATGCGGTAGTAGAGATCTTCACGGAAGTTACCCTCACTGATTTCGACATCGAGATCTTTGTGGGAGGCGCTAAGAATTCTGATATCGACCGCTACTTCGCTCTCCGCGCCGAGGGGGCGCACGGCTTTCTCCTGAATGCCACGCAGCAGTTTAACTTGCATCGCTAGGGGCAGGTCGGCGACTTCATCGAGAAACAGGGTGCCGCCATCGGCGCTTTGAAATAAGCCTTTTTTATCCTGGTGGGCGCCGGTAAAGCTACCCTTGGTGTGGCCAAAAAATTCGCTTTCCATTAGCTCGGCAGGGATTGCGCCACAGTTGACGGGGATAAAGGGTCCCTCGGCCTTGGGGCCGCTATAGTGAATGTTGCGGGCGACAATCTCCTTGCCACTACCGGATTCTCCATGAATAAATATCGGTGCCTGGCTGCGGGCGACACGGCTGATCTGTTGGCGCAGCTTGTCCATTACCGGCGAGTCGCCGGTTAACTTGCCCGCTTGTTTGCTGAAATTTACTGTCGTTGGCGTGGCAAGCTTCAGTGCCACCTCCACCATATTGCGCAGCCGGGGTAACTCGAGAGGCTTGGTAACAAAGTCGAAGGCTCCCAGTTTTAGAGCTTCAACGGCGATGTCGGTATTGCCGTAGGCGGTGATCATGGCGACGGGCATGTTGGGGTGTTTGTTTTGGATAAGACTGATTAAGTCCATACCGCTGCCGTCGGGCAAATTCATATCGGTTAGGCAAAAGGCATAGGGTTGCTTATTTAAGGCCGCTATCGCCGCGCTGAGGGTCTCGGCCTCATCGACCTCGAGATTCATTTGTTGCAAGGTCATTGCCAGCAATTCGCGAATATCGGCTTCATCGTCGACAACTAGCGCTCGTTTTTTAGTCATTGTGTAATCTCTGCTGCGCTTGTTCGGGGTGGGCAAAGCCGATTCGGAAGAAGCCGGGGTTGTCGTTGTCCGCCACTTGGTAATCGAGGGTGGCAAAGTTGATCTCGCAGAGCTCGCGAGCCAGGTAGAGACCAAGGCCGGAGCCAGTGCGTGAGGTGGTGTAAAAGGGTTCAAAAATGTGTGTGACCTGGTCCGTGGTAATCCCCGGGCCACGATCGTAGAGATCGAGGCAGGGTCGTTGGGTCAGGGGGTCTATGTGGCAGTGGCATTTGGCCCAGGCTAGGGCGCTGTATTCGAGGCCGTGGCGATGGGCGTTCTCCAAGAGGTTGGTTAAGACCTGGTGAAGTTGGCTGGTATCGAAGACGATAATGGTCGCGGGATCTTCAATCTCGATGTCGACAATACCGGCCTCGGCACTGCTGTTTTTGTAGTCCTCAAGAAAACCCTTGAGCCAATGTTCGAGATGGAGACCTTGGGCGTCGGGCGCCTTGCGTCGCGACAGTTGGCTAACATTTTCAATCACCTGATTGAGCCGCTGGGTGTGCTTAATGATGATTTCGCTGAGGCGCTTACTGGAACTCGCCCCGTCTTGCTGCTCGGCGAGCAGCTGCGCCGCATGGCTGATGGCCCCCAAGGGGTTGCGAATTTCATGGGCAATGCTGCCGGTGAGCCGGCCCAGCGATGCCAGCTTTAAGCGTTGAGCATTTTGCGCGGCGATGCGCGTGTCCTCGAGAAAAATAATTGTGCTGTTGTCTGCACTGCGCTCTAGCGTGGCGAACTTGGCCTGGATTTCGGTGCTACTGGCGCTGACTTTAAAGGGCGGGATTTTCTGCCAGGGTTGTTTCAGCCAGGTTTCGTACCCGCGCTGTAAGAGCGGACTGGCCTGTAGATTGGTGCCGCTATCCAGCGTGATATGTGAACTCTCGGCACCGAGTAGCTCGATGGCGGCGTTGTTGATCAGCTCAATTTTTCCGGCCGTATCGACCACCACGATGCCGGTCAGCATGCGTTGAATAATCTGTTGGTTAAGGTTTTGCAGGTGCAGAGACTGGTCGGATTCACGCAGGGCGACGGCTTCGCTTTGACGCAGGCGCTGGTTCAGTACGCGGAACAGGGCGGCGGTGAGAAAGAGCACAACACCGAGTAGACCGGCAGGAAAGATGGCCCGGCTGTTGTCGTGTAACAGATAGGCGGAGATCAGTTCTTCGGCGAGCAGTAGAATACTGGCCAGGGCCGCAGTTAACAGCGCGAGTTGATTGGTGAAAATCAGGGAGCTGGCGGCGACGGTGATCAACATCAACAGGCCGAGACCACTGCTGAGGCCGCCACTGCTGTGCATTAACAGGGCTAGGACGATTAGGTCGATTAAAAATTGGGAAAATAATAACAGGCTATTACTGGTGTCGCGGTGGCCGGTGAGTAGGAGGGCGGCGGTGAGGGTGGTCGCGGAGGCATAGCCGATGGCCGTCAATTGGTAAAGTTGGGGGTTGTCGGTGCCAAAGATATGGCTGGCGGCACCACCGTAGAACAGGGCCAAGAGCAGCAGTGCTAGCGCACAACGGTAGAAAATATAGACCCTGGTCGCACCTTGAGCCAGGAGGCCGAAGTCGACGGCGGACTTGCTTGTTTGCATCGCGCTACCTGGATTTTGCTATTGGCTGAATTTTAGCTGAAAATAGTCGGCTTAATCACTTATGGATATAGCCAGTAGTATGACATCTCTGAAACTTGCATTGGCGCAAATTAACCCCCTAGTTGGCGATATTCCCGGTAATACGCAACTGGTTATCGATACCTTGATAGAGGCGAGAGACCAGCTAAAGGCCGATATTGTTATTTTCCCCGAACTGGTGCTCTGCGGATACCCACCGGAAGACCTCTTGTTGCGGCCCAGTATTCAAATTCGCATTGAAAAAGCCTTAGCGCAAGTGGCAGAGGCCTGTGAGGGTATCGTCGCCGTTATTGGCTATCCCTGGCGGGAAAAGGGTCAGCTTTATAATATGGCGGGCGTTATACAAGACGGCCTACTGATCGCGCAATACGCCAAAAATTGCCTGCCCAACTACCAAGTCTTTGACGAAAAACGTTACTTTGAGGCCGGTGATAGCCCCTGTGTGGTCGAGATTTGTGGTGCTCGGGTGGGCCTCAGTGTCTGTGAAGATATTTGGTCGACAGGGCCGGCGCAGCGAGCTGTGGCAGCGGGTGCCGAGGTGATCTTTAATATCAACGCCTCGCCCTTTCACGTGGGTAAGCAGACCGAGCGCGTGGCGACCGTTGCCCAGCGGGCTTGCGAGGGCAATATCCCCATTGTTTACGTCAACCAAATTGGCGGCCAAGATGAGCTGGTGTTCTGTGGTGGCTCGATGGTGGTGGATGCCCAGGGTGAGCTCTGCTATCAGGCGCCGATGTTTGAGCCAGGGCTGTTTGCGGTCGATCTAAGTCTGGCCGATGGTCGGGTGGCCGTGGCGCCGCAAACCATTGTGCCGACACCCGAAGATCTCGCCACGGTGTATCAGGCCCTCGTTTTGGGGGTTCGGGATTACGTCAATAAAAATGGCTTTAAAGGGGTGGTGCTCGGTTTGTCCGGTGGTATCGACTCGGCACTGACACTGGCGATTGCCGTCGATGCCCTCGGTGCCGATCGCGTTGAGGCGGTGATGATGCCCTTTCGCTACACCTCCCAGCTGAGTCTCGATGATGCCCAGGCGGAGGCCGATATTCTCGGTGTGACGTATAAAGTGATCGGCATCGAGCCTATTTACAATGCCTTTAGTGAGGCTCTCGCCGAAGAGTTTGCCGGATTGGATGCCGACAAAACGGAAGAGAATATGCAGGCCCGCTCTCGGGGCGTACTGTTGATGTCGATCTCCAATAAAAAGGGCTCGCTGGTCTTAACCACCGGCAATAAAAGTGAAATGTCGGTGGGCTACGCGACCCTCTACGGCGATATGGCCGGTGGCCTCGACGTGCTAAAAGATGTCAAAAAGGTGCTGGTGTTTGATCTGTGCCGCTATCGCAATACGCTATCTCAGGTGATTCCCGAGTCGGTGATCATTCGCCCACCGTCGGCTGAATTGGCACCGGATCAAATCGATGAAGATACCCTGCCACCCTACGAAATACTCGATCAAATATTGCAGCTGTATATCGAGGAGGATATGGCGGCGCTGGATATTATCGCCCAGGGTTTTGATGAGGAGGATGTGCACCGTATTCTGCGGATGGTGGATATTAATGAATATAAACGCCAGCAGGCACCGCTAGGCCTGCGGATTACCGAGCGCGGCTTTGGTCGCGACCGACGCTACCCGATCACCAATGGTTGGCGTTCGGGAGAGTAGGTCTTGTTGGTAGAGTAGAGCTAGGCGCCGGGTTCTAGGGTAGGGGCGGGCGGTTAGATTTCATCTTGCCCCCGTCTTGCTCCGGACTGTTCTACTGCTGAGCCTCATCTGTCGACTCAAAAAGGCCAAAAGTTAAGGTCTTGAGCAGGGATTGATCCTGTGGTGGGGCGGTGGATAGCTCTTCTTCACCGTGAACTGCGCCCAGCGGGTTGTTGAAGATGGCCCGGCTATCAAAGAAGGGTGGGTCTTCGGGAATGTAGTAGCCAAAGCTGAGTCGACTCAGCCAGGCCTTTGTGTTGGCGGTGGCAGCGGCTTGGTACTGAAACTCACCTTGGCTATTGAGTGATGGGTGCTGGGGGTAGTTGGCCGCCAAGGTGCGCGCTGCCGTTGCGGCTAGGTCGTGGAGGTCGAGCAGGTAATAGCCCTGCGCCATTACTGCCAGTCCGTCGGGTACGGAGGGTGTCTGCTGGAAGTTTTCTACCACGTAGCGCCCGCGATTGGTGGCCGCTAGGTGGGCGCCCCGTTTAAAGTAGTAATTGGCGGCGTGAATTTCGTGTCGCGCCAGCCGGTTGCGCAATTCGAGCATGCGCTGGCGGGCATCGGCGGCGTAGATGCTGTTAGGGTACTGGTTGATCAACTCACCAAAGGTGGCGAAGGACGAACGAGCGACACCGACATCGCGCTTGGTGGCATCGATCGGCGAGCGGTCGCTAAATAAGCCTTTGTTTTGCAGCGCTGCCGAAAGTCCTTTCATGTAGTAGGCGTAGTCGACGTTTGGGTGGCGCGGATGGAGACGGATAAAGCGGTCGGATGAGGCCATAGCCGCTTCAAAATCGGTGGATTCGTGGTAGACGTAAATTAATTCCAGTTGCGCCTGATCGGCATAGTTGCCAAAGGGGAACTGGGCCTCGAAGGCGTTGAGATTGACGATCGCGTCGGACCAATTGCGGGCGTTGAGATTGCCGTCGATTTTGTGGCGCAGCTTTTGCTCACTCAGCTGCAGGGCCTCCTCCTTGGTTTTTTCTTCTGGCGTTACCTCTGGATCGACAAAGGGCATCCAGGAGCAGGCAGACATTAACAGGGAGCTAAGGATCAGGAGGGTAGGAAAACGCATGATGGAGAGGAGTCCGATTGGTTGGCAGTCAAAG
This sequence comes from Gammaproteobacteria bacterium 53_120_T64, assembly GCA_002162815.1. Classification (GTDB taxonomy): domain Bacteria; phylum Pseudomonadota; class Gammaproteobacteria; order Pseudomonadales; family Porticoccaceae; genus Reddybacter. The sequence goes on along the minus strand of MAAT01000010.1, from coordinate 16,586 downwards.
CTCAATGCTAGAGAATCGATAATACGAATAAGTCGCTACAGCGGTCTTGCGTGTCGAGCATCGCCCTGTAGAATTGACATTTAACCATAGCCCAGTGAGAAGCTAAATACCGAATGCTTTCTGATCAAGGTAAAATCTCTTTACAGGCCCAGGTGCCAGCGCAGTTGTGTGGCGGTCGTCTCGACCAGGCGGCGGCCGAATTGTTCAGCGCCTATTCGCGCACCCGCCTGCAGCAGTGGATACGCGATGGTGCCCTGCTGGTGGATGGCCGGGTCGGCAAGACCCGTGAAAAGTTACTCGGTGGCGAGTGCTTGACCCTCAACGCGCAGTTGCAAGCCGAGGGTGAATGGCAGGCCCAGCCGGTGCCCTTTGAGATTATCTTCGAAGATGACAGTGTCATTGTGGTCAATAAAGCGGCGGGGCTAGTGGTGCACCCGGGGGCTGGCAATCCCGACGGCACTTTGCTCAATGGCCTGCTCCACCACTGTGAGCAGTTGGCCACCGTGCCCCGTGCCGGCATTGTCCACCGCCTCGATAAAGACACCACTGGCTTGATGGTGGTGGCGAAAACGCTGGAGGCTCATTACTCGCTGACCAGTCAGCTTAAAGAGCGCACTGTGAAGCGTCACTATCAGGCCATTGTGCAGGGTGTGATGACGGGCGGTGGTACGGTTGACGTGCCGATCGGTCGCCACCCCACGAGCCGCACGCGCATGGCGGTGTTGCGTCCCGGGCGCGAGGCCGGGAGTCGCTACCGAGAGGCGATTAGCCACTATCGTTTGTTGGAACGCTTTGCTGGCCACTGCCATGTAGAGGTGGCGCTGGAGACCGGCCGCACCCATCAGATTCGCGTACACATGGCCCACCTCGGCTATCCGCTGGTGGGTGATGGGGTTTACGGTGGACGCTTACGTTTAAGTGCCGGTGGCAGTGCGGCGTTGTCTGCGGCGCTGCGAGAATTCCCCCGCCAGGCACTACATGCCTTGCGACTCAGTTTTATTCACCCTCACTCGGGCGAAACCGTTGAGTGGGAGTCCTCCCTGCCGGAGGACATGCAGCAGCTATTGGACGCATTGCAGAGTGAAGCCCCCCAGCAATAATCATCTACAGCCGTATGCTCAGGACTTTCATCCGCAACGTTTTACCTTCCAGTATTTACGACCGGACTGGCCCCTGCCCCCGGGGGTGAAAAGTGTCGTTACTACGCGCCAGGGGCAGCCGACAGGCGCGCAAGGCAAGCTGCTAAATTTTCTCGATAACAGTGCGGGTTGTCTAAAACAAGTGCGGCGCAACCGCCGGGATTTAGCTGCACAGCTGGCCCTGACTCAGCCTTTACCTTGGTTGGTACAGGAGCATGGCATTGGGGTGGTCGATGCAAAGACTCATATCCAACAGCAGACCCCAGTCAGTGCCGATGCCTGTGTCAGTCGTGAGCCCGGCCTGGCCTGTGTGATTCAGACGGCCGATTGCTTGCCGGTCTTGTTGAGCAACGATGAGGGTTCGGTGGTGGCGACAGCCCATGCCGGCTGGCGTGGCCTCGTGGCCGGCGTGCTCGCTGCAACGGTGGCGGCGATGGCTGGTGAAGTCTCTGCTATATCGGCCTATTTGGGCCCCGCCATTAGCCAGCAGCACTTTGAGGTGGGTGGCGAGGTGAGAGCGGCGTTTTTGGCAACGGCTCCGTCAACAGATCAACTATCGAGCGCAGCGTGTTTTATACCGTCAACAGGTCGCCCCGGTCACTATTATGCCGACCTCTACCAGCTGGCTCGCATTCAGCTGCGCCGTTTAGGGGTGGCGCGTATCTACGGCGGAGACTGTTGTACCTATGCCGATACCGAGCGCTTTTATTCCTACCGGCGAGAGGGGCAAACCGGACGTATGGCGAGCTTGATCTGGATAGAGCGTTGAGCCAATAGGCTGCTCAGAGGATTTAGCTACCGTGACTGAGTAGCGTGATCTTTTCGGGTAGTACAAGAATCGAGGACAGCAGCGACACCACTTGTCTGCGTTCGGCGCTGGCCAGCCAGTTTGTCCAGTTTTCTCGACTTTGCATCTTAATCAAAATATAGCGCACGTTTTGATCTTCGAGACCGTGCAGGGATTCACCCGAAATAAAGCCGGGTGCCGAGACGGTGGCTTGCAGCATTTTGCGGGCAAAGTTGTTGTAGGTGCTGGCCATGCCTGGGGCGATGTGACGTTCGATTAATACGGTGATCATTCTCGACTCTTAATACGTGGTGTAAAACTAAAGTGTCACTAATAGCGTATATCGATTAGTGGTGCCCGCTTACTCGGCACCGGCGTGTTGGCAAACCGGCGTTTTGATAAAGAAGGTAAGCTTATACGCCATCATACGCGTTGGCCCTTTTCCTGTCCGCCAGCTTCTGAGAAAATACCGCGATGAAAGAGCCTTGTGATAATTCGGACCCCAACGCGCCGGACTTCGATACCTTACTTGATACCTCGGGCTTAAATTGTCCCGAGCCGGTGATGATGCTGCACGGTGCGGTGCGCGATGTGGCCAGCGGGCAGGTGATTAAGGTGGTGGCGACAGACCCTTCAACCGAGCGCGACATCCCCAAGTTTTGTCAGTTTCTCGATCATGAGCTGATCGTCCATTATCAGCAGGGCGAGGCCTATATTTACTTTATCCGTCGGGCTTGATGGGCTCTGATTGCTGACGCCGTTTTCAATAAGCTCTCCCGCTGGGGCGAAGAGAGCTAAAGCTATATGCTTAAAACTTAAGTAGCCGCCATACCACCATCGACCGGTAGCGAGACCCCGGTCATATACGATGACTGGTCTGAGCAGAGCCACACTGCGGCATTGGCGATTTCGTTGGGCTCGCCAAAGCGGCGCATGGGTGCCAAGTTTTCCATGTGCGTACGCGCCGCATCGTTCTCGCCGATAGCCGAGATTAACAAGGGTGTGCCGATGGGGCCGGGGCACACCGCGTTAACACGAATATTCTTTGAGGCCAGCTCAATGGCGCCGGTTTTGGTGAGGCCAACCACGCCGTGCTTGGCGGCGACATAGGCACCGCTATTGCGAATACCAACCAGGCCGGCGTAGGAAGCGGTGGTGACAATCGCACCGCCATCACCCTGGGCGATCATTTGCCGGGCGACATGTTTCATCGACAGCCAGGCACCCTTTAGGTTGACCGCATAGTTAAAGTCAAAGTTTTCGACCGTATCGTTGACGATGGAAAAGCCCTCACCGGGAGCGCCGGCATTATTGTGGGCGCAATCAATGCGGCCAAAAGCGGCAACACCGGCGGCAACTAATGCCTCGACATCGGCTTCTTGACTGATGTCGCAGTGGGCAAAGATGGCTTCGCCACCCGCTTGCTCGACCAGTTTGACGGTTTCTGCACCGCCGGCGTCGTCGACATCGCCGAGCACGACTTTCGCGCCTTCACGCACAAAAGCCAGGGCCGAGGCGCGGCCAATACCGGAACCCGCGCCGGTTATTACGGCAACTTTATTTGCAACTAAGCCACTCATTGGTATCTCCATAAAAATTAAGTTTTAAAAATATTTAGCTTTCGAATTTATAACCGGGGCCATCACTGACAATTTTGCCGGCGGTGGGGGTGGCAAAGTGGGTGCCCAGCACCGTCGTTTCGCTATCGCCAAAGCGCTGCATAAATTCGATGCGGGTTTTTTCGGCGAGGCTACTTTCCACATCGGCCATATCCACCCAGCCGGGTTTGGCCATTTGTAGAGGGTGGTGGAACATATCGCCGGTAATCACTGCTTCCTCACCCTTTGAACGGATCAGGATACTGACGTGGCCAGGGGTGTGGCCGGGGGTGGGGATCAGGCTGATTTCATCGCAAATCTGGTGGCTGGACTCGACCAGGTCGACTTGCCCGGCATCGAAGATGGGCTGCAGGGCTTGGTCGAGGGCATGGCTTTCGTAGGGGTCTTCCTCATCTTTCCAGAATTCCCACTCGGTGGCGCCAAACAAATAGCGCGCATTGGGGAAGGTGGGGAGCCATTGGCCGTCGACCAGGTGGGTGTTCCAGCCAACGTGATCGAAGTGCAGATGGGTGCAGAGTACGCGGTCGATCTTATCGGCGGGGAAGCCTAGCTTGCTCATGTTTTCGAGGAAGGGTGTGTTGAGGTCGTTCCACTCGGGATAGAGGGGGAGTTTTTTACCATTGCCAGCACAAGTGTCGACGATGATGTTGAGCCCGCCGGCGCTAATTAAAAAGGCGTGAATGCTTAAAATCATATCGCCGTCGGCATCGAGAAAGTGGGGTTTCAGCCAGTTGTCGTGTGCACTTAATTGCTCGGGTGTGCCATCGGGAAAGAGCGAGTTGATGGGCGCTTTTAGTACTACCTCTACTAGGCGAGTGATGGCGACATCGCCAATTTTCCAGCTGAGTTTTTCGTAGCGTCGATCTGTCATGATTTCTAGGTCCTTATTATGGGGCTGTTTAGGCGGGGATCTTAACCCAATTTTCTTCCCTCTTGTTCCCGGGACCTTGTCAGGGGCTGGATGTGTGCAGAGACTTGCGAGCGAAAGAAGGACGTTGTTATTATTCAGCTGAGAGGTGGGAAGAGTGGGGGTGGGCGCATTTTTAGGCGCTACCCAGCGGGTATTGCCATTTACGGCTTATTTTATTCAGGGAGATTGATTAATGTTGAAACAGCTAATGGCCATTGGGCTGGTGGTCGCGTGTTGCAGTGGCGAGGTACTTGCAACTGGCGAACGCCCCCCGGGTGAGTACCCGATTGAAGACCGTTTCGCCGCCACGGTGATTGGTACGCCGTCATTTTATAAAGCGCAACTCCCCGCTGAAATACCGGTAAAAGACTATACCTTGCCGGGTTTGCACCCGGTGCCAAAGCTGTTTTGGTACAGCGAGGACTTGCATTTTTCAGCGGCCCTGCAAAAGGGACGGGCGCCACTGGTGTTTAATATTGCCGGTACGGGTGCAGGTTATCAGTCGAAAAAAATGCAAGCCTTGCAAAAAGCGCTGTATCAGGCGGGTTTTCATGTCGTTAACCTGTCTTCACCGACCTACCTTAACTTTCTGATTAATGCTTCCCGGTCAAACCTACCGGGTTTTCTACCCGAAGATGCGGAAGATATTTATCGGGTGATGGAATTGGCCTACCAAAAAATCAAAGCCGACGCGGATGTCAGTGAATTCCACGTCATGGGCTACAGCCTGGGCGCGGCTCACGCGGCTTTCGTGGCGAAATTGGATCAGACCCGAAAGAGTTTTGATTTGCAGAAAGTCTATATGATTAATCCCCCCGTGGACCTCTACAGCTCGGTCGATATTCTCGATCAGTTGCTCGACGATAATGTTAAAGGAGGGGTGGCAGGTATCGGCGCTTTTCTGGATAAAGCACTGAATCGTTTGGCGGCGAGTTATGAGCCTAAAGACGGTATGCACTTCGATGGCGATTTTCTCTATGACGCCTACTCCTCCTGGGATCCATCAACGCGCGGTGTCGGGCCGGAGGGGCGCAGTGGTGCCGCGGCCCTGATTGGCACCTCCTTTCGTATCAGTTCGGCGAATGTGGTTTTTGCCTCCGACCTGATGTCGCAAGCCGGTTATATCATTCCTCCGGGCACCGAGTTTGGCCGCCGTGAGCGACTGGACTACTACGCCAAGGCCAGTCATGTAGTGAAATTCACCGAATACGTCGATCATATGGTGGTTCCCTATTTGCAGAAAAAATATCCGGGCAAAAGCCGTAAACAATTACTGGGCGAGGCGAGTCTCCGTCATATTGAAGCCTTTCTTGCCGGCAATGCCCAGGTGCGTGTGGTGACGAATCGTGACGAGATTATATTGGCACCGGATGAGCTGGAATATATGGAGGGCCTGTTGGGCGATAGGATAAAAGTGTTCGACCACGGCGGGCACTGTGGAAATATCGACAGCAAGGAAAGTGTGGCAGACATGGTGGCGTTTCTGAGGGGTGGCCAATAATGAATTATAAATTACAGTGTTATGGGGCCGTGTTGGCCATCGCTTTATGCCTTGGCACAAATTCCTGGGCAGAGGAAGAGCAAAGCGATGCCCCGCTTAACCAAGAGAAGATTGAAGAGCTTATGGCGGCGCAAGCTCCGCAGAAGGGCGAGGTAGCGCGCCTTGTGAAACCCGAAGTAGCCGAAAACTCACTCTTGGTTTACGACCCCTGGGAGCCGATGAACCGGGGGGTTTACAATTTTAACGCACGTTTTGACCGGGCCGTTTTTCTACCAACACTAAGGGCTTATCGAGCGTTGACGCCAGATATTGTCGAGCAAGGCGTGAGTAATTTTTTCTCGAATTTAGGGGAAGTTAATAATCTACTTAACAACCTGCTACAGCTGCGGATGAAGTCGAGCGGCATTACCCTGTGGCGCTTCGTGGTGAATAGCACCGTTGGCGTGGCGGGTTTGTGGGACCCCGCCGAGAAGTTTGGCATGTATCAGCAATCCGAGGATTTTGGCCAAACGCTGGGCTACTGGGGGGTGGGCAGTGGCCCCTATCTGGTGATGCCATTTTTTGGTCCTTCGAGTCTGCGCGATGCCTCGGGTCTGGGTGTCGACTACGCCCTGGATACCCATCTCGATCTTTTGGCCTTGCAGGATGATGGCAATCAAGATGATATTCGCATCGGTTTGGCGCTGTTAGGAGCTGTTGATACGCGTAAAAACACCGCTTTTCGCTACTATGAAACGGGTTCGCCCTTCGAGTATGAGCTGGTGCGGTTCGCCCATCGCCAGTTGCGCGAGGTGCAGATCGAAAAGTAGTACTTTCAGTGGGTGGCTCTAAGTGGACGGCAGGTACAGACTTGTGTCCTTGCGCTGATGAGTTTGGAATTGGCTCAGGTGGGTTGAGATGGAAAGCTATGAACAGTTAGTGACGACCCTGGCCTTGGTGCTCGGTGTCGGTTGGGCCAGTGGTATTAATCTTTATGCCGCCGTTGCGGTACTCGGTTTTGCCGGTGCCACGGGCAATCTTGAGCTGCCTGTGGGGCTGGCAACCTTGCAAGATCCCCTGGTGATCGGCATTGCCTGTCTGATGTATGTGGTGGAGTTTTTTGCCGATAAAATCCCGGGGGTGGATAGTACCTGGGACACCCTGCACACCTTTATCCGCATTCCCGCTGGAGCCATGCTGGCGGCGGGTGCCGTGGGCGATATTACCCCGGCGCTGGAAATCGGCGCCGGCTTGCTCGGCGGCTCTATGGCCATGGGCAGCCACCTCACCAAGACTTCGACACGTTTATTAATCAATACCTCACCGGAACCCTTTAGTAATTGGAGCGCCTCTATTGGCGAAGACGTACTGGTTTTTGGCGGCCTCTGGGCCATGCTCAATCACCCCTGGGCCTTCCTAGGGCTAATGCTGGTATTTGTGGTGCTAGTGATTTACTTATTGCCAAAGTTATGGCGTTTGGTGGGCGCGCTATTTCGACGCATTGCCGGTTGGCTAGGGCTGGTTAAAAACCCACCCGAGGCTGCGGCTGAAAGAGAGGCAATACTGGCGACAGGCATAACCCGCCAACAAGCGCTCAAGGCGACTACTGAGCCGGGCGTTGGCTCTCCCTACAAGGGGCAGAGATGAGCGAGCAGGTTGAAGATGATGCGCTGGATCGTCAAGAGCCGGAGAAAAAGCTCACCGCCAAGCACCTGCGCGTCGCGGCGATGAATATACTGGCGCGCCGAGAGCACTCGCGCAAAGAGGTGGGTGATAAGTTACATAAAAAACTCTGCCCCGACAGCGAGTTGCTCAACACCGTGCTCGATCAGCTCGTTGCCGATGATCTATTATCGGACCAGCGCTTTAGCGAGGCCTTTGTGCGCTGGCGCGTGGGCAAGGGGCAGGGGCCGATAAGGATTCGCGCCGAATTGCGTGAGCGCGGTGTTGATGGTGATGTTGTTTTACGCCAATCAGAGGTCGACTGGTTTGTTCTGGCGCAGGAGGTGGCGCATAAACGCTTTGGCGAGTTACCGGCCGTTGATATCAAGCAACGCGCTAAACGTATGCGTTTTTTACAGTACCGGGGTTTTAACGGCGAGCAGATTCGCGCCGCCCTCGGTGAGTAAGGGGGGCTTTGCTCAATAATTCGACAATCAATGAGAGGATGTAAACAATAGTGAAGTTTTACTTGGTTGGTTGGTTGTGGCTCTGTGGCACCTTGTTTATTCCGCAGGTTTTGGCCCTGGAATTTCAGGGCGTTTGGCAGCAAGGCGCAATGTTAGTGGGACACGCGGAACCGGGCAGTAAGGTGGTGTTTCAAGATCGTGTGGTCAGCCTTACCCCCCAGGGTTATTTTGTCATCGGTCTGGGTCGGGATGTCAAAGGCCCGCTGGTGGTGGCGGTGAGTCGGGGCAAAGACAGCCGGCAGTACAGCTATCCGGTGGCCCAGCGTGAATACAAGATACAGCGGGTCGATGGCGTACCGCAGCGCACGGTCACGCCGCCCTCGGCCAAGGTGCTCGAACGCATTCGCCGCGAAGGGCGCTTAGTGCGCAAGGCGCGGGCGGATAACGATCAACGGGAAGATTTCCTGCAAGGTTTTCACAAGCCCCTCGAAGGGCCTATTACCGGTGTCTATGGTAGCCGGCGGGTTTACAACGGCGTGCCGAAGAACCCCCACTATGGCCTCGATATCGCCCGCCCCACAGGCACTGTGGTGACGGCACCAGCGGCGGGTATCGTCAAGCTGGTTTATGACGATATGTATTATTCCGGCGGCACCCTGGTGCTCGATCACGGCCATGGGCTAACCTCTACCTTTATTCACCTCAGCGGCGCATTGGTTAAAGCCGGTGACCGCGTGGTGGCGGGGCAGGCGATTGCCAAGGTGGGTGCCAGCGGTCGAGCCACGGGACCTCATCTGGATTGGCGGGTTAACTGGTTTAGTGTGCGACTCGACCCGGCGCTGGTGTTGGAGTATTTCCCCGCTGCTCAGTAATAGTGCGCAGCGGTTTTCTATCGCGGCCTACCCTGGCGCCAAGATATCTCCGCAAACATGGTGTTAGGGCGGCGATTGCCTTAAAATTCACGGCTTGTAAATGGCCCTGCACCGCGGACGATAATTATGATCGACAAACAGCTATTGAGCATTCTGGTTTGCCCTGTTACGAAGGCGTCCCTCGAATATGACCGCGAGCGTGACGAGCTGGTTTGCTACGCCAGTGGCCTCGCCTATCCGGTGCGCGATGGCATTCCGGTGATGCTGGAAAGTGAAGCGCGGGAGCTGAGCAGCGAAGAAAAAGAACAGGGTCGCAAGCGCTAATTTACCCAGCTGATTTACCTTAATCGGGCGACGGTACCGTACAAACACACTTAGAGGATGAGGGTTAATGGCAGAAGAAACGCTATTCAGCAAGATTATTAAGGGTGAAATCCCCGCCGATATTATTTATCAAGATGAGCATTGCATCGCCATCAACGATATCGCACCCAAGGCCCCGGTACATTTGTTGGTGATTCCCCGGAAAATCATCCCCCGTATTATCGATGCCGAGACAGAAGACCAGGCCCTGCTGGGGCATTTGATGTTAGCTGCCGGAAAAATTGCCGAAGAGGCCGGTATCGCTGATGCCTTTCGTCTGATTGTGAATAACGGCGCCGGCGCCGGGCAAACGGTGTTTCATCTGCACGTGCATATATTGGGCGGCAAGAACTTTTCTGAATCGTCGCTAGGCTTTTAGTTCTCGATTTTTAGCACACTAACTTTTCTTTTAAAATTTATTTGATGCTCCAAGTGGGGCGGGAACCTTATGTTAGACGTAAAATCGAGTGCCGACATCCGCCAGGCCTTTCTGGACTTCTTTGCCGAGCGCGACCACCGCGTTGTCACCAGCAGCTCTTTGGTGCCGGGCAATGATCCGACCCTGTTGTTCACCAATGCCGGCATGGTGCAGTTTAAGGATGTCTTTCTCGGTGCCGAGCAGCGCGACTACCAGCGCGCCACCAGTTCCCAGCGCTGTGTGCGGGCCGGTGGCAAACACAACGATTTAGAGAATGTTGGTTACACCGCCCGCCACCACACCTTCTTTGAAATGCTCGGCAATTTTAGCTTTGGCGATTACTTTAAGCGCGACGCCATCAAGTTGGCCTGGACCTTTCTCACCGAAGTTTTAGGTCTGCCAGAAGAGCGCCTGTGGATCACCGTGCATATTTCCGATGCCGAGGCGGAAAAAATCTGGCTGGAAGAGGTGGGCGTCAGTGCCGAGCGCTTTTCTCGCCTCGATGAAGACAATTTCTGGCAAATGGGCGATACCGGTCCCTGTGGCCCCTGCTCGGAAATCTTTTACGACCATGGTGCCGACGTGCCGGGCGGCCCACCGGGCAGCGAAGATGACGACCTCGATCGCTATATCGAAATCTGGAACCTGGTGTTTATGCAGTACGAGCGCGATCGCAGTGGTGAGATGACGCCGCTGCCCAAGCCCTCCATCGATACCGGCATGGGCCTGGAGCGTATCGCCGCCATTATGCAGGGTGTGCACAGCAACTACGAGATTGACCTCTTCCAATACCTGATTAAAGCCGCCGCCGAAGCGACGCACTGTGCTGATCTGGAACACAAGTCCCTGCGGGTGATAGCCGACCATATTCGCTCGGCATCTTTTTTGATTGTCGATGGTGTGCTGCCCTCCAATGAGGGTCGCGGCTATGTGCTGCGGCGCATTATTCGCCGCGCCCTGCGCCACGGCCACAAACTGGGTATGAGCGGTATCTTTTTTAATACCTTAGTTGTGCCACTGGTCGAACAAATGGGTGAGGCCTATCCCGAGCTTGTCGCCAAGCAGGCCCTGGTTGAAAAAGCCCTGCTGGCTGAAGAAGGGCAATTCAGCAAAACTCTCGATAAAGGCATGGGTGTTTTGACGGCCGCACTGGCCGACTTGTCGGGCAAAGTGATACCCGGTGAAGTGGTCTTTAAACTCTACGATACCTACGGCTTCCCCCTCGATTTAACCAACGATATCGCCCGCGAACAGGGTTATGAGCTGGATGAGGCGGGCTACAAACGCTGTATGGAAGAGCAAAAAACCCGCGCCCGCGCGGCCAGTCGTTTCGGCGTTGATGACACTGCTCAGCTCGATATAGTCGGTGAAACAGCGTTTGTTGGCTACCAAGACTTGCAGGCTAGCGCGAAAATCAGCGGCCTGTTTCGCGAGGGTGCCGCGGTGGAAACATTGAATGCCGGTGACGAGGCAATGTTAGTACTCGACAGTACGGCCTTTTATGCCGAGTCCGGCGGTCAGGCGGGTGACTGTGGTGAGTTGCTCGCTGCGGGCGGGCGCTTTGCCGTTAGTGATTGCCAGAAGCAGGGTGATGTTCACATCCACATTGGTCGCTTGGTCGAGGGTGCAATGGCCGTCGGCGAGGCGGTTACAGCCCAGGTCGATATCGACAAGCGACAGGCGACGGCGCTCAATCATTCCGCGACGCACTTATTGCACGCGGCCTTGCAAGAAGTGCTGGGCGAACACGTCGTACAAAAGGGCTCGCTGGTCGATGCCGAACGTTTGCGCTTTGACTTTGCCAACCCGCAGGCGGTGACGGCGGATGAACTTAAGGTGGTCGAAGCCATGGTGAATAGCCAAATCCGTCAAAACAGCGCGGTGCAAACCGAGCTGATGTCGATGGACGAGGCTCAGAATAGCGGCGCGATGGCGCTGTTTGGCGAGAAGTACGGCGACAGTGTGCGCGTATTGACCATGGGCGCTGGTTTCTCTGTCGAACTCTGTGGTGGCACTCACGCCCAGCGCACCGGTGATATCGGTTTGTTTCATATTACCTCCGAGTCGGGTGTGGCGGCGGGTGTGCGCCGTGTCGAAGCGGTGGCCGGTGCCCCTGCTCTCGTTTGGTTTGCTGAGCTTGAGCAAACACTGGATAAGGTCACCTCAACATTAAAAGCCGGGCGCGCCACAGTATCGGATAAGGCGGCGACGCTGGTCGAAACCAATCGCGCCTTAAATAAAGAGCTGGAAGCCTTGAAGGTGAAGCTAGCCAGTGCCTCCGGTGGTGATTTGCTCGATGAGGCGAAAACCATTGCCGGTGTTTCGGTATTGGCGAAAAAGATCGACGGCGCCGATGCCAAAACCCTGCGCGATATGCTCGACCAGTTGCGCTCGCGCATGGATAAGGGCGTGATACTGCTGGCCGCTGAGAGCGATGGCAAGATTGCCCTCAGTGCTGGCGTCACCAAAAATCTTACCGCTGATATTAAGGCGGGGGCATTAATGCAGTTCGTCGCGCCGCAAATCGGTGGCAAGGGCGGCGGTCGCCCGGATATGGCCCAGGGCGGCGGCACCGACAGCGCTGCACTACCGGCGGCTCTCGACTCGGTCTTTACCTGGGTTGAAGAATGCATGGGTTGAGGCGAGCTTAGGCGCTTGAATGCCTAGCCTGCTCTGTCTAATCGGGTATCGCTTTCTGGTTGTTTAGTGTACATTTGCGCGCCTTCGTCGATGGGTGGCAATTCGCTGGGTACTGGTATTAGCCAAAAGCGATTTTGCAGCGCCGATCCACACTGTTAGCGGTCGAGTGAAGAAATGAGTTTAATTGTTCAGAAATACGGTGGTACCTCGGTCGGTTCTGTCGAGCGTATCGAAGCCGTGGCCAAAAAAGTCGCCGCCTGCCGCGTTAGCGGTGACGATATCGTGGTGGTCGTGTCGGCCATGAGTGGCGAAACCAATCGCCTACTGGGCCTCTCCGAGGCCATTACCGAAACACCGGCACCCCGTGAAATTGACGTGCTGGTGTCCACCGGTGAGCAGGTCACGATCGCGCTGCTAAGTATGGCCTTGAATAAGATCGGCTGTGAGGCGCGTTCCTACACCGGCGCCCAAGTGAGAATACTCACCGACGACGCCCACACTAAGGCGCGTATTGAAGAAATTGATGTCGAGCGCATGCAGGCCGACCTGAAATTGGGTCGGGTGCTGGTGGTGGCTGGTTTTCAGGGTGTCGACAGCAAGGGCAATATTACGACGCTGGGTCGGGGCGGTTCCGATACCTCGGCCGTCGCACTGGCGGCGGCTTTGAAGGCCGATGAGTGCCAGATTTATACCGATGTCGATGGTGTTTATACCACCGATCCGCGAGTGGTCGAAGGCGCTCGGCGGCTAGAAAAAATCACTTTCGAGGAAATGCTGGAGATGGCCAGCCAGGGCTCGAAGGTACTGCAAATTCGCGCCGTGGAGTTTGCCGGCAAGTACAAGGTGCCGTTGCGGGTTCTCTCGAGCTTTAAAGACGGCCCCGGTACATTAATTACCCTTGAGGATGATGACAGCATGGAAAAACCTATAATTTCCGGCATCGCGTTTAATCGTGACGAGGCCAAGCTGACGATTCAGGGCATTCCCGATACACCCGGTGTGGCGTCGCGGATTCTTGCGCCCATTGGCGAGGCCAATATCGAAGTCGACGTGATCATTCAAAATGTCTCCGAAGACGGTACCACGTCGCTGACCTTTACCGTGCACCGCAACGACATCGGTCGGGCTCGCGGTCTGCTCGAGGGCATCGCCTTGCAGCTAAAGGCGCGCTCGGTGGTGGCCGATGACCAAATTGCCAAGGTGTCGCTGGTAGGGGTTGGTATGCGCTCCCATGCGGGCGTTGCCTCAAGGATGTTTACCGCCTTGGCGGAGCACAATATCAATATTCAGATGATCACCACCTCCGAGATTAAGATCGCCGTGGTGATCGATGAGAAGTACCTCGAGCTGGCCGTGCGGGCCTTACACTCGGCCTTTGAGCTGGATAGCGAGGCAAAATAACAAGCTTGGTCTATATTTTCCCCTATGGATGAGTATTTGTTAGCCGATAGACGGTATTAGACAAACGCAAGCTAACGGGTAGAATGCCCGGTCGTTACGTAGTACTAGCGAAGGTTGTATCGGAAATAAAAAATACTCGCCGATATTGTGGAGGCGTCGCGACTGGCAATAAGTCGCGATATTAATTGCAAAGTTAAGGAGAAAGGCAATGCTTATTTTAACAAGGCGTGTCGGAGAAACCCTTGTAATAGGTGATGACGTTACGGTAACCGTGCTGGGCGTCAAGGGTAATCAGGTTCGTCTCGGGGTGAATGCACCGAAAGAGATCTCTGTGCACCGAGAGGAAATCTATCAGCGCATACAAGATGAAAAAAACCGCGAGTCTGGGGCTGTTTAGCCCCTTTGTTTTTGCTGGCAGTATGGTATTATGCCCGCCGCTCAGAAGCGGGCTGTCAGTTTCACGCGTCCTTAAGTACTAAATAAGACGTTCTGTCTCAGTCTTCCGAAGAGTTAGACAATTACCTGATGAATAGCCGGGTTCCGGGTTTGCTCAGTATTGAGTCAATCAAGAATCATTAGCTAAGTGTTGACAGAGCTTAGTGGTGGCGAGTTGTTGAGGTAAGTACAGTTTCTGGTGAGGTGGCCGAGTGGCCGAAGGCGCTCCCCTGCTAAGGGAGTATATCTTGATCGGTATCGAGGGTTCGAATCCCTCCCTCACCGCCATAAGCACAAACCCTGTCGCCTTTAGGCGGCGGGGTTTTTTGCTTATTGGGGAAGGGGTTTATCAGTATATAAAAATGGGGGGTTTGAATCCCGTCCGACAAACTCGGGCACGAGTTTGGACGAGTAGCGCAGCGACGCAAGCCCCGCAGGGGTGATAAGAGCCCCTAGGCGCTTATTATCAATCCCTGGCTTCTCCAGCTGCCCCATCGGGCAGTCATGGCCTACTGTAGGGCTGTGGGACGTGTTAGCAGGAAAATGTTGAGGTTTAAATGGATTCGATACATTGGGTACGGTGAATTCGAGTCTGACCCCAATTCCACAAATCCCTCCCGGCGTACCAGGCTCCTCATAGCCTATAGCTGCATAGCTCGCTTCAGAAGTTTGCATGCCTTTGTCCCAGTACGCAGGCCAAATAGCAGTGCTTATCGTATGGGTGGAAATAGACTCCGATAAGAGCAGGCTTGTCGATTTGTTGTAGGGTCAGTATTGATACTCACCATAATGTGAGAAGTAGCTTCCATCATAAAAGCACTATTGCTTGATGGGCTAGCCACGGGTGAAGGGGTCGTCGAGAATTTAAGCCTTTGCCGTAAAGCCGGAAGAGGGGGTTATAAAAACCAAAGCTAGCCCTGGCAAGAGAACAAAGTCGCAATTGTGTAAAAATTACTGACACTTCTGCACTAAAAAACAAGCTCTTTATCTTGTTTTCAGCTAACAAGAGGGCTTGGATTATCATTTTTGCGCACGGTAGGCGTGTATTATTTTTGTAATACATTGATAATCATGGTTATTTTTATTTTTCTTCCGAACTTTGTAAAATATAATCGGGAAATGTCTTGAGTGTAAAAAAAGCTGACACATTTTAGGCGTTGAACCGTTAAAAGGCAGTCATTTCCCGCTAATGGTAATGCGTTGGCCCTATTATTAAAGTGTTTTTAGGCGATATTCATCTAAAAATTACACTGTAAAATTTCCTGACAGAATATAGGCTTGGCATCGTTTTTGATGTAAGTCTTAACTTTGGAAGGGCTTAGAGGATATATGGGCAAGCGAAAGGACTCCGGTCCCTTTAGTCACGCTGACCTCTTTGGTCAATGTTCTTTGCAATCCTGTGCTACCGGCAATTCAGCAGTCGCTTGTACGGTCCAATAATAAGAGGCTGGATGATTGGGCGGCTCGCCCTATTTCAGGACGGGACACAGTGCATAAAAAAGCCCCGATAGATATCGGGGCTTTTTTATATCGACTCTGTTGAAATTAGGTCGTTTTCTTTTTTCTTGAAAGTCCTAGGCCGGTTAAACCAATGCATAGCAGGGCTAATGAGGCTGGTGCTGGCACATTGCTGGCCTCGACACCATTTAGAGACCAATTCACATAGTTTGATGAGGCGATTACGTTTACGCCGGCACCATTGGTCCAGCTAATATCCAGCCTTCCGTCGCTATCAAATGTACTCCACTGAGTGTTTGAAATGCTCACATCGCCTGTAAAATGCCAGCTGCAGCAACTTGAATCCGAAACGGCTGCAAACCCAGCGTGAGCACTAGAATGTAAGTCGGCCAGTAAGATGCCATCTATGAAAAAGTTAAAATGCTCATTGAGTTGGTCGTCGCCGTAATCGCCAAAGACATCTAAGGAAAGTACTACATCGGAAAACAATGATGGCGTCACTGCAAATGATTGAGAATAGGATTGCCCGGTGGTATTGATGGTCGTATTATCACTAGAAATCAATGCGGCACTTGCTGTTCCGGCTAGTAAGTACATAAACACACAAATAATAATCTTCATATTTTTCCTAAGTTAAGGTTGGTTGACGTAAGTTGTTTATTAGGCAAAAACCACACCAAAAATTCGACCGGGTTCGTTTTTTTATTCCGCAACCGTATCCCAGGGGCTTGTAAAGGGCCTTGAGCAGGAATTGGGGTCACAGGAATTGGGGTCAGACTCGAATTTAGTGGCTATTCGTAATTCTAATCGCTAGTTGCGCTCCCAAGCATTTCCTCTGCATGAGACCGCGTCTTCGCGGTGATCTTTTCGCCCCCCAGCATGCGCGCAATTTCCTCGGTACGACTTTTGGCGTCCAAAGCGATCAGGCTACTTTG
>MAAT01000005.1 GCA_002162815.1 Gammaproteobacteria bacterium 53_120_T64 | reverse complement strand
GCCAATTAGAAACTGGAAGCCCGCCCTCAATCGCTTTATGATCGAGTTCGAAGACCGCCTTACTGATTACATTTAACCCCGACAGTTACACAGAACTATTTACAGGCTCTATTTTTGCACTGCGACATTCGCCGTGCCATAAGTCTATGTACATGTATATTTCTTTTGGCTTGCCCACCTCTGCCTCTACAGTAAAACAGAAATCACCCTCCCACTTGGCCGCTGTCTTTG
Source organism: Gammaproteobacteria bacterium 53_120_T64 (assembly GCA_002162815.1). Classification (GTDB taxonomy): domain Bacteria; phylum Pseudomonadota; class Gammaproteobacteria; order Pseudomonadales; family Porticoccaceae; genus Reddybacter. The sequence goes on along the minus strand of MAAT01000005.1, from coordinate 245,011 downwards.
CATAGGCCTTGCTATTGTTTATTTCTGCCTTCAAGGCTTCAAGCCATTTTTCAGTGGCAAATTTAATACGCATTGTTTACCCATATTTATTATTAACTTTTTAATTTCCGATAAACAAGTAAATTAATTTAACCGGAAATCCACAGCCACTAAGAGGGTGATGGGTCTAGGTATTTTGCTTCAGTATGCGGGATTAATTAATTCATGGCTGGCATATTTCCTGCAAGGAAACATACCACCGCAAGGCCCTGCCCTATTTTTCCTACTTTTTCTTGCAGAATGATGACTTGCAAAACTTGTCCCCACACTCTTATAACGAGCCCATGCTCTACGATTCCACAAAAGAATACAGCTGTTATTTTTAACAGTTAATACTGAAATTAAAAAATTACCGGAACTCATAAAAACACGCCACAACCATCAAGCGGGGAACATGCCGCACACTCGTCAAAATTTACACAAAACATAAAACCGAAAGACTCTACCAGCGACCCCATTACGGACACCCATTTGTAATTATCTGTGGTTAGCCACCCCCAATAGAGGGCCTTGTAGCAACACCTCACCCAGGCGCCTTCGCTTACCTATTAAATGCGTAAATTTCGCGGGTAGCCTTGACTGATTGGGGCAATACAGCGAGCAGTACGGATCTGGCCTGGTAACTCTGCAATTAGTCGCCTTCAAACAGCAGCCTGCAGTTAGCCATACCCGGGGTGCGGCGATAGCGCAAGGCTATACAAGCTTGCTTGAGATGCTGAAGGGTTATTTAGATGAATGTCCCTTGTGGCGATGGCCCAGGCCGACTCACTGATCCCCTCTATTGCTAGTTATCAGTAGGGCTTTGTACTGGGCTGGAATGAAGCCAGCGTCGCCGCTCACAATATTGATGCCCGCCATTCCGCTCCGAAATTGCCGCCGCCAGGATTCACTGAGCGAGCTGTCATCGCCATTCTGCGGATGGGGGGGGGGTAGAGCCCGCCCCTGATATTTAAACGGGTCAGCTGCGGGGGCAGACCCTTATCCATCGCCCCCCCGTTTGTTATCGAGAGCGACTCGCCCAGTCCCGTCGAGCAACTCTAGATAATCACTAAGGCAACAGTATTTAGATGGATGTCCTGCGTGGTCGCGTGGTCTCTTTGTGGTCATATCATCCGGCAAATGGCACGGCTGTTCTCAATGATTTAATTAATGATTCAGGGCTTCACGTGTTCGCCCTGCACTAAGGGGTTTTTCACTGCGCGTCCGTTTTCGGAGGCAATTTCTTCAAATACTCGCCAGTTTCATCCCAAGAGTATCGGTTTCTCCCACCCTTACTGTAGATGCTAATTTCATTGTCAAAAACGAGGTCGTCACCTTTCAAGACGAAGAAAATATCCAACATCACGGCTTTTCCCTTGGCACCCTTGAACTCACCCCATGAGAGAAAACGGGTTTTAGACATTGGGTGTAAATGGCTCCCAGCATCCAACTCGACAATGCTTAACTCCAACTTCTCTCCATCCATCGAATCCGTTAAAACCAACTTGCCGCCGCTCGATTGCATTTCAGCTCTAAGCCAAGATTTCATTGCCAAAGAAAGTTTTTTAGCAAAGACCACTTTTTGATCAATCTCTTCTGCATACCCGATTTGATAACATAAAACAGTTGACGCCATTAACGCCATTGCAATTAATTTCACCATTATAAACTCCATAGGTGCCCATATATCGAGCCGCTCAAAACATTGATAGGTAAACGCGTCAAAAAATACAACCCTATTATGGACAGCTACAACCCTATTATGGACAGCCATCTGTAATTAGCCACCCCCCAATAGAGGCGCTTGTAGGAAAACCTCATCCAGGCCCCTTCGCTTACCTATTAAACGCGCTGATTTGGCGGGCAGTCTTGACTGATTTTGGTAATACAGCGAGAAGTACGGATCTGGCGTGGTGTTGGATCGTGGGACTCGGCTCTATCTGCATAGAGGCAATAGTTGTCGCCTGGACTGGCTTGGTCGCTCTGCCATTAGTCGCCGTCAAACAGGCGTCTACAGTTGACGATACTCGGGGTGAGGCGATAGCGCAGGGTGATACAAGCTTACTTGAGATGCTGAAGAGTACCAATTACACGACCAAAGCGGCCCTCAAACTGAGTGTTTAGAGTGAGCCAGTGCTCAGCCGTGATATGTAAACGCGCCAGCACGATATCTACTTCCAGCACTTAGGTGGCAGCGGGAAACCGCAGTCGGACACCCCGCCGCTGACACAAAGCCAAGCCGACTCACTGATCCCCCTCTATCGCCAGTTATCAGGCGGGCTTTGTACTCGGCTGGAATGAAGTCAGCGTCGCCGCTCACGATATTGATGCCCGCCAACCCCGCTCCGAAATTGCCGCCGCCAGGATTCACTGAACGAGCGGCCATCGCCATTTTCTGAAGGGTGGAGTAGACTCTCATCCATCGCCCTTGGTCCAGCCCGTTCAACTAGGCATGCCGGTTTAACAGGCCCCATCTAACTTGACAGAAAACATATTATAGTTCAGAGCCACTACAACTCTTAACCCGAGTTAAGACGTCCGTTAATTATTCATTCATTGCGCTTTTAAACGCAATTTTATTTTTTTGGAGATTCCCCCCATGGCGACCACCGCCTCAGATAACAACGTACAAAAACTTTATATTGCCTACTTCGGGCGGGCCGCAGACCCGGCTGGCTTGGCCTTCTATTCTGATGCGCTAGCGAATGGAACGACAACCATCGAAGCCATTGCCACTAGCTTCGCGACTTCTGCCGAAGCACAACCCATTATTGCCTTAAGTACGGGTGCATTTCTTACCGCAATGTACCAACAAGCCTTCGCTCGTGCCTATGATCCCTCGCCGGCTGTCGATGGCACATTTTGGGCAGATGCTATTGACTCAGGGGCGACAACCCAGTCATTAGCCATGGTGCAAATACTGCAAGGTGCACAAGCTGGCGGGCAAGATGCAAGCGCTGTCGCCAATAAAGTCGCCGTAGCGACAACGTTTACGGCAGCGGTGGCCACTAATGGCACCGTTTACGCAGGTACATCAGCAGCGGCTGCGGCTAAAGCGGTTCTCACCCCCGTAACCTTTGATGCAGCAACGGTGACGACAGGCAACACCGCAGCGGCATCTGTCGCTGCCAGCTTTCCTACTGATACCTCGACCGCTCAAACCTTTACCTTATCGACAGGTGCCGACACTATTCCAGGCTTGACTGGCTCTAATGGCTCCAGCAGCACTGATGGCAATAATATCATTTCGGCTATCGTTGAACACCAGGGGGGCGTTGGCGGGACAACCTCTAGTACTCTAAATTCTTCTGACTCACTCAATGCCGGTAGTGGTGCAGATACCCTGAGTGTACGGATTGTATCTTTAGGTGGCCTATTCTCGGTCACGCCAGTATTAAACAGTGTGGAAACGGTTTCCGTTTTCAATGCTAATAAAACTACTTTTCAATCGGCGAATATTGATTTGTCGCTGGCTACTGGCACAACAACGGTTGAATTTAAAGATTCCTCCGATACAGCAGACACTGCGTTTTCCAATGTGCTTAGTACTACGGTCATTTCGTTGGATAATGCAGACAGCACTACTCGCCAGGCGGTGAACTTTTCTGATGCGGCGAATCGATCAGGAACAGCCGATGCGTTTGCAATAACTATCGCAAATGGCTCTGGCACTTCAGACTCGCCTGCCGTAATTAACTTGGAAACGCCTAATGGTTTTGATGATACCTCATTCGAAACAGCCAATATTACGGTAGCGGGTGCCAGTAGTTTTATTCTGTCTGGCGATGCATGGGCTGCATTGACAACCGTCAATGTGACAGGGGAGACGACTGGCGTGACTACAGGTTATGGCCTGACATTGGACCAGGGGCTGGGTTTCACCAACCTTAAGACGGTCAACGCCTCCGGCATGACGGGTGGAGGCTTAGCGATTAATGCTGCCGGCAGCAGCGCAACGGGCTTTACTTTTACGGGTAGTAGTGCCAATGACCTCCTAATTCTGGATAAGACGACGCTGAACAACGCAGGTACTCTCGATGGGGGTGCTGGTACGAATGACATACTCGCTACAAGCAGCTTCAGTGTGTCACCTTCTGTGGTCAATAGTTCGACGGGGTTTGAGGTTTTGGCAGCGATAAGCCCAACCAGTAGCCTGGCAGCTGATAGCTTCACGTCGATCAACAGCTTTATGTTCGCAGGTGGACAAGCTTCCGGCAGGGTTAATATCACGGGGGTCGAGAGCAATGACCGTTTTATTTTCACCAGTAATCAGGGCAATAGTGATGAGGCGGTCAGATTCACAGGATTGAATATTGGCAATGCGGTCGTTTTTGAGATGAAAGCGTCGTCGGGAACTAATGGCGAAGTGACTATCATTGCCAATGATAATACCGGTAATGATGTAAGCGCTATCGGGTTTCAGGGCGGGATTTCTGCAGTCACCATTGACTCGACAGGCCAGAACAGCAACGCTAATTTGATCCAGGCTGTCGATACCGGTAGCTATCATTACCAAGCCTTTTATAACACCGGTGGCTTGGGTAACTTTACTATTACCGGGTCGCAGGATCTTACGATTGCTGCCAAAGAAGGTGTTAATTTATCAAGTAGCAGCGATACACTAGGCTTTAGTAATGCCGCAAACGTCAATGCTGCCAACTTTACGGGCTCTTTACGTATCGCTGGTTCAAACTCAGGTGACGTCATTACCGGTGGTAGCGGCGATGATATAATCTATGGCCTTAGCGGGGCTGATACGCTGACCGGTAACGCGGGTTCGGATCAATTTCGTATGGTTGGGACGAACGGCACTGATAATATTAAAGATTTTGTCAATGGCACCGACAAGATCGGTTTCAATAATGTTGCCTTTGCCAATACAAACGCCACTTCGGCAGGGGCCACACTGGCATCGACCGATTATGTTGATAATCGTAGTGGCATCACCAGCATCGGGACTTCGGACGACAACAAGGTTGTTGAGTTACAGTCTTCTCTGTCAAGCAGCCAAATTCAAAGCGATCTTGGTGCGAATGTAGACGCCTATGTACTGGTATTTGACAGTACCACTAATAAAGCGGAATTGTGGCACGATGCTAACTGGAGCGATGCTAACAATCGAAGTCACGTTGCCACATTCGACGACGTCGTTACTCTTGTTGGTGTTCAAGCGTTTAGCAACACCGATTTCATCGAGTTTATCGCCTGATCTTCTGAGAGAGCAATACTGGAACAACGCTAGCAGGGCAGACTGGCGATTACCAATCCATAAAGCTAGAGCTTAACAAAGGCCTCATTCGGTTTAACGCTGAATGGGGTTTTTTTGTCTGCTGAAAAACCAGCGATACCCCTAATTGAATGGTTATGTACTTCAGGGCTGAATGCACCCCTTCAAAGATCCGGTTTAGCTGAGGAGAAAGAGTATTCAGACCACCCACACTAATTAGGTAGCCAAAATAAAATCAGAGGCGCTTAAGTAAAGAGTCGACATCAACCCTGTCATCTCGTCCGCACCACCCCCCAAAAAACAACCCACAACATACCAACCTTGCCCCCACCCAAGCCCGGCCTTGCCGCTCCCTTGTACGACTTCCACCACCCCCGTACAAACACTAGAATGAAGGAACTCACGAGCACTGCGCGGTGAACTGGTCTTAACTCACAGAGTTACCAGCGACAACAAAAGGGACGAATCAATATGGCACAAACCATTATGGCGGCACTAGCGGCCAGCACCAGCGAGTTTGCCGCACTGCCCGCGCTACGCCACAAGAGCAATGGCCAGTGGCAGACGCTCAGCTGGGCCGACTACGGCAGCCAAACCCGACTGGTCGCCCGCGCCTTGATGGCCCTGGGCCTTAAGCCGCAAGAGGGCCTGGTGATTATTGGCGATAACTGCCCTGCGTGGTTTATTGCCAATCTGGCCGCCATTCACGCCGGGGCTATACCGGCGGGCATTTACGCCACCAATAGCCCCGAGCAATGTCACTATATTACCGAGCACTGCGGAGCCACCATTGCGGTGGTAGAAAACGCCACGCAACTGGCAAAATTCACCGCCCTTGCCGAGCAATTGCCCAAGCTGAAAGCCATTGTGATGATGGAAGGCAGCGATAGCGCCGAGCACGTGTACGCCTGGCAGGACTTGCCGGCACTGGCCGAACAAGTCCCCGAGCAGGCTCTCGATACCCGTATCGCCGCACAATCTGGCGACGATGTTTGCACCCTCATTTACACCTCAGGCACCACGGGCCAACCCAAGGGGGTAATGCTCAGCCACCGCAACCTCGGCTGGATGGCCCAGACCTGTGCCGAGGTCTACGAGTGTAATTCCGATGAGAGGGTGATCAGCTACCTGCCCTTGAGCCATATTGCCGAGCAAATATTCAGCCTCTATATTCCGCTGCACTGCGGTGGCTGTACCGCCTTCGCCGAGAGTCTCGCGGCCCTCGGCGACAATTTGCGCGAGATTCGCCCCACCAGCTTTATCGCCGTACCGAGGGTCTGGGAAAAAATTCAGGCGAAGATGCTTAGCGCCGGCAAAGATAGCCCCGCCCTACGTAAAAAGATTATCGCTTGGGCCCGCAAGCAGGGTTTGATGGGCGGCTATGCCCTACAGCAAGGGCAGACCCCCTCGCTCTCTTACCGGCTCGCCAATAAGCTGGTGTATACCAAGGTTCGCCAGCAGCTGGGCTTTGAGCGCTGCCGCAACCTGCTCACCTCGGCCGCGCCGATCTCTCTCGACACTCTCGAATTCTTTCTCAGCCTGGGTTTGCCGATCTGTGAAATCTACGGCATGAGTGAGTGCGCCGGTGCCGCCACTGCCACCCTCGCCGAGCTCTACCACACGGGCAAATTGGGCCGCAGCCTGCCGGGCGCAGAAACCCGCATCGCTGAGGACGGTGAGATATTGCTGCGCGGGCCGCATATTTTTTCCGGCTACCTGGGCAACGAGGCCGCGACCCGCGAGGCCATCGACGCCGACGGCTGGCTGCACTCCGGCGATATCGGCACCATTAATGACGCGGGCTTTCTGCAAATAACCGGCCGCAAGAAAGACATTATTATTACCGCCGGCGGTGAGAATATCGCACCGCAACTGCTGGAGGGTAAACTCAAGGCCATTACCGCCGTTAGCCAGGCGGTGGTGATCGGCGACCAGCGCAAATATTTAAGCGCGCTGATCACTCTTGATATTGAATCCTTAAGCGATGAACTCAAGTCTGCGGGCAGCAGCGCCAGCAGTCTTGCTGAAGCCGCTAGTTGCGAACGCCTACAGGCCTATATTCAGCGGCAAATCGACGGCATCAATCAAGAATTAGCCCAAGTGCAAACCATTAAAAAATTCACCCTACTCGCGGAGGACTTTAGTATTGAGGGTGAAGAGCTCACCCCCACGATGAAAATAAAGCGCAATATTGTCGGCCTTAAATACCAGCGACAAATCGACGCCATGTATTAAGCCACATCCACTTGAGGACGGGCACTGTCTGTCACTGCTTACACTTTAAAGTGGTTATTTACAGTACCGAAAAAAGCATTTTCAAGCCCAGCACCACCAGCAATACCGCAAATATTTTTTTTAATACGGATACCGGTAGCTTATGAACCATGCGCGCACCAACCGGCGCGGTGAAAAAGCTCGCCGCTGAAATCAACAGCACCGCCGGTAAATAAATAAAGCCATAGGTGTAGTTTTCGGGCACCGAATTCGCCCAACCATTAATTAAATAGCCCAGCGTTCCGGCAATCGAAATCGGCAGACCGATGGCGGCGGAAGTGCCAATCGCCTTTCTGATTTCAACATTCTGCCAAGCGAGAAAAGGCACCGTTAAGGAACCACCGCCGATAGACACGAGTGCCGATATGGCCCCGACCCCCGAGCCCGCCGCCAAGAGCCCCCTAGCACCCGAGAGCTCGCGACTCGGTTTAGGCTTTTTATTGAGAAACATCTGTACCGACACCGCGCCCATAAACAGCGCAAAAAATATCGCCAACTGAGCCGAACTAATGTACTTAGCGAGGAAGGTCGCCGCAAAGGTACCGACAATAATCCCTGGGGTCATACCCCTTACCACCGCCCAAAGCACCCCGCCGTTGGCGTGATGAGCACGCAAGCTCGATAGCGAGGTAGCAATAATGGAGGCCATTGAGGTTCCCAGCGCCAAATGCACCACTTTTTCGACGGGCACACCCTGTAGCAAAAACACCGAGGTTAACACTGGCACCATAATCCCGCCGCCACCAATACCCAACAGCCCCGCCATAAAGCCAACAAAGGAACCGAGTACTAGAAAACCCATTACCCACTGCACATCTAACATCTTAACGCCATCAATATTTCTCTTAAGACAACTCAGCCCTCGTGCCAAACACCGCACTTAACTTATAACTGGCCGTAGAATACGACCCTACCATCATACTTAACTCTGCGGGTGTAGATCACTGTTGTCGCGTCGACAGATCCATAGGCACTGACGGAGAATATCGCACCTCCCCACGCGGTAATATGCTCAAATGTAAACAAAGTTGGCCCAGGAAGAATAAGGCTATCGTCGAGCCAAGGCCTCTTTGCCCAACCCCAGCCTCGCAAAACATCGCTTAACTCACGCGTTAAGCGGGCATAATTTTAAATTAAAAAAAACTTGGTATTGTGCACTTTTGAAGCTAGAGTTATATTTACATTTATGTTAACGACTGATTAACAGTATCTTCACCATCTTCAAGGAGCTTAGGATGGACGCCGCAATGGAACCTGCAATGGCCAATGACAGCATAGCTATTGTCATTGACGAAAGGTCTAACACCGGGGCCATAGTCGCCGCAGCCTTAAGAAACGCAGGCTTTTTCATCGCCCACCCCCTGCAAACTCTTGATCCCGACTTACAGGCAATGAAGCTCGACCCTCTGATTGGCACTGACGAAGACGATTACTATAATGACCCGCGCAACCACACTACTATTGGCCTAAACGAGCTCTGCCAAACCGCGTTTCCGGTCTGGGCCAAGCAAACGAGCTCTTGCTCAGAAATGCTAGATACTGAAATCAGTGGCATCACTCTCTCCATTACCACCATGGCCACGGGCGTGACATCCACCATGAAGCTCTGCCAGAGTTCGATCGAAGAGGTTGTCAAACGCGCCGAAACCCGCAGAGACGGTTCAAACACAAGAGAAAAGATGCAGGCCGTCGCAGATGCTTTACGCCTGACCGTGGAAAGCCGAGGCACCCTGCTTGAGGATGTTAAAACCCTGGGGCCCTTAACCCAAAGTCTCGAAACCATGGCCGGTGATGTTAAGGAAATTTCCACGCAAACGCGATTACTGGCTCTCAATGCCACCATCGAAGCTAGCCGTGCAGGTGATGCCGGTGAGGGTTTTGGTGTCGTCGCCGCCGAAGTGCGCACCCTAGCTATGCGTTCGGCAGAGATCGCCCAAGATATGGTGCAGCACTCCGAAAGCATTCAAGAAAAGATAAGTGCCGCCCAAATGAGTGCCGACAAAGCCGCCGACACGGAAGAGGCCCTGGTCAGGACCTCCAATGAGAATATGAGCGCCATCCTCGACTACCACGACACCACCACACGCAATTTACACACCGCATTGACGGAACTGGCCACAATTGACCAGCAGCACCAGGATAGCGTGACTAACGCCATTGTTGCTCTACAGTTTCAGGACAGGGTGTGTCAGATTCTCAATAATGTGACCACGAGTTGTGAAGACGCCCTGGCAGTGCTCGGCGAGGCCATCGCCAATGACACGCGATGCATTGACCACGAGCCCTGGCTGGCAGAGATGAACAAGCGCTTTACCACCGCAGAAGAGCGCCGCAATCTCCACTTGGTACGCAACGAAGAGGTCTCCAGTAACAACGCGGCGGCCGGTGAGGTCGCCTTTTTTTAAGCGCAACAAAACAGACGCCAACCCCTACCGACAGCACTGGAGCTCAGATTCCTTGAGCGCCTGGCTAGCAAAGAACCACAGCGGTACCTAAAGCCCAATCACCTCCAGGGCCTCGCTCAATTTATTGACCGCAATCACCTCCATACCGTCAACGGCCTGACGCGGGGCATTGCCCGCCGGCACGATGGCACGCTTAAAGCCGTGCTTGGCGGCTTCGCGCAGACGCTCCTGACCGCTGGGCACCGGGCGAATTTCTCCGGCCAGGCCCACCTCGCCAAACACCATTAAATCGCGCGGCAGGGCACTGTCGCGAAAACTCGACACCACCGCCAATATCAATGCCAGATCCGCACTCGGCTCCAAGACCTTGACGCCACCGACGACATTCACAAAGACATCCTGATCACCGACCATCAAACCACCGTGGCGATGTAACACCGCCAGTAACATGGCCAGGCGATTTTGATCGAGACCCACCGTCACGCGCCGCGGATTGCCAAAATTGCTGTCATCGACCAGGGCCTGTAATTCTACCAAGAGGGGCCGAGAACCCTCCCACACCACCATCACCACGCTGCCCGAGGCAACCTCATCGCCGCGCTGCAGGAAAATGGCAGAGGGATTGGCGACCTCCTTCAAGCCCTGCTCGGTCATCGCAAAAACACCCAGCTCATTGACCGCACCAAAGCGATTCTTGTGGCTGCGCAGGGTGCGAAAGCGCGTGTCGGCGGAGCCCTCGAGCATCAGTGAGCAATCGATCATATGCTCCAGCACCTTCGGGCCGGCCAGTGAGCCCTCTTTGGTGACATGGCCCACCAGCAGCAAGATAATACCGCTCTGCTTGGCGAGGCGAATTAGCAAGGCGGCGCTCTCGCGTACCTGGGAGACGCTGCCCGGCGCCGAGCTGATATCCTCGCAGTGCATCACCTGAATGGAGTCGACCACCAGGATTTTCGGTTGCTGGCGCAGCGCCGTGGCACACACGGTTTCGGCCGAGGTCTCGGCCATAATATTGACCTTATTGGTGGCCAAGCCCAAACGTTGGGCGCGCATTGCCACCTGCTGGGGGGACTCCTCCCCGGTGACGTAGAGGCATTTATGACCCTCGGCCAAGTGACACAGCGTTTGTAGTAACAGCGTACTTTTACCGGCCCCCGGTTCCCCTCCGATCAATACGCAGCTACCCGTCACCAGCCCACCGCCCAGCACCAGGTCGAGCTCACCGGCACCGGTGGGAATGCGTGGCAACTCGTCGATGGCGATATCGGACAGCAGGCTGACATCGGCATCCACAGCCCCGGCATAGCCTCCGCGCGAACCGCCAGAAGCGGGCTTCAGCGCCGCCATACGTACCTCACTGAGGGTGTTCCAGGCGTTGCACTCGCTGCACTGGCCCTGCCACTTGCTGTAATCTGCGCCACAATCATTGCAGACGTAAGCCGAACTCTTCTTTTTTGCCACGCACTACCCGTCCTATCCTTCACCAGCCCGCATCCTACCGTGGCTATCGTGGTGGGACAATCGCAACAGCCCTACCACGCTGTTTGCCAATCGTGACGACGACATTGCCCCCTACCGCAAGCGCCAAGCCGGGGCAAATCTGCTAGAGTGGCGGCATGTCATTGATCCCCGAAACACCCCTGTTTTTTTACCCCCAGCTAGCCGCTGCACTGGGGCTTGAAGAGGCGGTGATGGTGCAAACGCTAAAGACCTTTCTGGAATACGGCGCGGCCGAAAATCAGCACGGCTTTGCCTGGCTCGAACTCGATGCCAATAAATTATTGCAGGCCCTGCCCTTTTGGCAAGAGGCCGATATTCAACGCATTAGCGCTAACCTTCGCGAGCAGGGCATCTTACTGATCGGCGCGCAGACCTTCCAAGTGGGCACGCGCTTTCGCTTTGCCATCAATGAGCCGCACAACCGCTCATTACCGACACCCGTGGCGAGCCCCAGCCAGCCCCAACACCAGCCCGCTGTGCCAATTCCAGCGGCGCCCGTCACCCCGGTGCAACGCGCCCAGGCCATTACCAAGGGCTGGCAGCCGGAACAAGATTTACTCGCCCAGCTTGCCCAGTACGGCATTCCCCAGGACTTCGCCCTCGAACAGGTCGGCGAATTTGTCACCTACTGGACCGAGCGCAACGAGCCCCGCTACAGTTGGGGTTCGCGCTATCTTAAGCATGTGCTGCGGCTGTGGCGCAAGCAAGAGACCCGCAGCGCCCGTCAAAGCAAAGAGGTGGCGATGAGTGAGGGCTGGCAACCGAGCCTCGATGCCCTGGATATTCTCACTCTACAGGCGGGCATTAATCGCAACTTTGTCGAGGACGCCATTCCCGAATTCATCCTCTACTGGCAGGAGCGCGGCACCAATTCCAGCACCTGGAATTCACGCTTTATTCAACACATCAAGCGCCAGTGGGCGAGCTTCTCTCACACCCTCCAAATGGACACCACACCGCGCCCCATCAGCAACGACTGGCAGCCCGACGAAACCGTGTTTGAGATACTCCACATGGGTAATATCGACCGGCAGTTCGCGCAGAACCTAGTGCCCGAATTTATTGTCTACTGGAAGGACAGCGGCCACTTGGTCAGCTCCTGGAATACCAAGTTTCTCCAGTTTGCAAAAAAACAATGGGCCTACACTCACCAACAGGCGGTCAACACTGCCGTCACCAAGACATCGACGCAGAACCATGGCAAACAACGATCTGATCGACCAAGCAGTACACGACATCGAAACCTTGCAGAAGAGCTCAGCGACCGCAGCTGGGCAGGTTGAAGACGATGCACTGGTAGACACCATTAACCAGATTTTCGCGCTGTTTCGAATCAATTTTCACAACCAGTTTTACGCCGCCTTTAACGACACTGCGCTGCTCAACCAAGCCAAGCGCCTATGGCTCGACGCGCTGCGCGGCTACCCGGTGGAATACTTGCTACTGGGTGCACGCCAAATTATTGAGCAGTCGGAATACCTGCCGACCCTGCAGAAAATGATTAGCTGCTGCGATGATCAGGGCTCGCGCATTGGCCTACCCGCCCCACGCGAGGCCTATCTGCAGGCCTGCCTGGCCGCCCACCCCAAGGCCGCACAGCGCTGGAGCCACCCCGCCGTTTATTTTGCCGGCCAAAAGACCGGCTGGTTTGACCTTGAAAACCAGGGCGAAAAAACCACGTGGCCGATCTTTAAGCGCCACTATGAAGAACTGCGGCGCAAAGTACTGTGTGGCGAAAAACTGAATATTGAAGTGCCCGCCGAGTTGCCCCCGCCCGGCAAGCCGCAATCGAAGGCGGAGCGGCTAAAACAAATGCAGGCACTGCGCAATCAACTCGACTTATAGGCTTTAGCGACAACTCGCTCAACAATAATTCACATCCAAACTATTAATAACAGCGGAAAAAATTATGAGCACACAACAAATCGCCTTAGTTACCGGTGGCGCCAGAGGTATTGGCGAAGCCATTTGCCGGGTACTCGCAGCAGCCGGGCACAAAGTCGTGGTCACTGACATTTCTGTCGACGCCGCACAAAGTCTGGCGGATGAACTCGACGGGCTAGCGGTAGAGATGGATGTCACCAGTGCCGAATCTGTCAACGCAGCCGTGCTGACGATTCAAGAAAAAATTGGCGCGCCCACCATTCTGGTCAACAATGCCGGCTGGGATAACCTGATGCCCTTCCTCGATACCGACGAGGCGTTTCAGGAAAAAGTGATCGCCATTAATTACGCTGGCCCGGTGCGTGTTTGTCGCGCCTTTTTACCCGGCCTTATCGCCAACGGCAGTGGCCGCATTATCAATATTGCCTCCGATGCTGGGCGTATTGGCTCTGCCCTGGAGGCTATTTACTCCGGTACCAAGGGCGGTCTCATCGCCTTTTCAAAGACTCTGGCCAGAGAATATGCGCGCCATCAAATTACCGTGAACAGCGTCTGCCCCGGCCTGACCGATACGCCCTTAATTGGTGAAATTACCGCCATCAATCCGATTGCCGGCCGGGGCATTGCCGCGATTAAAAAATCTCTACCCCTGGGCCGCATGGGCCAGCCCGAAGATATTGCCCACGCCGTCGCCTTTCTGGCGTCTGAGCATGCCGGCTATGTCACCGGGCAAACCATTTCGGTGAGTGGTGGGGTATCGATGGCCGGGTAAAACAAGCAGTACCCAGGCCACCGCTGCTCCTATACCAGCAATCTATACGAGCAGCGGTGGGCAAACCCCTCTTCGGTATGGCGTGGCTATTGACGCACTTCTAGAGGCAGGCAGCTTCCACGCTGTTAACTTTCAACAAACAACGTTCACTCGGAATACCTATGAAATTATTAATACGAAATTTAGATCGATCCACTACCGAAGATGAGCTGAAAGTATTATTTCAAGAATTCGGCTCGGTGCAGTCTTGCGATTTGGTGCTCGACCGAGAAAGTGGCGCCTCGAAAGGTTTTGGTTTTATTGAGATGCCGAAGCCGGGTGAAGCCAAGGCCGCCATCAAAAATCTTAACAACAAAACCATCGGCGACAATAAAATACGCGTTAAGAAAGCTGAAGACAAAAACACAGAGCAAACTTAAGCTCAATCGTTTAAAAAAGCCCTGCACTCTCGGCGCTAACACCTGCGACCTTGTAGCGCCTTACTGAGCGATTAACTTTCCCAATGAGCGCGCTACAGCAGGTGGTGAGCACTGCACACACCTGCAATCGTCAGGCGCTAATCAGCGCCTGACGGCCTGCGACACACCACCAGTCACTGCTTGTTTTTTAGCCAAGGGTCGCCCCTTGCCGACAAATAACAGCACCTATACTTTTTCACAATCTTTCCTATACTTAAATTGAGCGTGGCACTTCTCCAAACTTAGAATAAGCCAACAACCTTGAAGCCGAGTTTTTTCAAACAGTTACCGCCTATTTAAAGCCTGCCTGTGTGCTCAAACACATAATAAAAGTAGCGTATAACAAAGGAAAAAGCTGCTTATGAAAATTGCCCTGGCGCTGATTTTTCTGGTGGTTTTATCGGTTGTCTTTCATCTCGTTTCACCCTGGTATTTAACGCCCATCGCCTCCAATTGGACGGCCATTGATGACACCATTAGCTTGACCTTCTGGGTCACGGGTCTGGTGTTTATTGCCGTCAATTTATTTCTCGCCTACGTCATCATCCGCTACCGTGCGCGCCAAGGTACCAAGGCCGCCTACGAACCGGAAAACAAGCGCATTGAAATTGCCCTCACCGTGGTCACCACCCTTGGCGTCGCAGCCATGTTAGCCCCCGGTTTAATTGTTTGGGACGAGGTCATCAGCGTGCCCGAGGAGGCTCACGTGGTCGAGGCCATCGGCCAACAGTGGCAGTGGACCTTCCGCCTGCCCGGCGACGACGGCCAGCTGGGCACTGTCGATGCGCGCTTAGTGACAGTCACCAATCCCTTTGGCATTAATCCCACAGACGCCAATGGCCAGGACGATATTCTGGTCGACAGCAACGAATTACACCTGCCCATCGACCAACCGGTGAAAGTCCTGCTGCGCTCAAAAGATGTGCTGCACAATTTTGCCGTGCCACAGTTTCGCGTGAAGATGGACCTGGTACCGGGCACCACGACCTACCTGTGGTTTACCCCCACCCGCAAAGGCAGCTTTGAAATTCTCTGTGAAGAACTCTGCGGCCTGGCTCACTTCACCATGCGCGGACGGATACTGGTCGACAGTGCGGAGGACTACCAACAGTGGTTAGGCCAGCAGCCCACCTTTAGCCAGAGCCAGCAAGTGGTCGCCGGCAATCCCGAGCAGGGGCAGGTGGCCTACACCATGTGTGCCGGCTGTCACGGCCAGCAGGGCGAGGGCAATCAGACCCTGAATGCACCAAAACTGGCGGGCATGGGCCACTGGTATATCGCCCGGCAATTGAGCTACTACCAGCAGGGTATTCGCGGCCGGCATGAAAAGGATATTTACGGCCAGCAGATGGCGCCCATGGCGGCCCTGCTGGCCCAGCCCAATGCGATTGCCGATGTCTCCGCCTACATTCAAAGCCTCGACAGCGGCCCAGCAACCGACACCCTGGGGGGCGACCCGGAGCGCGGTCAAGGCTTCTATTACACCTGTGGCACCTGCCATGGTGCCGTCGGACAGGGTAACCGGGGCTTGAATGCGCCGCGCTTAGCGGGTCAACACGACTGGTATATCAAACGTCAGCTACAGAATTTTAAGCAGGGCATTCGCGGTAAACACAAGCAGGATGTATACGGCGTGCAAATGCTGCTGATGTCGAATATTTTGCAGGACGAACAAGCACTGAACGATATTACGAGCTACATCAACACGCTGTAGGTAGCCCCTTATTGTCAGCCAATAAGAATAAATCATGCCATTGTTAAATGGCTTAGAAAGGGACTAAATATGCCACACACAGCCATTGCCGACCAACCGGATGAGTCGCACCACCCAACAAAGTTTATCTGGAAATATATTTGGAGCCAGGATCACAAGGTTATCGCCATTCAATACGCGGTCACCGCCATTTTTGTCGGCCTGATAGCACTCGTGCTATCGGGTTTAATGCGCCTGCAATTGGGCTTTCCCAATACCTTTTCGTTTATCGACCCCAGCGCCTATATTCAATTTGTCACCATGCACGGCATGATTATGGTGATTTACCTACTCACCGCGCTCTTTCTCGGCGGCTTTGGCAATTATTTAATTCCGCTAATGATTGGCGCGCGGGATATGGTTTTCCCCTTCCTCAACATGCTCAGCTACTGGGTCTATTTACTCTCGGTGATTGTCTTACTCGCCAGCTTCTTTGTGCCCGGCGGGCCGACCGGTGCGGGTTGGACCCTGTACCCACCCCAGGCCATTTTACAGGGCACGCCGGGGGCCGACTGGGGAATACTACTAATGCTGCTGTCGCTGGCGATTTTCATCGTCGCCTTCACCATGGGTGGGCTTAACTACGTCACCACGGTACTGCAGGCACGCGCCAAGGGTATGACGCTGATGCGTATGCCGCTATCGATCTGGGGTATTTTTGTCGCCACCATTCTCGGCCTGCTGGCCTTTCCCGCGCTATTGGTCAGCGCGATTATGATGCTCTTCGACAAGCTCATCGGCACCAGCTTTTTTATGCCCGCGCTGGTCTCCATGGGAGAACAGCTGGACTATTCAGGGGGTAGTCCGATTTTATTCCAGCACTTATTCTGGTTTTTTGGCCACCCCGAGGTCTACATTGTTGCCCTGCCCGCCTTTGGCATGGTCTCCGACGTGATTGCTACCCACGCCCGCAAAAACATTTTTGGTTACCGACAAATGGTCTGGGCCATCGTCGCCATTGGCGGCCTGAGTTTTATCGTTTGGGCGCACCACATGTACGTCAGCGGTATGAATCCCTATTTCGGTTTCTTCTTCGCCACCACTACCCTGATCATTGCCGTACCCACGGCCATCAAGGTTTACAACTGGGTACTGACCCTGTGGAAGGGCAATATTCATCTCACCACCGCGATGTTATTTGCCATTGGTTTTATTTTCACCTTTACCCACGGCGGCCTGACCGGTTTGTTTCTCGGCAATGTGGTGGTCGATTTACCCCTGTCGGACACCTACTTTGTGGTTGCCCACTTTCATATGGTGATGGGTGTATCACCGATTATGGTGTTGTTCGCCGCCATCTATCATTGGTTCCCCAAGATCACCGGCAAACACCTGCACAAGGGTATGGGCAACGCTCATTTCTGGGTGACCTTCCTCGGCACCTATGCGGTGTATCTACCGATGCACTACCTTGGCTTTCTCGGCGTACCACGGCGCTACTACGCCATGGGCGATACCGATTTTATTCCAGACTCGGCCCAGACCTTAAATGCCTCCATCACCGTGGCGGCATTGATTGTCGGTCTCGCTCAATTAATCTTTATTTTCAACCTGCTTCACAGCCTACGAAAGGGCAAGCCCGCCGGCGCCAACCCCTGGGGTGCCACAACCTTGGAATGGCAAACCGAACACACACCACCGCGCCACGGTAACTGGGGGACGCACTTACCGGAGGTACATCGCTGGGCCTATGATTACAGTGTTCCCAATGCCAAGGACGACTTTATTCCACAAAATGTTGCCGACCAAGATGTGGTAATGGTCGCGGTACCCGAGACCGCGCCCCTTGATGTATCTCAGCAAGCCATTGACCTTGGCCCCGGAGAACCCTCATGAGCTTGTTGAAAACGCTGGCCGAGAAGCCCTGGCTACCACCAATGGCAGGCGCTGGTTTCGCCCCACCCCACGGGCTTATACCAAGCGCTGCAGGGCGCACCGCCTTAAAGTTTTTTATCGCGGTGGCCAGTGTTATTTTCTTTTTACTGACGATTACCTTTTTATCGCGCACTCAGTATCCCGACTTTCAGGCTCTGGCCGGTGAGCCCTGGCAACCCTTTAGCAACACCAGCCAGCTGTGGCTAAACACGGCTATTTTACTGCTGGCTAGCATCGCCCTGCGTTGGGGTGTTGTCTCTAGCAGGCAACAAAACCTCGGGCAAATTACCATCGCCCTGGTTGCCGCGAGTCTGTTTAGTATGATGTTTTTATTCGCCCAATTCGCGGTTTGGCAACAGCTCTACAGCCTCGGGTATTTTGTCAGCAGCAATCCGGCAAACAGTTATTTTTATCTCTTTACCGGTATTCATGGTCTACATTTACTGGGTGGCTTAGTGGCACTGGCCCGCTGCACGGTGCTATTTACTACCCGGCGCGACTGCACACAGCTCAACAGGGGGCTGGCACTGTGCCGTAGCTATTGGGATTTTCTGTTACTGATTTGGCTATTTCTGTTTTTGTTGCTGACACTATCGTCGGCAAGCTATCGAGCCATTGCGGTGCTCTGCGGCTTTTAGGGAGGAAGGTATGGACAAGAGCGCTGAACAACAAGCCAGTACCGGCATAAGTAGCCTGGTCGACGACTGGTCAAGTGACAAACAAACCTTCGACATGCCCTGGGGCAAGTTGATGATGTGGATCTTTCTACTCAGTGACACCTTTATATTCAGTGTTTTCCTCACCGCGTACATGAGCGTGCGCATGACCACCACCGCCGATTGGCCACCCACCAGCGAGGTCTTTGCCCTCGTTATCGCCGGCCAGCACGTGCCACTGCTGCTCATTGCGATTATGACCTTCATCCTCATCACCAGCAGCGGCACCATGGCCATGGCGGTCAACTATGCCTATCAGGGCAAGCCGCAGCGCGCCGCTAAACTGATGTTGCTCACTGCCCTACTGGGCGCCTCCTTTGTCGGCATGCAGGCCTTTGAGTGGAGCAAGTTAATTGTTGATGAGGGTATCCGGCCCTGGGGTAATCCCTTCGGGGCCGAGCAATTTGGCGCCAGCTTTTTCCTGATTACCGGCTTCCACGGCATGCATGTCTCGGTGGGGGTCATTTATTTGGCCGTTATCGCCAACCGCCTGCGCAAGGGTTTCTACACCGACAAGGGCTACCACATCGTCGAAATTACCGGTCTGTACTGGCATTTCGTCGACCTGGTGTGGGTATTTATCTTCGCGTTTTTCTACCTTTGGTAAGGACTCAACATGTCAGACAGCAGCGTGCAACAACACCCCATCAGTGTCTATTTAAAGATATGGCTATTGCTTTTCGTACTCAGCACCTTTTCCTATATGGTCGATCTCTATCAACTGCAGGGCTACCTGCGCTGGAGTCTGATCTTACTCTTTATGTTTCTCAAGGCCGGGTTAATTATCAGTATCTTTATGCACCTGGCCTGGGAGAGATTGGCGCTGATCTACACCATTTTACTGCCCCCTCTAGCGATCCTGCTATTGATAGCAGCAATGGCCAGCGAGGCGGGATATATCCATTTTGGCCGTCTGTTATTTTTCGCTCAGTAACAAAAGAGACTAAAAAATGAAGCAAGATCCCGAGCCAAGAAAAACCGCCTAGTCAATGTCGAAAGTCGCCGCACAAGCCTTTAAATACCAACACGCCGTGCTACTCGTCGCCCTGCTCATTGCCTGCACCATTACCCTAAAAATCATTAGCAACCCTATCGATCCGCAACTGCCACACATTCACGGCGTGATTATTCCCGAGGCCCGAGCGTTGAGCGCCTTTAGCGTAATTGATCAAGACAGCAAGACTTTTTCTAACCGACAGCTCCTGGGAAAATGGCATTTGCTGAGCTATGGCTACACCTATTGCCCCGACGTTTGCCACACCACCTTGAGTGTACTTACTCAATTTTCGGCACAGTTAAAACAGCAGGGCCTCGACAAGGACCTGGAAATACTCTTTTACTCGATTGATCACCGCCGCGATACTCCGCCTCGCCTGCAATATTATCTAGCGCTTTTTAGCGGAAAGTTTATTGGCCTCACCCACCGAGATGGAGGACAGGCTGATGCCCTACCACTTGAAGAAAGCCTCGGCATGATCTCCAGCATTCAAATTAAAAACACAGACAATTCCGCAACGAAAGAGCAAACCTATCGAGTCAGCCATGACGCCATGTTGTATTTAATTAATCCAGACGGGAAATTACAGGCCGTACTTAAACCGCTAATCAGCAATAGTGGCCAGGCCTATTTCAATGCGCAGTTAATCTACCGGGACTATCAATTAATTCGCCACTACTTTGGCTGAAACTACCTAAAAAATAATTACTACACGCCCCTTCCACATAAACATCTACACCGGCGCCCTTCAAGACGCCTCTTCATTGTCATTTAATAGCTCTCGAACACGGCACAATAAAACCTGAGTGCTGTAGGGCTTGGCAAGCACAGTCGCCTTAAGCACTTGCTCTGCCTCGTCGATATGACTTGTTTCGTCGAAGCCACTGACCATCAAAATTTTCGTTGCAGGAAATTCAGCTCTCACTATCGACGCCAACTGGTAGCCATTCATGCCGGGCATAATGACATCAGAAATAAGTAAATCCACTCGAGTGCCGTGTAAAAGATCCAGGGCCTCACTCGCATTAGAACCACACAGCACTCGATAGCCCTGCTGACTCAAGACATCGCGGGCCAGCTCGAGTAAACCGGGCTCATCGTCGACCACGACTATAGTTTCACTGCCCGACACTGACAACAAGTCCGCAGGCATTCCGACTTCATCCAACAGCGGGTCACCTTGGTAGCGAGGGAAGTAAAGACTAAATTTAGTCCCAAAGCCTGGCTCAGAATAAACCTGTAGCGCGCCCTCGCTGCGCTCGACAAAACCATATACCTGACTAAGTCCCAAGCCAGTGCCATGCTCGCCCTTAGTGGTGAAAAATGGATCAAATATCTTCTCAAGTGTCGATGGATCCATGCCCACACCTGTATCACTAATAGCCAGAATGACGTAATCACCGGCACCAATACCCAAGCCCTCGACATCGCGAGCGCCGAGGCTTTGATTCCTGCTGGCAATGGAAAGCACGCCCTCAACCGCTGCCATAGCGTGCATGGCGTTAATACATAAATTAATTAAGACATTGTCAAAATCCCCCCTATCCACCCAAATCGGCCACAATGCTTCCTGTAAATCCATTTTTAAAGTGATTCGCGCGGTGACGATTTTCTCCAATAAATGTCGCTGCCCCATCAACAGCGCATTGACATCCAGCCTTACCGCCTCGGCAACCTGCTGCTTGGAAAAAGCCAACAACTTGGCAGTCAGGGCTTTCCCTCTGTCTCCGGCCTGCTGAATTTGCTCGGCGTAGGCACACAGCTTTGGTTGCTCAGCGAGAGAGCCTTGCAATAACTCGGCATAACCCAGCACTATGCCCAGCATATTGTTGTAATCGTGAGCGATACCTCCGGTTAATTTCCCCAGAGCATCCATTTTCTGGCTACGGCGCAATTGCTCTTCGATTTTTTTCTCTCGCGTTAAATCGTGAACAGTGGCAACAAACAGCTGTTTATCTGTGCCAACTTGAGGAGAGACCGCGATCGACAAGCGCACGGGCAGTTGATCACCCTTTTTATTTGTCACCCAGGTTTCATGGGGCTGTCCTATCAGATCAGAATTAAAGCCTTTGACATTTTGGCGAAGGATGTCTTGACAATCTCTAGTAATATCAACTGGTATTATCATATTAAAATGCTGACCTATAACATCTTCCGCTGAATAGCCAAACAATCGCTCAGCCGATAAATTAAAACCTAAAACAAGCCCCTCTTCATCCACTGTCAGCACAGCATCCAACATATTATCGAGTAATAACTTTTGCTCCAATTGTTGTTGGCGGTTTTTTTCTTCGGCCTGCACACGCACGGAAATATTATCGACCATAGATGCCACGCCAAAAACCTTGCCGTCGCCATCCATCAGGACGGTATTAAACCACTCGCAATCGATAGCATCGCCAGCCTTAGTGATGTTTTTATAATGTCGGTGTACTTGTGTTTTCTTCGAAAGTAGCAATTCCCGGCCACCGTCTATGACCGCTCTGTCTGCTGGCGCTACAAATAACGTTGAATAATGAGTGCCTAGCACTTCTTTTTTGCTGTAGCCGAAAATTTTCTCTGCCGCCACATTCCAATCGACAATATTAAAGTTTTGATCCCATTCAATAACCGCTAGTGGTGTTTGCTCGACATGCAGTCGAAGACGTTTTTGGCTATTCTGTAATGCTATGCGCATACGATATTTCTCACTAACATCGTGAAACACCAGAATGGCGCCAATCAGCGATTTGCCATTATTTATTGGCGCTGCACTGGCAATAATCTGATGAGGCTCTGAATTCTTGGCCAACAAAGTCACGGCATTATTGAGAATCACCGTTTTATTTGCCACCAGGGCTTGATGAAGTGGGCTTTCAAGTGGTTGCTGGCTCGACGTATCGAGAAGGCTAAAAACCTCCCGCACAGAGCAACCCAGGGCCTCGTTGGCTGCCCAGCCACTGAGTTTTTCAGCAACGGGATTCATTCGGCTCACCATGCCTTCACTGTCCGTTGCTATAACGGCATCACCTATACAGTTTAAGGTCAGATGTAAATTTTCTTCACTCTCTTTTATCACCAGAACCGATTCGCTCAACTGCTGCTGCATTAGCGTTAAAGCCTCAACCAAGACATCAAATTCATCGGGTGCGGCAGATAAATTTTGCGGGCGATCAAGCACTAACTGTTGATTGAGGTTTGATAAGCCGAGCTGGTTGGCAAAGGCAGAAATAGTTACCAAATGGCTAGTGACACGCCGACCCACCAGCACCAGTAACAGTCCCGCCACCAAGAAGGTCTGAAAAGCCACCATAACCACTGAAGACAGCGCGTTGGCATAAAAGGTTTTATAAACATCGGCACTGGATGCCTCGATGATAAAACGGCCAATCTCCTGCTGCGCACCGTTGTATTCATAGAAGACTGGATAATTGCGGGAAATAGCCTTATCAACAGGGTGCAGCCCCGCCTCGACCAATACTTCACCCGCTTCGGTGACGGCAAGGTATTCTATCGAGCGAAGATTAATCATCCCGTCCAAATCTAGCGTCAAGGCACCAGTATCACCAAGCCAAAGTCGTGAGCTAATACTGGGTAAATACACGCTTTTAACCTCATCAAGTTGTCTATCAATCTGCTTTAAATTGATATTAAGCTCAATATATAAGAACACGCCCGAGGTGATAATTGTCACTAAAACACTGATCATAAAGACCGCCAAAACCAAGCGCCGGGCTAGCGGGCCCGCCCATTTAGAAGAGAAGTGTTTCATCGCAAACAATCAACCTCAGAAAATCAGATGTTATGATTATCTTATTGCTGTCCATGCCCTGCTTCCAGCATTGATCTATCGCCGTTCAGAAACAGCGCGTGCTGATCAACAATTTTTTGAAAAGAGCCGTCTCGCTTCATATCTTCCAAGGCACGAGTCAAACGAGACACGAGCACTTCATGTTTAGGGTGTAGATAGACATAGGCGGGGACTCTCTCGAGAGGCAGAGTGTTTATTATCACCCCCTTAATATTATTTTTATTTAAATGGTAACGCCCTATATCTATCATGAAAATCGCATAGTCGATTCTTTTTTGAAGAAGCATGGAAAACAGCTGAGTTTCATTTTTAACTCGAGTCACGCGGGCATTTTTCGGCACCTTATTTTCAATGATTGCCATACCAATAATAATCCCCAGCGATTTTCCAGCCAATGACTCCCAAGCATTTTCCAAGTCTATAGGTTCACGGGAAAACACCACGAACTCGCCTTCAATAAGTGGCACCGGCACTCGCAACAACGTCGGAAAATCGGCCTCAATGGCGGACGACCTTAAAAGCTCTCCGTCGGCAAGCCCCGATGCCGACATTTGCAGGCTTCTTTGCGTCGGCACTGTCAACACCTTCAGCTCGTAACCCACGCGTCGAAGTGCCTCGCCAAGCACATCATCCACAAAGCCGGTCTGCTCCCGCGAATGATAAAAGCCCGCGACCATGTCACCGGTCACCAAGGTTAATACGGGCTGCGCCAACGCTTGGCTAGCCCAGTAACCGCTCATCAAGCAGAGTAAATAGACCCGGCACCGGAATAACCTCGAAAAAAAATCTTTTACCTCCATGACCCCTGCTCTTTAGACCGCATTCACTAATGGGCACTGTGGATTATAGGCCGCTCATTCAAGGGTAGTCATTGTCGAGCACCTCCGCTATTCGCCACACAAAAAAAGGGGTGTGTTTTTCAACACACCCCTCAATTTTACGTTCTGCCACTAGCTTTAACGCATAACTAGCGATCACGCCACTTCAAATAAACCTGCAGCGCCCATACCACCACCGACACACATGGTGATGACGACATATTTCTCGCCGCGACGCTTAGCTTCACGCAGAGCGTGACCGACCATGCGCGCACCACTCATACCGTAGGGGTGGCCAATGGAAATGGCACCACCGTTGATGTTGAGCTTTTCGTTGGGAATACCGAGCTGGTCGCGACAGTAAATTACCTGTACGGCGAAGGCTTCGTTCAATTCCCAAACGCCGATGTCGTCCATTTTCAGGCCGTTGGCTTTCAGTAGCTTGGGAATGGCGAAGACGGGACCGATGCCCATTTCCTCGGGGCCACAACCGGCAACGGCCATACCACGATAAATACCCAGGGGCTCGAGGCCACGCTGCTCGGCAGCTTTTGCCTCCATCAATACACAGGCCGCAGCGCCGTCGGACAACTGACTGGCGTTACCGGCGGTGATGCTACCGCCCTCGATGACCGGGCCGAGTGATGCCAGGCCTTCGGCGTTGGTGCTGGGGCGGTTGCCCTCATCGAGCTTCAGGGTTTTCTCAACACTGGAGACTTCTTTGGTGGCTTTGTCCATGACCTGCATAGAGGCGGTGACTTCAACGATCTCATCGGCGAAAAGACCGGCTTCCTGAGCCGCTGCCGTGCGCTGCTGAGACTGCAGTGAATACTCATCCTGAGCTTCACGGCTGATATTGTAGCGCTTGGCGACAATCTCAGCGGTTTCCAGCATGGGAATGTAAATATCTTTCTGCATCGCGACCAGAGCTTCGTCGCGATTGCGGAAGCTGTTGGCGTGTTCGTTCTGCACCAGGCTGATGTGCTCGATACCGCCACCGACGACAGTGGTCATGCCGTCACACATAATCTGCTTGGCAGCCGTGGCGATGGACATTAAACCCGAAGAACATTGGCGCTCGATGCTCATGCCGCTCACTGTATCGGGCAGGCCCGCACGCAAGCCGGCCAGACGCCCGATGTTGTAACCGGTCGTACCCTGCTGCAGTGCACAACCCATGATCACATCATCGATCTCGGCGGGATCGACACCGGCACGAGCGATGGCTTCACGTATGGGGATGGCTCCCAGAGTGGGTCCATCGGTGTCATTAAAGATCCCACGATAGGCTTTACCGATGGGGGTACGGGCACTTGAAACAATGACTGCTTCTCTCATTTTTCTAAACTCCTGTTGGGGTTAACGCAGGCCAATAATGGCCCCCGCCTATTTTACGTTGCTTTACTTTTCTTAAGAAACTTCTGGGTTTGTTGACCGGCGTTGGTCAGCACACGCTGCTCGGCTTCGGCCTCGACATCGGCCCAGGCGGCGCGAATATTTTCCGGCGTACGCTCCTCGGGTGACAGGTAAATACCGTCGGTTTCATAAATGCGCGTGGTGGCGTAACCGCCGGCACCAGCGGCGAGAATGGTGCGCGTTGGTGCGTCATCATCGCACAGTGTCAGCAAGCCTGTGGTTACCGCTTCGGGTGGCATTAACTCTTCGGCGCTGTCGTCGGAGAATATATCTGCCGTCATGCGCGTATAGGCCGAGGGCGCCAGGGCATTGATGTGAATACCGTATTTGTGGCCTTCCAGCACCAGGGTGTTCATCAGGCCAACAACGGCCATTTTTGCGGCACCGTAACTGGACTGCCCAAAGTTACCGTAGAGGCCACTGGCAGAGGTGGTCATCACAATGCGGCCGTACTCCTGCTCGCGCATGGTGTCCCACACGGCTTTTGAGCAATTCACCGAACCCATTAAATGCACTTCAACCACCGCGCGGAAGTTGTCGAGGTCGGCCTTGGCAAAACTTTTATCGCGCAGAATCCCGGCGTTGTTAATCAGAATATCGACCCGGCCCCACTCGGCTTTCGTCTGGGCGACCATGGCTGCAACTTCGTCGTAGTTGGCGACGTTGGCACCGTTGGCAATGGCTTCGCCACCAGCGGCTTTAATTTCAGCCACCACTTGCTCGGCCAGCGTCGCCGAACCCGCTGAGGAGCCATCAACTGAACCACCGAGGTCGTTGACCACTACTTTACAGCCGCGCGCCGCCAGTGCCAGTGCGTGAGATTTACCCAGTCCATTGCCGGCACCGGTAACGATGGCGACACGATCATCAAAACGAATTGTCATTTTCTTCTCCAGAAATTATTTTTTAAAGGTGGCAAATTTACCCAAAAAAACTAGCCGGCAAAAACCATATTCAACCATTCGGCTTTTAATGCGGGCTTCTCCACGCCTTCAATTTCAACGGTAATGTCCAGTTTAAAAAGGTATTGACCGGGCTTTTTCTCGGTGGCTTCCAGCAAGACGGCATTGGCGCGCACACGGCTGCCGACTTTAACGGGAGTTAAAAAGCGCACCTTATCAAAACCATAGTTCACGCCCATGGTGCGATTGGGTACGTTGACACCCACACCCTTTTGCAGAAAGTGGGCCAGCATCGACAGGGTTAAAAAACCGTGGGCGATGGTGCCGCCAAAGGGGCTATCGGCGGCTTTAACCGGATCGACATGAATAAACTGATGATCGAGGGTGACATCGGCAAAGTCATTGACCTGCTTTTGAGTAATTTCAAACCAGTCGGAGGTGCCGCAATCGGCGCCGATGTGGGACTGTAGCTCACTGGTATTAATTTTAATGGTCATCTTTGTTTTCCTTTAAATTGTCGTTAAAAAATATTTTTACAACGGTAATCAATAGCTCTGCAAGCTGGCAAAGCGCTGTACGTGATAGCGTCTATCGCCAAACTGCTGCTCGGCAACCCGGGCGCGCTTCATGAAAAAGCCGATGTCCAGCTCGTCGGTCATGCCAATACCACCGTGTAATTGCACGCCTTCATTGGTCACCAGCGTCACCACTTCACTGACTTTGGCTTTGCAGACGCTGGCCAGCAAGCTCAGCTTGGCAGCGTTTTCATCGAGCGCCTGCAGGGCTTTGATCACCACCGACTTGGCCAGTTCGATTTCGCTAAACATGTGGGCAGCGCGATGCTGCAAGCCCTGATAGGAACCGATTAAAGCCCCGTACTGGCTGCGCTCTTTCATGTATTGCACGGTGCGCTCAAACACCTCTTGCGACATACCCAAAAGCTCTGCCGATAGGTGCACGTTGGCGACAGCGGCGAGATAAGTAATCAGACTTGCTCCGCCATCTTTTTCGCCTAACAGGGCATCCGCTCCCAGCTCAACATTGCTCAAACGAACCATCGAGCTATTGCGACTGTCGGCCAAATACACTCGTTCAATTTCTACGCCCGGCGTTGCGCTGTCAATAATAAACAAGCTGATGCCTTGCTCGTCACCAGCATCCCCCGAGGTCCGCGCGCTAACAATCAGCTTGTCGGCAATATGGCCATCGCAAACAAATTGCTTTTCACCATTCAGTACGTAGCCCTCACCACTGGCCATGGCGCTAGTTTTAACCAGCGATGGGTGGTATTTTGGGCCTTCGTCCAGTGCCACGGCGAGTAATAATGAGCCATCGACAAGGGCGGGTAGTAGGGCTTTTTTCTGCGCCTCAGTGCCTGCACTATTAATGGCCGAGGCCGCCAATACCGCCGTCGACAGCAGGGGCGACGCGGTCAGGGTACGGCCATTTTCTTCCATCACCTGACCCATGCCGACATGGCCAAATTCGAGACCGCCGTGAGCCTCGGGCACTAAAATACCCGACCAGCCCAGCTCCACCATTTGCTGCCAGGTGGCTTTGTCATAACCCAGCTCGCTGCGTTCATCGCGCAGTTGACGCAGTTGCGCCACCGGGGCGTGCTCGCTCAAAAAGCCCTGGGCGGACTCTTTGAGCATGTTTTGTTCTTCATTCAGTACTAATGCCATTTGCCCTACCCCTTTTGACCCAAGCCGAGAATACGCTTGCTGATAATATTGAGCTGAATTTCGGAAGTACCGCCCTCGATGGAATTGCCCTTGGTACGCAACCATTGACTGGCCAGTAAACCATTATCAAAGGCCTCCCCCTCCCAGGCCAAACCCGCCTGGCCGTGAATGTCAGTGAGCAATTCAAAGCGCTGTTTGTTCAGCTCGGTACCGGCATATTTGAGCATTGACGAGGTAGCGCCAGTGCCGGTGCCGGCCTTGGTTTCATCGTCGATACGCTCCTGGGTTAATTCAAAGGCGAGGATGTCGATTTCCCATTGGGCAATTTCGGTACGCAAAGCGGTGTCGCCCAGCTGACCATTTTCCAAACCACCGGCCACATCAATGGCGTGCTGGTGCAGGCTTTTCTCACTGGCGGCGGTGTGGCCCATATTGCCGATCATCGCCCGCTCGTGGGTGAGCAGGTAGGAAGCCAGCTCCCAGCCCTGATTGATATTGCCCACCAGCTGGTCTTTTTCGACCCGCACATTGTCGAGGAAGGTTTCGCAAAACGGCGAGTTACCCGATATCAGTTTAATCGGGCTAGTGCTAACGCCCGGCGTGGTCATATCAAATAGCACCAAACTGATACCCGCATGCTTCACCGCATCGGGATCGGTGCGCACCAGGCAGAACATCCAGTCGGCGCGCTCGGCGTAGGAGGTCCACACCTTTTGGCCATTGACCAGAAAGTGATCGTCCTTGTCTTCACAACGGGTCTGCAGGCCCGCTAGGTCGGAGCCAAAATTGGGCTCGCTATAACCCTGACACCACCAGATCTTACCCTTCACAATATTGGGAATATGCTGGCGCTTCAGCTCTTCGGAACCGTACTGTAAAAGCGCCGGACCTATCATCGACAAACCCATGCTAAACAGCGGGGGCCGCGCGTCGATGCGGTACATTTCTTCGCGGAGGATTTTCGTCTCTTCTTTATTGAGACCGCCACCGCCGTATTCTGCCGGCCAGTCGGGCGCCGTCCACCCCCTCGCGGCCATCACATCCAACCAGTTTTTTTGGTCTGCGCTGACAAAGCGCCACTGGGTGCCGCCCCAGCATTTATCTTCAAACTCCATCACCGGCAGACGCTGAGACGCGGGGCAATTGGCGTCGAGCCATTCCCGAGTTTGCGCTCTGAATTGATCCAAATCCGACATTGTTAACCTCTTATTTTTTTGAATAGCTGGCGGTGTAGGAACCCAGTAACGCCGGACTAGGGCGTGTATTCCTACGCGGGCTGACCTCTATCTTAAAACCATCAAGACGCGACTAAACGAGGTAAGCCACAACAACGGTTTACTATAGAGTAAGGGGCATAGCCGGTAAACTGCCGTCATTGACCGCCAGGTATTACTCGCGCTCACTGACGGCAACACCAAGATGACTCATCGGCAAGCCCGAACTAGTGGTTTTCCAGACGATTAAAATCGAGTATTCCCGATCTCAGTGGATAGCGCTCGCGGTAGGCCCGGTGAAAAATGTCACTGGTGGCCCAGAACCGAGTATCGGTACGCCGCACACCGTAATCATCGAGTAAGCTTGCGTAGTCGCGGGCTGTTTCCAGTTTTTCAACGGCCTCAACAAAGCCCGCCAATGCAGTGCTACTTACTTGTAAAAACACATTGGGGTAGGCCCCGATAAAACCGGGAATCACCGCTAAGGTATCGTCCGCTGGACGGCGATTGGCCTGCTCGTGGAACATTGAGGTCATGCTGGAATACGCACGATTGGCTATCAAGCTGATATATTCATCCCCTTTCGGGTCGGTGATTCGCAACAGGGCCAATTCCGGCAGCAAGGCCGCCGACTTACCTTTGACCACCTGCAAGCGCGCTAGGTGCTGACGCAAAGACGCCGCTGTAATGACCTGCAATTGATGTTGGCTGGGCAGGACTTTTTCCAAGCGCTGGTTTAAGAGATCGAATAACTCCTGTTTCTCGTCATTACTTTGATAGGGAATGTCCGGCAAAGATTTTTTCTCAAAGGCCGGCAGCGTCAAATAGGCATTAATGTCGTCCTCGCTGACGCCCTGATACCAGAGGTTTCGCTCCCTTCTGCGGGCAGATTCTGGCAACAATTGCAAAAAAGTGGCCTCAGCCTCCATTCGTAAAAAATCCATATACAGACGCGTCAGCAATTGATGCCCCGCGTTGCCAAACACATCGTAACCCGCCACCAATAAATAGTGGATGCGTTCCAGCGAGCCATAGCCTAGCAACCAGGCGGTTTTCGGCGCCTGACCCAGCAAGCCCTTTTCAACACTGGCACTGTCGAAATGACGGAATACCGTCAGAGCCGCGTTATCATTCACGCCATCACCATCCCAAATTAACTTCAGGCTCATCGCATCCACCGGCAAGCGAGCTGCTAAATAAGCATCTTGGTCTGCCATTAATTCCTGCTGCTGGTTTTTATAGGCTTGCCAGTGCGTCAGAGGCCGATAGATATCGACCAGACCCGCAGGTAGCTCCAGGCTGTTGTCGCGCTGGGTCATGAAATCTTCAAATATTTCCAGGCGCTGTGGATCGGGGTTGGTAAAAAACACCCAAAAATTATCCTGAATCACATTCAGTGCGACCTGGCCACGACACACCGAGCCCTTAATAAAGGCCATGATGGTGAACTGCGCCTCGTCGAGTAAAAACTGATAACGCGAGTGAACGGGCAGGGCATCAAAGGTAATAAAGGGATTGGATGCCAACGCCGGTACATAGGATGGCAATTGCGCCACCTTATAGGGAACATCGACAAATAGAGCCTGCCAGCGCTGCATACGCTGCTCGTCCAAGCGGTAGGGCATATGTGTTTTTGCCACTATCGCACTCAACAGCGGCTGTATGCGATAGTAAACACGCTCCTGCCCAGGGTCATCGTAGGGGCGCCGCGTGGCGATCAGTTCTATCGGTTCACCGGGGGGTGTCGTGGAGCGCACCAGAGTGAAAAACTTGCGCTGATCCAGCTCCGGGAAAAACAAATGGGCAAAATACAAATGCTCAAAGAGGTAGCGACTGCTCAACTGCTGTTTTAAAGAATCGCCATTAAAAAACCTCTCCCAGCGTTGAATTTGGGCAACATACTCCGGTAGTAAGGGCGGCCGAGGCGTGTAGACAGCGCCCTGCTCAAGCCATTGCTTCAACACCTGTTGTTCTTTATCCGGCAAGCCGGGCAGCCCATAGGGCATACCCCATAGCGGGTGCTTGCGGGCAAATTGACTAAAATTTTCAGCCTTTGCGCAGGACTGCTCGCGAGACAACGAGAGATCGAAGCTATCTGCCAATTGCTTCGCATCGGGCAAGGGGTTTTCTTCTTTGAGGGCCAGCATGCGATACATGACACTGGCCTGGCGGTTTGCCGCCACAGTATCGGCCCGCTCGTTGAGTACCGCATGAAAACCCTTCTCGCGCCATTCGCTGGCGGAGTGAGCGTCTTCAAAAAGACGACTGGTCGGCGCCGCTTTCAGTCGCGTCGAATGATAGACCTCGACGGTTGATGCACCGCGTTCAATGCCCTCAATGGAACTCAGTTTTAGCTGGCAGGAGGCATCGTAGCAGCCATGGCAGACCACACAACGTCGCTCCAGAATGGGTTTAACCTCACGCCAATAATCGACAGCACCCGCCGGTAATACCTCGACAACGCGCTCTTTCACCGCCGCCTTGCCGTAGCGATTTTCAAACTGCAGCGTACCAAGGGCGGTACAACCACTGAGCAATAAAATAATAACCAGCCAGTATTTTTTTCTTAGCCCCACCATGCATGCACCCTCAACAGCCCCGATCCAACAGCGGCGGCCAGTATATTGGCCTCATTATAAAAACACCCACTGCAACGGCCCTCAATACCGTCGAAATAAGCCTAAAACGGGGTTTATTCAAAAAGTAGAACTCGAAATGGATATAGATCGTATTTTGCTCTAACCCAGGGTGCTTTTATTAACTAAATATTATTACAGGCCATATTAAATTCTGTCGATATATTAATTAGACACTACCGATAAGCGTCGACCAGGATCACGGCACCAAACCTGCATACTATTTATGTATGCACTTAACATGGAAACAACGTCAGTTTTTTGGCAGCAGACAATGTAAAGCTCGCCGGACTGACACACTGAGATCGATAGAGGCAGCATGAACCACTTCGCTAGCGACAACATCAGATTGATCATCGCCCATACTCTGACCGCCTTGGGCAACTATTCCGCAGCGGCAGAAAACCTGCTGATTGTCACCATCAGCCTGCAGGAGAAACATTTTTCTGACAACTCAGGCGGCTTAGGGCTGTACCTAATCGACAGCGCAACCCACTTAAATATCTGGGATAACTACCTCGCCTTTGATCCCGACCGGGCTAGCACGGTTCGTGGTCTGGCCTCCCAGCAGGCCTTTTTGCAAGACCCTCACCTCGAATTACTCACCAACCTAGCCTACGCCACCGCCATCGCCTGGAGCATCTATCAACGCAATGATGTCAGCCTGCCCCCGGCTGAAGACTTACCCGGCCTCACCGCCTGCTGGGCGCAATACTTTGCCGATAAGGGTCAACTCGAACACGCCCAGGCAGCAGCCCTCACTTCATCGGCCAATATTATTGCCCTGCGCCCACGCGCCGAAGAGGAGCGACTACAGGCCTGAAACCCTTCTCAGCCACGACACCTGTCGAGGCTATGACACCACCTCAACCCGATCAACCTTTTGAAAGCCTCGCGGCAATTTATTGCCACGTCGGCCACGCTCACCAATGTAGTGCTGTAAATCGGCAAACTTCACATTGTGGTGGCGTTTACCCGAGTAAATCACCAGGCTCTGTCCCTCTGACACCACGGCCACCGTGAGCATATATTCCTCGCGGGCCTGCAGGCGTGAGGTGGGAATATTAATCATTCGATTGCCCTTGCCTCGCGTCAATTCAGGTAGCTCCGCCAGAGGAAAGACCAACATACGACCCTCATTGCTAATCGCCACCACCCGTCCGCCAGCAATATTGACATCGACGATGGGCGGCAATATTTGCCCACCCTTGGGGATGCTGATCAGCGCCTTACCCGCGCGGTTTTTGCTGTACAGATCGGCCAGCTTGGCGACGAAACCATAGCCTGCGTCGGTGGCCAGCAAGATTTTTTGCTGATCGTCGCCCATTAACAGGCCACAAAAAGTAGCCCCGGATGGTGCATTCAAACGTCCGGTGGCCGGCTCGCCCTGGCCCCGCGCCGAGGGCAGAGTATGAGCCGCCAGCGCATAGCTGCGCCCGGTGGAGTCCAGCAATATCACCTGCTGATTACTGCGCCCCTGCACTGCGGCGAAAAAACCATCACCGGCTTTATAATTCAAGGCAGCGCCGTCCACCTCGTGGCCCTTGGCGGCGCGAATCCAGCCCTTTTCCGAGAGCACAACGGTGATCGGGTCGGCACTGAGTAAATCCGCCTCATTAAAGGCTTGAGCCTCGTCACGCTGTACCAGGGTCGAGCGACGCTCGTCACCAAACTCTTCCCCAATCGCTTGCAGCTCTTTGCGCACTAGGGTTTTAAGCCGCCGCTCTGAGCCCAGCACCTTCTCTAAGGCATCGCGTTCGCGACTCAGCTCATCCTGCTCGGCACGGATTTTAAATTCTTCCAGTTTTGCTAATTGCCGCAGTCGCAAATTGAGAATCGCTTCGGCTTGAATATCCGTAAGCTCGTAGCGCACCATCAACTCGTGTTTCGGGTCATCCTCGTGGCGAATAATGGCGATCACTTCGTCAATATTGAGAAAGGCCGCCAGTAGACCATCGAGAATATGCAGCCGGGCGAGTACCTTCTCAAGACGATATTCGAGGCGGCGGCGCACGGTGGCGATGCGAAACGTCAACCATTCACCAAGAATGACATTCAGCGGCTTCACACTGGGCAGGCCGTTCATGCCGATCATGTTCAAATTGACCCGGTAATTGCGCTGTAAATCGGTGGTGGCAAACAGATGGTTCATCAAGGCCTCAAGATCGACCCGGTTGGAGCGCGGCACAATCACCAGCCGCGTCGGGCTTTCGTAGTCCGATTCATCCCGCAAATCGGCCACCATCGGTAATTTCTTGGCCTGCATTTGCGCGGCGATTTGCTCGAGAATTTTTGCCGGCGAGGCCTGATGGGGCAAGGCAGTAATCACGATATCGCCATCTTCACGCTGCCAGACACCACGCATACGCACCGAGCCACGGCCGCTTTTATAGACCGCCAATAACTCATCGGGCGAAGAAATAATCTCCGCCTCGGTGGGGTAATCGGGGCCGGGCACATGGGCGAACAGGTCTTCCACCGTCGCCTTGGGGTGCGCGAGCAGGTGTACCGTGGCACTGATGATTTCCCGCAAATTATGCGGCGGAATATCCGTGGCCATACCGACGGCGATGCCGGTGGTGCCATTCAAAAGTACGTGGGGCACCTGGGCGGGCAGTACCTGGGGTTCCTCTAGCGAGCCATCGAAGTTGGGCTGCCACTCGACCGTACCCTGAGCCAGTTCACCCAATAATAAATCGGCAAACTGGGCGAGACGAGATTCCGTATAGCGCATCGCGGCGAAGGATTTAGGGTCATCGGGCGAACCCCAGTTGCCCTGCCCATCGACCAAGGGATAGCGATAGGAAAAGGGCTGGGCCATTAGCACCATAGCCTCGTACGAGGCACTGTCACCGTGGGGGTGAAATTTACCGATCACGTCTCCCACCGTGCGCGCCGATTTTTTATGTTTTGAAGTAGAGCGCAAGCCCAGCTCGCTCATGGCGTAAATAATGCGCCGCTGCACGGGCTTGAGGCCATCGCTGATATGGGGCAGCGCGCGGTCGAGAATCACGTACATGGAGTAATCGAGATAGGCTTTTTCGGCGTATTCGCTGACCGGACGGCTTTCCGCCGTATCGAGGCTAATGATTGAATCTGTCATAACAAGAGTCTTTCACGAAATGAATTAAATGGCATTAACGGTTAAGGCTTAAACCGGTTCGGCAAGATCGCCTTTTTCTTCCAGCCAGGCCTTGCGGTCGGAGGCACGCTTTTTGGCCAGCAACATATCGAAGAGCTCACGGGTGTTATCACCTTCTTCGATGGTCAAACGCACCAAGCGGCGAGTGTCGGGGTTCATGGTCGTTTCACGCAGTTGAATGGGGTTCATCTCACCCAGGCCCTTAAAGCGTGTCACCTGTATCTTGCCTTTCAATTTCTCCGCCTCAATGCGGTCGAGCACACCCTGCTTTTCCTGCTCGTCGAGGGCGTAAAATACGGCTTTGCCGACATCGATACGAAACAGTGGCGGCATTGCCACATAGACATGGCCCGCCGCAACCAAGGGCCGAAAGTGGCGTACAAACAGGGCGCAGATCAATGTCGCAATGTGGGCACCATCGGAATCCGCATCGGCGAGAATGCACACCTTGTGATAGCGCAGGGCACTGAGGTCGTTGCTGTCGGGGTCGATACCGATGGCGACGGAGATATCGTGCACTTCCTGCGAGGCGAGAATCTGCTCGCTGTCGACCTCCCAGGTATTGAGGATTTTACCGCGCAGGGGCATGATCGCCTGAAACTCTCGGCTGCGGGCCTGCTTCGCCGAACCACCCGCCGAGTCACCCTCCACTAAAAACAGCTCCGAGCGCTCCGGTTCAGCGCTGGAACAATCCGCCAATTTACCGGGCAATGCCGGGCCGGAGGTGACTTTCTTGCGCGCCACTTTTTTACTCAGACGCATGCGCCGCTGGGCATTGGCAATGCACAACTCGGCCAGCTTTTCGGCTTCTTCGGTAT
Source organism: Gammaproteobacteria bacterium 53_120_T64 (assembly GCA_002162815.1). Taxonomy (GTDB): domain Bacteria; phylum Pseudomonadota; class Gammaproteobacteria; order Pseudomonadales; family Porticoccaceae; genus Reddybacter. The sequence continues at coordinate 208,711 of MAAT01000005.1, read as the reverse complement.
GCTGGTTGAGCCATAAGCTAAAGGCGTCTTTTACCACCCCCGAAATAAACGCAGCGGCTTCGCGGGACGACAGGCGCTCCTTGGTCTGCCCTGAGAACTGGGGGTCGCGGAGTTTCGAGGAGAGCACAAAGCAGCATTTATCCCAGATGTCATCGGGGGCGAGCTTGACGCCACGCGGTAAGAGCTTGCGGAATTCACAAAACTCCCGTGTTGCCTCTAACAAACCCGTGCGAAAACCGTTGACGTGGGTACCGCCCTGAGCGGTGGGAATTAAATTGACATAACTTTCCTGGGTGATCTCGCCGCCCTCGGGCAACCACTGTACCGCCCAGTCGACCGCTGCGGCTGCAGCGCTTAGGCTGCCGGTAAAGGGTTCGGCGGGTAGCACCTCCCAGCCCTTGGTCGCCGTCAGCAAATAGTCAGACAAGCCCTCTTCATAGAGCCAAGTTTCACTTTCACCCGAGACCTCATCCTTAAACTGCACCTCGAGACCCGCGCACAATACGGCCTTGGCGCGCAGCACGTGCTTGAGCCGGGGCAGGGAATATTTAATGCTGTCGAAGTATTTGCCATCAGCTTTGAATTTTATCTCGGTGCCAGTATTACGCTTACCGCAAGTGTCGATGACTTCAAGCTCTGAGGCCTTATCGCCATTGGCAAAGCTCATGCGATAGACCTTGGCAGCGCGACGAATCGTCACCTGCAACTCCAGTGACAGGGCATTGACCACCGACACACCCACACCGTGAAGGCCACCGGAAAACTCGTAGCTGTCACCGGAAAACTTACCACCGGCATGGAGGGTGGAGAGAATCACCTCGACCCCCGGCAATCCCTGTTCGGGATGAATATCGACCGGCATACCCCGGCCATCATCACCCACCGTAATCGCGCCATCTTTGTGCAAAATAACGTAAATTTTACGGGCAAAGCCGGCCAGCGCCTCATCGACACTATTGTCGATCACCTCTTGAGCGAGGTGGTTGGGCCGCGTGGTGTCGGTGTACATGCCCGGGCGCTTGCGCACCGGGTCGAGGCCGGTCAAGACCTCGATGGAGTCTGCGTTGTAATCGCTCATATTAAGGCTTCAGCCGTGGTCACTGCTGGGGGCATTGTTTAACTCGTTGTGGTTAGTCGGAGAGAAAATCGATAATAGCGGGCAAGTGGCGTTCAAAGCCAATAAAGCCATGATCACCGCCGGATTCAACGACCAGCTGGCTGTCGCTATACTTGTCTACGGCGAGTCGATAGTCGAGTACCTCGTCGCCGGTTTGCAGCAGTACCAGCAAGTTTGTAGGCTCGATGACGGGCTCGACATCAAAGGCTTGCAGCTCGTCGAGGTGGGCCTGCTCAATGCGATGCACCTCACCGGTGTGATAGTTGGCCTGATCACCGAGTAAATATTCACGACCCAGCCAAGGGCGCACCGCCGGGTTAATCAAGACCCCTCGCGAATGATACTTGGCCGCCAGATAGGCCGCATAAAAACCTCCCATCGAACTGCCCGCAAAATAGATGGCGCCGGATAAGTCAGCTATCACGGTCTCCAGCTGCGCCATTGCGCGCGCGGGAAAGGGGCTTAAAAACGGACAAACAAAGGTTATATCGGGACGATTTTCAGCCAACCAGACACGCGTTTGCCGCGCCTTGTCGGAGTCCGGCGAACTATTGAAACCGTGGATGTAGAGGAGTGAAGCCGCCATCTGACTGCGCCGAGAGGAAAGGCGTGATTATAGCGATTGCACGGCAACAATAAATAGCGACGCTGACGCGTTAAGCCCGTCAGCTCAAGGGCAAACCGCTATTTCTCAGCAACGGCCACTAATAGCCGGCAAGGGCGTGGTCGACCCTATGCTCAATATCGGTGAGGTGGCGCACTCCGGTTTTAATCCGACCGTCGGGATGCAAGTCAATCCAACGATAACCCGGCATACCATCGCTCATCGCGAAGCCTTCACTTTCCGCCGCAAACTGAAAACAGGTCGATGGTGTTGTATAGACCGGACACCCCGCCCATTGCGCTGAGAACTCCTGGTGCACATGGCCGGTAAACAGGGCTTTGACATTGCCCGCTGCACGCACAATACCCTCAAAATCGTCGGCATTAGAGATGCGCTGTTTATCGAGCCAGTCACAGCCCACCGGCATAGGTGGGTGGTGCATAAAAATCACAAACGGCGACTCCGGCTCGGCACGCAGACTTTGCTCGAGAAAAGCCAGCTCTTCCGGCTCCAGCCTACCGCCCACCTGACCCGGCACTGCGGTATTGAGTGACAGCACCCGCCAATGACCCAATTCCAACAGCGGCCAGTAGGGCGAAGAGATGAAACCACTCTGCATGACCGCAAAGTCATCGTGATTACCGGGTAGCCAGGCATAGGGAATTTCAAAGAATCGAACCTGTTCGGAAAACAAGCGATAGGCGCTGTGCTTACCCTCGGCGGCCACGTCACCCGTCACCATCATCATATCGGCGTAATCACCGCGCGCTGATATATCGGCCAGTATTTTGCTAAAGCTATCGTAGGTACAAATACCCGCTAAACGGTGTTGCCGCGTTTCGCCAACATGCAGATCAGAAATCTGCACCAAGTGGCGCACTCCATGCGCAATCATTTAATTAACCTCAGCTGAAAAACAACGATCCCGCTCAACACAAGCCCGAGTAATGCGTACTGGATAAGACTGAGGAGGATTAAATAAAGTCAGAACTACGAGGCTCGACCCGAGCCCAAGAACAAAATTATTCGCAGGCTGTATCGAGCGTTGATAACGGCTCGCCCACGGCATAACCGTGTTGACGACAAAGCACCAGCCATTCTTCGAGAAAATTATTCCACTGACGCTTCTCATCAGGCTGAAACATGTTTGGATTGGGATAAGCATTGTTAGGGCGCACACCACGATTGCAGTCATAGGTAATGACTTCGGCTATTTGCGCATCATGATACAAGCGCAGGGTTAGCACCGGGGGTTTTAACCAGCGAACTGTGACTGGCTTATCAATCCTTTCCGACCGAGTGTCGGAGGTCTCGCTAGCGTCAGCTTGGCCCTGGGCAATCGACAATAAGGTGGTATAGGTGGTGCGTTCGAGCACACTGAATACCACCTCGACATCGCCGCCCGGCGACAGCCCAATGCGCCGTTGAGCGGCGCTGTGCACGTCGGGGAACAAGGCCATTAGACGAAAATAGTTGGCTTCACAACAAGCCATAAATGCTTTTAAATCCACTCGATAACGCAAACTTTCCCTCTTTATCTTCGGAACCGACGGCGGCCCTTACAATACGACTAACACCCACTACTCGGGGCGCCGTGCTGCGCCAGTAACTTAGCGCGGTTTAACTGTAGCCACTGTAGACAAATAATGCTCGCGGCATTATTACACTGCCCAGCTGCCAAGGCCTCTAGCGCCTCATCTTCACTCATCACATGCAGTAGGATATCTTCATTCTCGCAGGCTAGGCCAAAGTTGCCGCCCTTATCGCGCAGATCAACCAGCCCACAAAACAACTCAAGGCGCTCATTGGTTCCCCCTGGGCTCACCAGGTATTCACAGATCGGTAGCAATCTAACCTCGTCGATACCCGCCTCCTCTTCCAGCTCGCGAGTGGCCACATCCTCCGAACTCTCACCGGTTTCAACCATACCGGCAACCACTTCGAGTTGCCAGGGACCCTCCGCTAAGCCCATGGCTCCGACGCGAAACTGCTCGACCATGCCAACCCATTGCCGCTCGGGGTCGTAGAGCAGTACGCCAACCGCACGCCCGCGAACAAACAACTCGCGACTGAAGGGCTCGCTCCAGCCACCGGCAAACAAGCGATGGCGCAGCTGCAACTTTTCCATCGAGAAGAAGCCCTTGTAAACGAGCTCACGGGAAATTAGCTCAACATCACCATCGCCGAGCGATTTTACTTGCACCATTACTGCTCTCTCCTTTGACTGACGTGACTCACCCAGCCAATATTCCTGCATCAACAAAAACACATATATGAAAAGGTACGCGGTCGTTTCTATCTGCTAGACTACCGCGCTATCGATCGCAAATCTAATAAATCCCATAGGATAAGTTCATGCCAAAGCTGATTTCCAAAACACTGGGTGGCCTATTGCTAGCAGCAAGCTGTGCCGTACCGCTACAAGCCGAAACACTCGCTGAAATCTACCAACTAGCGGTGAGCAACGATGCCGAATTGCGAGCTGCACATGCCGCCTACAACGCCGGCAAGCAGTCTATCCCGCGCGCGCGCGCTGGCTTACTACCCACCCTCAGCGGCAGCATTGAGCTAACGGATGGCGACGGTGATACTAGCTCCTTTCGCACCCTGAACTTCCCCGGCCAGACATTCAACGCGGGTGCGGCGGGTCACAATGACGACGAGACTGAATTTTACTCGCTGTCCCTGACTCAGCCGCTGTTCGATCTGCCCGCCTGGTTCACCTTTCAACAAGGTTTTGACTTAGACCAGCAAGCCAGTGCAAATTTGGCGGCCGAGCAACAGTCTTTAATTGTCCGCGTTGCCGTTGCCTACACCGAGGTCTTACGCAGCAGTGAAGACCTTATCACTGCCAAAGCCGAACAGCGCGCCATCGGCCGTCAGCTCGAGCAAACCAAGGAGCGTTTTGAAGTCGGCCTCCTGCCGATCACCGATGTCCACGAAGCTCAAGCGGCTTTCGATGCCGCTCGCGTGAACACTCTGGAAGCCGAAGGCGCCCTCGACATCGCCTTCGAGGCACTCGAAGTCATGACCGGTCAGCCCCACACCGAACTGGCCGGGCTCGCAGCAGAATTCCCGATTGCACCCACCGAGCCCGCCGACCGTGAAGCCTGGGTGAAATTTGCCCAGGACAACAACTTCACCCTCAGCGCAGCCCGCTTGACGATGCAGGCCGCCGAAAAAAATGCCCGGGCCAAACGCGCCGAACACTTACCTCGGGTATCGGCCAAGCTGAGCTACTCCAACTATCATCAGGACGGTAGCTTTGCACCCAATGGCAAAAGTACTCAGCCCTTTTCAAGAGACGACGAACCCCTGGTCTTTTCCGTGCGTATGGATGCCCCCCTATACAGTGGCGGCCTGATCACGGCAGAGCGCAAGATTGCCCAGCAGGAATTCATCCACGCCCAAGAAACCCTATTGCACACCCAGCGCAGCACCACCCAGCAGGCCCGCTCTCAGCACTTAAAAGTCAAAACCAACAGCGCCCGAGTTGAAGCCAGAAGCCAGGGCATTGTCTCCGCGCGCAGTGCCCTTGAGGCCACCCAAGCCGGTTACGATGTCGGCACGCGCAATATCGTCGACCTGCTGATTTCGCAGCGCCTTCTGTACCGCGCCCAGCGCGACTACGCCAATGCCCGCTACGACTATATTTTGAGTATGCTCAATCTCAAAGAAGTGGCCGGCTTACTGAGCCCCGACGACATCAACAAACTCAATGCCTGGATGCGCCCCGACCAGGTGGTTGGGAAATCTGACTCGCGAGTAAAGCTGTAAGCCTATCCAACGCGCCGCGGTTGGCCTCGGTCACCGCGAGCGCTGCACTGGACATCTGCCGATAGCATTCCGCATCGGCCAATAAATTCACCACCTGCTCGGCCAATTCCCTGGCCGTTGCACACAGCGCCAAGCCCCCCGCCTCACTCAATAAACGCGCCACCTCGGTAAAATTAAACAGGTGAGGGCCGCTGAGCACCGGCACGCCCCAGGCGGCTGGTTCGATCAAATTATGGCCGCCAACAGCAACTAGGCTACCGCCAACAAAGGTAATGTCGCTGGCACCGCAGAAGCTCAACAATTCCCCCATGGTGTCACCCAGCACAATCTGCGTCTCAGCGGTAATGGCCCTCGCGCCATTCCCTTGCCTTTCGCTGCGCCGACGAAAGGTATAACCTGCCTCACTGCAATGCCCTGCCACTTCGTCAAAGCGCTCCGGGTGGCGCGGCACCAACACCAACAAGGTATCCGGGTGATGCGCTAAGACTCGACTAAAGGCATCGAGAATGACTTCATCCTCGCCACGGTGCGTGCTGGCAACCAGCCATACTGGCCGGCCATTAGCGCCCTGCCACTGCGTTTTGAGTGCTGCGGCTTGCTGGCGAAGCGACTCGTCCAGTTGCAGGTCAAACTTAATATTGCCGGTAACCGTAAGGGCTTCGCGAACGACCCCAAGCTGTAAAAAGCGCTCGCCGTCGGCCTTCGTCTGCGCGCCAACAACGGCCAACTGAGCCAGCATGGGGCGGGCCAGTTGAGCCACTTTCGCGTACCCGGCCGCCGACTTTGCCGACAGGCGAGCATTGGCGAGCACCACTGGGATCGACCGGCGATGACAGGCATGGATCAAATTGGGCCATAGCTCGGTTTCCATAATCACCAATATTGCGGGCTGCACTCGGTTCAGGAAGCGCGCAATGGCATCGGGCATATCGTAAGGGGCGTAGCAGTGTTCAACGCTGGCGCCAAACAGCTTGCCGACCTGGGCTGAGCCCGTGGGCGTCATCGTCGTCACCAGCACAGTGGCCTCGGGGTATTGTGTTTGCAAACGGCGAGCCAGGGGCGCGGCGGCAATGGTCTCACCCACCGACACCGAGTGCAGCCAAATGACCTGTCGAGAAGCGTCGAGCCTAGCGACGAAACCAAAACGCTCCCCCCAGCGCCGGCGATAGGCCGGCGCACGACGACCGCGCCATAACAGGCGCAGCAAAATCAGGGGTAAGCAAAGATAAATAAGCAGTGTATAAAGTAATCGAGCCAAGCGGTGCCTCCAGATTGGGGCAGCATACCGAGGCCCGTGGATAGCCGCAAAAGGTTTTGCACAAAGCGCTATAATCCCCGCAAGTGCAGCCCCCAGGAAGTAGACACCCCGATGCCAGCAAGCCCCGACACCGTTCATAGCGATGCACAACCCCGCGAAAAAATTGCCGCAGATATCACCATTATCGGCGGCGGTATTGCCGGCCTCTGGCTGCTACAGCGTCTCTGCACGCTCGGCTACAACGCCATTTTGTTGGAAAACACCGCCCTCGGCAGCGACCAGAGCGTCGCCAGCCAAGGTATGATTCACGGCGGCATCAAGTATACCCTCAGCGGCCTGTTGACCGGAGCCTCGCAAGCCATTGCCGACATGCCCGACTACTGGCGTAAATGCCTACAGGGCGAAGGTGAAGTGGACCTGCGTGGCTGCAAGCTGCTCAGCGAGCACTTTTATTTGTGGTCGAGCGCCAGTACCACCTCGCGCTTAAGTACCTTTTTCGCCAGTAAAGCGACCCGTGGTCGCGTCGACAAGGTCAGCGGCAAGCAGCTTCCGACACTGCTGCAGGTCCCGGAATTCAAGGGCTCGGTATATAAACTGGTCGATATGGTACTCGACGTGCCCTCTCTCGTGCGCCAGCTGGCCGCACCCCTACAGTCACGTATTTTCCAAATCGACTGGCAGAGCGCACAATTCCAGCGCCAGCCCGATGGCAATCACGCCATTGCCATCGACAACGACGCACAGAACCTGCTGCTGACAAGCTCGGCCATCGTCCTCACGGCCGGCCTGGGCAATGGCCCACTACTCCAGCAACTGGGTGCCTCCAGCCCGGCGATGCAAACCCGCCCCCTGCAACAGGTACTGGTTAAACACCGCCACCCCCACGGCTTCTATGGGCACTGCTTGGGTGGCGAAACCACGCCTCGGGTCACTATCTCCAGCCACGATTGTGGTGACGGCAGCCAGGTCTGGTACCTTGGCGGTTCACTGGCAGAAAAGGGCGCCAGCCAAAGTAGCGCTGAGTTAATTCGCTGCGCCCAGCAAGAAATGCGCGAATTACTGCCCTGGGTCGATCTGGGCGATGCCCAGTGGGCAACACTGCCGGTGGAGCGCGCCGAGCCTCGGCAAGGCAATTTCGCCCGCCCCGACCAAGCCTTCGCAGCCTGGGCCGGCAATTGCAAAAACGTCATTGCCGCCTGGCCCACCAAGCTCACCCTGGCACCCAATCTCGCCAGCCAAATTGTCGACCTGTTGACAAAAAAAGACATCGTGCCGCAATCTTCTTCACCTATAATTTTACCGCTAAAAGCACCCGCCATAGCAGTACCCCCCTGGCAACGACTGTTTGGAGACTCTTAATGCTACCCAGGCGCGCGCTCGGCAAAACCGGCATGGAGGTCAGTATTCTCGGCCTCGGCACTGTCAAACTGGGCAGGAATCAAGGTGTAAAATACCCTCAGAGCTTCAAAATACCCGATGACAAAGAGGCTAGCGCACTCATCGGCCTGGCCAAAGATAGCGGTATTAATCTGATCGACACCGCCCCCGCCTACGGCAACAGCGAACAGCGCCTCGGCAAACTACTGGCGGGCCAGCGCCAAGATTGGCTGATTTGCAGCAAGGTCGGCGAAGAGTTTAGCGACGGCCAATCCCACTACAACTTCTCCCCCGAGCATACCCGCAGCAGCGTTGAGCGCAGCCTGCGCCGACTCAACACCGACTTTCTCGATATCGTCCTTATTCACTCCGACGGCAACGACGAGGAGATACTGCAACAACACGGCACAATGGAGGCCCTAGCGGCGCTAAAAAAGGCCGGTAAGATTCGCGCCATCGGCATGTCGAGCAAGACCGTCAACGGCGGCCTGCTCGCCGCCGAACAGGGTGACGTAGTCATGATCACCTGGAATTTACACTACAACGACGAAATTGCGGTGGCCGATTACTGCCAGCAACACGGCAAGGGCGTGCTGATCAAGAAGGCTCTCGCCAGCGGCCACTCCACAGCGGATAAAAGCCCCGGTGAAGACAATAGCGACAACCCAATACGGCAATGTTTCAAGATGATTTTTGCCCACCCCGGCGTCAGTAGCGCCATTGTTGGCACAATTAATCCCCAGCACCTCCGCGCTAATATTAATGCGTTATAACGCACAATTCACCCTGCCCTGACTGGGCTATACTCCCCCTTCGGATCCCAATAAAAACAGGCGATAGGCGATGACAGAGAATAACGATGTAGGTCTACTAAAGCTGCTGCGCTTTCAAAATGAACAGCTCAAAACAGGGCTGGTCAATGTGCAGAGCAACCTGGCCGATTCCACCGATATCAATTATGAATCCCTCGTGGAATTCAATGAAATCGGCAAGGATTTTTCCGGCCTCCTCGGTGATTCCTCCGAACTGACCCAAAAAATGGCAACACTGACAGAGCTGCTTGCCAAGTCATCGGCACGCACCCAGATCATGGCCGAGCAAATTGAAAACATTAATCACTTACTGCAAAAGATTGTCGGCATTTCCTATCAGACCAACCTGCTGGGCCTCAATGCCACCATTGAAGCGGCGCGCGCGGGCGAGGCCGGCAAGGGTTTTGCCGTGGTCGCCGATGAGGTGAAGGCGCTGGCCCGCGAGAGTAAAAAGGCAGCCGACGAAATCACCCTAGCGATAGAGCAGATTAACGAAGAGTCACTGGTTTTCTCCAGCAGTATGGCGGAGTCGAGTCAGGGTTGTGACAGCATCAAAAAAGTGGTCGACCAATTGGATCTGCGCTTAAACGAAACCAGCCAGGCCAATACACGCTCGGTGGACAAAATATTGAACTCCAACGACAGAACCTTCACCTCCCTCGCTAAACTCGACCACATTATCTGGAAGGTGAATACCTACCTATCGGTTATCAAGGAAGACAAGCAAATGGAGTTTGTCGACCACAACAACTGTCGCCTCGGCAAGTGGTATACCCGTGGTGACGGCAAGAAGAACTTTTCAAAACTGCGCGCCTACCCCCGGCTCGACCACCCCCACGCCACTGTCCACAGCGCCACCAAGCGCATCTTCGATCTCGTAGACAGAGGCACTAGTGTCGAATCTGCCGTCGAGCTTGAAAAGGCGATACAAGAAATGGAGCGCGGCAGCGACAATGTCTTCGACGTGCTCGACAAAATGCTGAAGGAAAAAGGCTCCTAGACCCCGACAGCCGTACGTAACAACAGCGCAGATACGCCAACGGAAGGCGCCCTCTGCTACAGTAAAGACCCCGCTACAGCGCTGTTTACCCCCGCTCTATTCGCCCTGAATTTTTTCCACAATCGCCGTGGTGGAGCAATCATCGAGAAAATCCAGCGCCCGTACCTCACCGCCGTAGGCTTCGACAATCTCCCAACCCACCACCGCCTCTTTTTTATAGTCGCCGCCTTTCACCAAAATATCGGGGCGAATGAATTTCAGTAACCTTTCCGGGGTATCGTCGGTAAAGACCAGCACCCAGTCGACAGACTCAAGGCCCGCCAATACCGCCATACGCCGATCTTCTGAATTAATCGGACGGCCGTCACCCTTCAGGCGTCGCACCGATTCATCGGCATTCACCGCAACAATCAAACGCTCACCCAAACGCCGCGCCTGCTCAAGATAACCGACATGGCCGGCATGTAAAATATCAAAACAGCCATTGGTAAAGACGATGCGCTCACCGTGAGCGCGGGCATCGGCCAAATCGACCAGCAGCTGCTCCTCATTGACAACACCCCGCCCGTGGCCCTGCTCCAGCTGTAGCGCGCGCCGCAGCTCCGGGGCGCTGATCGTTGCCGTACCCAGTTTACCGACCACAATACTCGCCGCCAGATTGGCCAATACCACGGCCGCTGGCAACGTTTCCCCAGCACCCAAGCTCGCCGCTAGCACCGAGATCACCGTATCGCCCGCACCGGTGACATCGAACACCTCGCGCGCCCGCGCCGGCAAATGAAATTCGGGTACGCCCCGGCGCAACAGTGTCATACCGTGCTCGCCACGGGTCACCAATAGGGCCTCCAGCTGCAAGTCTTCGAGTAGAGCCAAGCCCTTGGCAACGATGGCACCCTCGCTGTCACAGGAACCAACGACGGCTTCAAATTCGCCCATGTTCGGGGTCATCAGTGTCGCGCCCCGGTAGCGACTAAAGTCACTGCCCTTGGGGTCAACAAGTACCGGAATACCGTGCTGTCGAGCCGCTTGAATCAGCTCAACGGGGTCTTGCAGACCACCCTTGCCGTAATCCGACAGCACCAGCACGCTGACATCGGCCAGTAGAGCCTCAACCTTACCGGCAATTTGATCCGTATCGGCTGTCGTAAACGCCTCTTCAAAATCGAGCCGCAGTAATTGCTGGTGGCGGCTTATCACCCGTAATTTAGTGATGGTCGGCTTATCGAAAGAGACTTGAAAGTCGGTGCGAATACCCGCCGAGCTAAAACGGGCCTCAAGCGCCTCGGCGGCGTCATCTGCACCCACCACCCCCACTAGAGAAGCCCCAGCACCTAGGGCGGCGATATTCAAAGCAACGTTGCCAGCACCGCCGACCCGATCTTCGAGTTGCTCTACCTTCACCACCGGTACCGGCGCTTCGGGCGAAATGCGCGAGGTCGGCCCCTGCCAATAACGATCGAGCATTAAATCGCCAACTACCAGTATTTGAGCGCTATTAAAGCGCGGTATATCTACCTTCAACTCTACTCTCCGGTTTGCGGCCCAGTGTTAACTCGGCATTTTCTTTAATTAGCCTAGGGGTTTCTTGAGCGGATCAAATCTAAGGGGCCAAAGGCCCTAGTCGCACTCGCCCGTGGACCGACGCCCAGTTGCCGAGCTGGCGACCGGCGCGGCCTGGGCCTGGGCCTGGGCCTGTAATTCTGCCAGTGCCCGCCAGACCTCGGCAGCACTGATAGTCAGCATGCACTGTGCCTGCTCACCACTATATTCCGCGGTATCACAGCGCTGTTTATAGCACGGGGTACAGGCGAAGCCACTGGCCCGTAAATGGCGTACCTTGGCCCCGGTCGCACCGATCAAATGGGGGTCTGTCGCTCCGTACAGCGTCACTGTCGGTACATCGAGGGCGGCGGCGACATGGGCGAGCCCGGTATCGACACAAACGGCACCCGCGCTAGCCACCAAGACACCGGCAAGCTGCCCCAAACTCAAGCGCGGCAACACTCTGCAATGCCCATAGCCCGCGGCAAGATGCTCGGCCTGCTCTCTCTCTAGAGGTGAGCCCCAGGGTAATACCACCCCGTGCCCCCGCTCACCGGCACGCTCAATAAGCTGGTGCCAGTGCTCATCCGACCAGCGCTTATTGGGCCAGCTAGCATTTTGTACAAACACCAGAAAAGGTTGCGCCGGGAGCGGCAAGGGCGACGAAGGCCAAGCCCGAGACGATAGTGAAAAATCGGGCGGCGTGCTTGGCAGGGGGTATTTTAAGGCGCTGGCCAGCAGCTGGCGCCAACGGTCGACAGCCAGTTGATCGCGAGAAATAGCATGGCGGTGGCGATACGCCAAGTGGGCGACCCACTCACTCACCGAGCGACTGTCCGGCCCATGTCGAGGACCTCTCGCCAAGCGGGTAACCAGGGCACTTTTCCAGTTGGTTTGCGCATCGATAACAACATCGTAGTCATTGCTGCGTAAATCTTTCACGAAGGCAGATAATTCTCCCCGCTGCCAAACTTGGCGTAGCTGTGCGCGCCAACGGCGATGAGCTGTGGTCAACGTGCGCCGCACCGCCGGATGCCATTCGGGGATTTCGGCAAAGGACTCATCGACAACCCAATCGAACTGAATATCGGGATAGGCTTTTTTAGCATCGCTCAGTGCCGGCAGGGCCTGTACTAAATCGCCCATCGATGTCAGCTTTACAAGGAGTACATTCATGGGCGTGAGCTTTGCTCACCAATTGGCAAGACAGACAGGGGGGATTCAAACATTGATCGGCGTTTATCCTGAGTCACGTTTTAAGCCGGAGCGCTGGAGCTCCGAGCAAAGGTTTTTTTAAGCTTGGCGCTAAGGCCGTGAAAAAACTGATGCTTACCTTTGGCGGCGTCGCCAACCAAGTAGTTCATCTGTATCGACAAACGTTTGCCAACCACCGGTTTGTGGCCGTGCCAGCAGTTATCCGTGACCTTAAACGCCATCAGGGTGCCGGCACTGGGGGGCACCTCTTCAACAAAATTCTCAATATCCTCACCATCGCGCAACACCCGCAAATGGCCGCCCTCGGCTTCCCAGCTTTCATTCAGATACAGCAGTACGGTCACCACCTTGGTCTTTGAGTCGGTATGGATACGACCGTCTTTTTCGCGCATCACCCCACGCACCGTGGTCAGAGTAGGAAAACCATCGAGGCTGAGACCAAATTTCTCGGCCACCACAGCGCGAAAATCATCGCCTTGTAAGGCCTTCAGCAGCGCTTGATAAGCCTCTCCGCCAGTCACCTCAGAGATGGGGATGCTGCCGGGGTGCTGAATCTCGGGGAAGTCTTGTAGCACTGCGGCCAGCGCTTCGCCCTGCACAAAACCGGGCACCACAAGATAGGGGTAGGGCTCTGTTCTAAGACGCTCGTGACGGAATAAATCTAACTCAAGCATGGGCACAAACTCTGAGCGACTGAAAGCGTGGCTATGCTACCACAGCCCGGCGAAACGCCCCACATCTGGCCGCCTGCCGCACTCAATTTTCCACCGGGAATGCCCTAATGGAAGCCACGGCCAGAGTACCCCCCCCCCGTAGCTGTAGCGTGAAAGCGCTAAGCCAAAGCACGCCATCAGCGCCATAGCCTGTATCGCGCTCAAACCATTGGGTATACTCATTAGCAAAATTGCGTGAAGGGATTCCCACGTGGCGGCAAAAACAACCACTCAAAGCACCTTGCCGGCAAGCTACAGGCTGGAACTTCAGACCCCACTGGTGCTGTTGATGACAACCAAGCATATGGGCAACTTGCTCGTTGCCCTGCATTGTATGCAGGAAATCGTTAAGGCCAGCGCAGGACAAAGCCTCGTCGTTATCGATGAACGCTACCGCGACATCATTGACGCTACCAGCGGTATCGGCAAGGTACTTTACTACCCGCGCCAACAGCTAAAAACCACCGGCCTCCGGGCCAAAGCCAAACTGCTGTATGACTTTTACCGCCAACTGCGCCAGCACCAGGCAAGGTTGTTACTCGACTTCGACGGCCAAGGCCAGGCCTCGACCATCACCCAGCTATCGGGAATCAACCAACGTATCGGGCCGATCGACGCACTGCGCAGCAAGGGCCTCTACAGTCTGCAGCTCGCCGATATTGAGCGCCCGCCCCATCGCTTTAACGACTACGCGCTGTACCTAACAACCTTCTTGGGACACAACCCCAGGCCTCAATACCCCCGCTTAGACACAAGCCCCGCCAACGACGACAACCTCGCCGCCATACTGCACGAGTATCAATTTGAGCACTGCATGCCCCTCGTCTGCATCCATGTCGGCGCCACAAAAGCCTATAAACAATGGCCCATCGAACACTATGCCGAGATCGCCGATTGGCTCGCAGAGCAGGGCCAGCAAGTTGTCTTTATTGGTGCCGGGGCGGCGGATACACAGCGAGTTAGCCGGGTGCAGGCTCTATGCCAGCGCCCACACGTTAACGTCTGCGAACAATTGAGTCTTCGCCTGCTGATCGCACTGTTCCAGCAATGCCGGTTTTTCTTGGGCAATGATAGCGGCCCCATGCACCTGGCCGCCGCCGCAGGTGCTCGTGTTTACGCTATTTTCGGCCCCACCCATGAAGACCGCTGGGGACCACTGGGCAATAAAGCCACGGTTATTAGAAATTCACAGGCCTGTGAGAGCAGCTGCTCGAAAAAGCTCTGCCCCGTCAATCATCGCTGCATGAATACACTCGACCCCGCACAAGTAAAAGCCGTGCTACAGCAACACCTCCTCTAGCGGCCTCGCAACGAGACTGCCAAGTAGCGCCAGCCTCCCTCACATCCAAAGCCCCGAACCTGTAACATCCTCTCACCGACCGATCCGAGAACTGATTTTATGGCCGCCATTCCAATGTTAGAGCGCCGCGGGCTAGCCATCTACAGCCTCAGCTGCGCGCTCAGCCTACTGCTGTTTTTCACCTATGGGGCCATAGAGGACACCCTCAACGACGACGGTATCAATTATATTTACGCTGCTCACGCGCTCTCGGAAGGCTTGCCCGAAGAGGCAAAAAGCTATCGCCCGGAAACGTTCTTCTACCGCCAAATCAGTCTCATCGCCTCCCTCAGCGGACTTGAACTCTACACCAGTGCCCAAGCCCTCAGTCTGTTTTGGCAAATATTGCTCGGCGCCGGCTTTATTGCCATCGTGCGCTGCTTTGACACCTCACTGCCTAGCCAGCTCATTGCTCTCGCCGTCTTCTTCAGCATCGCCAGCCTCAACCACCTGCGTCCCGACATTATTCGCGGCTTTAGCTTTTGGGCCCTGCAATTGTGGGCGGTCTGGGCGGGGCTGAACCTAATTAAATACCGAGCCTGGCGCTTTGCCTTGCTCTGGCTGAGCTTGAGTGCCATCGCAACACTCTACCGCGCCGAGGGCATGGCTTATCTTTTGCTGATACCTGCTTTCGCACTGATCAATGCGTCGTTCAGCGGCGGCTTCAGTGCCAAACAAGGATTAAAACTAGCCGGCCTCATCGTTATCACAACAGGGCTGATTTACCTCGTTTTTGGCCTCGAACGCCATGATGCGGCGCAAGGTACACCGCAGCTAATGCCGATGCAAAACGTATCCGTTGCCGATAAAGTGCAAAAAGAATTATCCGCTCTGAGCCTAGCTGCCGACCAATTTGAGCGATTAAAAGACAATATCGCCGCGCAAATGCCGAGTAAATGGGCCCAGCGCAGTGTCAATGACCTGCTGATTGGCGGCCTTATGTTTCACCTCTTGCTGGCCATTATCAATACCACCAATACACCCTTGTTAGCCCTCTCGCTCTATGGCGGCAATAGGCGGCGGCCCTTTCTCAGCGACCCCCGGCACAAACTACTGGCGAACTATATTCTGGTCGGTGTGATTGTCGGCCTGCTCAGCGTCTACAGTAAGTTCTTTATTAGCCCGCGCTATATTATGCTCACCGCCATTTTGCTCGCCATCCCCGCAACATTAATGCTGAGTAAAACCTACCAGGGTCTAGCAACGCCTCTGCAAGGCGCTTCACGCCTATGGAAATACCTCGTCGTCGCTCTGCCGGTGTTCACCTGTCTCTACCCACTCAGTCACCAGAACCACGACAAACGCTACATTCAAGACGCTGGCCACTGGGTTAAAAACCACCTAAATGACGCGCAAAAAATCTATTTCAACGACCAAAAAGTCGCCTTTTACAGTGCCGATTACACCAACAATAGCTTTAAAACGCCCTATACCAACCAACACAGTTTGCTGCGCGACGGTTATCAATATGCTGTATTGTACGAGCGAAACGCTAAGGGCGAGCACTCCCCACTGCGCCAGAGCCTAGGGGAACAGCGATTGAAAACCTTCCAGAACAATCGCGGTCGCTCGGTCAGTGTGTATAAACTGGCGGCATCAGCCCCCTAGCCTAACCCAGTCACATCACCACACAGCACCCATCTTCCCACCTTCAACCGCTACGGTAAGAAATAATGCCCAGCCAGTACCGTGACTTTACCTTCGAGAGCGCTGGGCGCTGGCGTTTTTATCGAAATACAGCACTACAAGTTACCGCCCCCCTAGCGCCATTAGCGTCTGAATCGCCAATCACTCACCTGCTAAGCGAGCGCCAGGAGATAGCCGCCTCACAACATTCCCGCGTCTGTAGAGCCATGCTTAGCAATGGTGGCGAGGCCCTAAGTGTCTATTTAAAGGGCATGGCGTTTAAATCCCCCCGCGATGCCATCAAGCAACAACTTGGTAAAAGTCGTGCGATGAAAGCCTTTGAAGCGGAGCAGTTACTGCAATCTCTCGGCTTTACCACCCCCACGACTCTACTCACGGGGTGGCGCCAGCGGTTCTTATTCAAGGATAATTTTTTTACCCTCAGCGTGGCGCTGAGCGACTACGCCGATCTCTACACCGCAGTGGCCCAACTCGAGAAACAGTCACACTTACAGAAGAGGGCTTTTATCGAGCAGTTTGCCGAGATTATTGCCCGCCTGCACAGGCAAAATATCGGCCACGGTGACCTGCGCGCGGGCAATGTGATGTGTCGATATAGCGAGGGCTGGCAATTTGCCTTTATCGACAACGAACGCACGCGACAATATGCCAAGCTGCCGGAGAGTATCCGCATTAAAAACCTCGTTCAGCTAAACCTACTGATCAGCCCGCTCATTGCCAAGGCCGATAGACAGCGCTTTTTCAACCGCTACTCGACACTGTGCTATGGGCAAAGCAATACAGAGCTGCTCGGAAAAGTCATCGACAAAACTCGCAAGCGGCTTAAAATAATGCTGCTTAAAAAGAAAATAGAGACCTCTGATTTATGGCTATAGCTGGCGAACAGAAAAAATACCGCGCCATCGTCAAACAGCAATTTAGCAATGTCGAGCTGTTTGAAAGTATCGATTCAACGCACTTCCACCCCCCCTATCGCATCAAAGGCATGATCTGCCGAAAAGCCTTTGGCGACACGACGGCGAACCTTGTCAGCGGTATTGGCTCGCACTTAGAAAACGGCGACATTATTAAAACAGACCGGGCGACCACAGTGGCCAAGGCGACGATCTCTGGCCGCGATGTGATTATCAAACGTTACAATAACCAGGGCTTTTTAAATTCACTAAAATACACCTTGGCCGGCTCTCGGGCGAAACGGGTATGGCGCGAAACCTACTTACTGCAACAACTGAATATTGCCACGCCGACGGCTCTGGGCTACTTTGATGTCTTCTACAGAGGAAGAGTCATGCACTCCTACCTGATCAATGAGTTTTGCCCAGGACCCAGCCTGCACGACCTTCTGCTCAAGGCGATTATTACTGTTGATGAGTGGCCGGCAATCTGCACTCAGGTCAACAACCTACTCAACAACCTCCATGCCAAGGGCATTACTCATGGCGACATTAAACACACAAACATTCTTTATGAATCAAAACAGCTGATACTGATCGACCTCGACTCACTGATCATCCATCGCTCAAAAAACCAATTAAGGCACAACATCGAAAAAGACCAAAAGGCCTATGCAAAAAAAATAAACAGCGACCCCAGTGAATATATTAAAAGAAAGAAAATAGCATTAAATATAAGCGAGTAGTTTATAAACCCGGCGCTTTATACCAGAGACTTGAAATAGGGTTCAAAACGCGAGGCGTACATCGTCTTCGCCGGCACGTCTTGTAACACCACAGCACCGGCAGCGATAACCGCGCCATCACCAATCACCACCCCGCCCAGCACCATTGCCCCGGCGCCGATCTCAACATGACTGCCAATCACCGGGTACTGACCTTTAACCTGCCCCAAGGTCACATTTTGGCGAATAATACAGTGCTCGCCAATGTCCACCTTGCCACCAATCACAACACCCACCGGGTGCCAAAACTCAGTGCTTTTTGGCAGGCGGTAGATCTTCATGTCGCAAGAGGTCAACAAACGCAGATCCCAACCGCGAGCAATCACCACCAATAGATCCCGCAAGAAATTTCTAAAACGTTTTATTTTATGTAGCAAAGGGCGCACTAACTTTCGGTAGACAGACATGTATCAACCCTCAAAGAATTATTGCGTAAAAGGTAATGCCGGCAGGCGCTTAAAATCCCGACGATAAAGCTGTACAGCCCGTTTTGTGACGCTATTAAGCAGCGCTTCATGACGAGTTAAAATCTCACGCAGGGGCATATCGAAATAAACTTGCAAGAAAAGGTAGGCATCTTTCTTTGTCAGGCCGATATCGAGGGATGAAAAATAAATACTGGCAATATCTTTCACCAACCAGCGGCGCGGCACTGTCGCTCGCATCTGTGCGCGATGCAAGTCGACTAGAAACAGCCGAGGATCATCCTTTTTATTATTTGGCCTAGAGGACAAGTCGAGCAAGAAATGGCAAATATACAAATCGCGATGATTAATGCCATCGCGATGAATCGTGCGCGCTATCGTCGCCACCTTGCGAATTAGCGCTCTGCGCTCACGGGGTGCTGGCGGCTTATTTGGCCACTGCTCCGCGTACTGGGCCAAACTCAAGGTATTACTTAATTCTTCCGTGACCAGAAAGGAAATCTTTTTAGCCGGGTTGTGCCCCTTACAGCCATAGGCAAGCGCATTTAGTGAATCGAGACCCAGTTTATGGATGCGATTAATCGCCAGCCATTCATTTGAGGCCCCTGTGACGGGCATTTTCAGTTGCAGGAAGTTTTTAATGATTTCACGCCAGCCGATGCCGGTGTGCAGTTTGCGATAATAGGTTTTATCCGCCAGTTGAAACTTCAGGGTCTGGCGACCCTCTTTATCGCGAACCACCTCGCCATCCACCGCCTGTAACAAGGCAAACACATCCTTGTCACGCCAAAGTTCCTGCAACTCACCGCGCAGTATTAACTCAGTCACTGGCCCACACTCTTTTCATCAACAAGCCTTTCCATAATATCGACCGCGACCTGGGGGCGACTGTAGACATCACTCTTTGCGGCAAAATCCTCGCCCTTCTGATGCCATTGCTCGCCCGATACGCTAAGGACCTGATGAATCGCCGCCACATAACTATCACTGTTAAACGGGCTGGCAATGACTGCACCCATTTCCCCGTCTCGCACATAGTGAGCATAACCGCAGACATCACTGGCAACCACCGGCAAACCGGCGATCATCGCTTCGAGTAGGGCATTGCCGGTATTTTCTTTGTAGGCCGGGTGTAACAGCAGGTCAGCCGCCTGCAATAAATTCGGGACATCATCGCGACCACCGAGAAAGCGCACGCGCTCCTGTAAACCGAGCTTTTCTGCCTGGCGCACAAACGGCTCGCGCTTGTCTTCGCCCACCACCAGCAATACGCCATCCAGCCCCTGCTGACACAGCGTCTGCAACGCGATAATACTGCGATCCAGACCTTTGGTTTTATAACCGGAGCCGAGGGCTAAAAAGCATGTCTGCTCACTGCCTAAGCCGAGCTGATCACGAGTTTTACTTCGAATTTCTTGCCAGTTATCCGGCGCCACACGATTCCTCGCAATACCCGGCGGCAAGGTATTAAAGCGATCTTCTGCGGTGCCATAACACTGCACAAAGCGCTCACGCTCGGGGCGAGAAACCTCAAGTATTTGTGTCTTTGAGGCAGCACCAAACACGGCTTTCTCTAGCGTCAAATAGGCTTTTGTTCTGGGCGCAAGGCGATAGAAAAAGCCCCGCTCATAGTGGGCTTTGTAGGCAAAGCAGGAATCGGCCGCGTAATACAGATCGAGCCCCGGCCACTTATTAAAGCCGACCAGCAAATCGTTAGCCTTTAATTTCGGGCGTAAATCGGCGGCAAAGTTTTGCATGCGCGCCGCGTTGTCCCAGCCCCGCGCAGGAATCACTTGTAGATCAATACCCATCGGGCAGTCACCCTGCCAGTCACTGCAATAAATGGTGACGCCATGGCCCCGTGCGATAGCTTCAAGTGCCATCGCCAGCATATTGCGCTGCAAACCACCAAAGGGGAAATATTTGTAGAGCGCGAAGGCTAACTGCAAAGAGGCTCGCTCCTTAGTCCCGCCCATCACGTCAGGCCCGTACGGGCGATTCAGCATCGACCAGCCTGTCCAGCGCCGCCAGAACCTGCTGCGGCTCAAGCTCGACCAAACACTTCACATCCCCACGGGGACACTCGCGCTGAAAACAGGGCCCGCAATCAACCGGCACCGATAAGACCTCAACACAGTCGCCCAGGGGCGGCGTAAAACCGGGGGAGGTAGAGCCATAGACGACGACCAGTGGCCGACCCAGCGCGGCACTAATGTGCATCAGGCCCGAATCGTTACTGACCACTGCAGTGGCCATGGAGAGTAAATCGATGGCTTCCGACAATTCAGTTTGCCCGGCGAGATTGCGAATAAACGCGGTATGCTCACCCCTTATTGATGTCGCGATACTATCGCCAACGGGGGCATCACTGTCAGACCCCATTAACCACACCTGCCAGCCACGATCGAGCATCGTTTGGGCAACCTGTTGATAATGCGCTTCGGGCCAGCGCTTGGCCGGGCCAAATTCGGCACCGGGGCACAGCGCCAATACCGGCCGACTGAGGTCGATAGCAAACTTATCGCGCAAGGCCGCCAGTGCCGCTGTATCCACTTCCAGGTGGGGGCGTGGTAGCTCAGCCGGCAGGGCCGTATTCTCGGGGTAAGCCAGGGCGATAAAGCGCTCTATCATCAAGGGGTAGCGCGCTTTATCGAGCAGGCGAATATCGTTGAGTAGGCCAAAGCGCATTTCACCGCGCCAACCAATGCGCAGAGGAATACCGGCAAAGGCGGGAATTAAGGCGGACTTTAAAGAGTTGGGCAGCACATACGCTTCATCGTAAGCCTGCTTGCGCAGCTGTTGAGCCAGCGCCCAGCGTTTTGAAAGTGCCAGCTCGCCATGGCCAACCGGCATAGCAATGGCCCCACTCACCTCGGGCATGCGCTCGAGCAGCGGACGGCTCCAGGCCGGCGCCAGCACGTCGATGTGGCAACCGGGGTTTTGCTGCTGAAGACTGGTAAATAGCGTTTGCGCCATCACCATATCGCCGACCCAGGAAGGGCCGACAATAAGGATTTTTTTACGGTTAATTAGCGCGTCTCTATCGAATACAACGGTTAAAAAAGCGGCGGCTAAGCGTCAATCGGCGATAGCCACTCGGGGTGCTCTTCGTTGCGACCGCGCACCGCGTCAAAATAAGCGGTTTGCAACTCGGCGGTAATCGGCCCACGGGTACCACTGCCAATCTCGCGATTATCCAGCTCACGAATCGGTAGTACCTCGGCGGCGGTGCCGGTAAAGAAGGCCTCGTCGGCAATATACACCTCGTCGCGGGTGATGCGTTTTTCACGCACCTCGTAACCGCGCTCCTGAGCCATTTGAATCACGCTGGCTCGGGTAATGCCATCGAGACAGGAGGTCAGTTCCGGCGTGTACAGAATGCCATCGCGGACGATGAAGAAATTCTCACCGCTGCCCTCGGCAACATAACCATCGACATCCAGCAACAGCGCTTCATCGTAGCCGTTCTCCAGCGCCTCGCGCAGCGCCATCATCGAATTCATGTAGTTGCCATTCGCCTTGGCTTTGCACATGGTGATATTGACGTGGTGACGCGTGAAAGAAGAGGTATGGATACGAATGCCCTGTTCAAGGGATTCGGGGCTCATGTACGAGGGCCATTCCCACGATGCAATAATAACGTGGGTCGACAAACCGTCGGCGCGCAGGCCCATCGCCTCCGAACCCAGAAATGCCATCGGGCGCAAATAGGCTTCGTCAAGATTATTGGCTTTCACTACGTCGAGCTGGGCCTGATTCAGCGTGTCTTCATCAAAGGGCAGTTTCATGCCGACAATTTTTGCCGAGTTATGCAGGCGTTTGGTGTGCTCTTTCATGCGAAAAATCGCCGTGCCTTGGTTCTCGGTTTTGTAGGCGCGCACGCCCTCAAACACGCCCATGCCATAGTGCAGGGTATGGGTCAGCACGTGCACTTTGGCATCGCGCCAGGGCACCATCTCACCATCAAACCAAATAAAACCATCACGATCTGCAAACGACATTGAACGACTCCTCTACGCTAAATCTTCACTATCAAATAACCGCGCCCAAATGGCGCCGACGGTTTGACGATGAGTATCAAATTCCCCAGTCTTCACCACACCCGGCAACTGCTGCAACTGCAAGCGGTGGCCAGCAGAGCGATAGGCAATATAGGCCTGGGTCAATTGCTCGCCTTCCCCCGTCGAGAAAAAGCCAGCGCCCACCAGAGCGGCCAGGATGCGGATGTTATCTTGCCAACGGGCCACGTCGGGGTCGGAATTGGACTGGGCTAAAACCGCGAATTGAACCATAAATTCAATGTCGACGATACCTCCCCCATCCTGTTTAAGATTGAATGCCCCCTCTGCCTGGGCACCGAGCCCCGAACCGAGGTGGTCAAACATTTTAGCGCGCATCGCGACGACCTCTTCGCGCAGCGTTTCGTGGTCGCGATCCTGCGCCAGTAACTGCCGGCGCAAGGCCTCAAATTGCTCGGCCAATGGATGATCACCGGCAATGGCTCGCGCCCGCACCAGGGCTTGCTGCTCCCAGGTCCAGGCACTTTCGCGCTGATATTTCTCAAAGGCACTTAAAGAGCAAACCAGCAAGCCGGAATTACCCGATGGCCGCAGGCGCATATCGGTTTCGTAAAGCACGCCGGAGGCCATGCGCGTACCGAGAATATGCAAGATGCGCTGCCCTAACCTAGCGAAGAAGGTTTCGTTATCGACACTGCGCTCGCCATCGGTATTTAAACCCTGGGTGGCATTGTGAATAAACACCATATCCAAATCCGAACCGTGGCCCAGCTCGATACCGCCCAGCTTGCCGTAGCCGACAATCAGCAGGCCGGGGGTTTGCCCATCGGCATTACAGGGCAAGCCGTAGCGACCGGTCATATCGTGCCAGGCGATAGCCAGCACCTGTTCGAGCATGACCTCGGCCAACCACGTTAGGTAGTCGCTGACACGCATCAACGGCAGTACCCCCATTACCTCACAGGCGGCGACCCGCAAACCGTGGGCGAGGCGAAAATAGCGCAGGGTTTCCATCTGCGCCTCGAGGTCGTCATCGGGAATGCGCAGCAATAACTGCCGCAGCTCATCGGCCAGTTGCGCGCGATCGGGCGGTGTATACAGCGTTCTGGCATCGAGCAGCTCATCGAGTAGCGCCGGATTACTGGCCAGACTTTCGGCGATCCACGGGCTGGCGGCGCAGAGCTTCACCAGTTGCGCCAGCGCCGCCGGACTCTCTATCAGCAACACTAGATAGGCACTACGCCGCGCGACCGCTTCAACCAACAGCGCTGTGCGCTGCAAGGTCTGGGCACTATTTTCCAACTCTGCACAGCCCTCAATCAACAACGGCAATAAGCCATCGAGGCGGACACGGGTATCCATCGGCATAGCCTGCACGGCAGAGCTTGCCAGCAAGCCCTGCAAAACCTTCCCGGCCAGACCAGCATCGCTATAGCCCAGCTCGACCAAGCGCGTAGCCACTTGCTCGGGCTCATCAAACGACCAGGCCTCCGCGCGCGCCTCGCCACTGACCTCGTCGGCATCTTCGGCAAAACCATTAAACACACTCCTGACAAAGTCGCGATGCCCATCCAGCTCGCGCATAAACCCGGCCCAATCGGCAAAACCCATCATCGCCGCCATACACAAGCGCTCTAGTTCACCATCGGGCAAGAGCTGGCTTTGCTGATCGCGCCAACTCTGGATCAGGTGCTCGACATCGCGCAGGAAACAGTAACTTTGCCACAGCTTGGCACCACTGCCCTCGGGCAAGAGCGCGTCTTCATCGATCAAGGCCAAGGCCCGGCGCAAACTCGCAGTCTGAAATTGCCGGTCGCGACCGCCGCGAATTAACTGAAAGGCCTGAGCGGTAAATTCAATTTCGCGAATACCGCCGGGGCCGAGTTTAATATCGCTACCCAGGCCACGACGCAGCACCTCGCGAGTGATCATCGCCTTCATATCGCGCAGTGCCTGGATGGCGCCAAAGTCGATATAGCGGCGATAGGTAAAGGCCCGCAGTATCGCCATCAGCTCACTTTGCACAGCAAAGTCACCGGTAATGGCCCGGCACTTAATCATCGCGTAGCGCTCCCAGTCCCGCCCCTGAGCCTGGTAGTAGTCTTCCATGGCGGCAAAATTCAGCACCAAGGTGCCACTTTCACCATAGGGCCGCAGGCGCATATCGACGCGGAACACAAAACCATCGACGGTTTTATTATCCAGCGCCTGAATCAACTTCTGGCCGAGGCGGATAAAAAACTCCTGGTTGCTGCACTGACTGCGACCGCCCTTAGTATCACCGGCTTCGGCATAGGTAAAAATCAGATCGATGTCGGACGAGACATTGAGTTCGCCCGCGCCGAGCTTGCCCATGCCCAGCACCACCAGTTCCTGAGGCTGGCCGCTCTCGGCCCCCAGCGGCGTACCCCAGCGCTCGGCGAGCATGGCATAGAGAAAATCCAGCGCCGCTTTAATCGTTACATCGGCCAGCCAGGACATATCCCCGGTGGTTTCCATGGTGTCGGCCAGTCGTGTCAGGTCGCGCCAAATAATGCGCAGCATCTGGCGGCGGCGGAATTTCCGCAGGCCACTGTGCAATAGTTTCTCGCTTTCATAGGCCTGTAACTCGGCAGGTACGCCATCATCACTGCGCGAGGTCAGCAGCTCACCACTCGCCACCAGAGTGCGTAGTAACTCGGGAAACTGAATGCAGGTCTGCGCAACAAACTCGCTGCCCGCCCACACCCAGCGCAGCTGCTCGGCGAAGGTTTCATCTTCCAGCTGCCGATCGAGCCAGAGCCTGTCTTTTTCGCAGGCCTGTTCCCGGAAGCGCTGCAGATGGGTATCGACACTCGCCTGTAGTGCCTCCGGTAGTTGTAAATCCTTCATCGATATCAACCCTTTTATCCCTCCCGCTCAAGAAATACCACTGGCTATTCAGCCCAACATCCGCTCGGCCTCGCTCACTATGAGCATAGCGCAAGAGCCAAGCTTAGCGCCCACTGCAGCGAGGTGCGGGCAATTGCATTTTAGCGGTGCAGGCTTACACTTGCCCTACCCCTTTAAATCATGATTCCGTACTCGAGGTCGCTGGGCAAGCCATGAATTTTCTCTCTATGCTACAGGCGCTGATTGCCAGCAACTCCATTAGCAGCGTCAACGCCGATGTTGACCAGGGCAACCGCGAGGTGATCGACATTCTCGCCAACTGGCTCGACGAGCTCGGCTTTGCCACTGAAGTTATGCCGCTGGAAGATCCCCGCAAGGCCAATCTTATCGCCACCCTCGGCACCGGCCCCGGTGGGCTGGTGCTGGCCGGACACACCGATACCGTGCCCTGTGACGAAGGCCTTTGGCAGCAATCGCCTTTTAAACTCACGGAACGAGACAATCGCTTCTACGGCCTCGGCGTGTGCGATATGAAAGGCTTTTTCCCCCTGGCGATACAGGCCGCGAAAACCTTTCTCGACAAGCCCTTGCAACAACCGCTGATTATTCTCGCCACCGCCGATGAAGAGTCCTCGATGGCCGGTGCCCGAGCGCTGGTAGCCGCCGGCAAGCCCAAGGCCCGCGCCGCCTTAATTGGCGAGCCCACCGGCATGAGGCCCATCGCCATGCACAAGGGCATTATGATTGAACGACTATTGATACAGGGCAAGTCCGGCCACTCCAGCAATCCCGCCCTGGGTAACAATGCCCTGCACACCATGCACGATGCCCTCGGCGTATTGCGCGCCCTGCAGGGTGAGCTAAAAGCGAATTATCACAACCCTCTCTTTGCCATCGACCACCCCACCCTCAACCTCGGCTGCATTCACGGCGGCGACAACCCCAACCGCATTTGCGGCCACAGCGAACTCGGCTTTGAAATACGCCCCCTGCCCGGCATGGACATTGGCGAACTGCAGGGCCTGCTCGAACAACGCCTACTCGGCCTCGGCACAGCGGAGGGTACACAGGTGAGCCTGCAACACTTTGGCGTGCCCGCCTTTGCCGCCGACGAAGGCTCCAAACTGGTCGCCCTCTGTGAAAAACTCACCGGCCACAGCAGCGAAAGCGTCGCCTTCGCCACCGAGGCACCCTACCTACATCAGCTGGGAATGGACGCCATGGTGCTCGGCCCCGGCGATATTGACCAGGCCCATCAGCCCGATGAATATCTTGCTACGGAACGGATTAAACCGATGATTAAATTGCTTGAAGAGCTTATTGCTCATTATTGTTTATAAATCGATGCCACTGAAGTCAGGCGCGGTACTTTTCAAAAACAAGCCCAGAACATGGCTGTAGAACTCAACAGATAATACCGCACCTTAAAACGCACCGTTTCTGGCCCAACATGCAAGGCCCTGACTGACACCCACAACAGGGGAATCAAACTTGTCAAATTCCGACGTTTCAATGCGAGACCGAAAGTTTCGCTTCATCATTCTACTGACAGCCCTGTTAATATCCAGCTTTTTATTTATCAGCCTCGTCAGTTATTTTTCTGCTCACAAAGCCATTGCCACCCAGGTTGAAAAAACAACACTACCGCTGACCAGTGACAATATTTATTCAGAAATCCAGCGAGACCTCTTAAAGCCCATATCGATATCCACCATGATGGCAAAAGATACCTTTGTCAGAGACTGGGTTATCAATGGCGAAGGCACACAGAAAGATATTATTCACTATTTAAAAGAAGTCAAACAAAGCTATGGCGCCATCACCAGCTTCTTTATCTCCGAAAAAACACGGCTATATTACCACCCAAGTGGCATTTTAAAAAAAGTAGAACCATCAGATGATCAGGATAAATGGTATTTTCGCTTCCGAGATTTCACCAGCGACTACGAAGTCAACGTTGACACAGACACTGCCGACAGAAGCAGTCTTACGATATTTATCAACCACAAGGTTTTTGATTACGCAGGCGGCTATATTGGCGCCATTGGCGTCGGCCTATCTGTCGATTCCGTTCAATCACTGATTGAAAGTTACAAGCAGCGCTATGATAGACAGGTATTTTTTATTAATAAAGAGGGCATAGTAACGCTGCACGGATCATCTTATGGCGAAGAAAAAGATATCCACAAAATTAACGGCCTTTCATCAATAGCGGATAAAATACTCGACTCAGAAAGAAGCTCTCTCGTTTATAAAAAAAATAGCGAAAACATCTATCTAAACAGTCGATTTATACCCGAATTCAACTGGTATCTTATTGTCAGCCAGCAGGAAAAAGAAGCCGAAATAAGAATACAAAATATTTTAATCACCAACCTGGCAGTTAGCCTTGCAGCATCAATTGTTATAGTGTTTTTAGTCAACCTTATAATTTCAGGTTACCAAAAAAACCTCGAAACTATGGCGACAACTGACAAGCTAACGGGCGCAGCCAGCCGACAAATATTCAACTCCCTGTTCAATCAAGCCTTAAGCCACTCTAAACGCAACCAACGACTACTTTCTGTAATAATGCTGGATATCGACTATTTCAAAAAAATCAATGATGAACACGGTCATCCGGCGGGAGACAGGGTGCTGAAAGTATTCGTGGCAACCATCAAAAACAGCATCAGAGAATCAGACACCCTGTTCCGCTGGGGAGGTGAAGAGTTCCTTATTCTTCTCCCCGACACCAATATGGAAGCAGCCCGTACACTTGCTGAAAAAATTCGCCTCACTGTGGCGGATATGGCTGTCACATTCTCCGGGGAAGTCATATCTGCAACCACAAGCGCGGGAGTGGCAAGCATTACCGACACCGACACTGCCGATGCCTTAATCACACGTGCAGACAAGGCTCTTTATAGCGCAAAAGAAAACGGGCGCAATCGAGTAGAAAGCTCCGTCAATCTGCCTCCGGCAAGCGATAACGCGCCGCAACATTCGCTCTAATAAAATCTACGAATAATAAGGAAAAAAACATGACAGGCACCACCGCACTCCGCAACGCAAGACTGATCGACGGCATTGCCGACCAGCCCCACGAGCGCGTCCCCATTGTTATCGAAGGCGAGCGCATTACCGCCATCACTCAGGACGATGGCCCGTCCGGCCCCAATGTTGAAGTTATCGATTGCGCGGGCAAAATATTATGCCGGGGCTAATCGACACCCATGTGCACAGCACCCTGGTGAGCGACATTGATCTCTCGTTGTTTCTAGCAACGGGGGTGACGGCGGCCGACTCGACAAGGTACTGATCCTGCGCGAGCGTTTAAACAAGGGTGAGGTACTCGGCCCCCGGCTCTTTGTTTGTGGGCCTTTGCTGGATGGCGACCACAAGACTTTTCCCAAAGGGGCCTTCGGCGAAATTCTCGATACCGTACCGACCGTGGGCGATGCCCCCGATAAAATCAATTCACTACTCGATGCCGGTGTCGATGGCATAAAACTGTATTTCGGTATGAGCCCCGACATTATGGAGGCCTGTTTAAATATGGTCGATAAACGTGTGCCGGTGACCGGGTATATTGGTGCCACCACGGCCCTTGAAGCGGTGCAGATGGGCATTGATGGGCTGGAGCATATATAAATTTCGCCCTACAACAATATTTGCCCGGTGGAAATGCGCTTTGGCCCGGAGCTGTCGATGATGAGCGCCAAGCTCCCGAAGGTGACGTTTAAAGGCTGGGAAGAGTCGGACGTGCACACTGGCTACCCACCGGGCAACGGTAAAAAGGCCCTCGAGAAGCAAAAGGAAGCGGTGCGTATTCTCCACGACAAAGGCGGCGTGATTGCCGGTGGCACTGCTTGCTGCGGCATCGCCTATCCACCCCCCGGTTTTGCCCTGTGCTGCGAGGCCGAACTGCTGGCGGATGCCATCGGCGATATGGCGGCACTGAAAGCCATCACCGCCTCGGCCCTGCGCAAGGAAGATGAACTCGGCATCATCGCCCCGGGGCGCTACACCGATATTTTGATATTTGGCAAAGACCCCTCCAAGGATGCACGCAATTTACGCAGCCTCGAAACCGTATTTCGCGGCGGTGCGGCACACGACTCCAGCGCACTATTAGCGGCCTACCCGGCACGGGGTTTCCACAACCTAGGACTAGCGAGTTAAGTGCCGTGAATTTCATCACTCGACACCTGCAGGCCCTAGCGCCATTCCCTACAACCATGGATGGCGAGGGGCGATAGCAACACCTGCAGTTTCTAGTCTCTACAGCAGCAGCTATACTCAAACATAAGCTGCTGCTAGCGATACGCAAACACCAAGACCATGACCGACTACGTTAAATTTTTTCGCGAAACCTCGCCCTACATTCATCGCCACCGGGGCAAGACCTTCGTTATCGCCCTGCCCGGCGAGGCCGTTTGTCACACCAACTTTACCGATATTATTCATGACATCGCCTTGCTCAACACCCTGGGCATACGCATTGTCCTGGTTCACGGTGCGCGGCCACAGGTGGCCCAACGTCTCGAGCAGTGCCAGCTAGAGTCACAATACGCCGCTAACATTCCCGTCACCGACAGCCGCGCCATGGAATGCGTGAAAGATGCCGTGGGTAGCGTGCGCATCACTATCGAATCACTGCTATCAATGGGGCTGGCCAACTCGCCCATGCATGGCGCACGCATACGCGTGGTCAGTGGCAATTTCATTACCGCCAAACCCCTGGGCATTCGCGAGGGCGTCGATTTCCAGCACAGTGGTGAGGTGCGCAAAATCGACCGCACCGGCATTCAAGGCCAGCTCAACGATGGCGCGATGGTGCTACTGTCCGCTATCGGTTATTCACCCACCGGCGAAGCCTTTAATCTCGGCTATGAGGACGTTGCCACGCAAGCGGCCATTAATTTAGGGGCGGAAAAGCTGATCTTCCTCGGCCCCGAATCGGGGCTCAACAACGCCAGCGGAAGCTTGCTAAAAAGGATTAATTTAAGCCAAGCCCAGCGCTTGCTCGAAAAAAATGAAGACAACAGCCTTAATAACACCCTGCAGGGAGCCTATCAGGCCTGCCTGAATGGCGTACCCCGCTGCCACCTGACCAGCTACAGCGCCGACGGTGACCTACTCGGCGAGCTCTTTACCCGCGAGGGTACCGGCACTTTGGTACTGCAACACAGCGAAGAGGTGATTCGCCAGGCCAGTATCGACGACATCACCGGCATCCTCGAGTTAATCAGCCCATTAGAGGAGCAGGGCGTACTGGTCAAGCGCTCGCGGGAATTGCTCGAAACGGAAATCTCCCGCTTCTACGTCATCGCCCACCCCGAGGGCATGTTGATTGGCTGTGCCGCCCTCTACCCCTTTGCCGCAGGTAAAGCCGCAGAGCTTGCCTGCGTGGTGACTCACCCCGACTTTCACAACCTGGGTCTTGCCGCTCGCTTGCTCGAACACCTGGAAGACAAGGCCAGAAATGATTTCCAGCTTAAAACACTCTACGTGTTGACCACTCAGGCCGCTCACTGGTTTCAGGAAAATGGTTTTATGGCGACCAGCCTCGAACAACTGCCACTGGAAAAAGCCAAGCTCTATAACTACCAACGCAAATCCAAAATTTTTTATAAGCACCTGGATTAGAAGCAAGACGTCTCACAGAATGACTGTGACCGACTCGCCAAAATAACCAGCCAGACAGGCCTTGATCTGTAAAAAACACGGTAATATTGCTACAAAGAGGGCTTGCCCAATGGTTGGGGACAAACTCTTTAAAAAGAACGACAGGGAAGATCGATGTTCGAATTTTTGCGGCGAAAAAAACCGGTGCCTGCCTCTAGCTCTACGCCTGTAAAAAAAAGACCGACACCCCGGCAAACCTCGCCAAATACCTCACCGCTAAAAGAACGCCTGCAAAGTCTCGATGCCAGCAGAGGCAACGAGCTGGTCACCTTGCTCAACATTGGCAGTACACAAAAACTGAACCAAGGCGACTACCTCTTCAAGGAGGGGGCGCCCGCCGATAAGGGCTATATCGTACTCGATGGCCTGATCGAAGAGTTCGCCCTGGTCGATGGTGAAGAAGTCAAGATTGGCGCCTACCCGGAGCAAGCCTGGATCAACTTCGCCAGTTTAGACCCTAGCGTCGAGCGCGAAAGTTCTGCCAGAGCCCAGCAGGCAAGCTCGCTACTAATTATCGATCAACGCCTACTCGATAGTATCGACGATGATGTATTACTGTTTATCTATCGCCAATTGCACCAAAGCCCCCTTGCCCTGCGCGCCAGGAACGAAACGGCCAAAAATGCCTTTTCCGCCTACACCCAAGAGCTGATCGCTAGCTTATTCGATATACACACCCAGGCGAAGGAGCGCTCTAAAAACTCGCAACTCGCCCAAACCGTTATCCAGAAAATCCCCAAACTACCCATCGCCACTCTCGACCTACTGAATAAGCTACAGGATGACAGCACCTCGACAGACGAGGTTGTCGACCTGGTAAAAAGTGACCCCTCACTGACCAGCGTGCTACTGAAAACCCTCAACTCGGCCGAATATCATTTTGAAGAGAAGATTTCAAACGTCAATCACGCCGTCTCCCTACTGGGCTTTATTGGTGTCTATCAAGTGGTCATGTCGCAAAGCCTGCGTAAAAGCCTACCCCCGACCAAGGCCTTTCAAAAGTTATATACCCGCTCACTGGAAATTTCCCATATCAGTTTTGCCATCGCCCAAAGTTCTGGCGTCGGCAGGCCAGCAGAGATGGCTACCATCGGTCTGGTACACGACCTCGGCAGCGTGGTTATCGAGCTCTTGCGCCAGCAAAACCCCAAGCTAGAAAACCTCATCGACTTTTTTGATAGCGCTGTTATCGGTGCTCAATTAATGCACGCCTGGAATCTTCCCGAGAACATCTGGAAGGCTATCGAACACCAGGACTTTCCTCAATTTGCCCCCGCCGCTAAAATCCCCGACGGCCCCGCCGCAGCCATTGCCTTGATCTATGTCGCTCGGCTCTGTCATCAGCGCTTACATAAAGTGCCGGGAGAACAGCTGCCAACGCTCTTTCTCAACGACTACCTGGGCCTGCTCAACTGGCAGGGCCTCTCTCTGGACAACGTCCTCGACGAAAAGGTCATCCCCACCTTGCGCAGACGCGGCAACGCCCTACCTGCCTCCCTGGGCGACTTAATCAACTAGCCCAGCGCGCCACTCGACCGGCACTCATCAAGGGCTCGCCCCAAGCCTGAACCCCACCAGCCACTCAATAGCCTCTGCTTATAAAGAACCTACGCATGGCTACTCGCGCCCTTATTAACAAGGTTACACTGCAGCCCTGGACAGTGATTGACCGCACGTAAAGCCCCTATACCGCGATCCTGGCTGGGCGGCGGCCTGAGCGCCATGATGATCACCACCTCAATCTGCCAATACGAGACCCAAGGAATGAAGAAAAGCCTGCTGATGCTCTTGATCGCGGCCCTGGCCGGTGCGTTCTTCGCCTTCGACTTGCAACATCTACTCACCCTCGATGGCCTGAAGATGGGCCTTGATCAGGCACAGACCCGACTCGCCAGCGATCCCCTGCTGGTGGCCGGGGTCTTCTTTATTGTCTACGTCATCGTTACCGGCCTCTCTCTACCCGGTGCAGCGGTGATGTCTCTGGGCGGCGGGGCGCTCTTCGGCTTGTTGTGGGGCACGCTGATCGTCTCCTTCGCCAGCTCCATCGGCGCCACCTTAGCCTTCCTGGCCTCTCGCTTTGTACTGCACGATGCGGTGCAGAATCGCTTTGCCGAGCGCCTGAGCACCATTAACGCCGGCATCGAAAAAAATGGCGCCTTTTATTTATTCACCTTGCGCCTGGTACCGATCTTCCCCTTCTTCCTGATCAATCTATTAATGGGCTTAACGCCCATTCGCAGTGCCACTTTTTATCTCGTCAGCCAAATCGGTATGTTCCCCGCGACACTGGTGTTTATTAATGCCGGCACCCAACTGGCACACATTGAAAGCTTAGGGGATGTCCTATCACCCGCCCTGCTCGCCTCCTTTGCCCTACTCGGTATCTTTCCCCTAGTCGCGAAGAAAATAGTCGCCCTAATCCAAAGCCGCCGCGTCTATGCTCAGTGGCGGCGCCCGGCAAAATTTGATCGCAATCTAGTGGTAATCGGGGCTGGGGCTGGGGGTCTGGTCTCCAGTTATATTGCCGCCGCCGTAAAGGCCAAGGTAAGCCTCATCGAGGCCGATAAAATGGGCGGCGACTGCCTCAACACCGGCTGCGTGCCCAGCAAAGCCCTGATTAGAAGTGCCAAGCTCGCCCAGCAAATTCGTCAGGGCAGCCGTTACGGCCTGAATGATGGCGAACCCGATCTATCCTTTGCCAAGGTGATGGCTCGCGTGCAGCGGGTGATCGAAACGGTGGCCCCCCACGACAGTATTGCGCGCTACAGCGAGCTCGGCGTCGACGTGGTGGCGGGCCACGCCCGCATCCTCGACCCCTGGACGGTAGAAATTTCCCAAACGGATGGCACCACCCGCCAACTCACCACGCGCAGTATGATTATCGCCACCGGGGCTCGCCCCTTTGTACCGGCACTGCCCGGCCTAGACGATAGCGGCTACGTCACCAGCGATACGCTGTGGCAGGCCTTCGCCAAACTCGATGCGGTCCCCCCTCGGCTCGTGGTATTGGGTGGCGGACCAATCGGCTGTGAATTGGCCCAAAGCTTTGCCCGGCTCGGCTCTGCGGTCACGCTAATTCAGCGCGGCCCACGGCTAATGCCCCGGGAAGATGAAGACGTCAGCGCGCTGGCGCAAAGCCGATTGCAGGCCGATGGCGTGCAGGTACTCACGGCCGGTATGGCCCTGCGCTGTGAACGTGAGGGTGAGAATAAATACATCGTTGTTAAAGACACCGCTGAGGGTACCGCGGCTGGAGACATCAGCAAAGAACAGCGCATCGTCTTCGATCAATTACTGATCGCCGTCGGACGTAAGGCCCGACTCGAGGGCTTCGGGCTCGAAGCCCTCGGCATTGAAACCGAGCGCAGCGTGTCAACCAATGACTATTTGCAAACCCTCTACCCCAATATTTATGCCGCCGGAGATGTCGCCGGCCCCTACCAATTTACCCACACCGCCTCCCACCAGGCCTGGTATGCCTCGGTGAATGCCCTGTTTGGCCAGCTAAGAAAGTTCAAGGTCGACTACCGCGTCATCCCCAGAACCACCTTCATCGACCCCGAAGTGGCCCGGGTGGGCCTCAATGAGCAAGAGGCCAAGGCACAGGGCATCGCCTATGAAATCACTCGCTTCGAGCTAAAAGAATTAGACCGCGCCATTACCGATAGCGCCACGGAAGGCTTTGTCAAAGTCCTCACCGTGCCGGGTAAGGACCGCATCCTCGGCGTGACCCTCGTCGGCGAGCACGCCGGCGAACTGCTCGCCGAGTTCGTGCTGGCGATGAAGCACGGTCTGGGGCTGAATAAAATACTCGCCACCATTCACACCTACCCGACCTGGGCCGAGGCCAATAAATACGCCGCCGGGGAGTGGAAGCGTAGTCACGCACCACAGCGCATATTGCGCTGGCTGCAACGCTATCACCAGTGGCGTCGAGGCTAGGGAACCTCTGAATAAGCGATACCCCAATCCTGCGCGGGGATGTAAAATACCGGGCATGCAATGAAGATACGTATTAACGGGAAAGACGGCCATGCGCGACATCGTTCAAGACTACTACGGCAAGCAACTGCAAAGCTCCGACGACCTAAAAACCAGTGCCTGCTGTGACATCAACGCACTGCCGAGCTGGCTAGCGCCACTGATCGCCAATATTCACCCCGAGGTGCTAGCCCGCTACTACGGCTGTGGCCTGGTCTGCCCCGACTTGCTGGAGGGCTGTAAAATTTTGGACCTGGGTAGCGGCTCCGGGCGCGATGTCTACGCCCTCGCCCAGCTCGTAGGAGCCAGCGGCGAAGTGGTCGGCGTCGATATGACGGACGAGCAACTGGCCGTGGCCGAGCAACACCGCGACTGGCACAGCGAGAAATTTGGCTTCGACAATGTGCGCTTTCTGAAGGGCGATATCGAACGCTTGCACGAACTCGACCTAGAGCCCGGCAGCTTTGATGTCATTGTCTCCAACTGCGTGATTAACCTCTGCACCGACAAGGACGCCGTGCTCGAAGGCATTCAACGGCTGTTAAAACCCGGCGGCGAGTTTTACTTTT
Organism: Gammaproteobacteria bacterium 53_120_T64; assembly: GCA_002162815.1. Classification (GTDB taxonomy): domain Bacteria; phylum Pseudomonadota; class Gammaproteobacteria; order Pseudomonadales; family Porticoccaceae; genus Reddybacter. Next base: position 173,097 of record MAAT01000005.1, on the reverse strand, counting down.
CCGATGTTTACGCCGACCGCCGTGTCCCCGAGGCCGTGCGCAATGACTCGGTGCTCTACGGCGAGTGCCTAGGTGGGGCGCTGTACTGGAATGATTTTCTGCGTATCGCCCACAAGGCCGGCTTTGCCGACCCCCGCTTAGTGGAAGACCGGCCCCTTGCTATCACCGACCCCGAGCTTGCTGCCCAAACCGGCGACCTGAACTTCTTCTCCGCCACCTATCGGCTGTTTAAAATTGCCGCGCTGGAAAGCGCCTGTGAAGACTTTGGGCAAAGCGTGGTGTATCGCGGCACCATCGCCAATCAAGCCGAGCAATTCAGCCTCGATAAACACCACGCCATTGAAAGTGGCAAACCCTTCCCCGTGTGTGGCAATACCTGGCGCATGCTGCACGACAGTCGCTTTGCCGAGCACTTTATATTCAGCGGCGACTTTAGCCACCACCTCGGCCTATTTACCGGCTGTGGTTCGAGCCTGCCCTTTGATGTTGATGTCCAGTGCTCCACCACTGACACCGGCTGTTGTTAACTGACCCAGCGCCGTAGTAAATGATCCCGGTCAACAACAATCCTGATAGCCGTGAAAAACCGTGTGCTTTTTCACGGTTTTCTCCCCGCGCCATTGCGACCTCTACGAGCCCCGAATAGTCTCCTTAAACACGACGCGCAATACCGGCTATTCTTCTATGCACAGATTGCGTTTTCGTTCATCACCGTTGACAAGGGAGTGCTTAGGCGGTGTCCGAGCAGCCAATGGAGACTCACACAATGTCATTTACCGCCAGCACCAGCGATACCACGCCCTCCTTCGACAACGCCTTCCCAGAGCCGGAACTGGCCATGCTTGAGCAACTGGTATTGGGTGACTTCAGCCCCCCCTCGGCGCCTCTTGAGACTCGTGCCGGCGAGTGTATTGAGCTGATTCGCCAGCAACTTGGCGCCACTATTGGCCAATCTAGCCACTTAATTAAAGAACTCAATAGCAATGCCGCCACCCTCAGTCAAAACTGTAGTGACTCGGTGTCCGCCGCGACCAAAGACATCAGCCAAGACTTAGCCGGCGCGCGCGAAACCCGTGACCGCCTCACCGCCGTGGCTGCAGCCGCTGAGCAAATCACGGTCAATGTCAGCTCCATCGCTGAAAATGCCTCAGAATCGCAATCGAGCCTCGACACCATTGCCGACACCACTACCGAGCTCACCTCTGCCGCCGAAGAAATAGCCAGCAATACGGAAAAAGCGCGCAGTATCACCACTCAAGCCGTCGCAGACACCGAGCTCGCTACCGGTGAGTTTGCACACCTCGAAGCCGCCGCTGAAGAAATCAGCAAGGTCACCGACACCATTAGCGAGGTCTCAGACCAAACCAAGCTGCTCGCACTCAACGCCACCATTGAAGCCGCTCGCGCCGGTGATGCCGGCCGTGGTTTTGCTGTGGTCGCCAGCGAGGTCAAAGAACTGGCGTCGCAAACCAATTTAGCCAATGCCGATATCAAACAAAAAATTGAGGTCATTCAGACTGCGATTGGCTCGACACTCGGCTCCATGAAAAATGTCAGCAAGGTGATCGCCGAGGTCAATGAAATCGTTGCCACCATTGCCGCCGCCGCTGAAGAGCAGTCCCTCGCCACGAATAGCATTTCTACCACCCTCGGCACCGCGACCGAAGGTTTGGGCAGCATGAACACCAATGTCAGCGAGGGCTCCCTCGCCATTAATGAAATGAATGAGAACCTATCAACGTCCGTCATCATGACCACAAAGGTGATCGAGTTTTTGGAGACCATGGCCGTCGACAATGAAACCATGCTCGACGATGCCACTAAGAATTTCGCCGATATCGCCACCTTACAATCGCGAGGTGACGATATAGCATTGTTGTACCAGAACTATCAGACCGACCCCGCTCTGGCGAATGTCGACACCTCGGAACAGGGCCTCTTTCGCTTCGGCCCCCAGTGGAGCGTGCTGGTTGAGGACATGGATGCAGAGCACCGCAAGATATTTGCCTACTGCAACGAGATTCACAGCAAGGTAGCCAATGGCGCAAAACAACAACAAATTCTGACTGTTTTAAAAGACCTCGCAACGTTCACTACCCAGCATTTTGCCGAGGAGGAGAAGCTGATGCAGCGCCATGCCTACCCCGGGCTCGCCAGCCAAAAAAGTGCCCACACCGCCTTGCTCGGCAAGGTCGCTAACGTAATTAAGCGCATTGAAGCGGGCGAGCATGTCAATATGATAGAGGTCATCGTGTTTCTTACCGCCTGGCTAAAGGGGCACATACTCGGCGAAGACCTTAAATACGGTGAGTATTTTCAGCAGCAAGGCATCAGTGTTTAAAACCTAGCGCGCTAAAGACGCTAGAGGGAATAAGCTACCAACAGATCACACTTGCGTCACTCTGAGCTCAACCTTAGGGAACCCCTGCCGACAAATTCACGACTGGTACAGGGGCTCATTTTTAACCCGCACAAAAAAGCGGCCGCTGTAACGACCGCCTTTCAAAACAAGAAGAAGGCATGAACAGAGGTCTTACCCCCCTCTTTTAGCGCTCATTTATGCCGCGAAATGCAGCCCGTAGGTATTGCCCTGCTGCCAGACGCAGGTCGCCAGTGTTTTCGCAAAGCGCGCCGAGCTAATGGCGATGGTATCTGCTTCGCTCAAACCTTGATCACAGCTAATTTTGACACCACCCAAGGGTGAATAGTCCAGTATTTCGCAGCCGATAGCCTCCTTGTCGGTTTGCAGCAGGCCCTGTAATTGCACCGTTTTCAAACGGGTAAAATGGCGCCGCTCGTCGGTGCGCGCAATCGGCAAGGTATTAATAAAATTCAGCGGCTGATAACTATCGACCTGGTCCATGCGCTGGATCACCGACTCATGTAGCGAGAGATTAATCGGCGGATTATCGATACTGCCTTGCAGTTGGCGTACACCCGGCTTAACACCGATTTTCTCTAGGCCCTGGTACAGTAAATTATAGGAATCGTGGACATCATCGGCATGCATTTCCCCCCGGTAGGACAGATATTCATTGGAGAAATCCAGCCCCAGCCCGGTGGACTTGTAGACCATCCAGCTCAAGCTCATATTCGACAAGGTCGCCTGTATATGGCCCCCGCCCACGTCGGCGTGATCACCGGCAAACCAGCACTGCTCCACCGTTTGATCACTATTGACTTCCCCTGTCCACAGCGCTGGCTGGAAGACACCGCGCTTTTCATCGATCGCCAGTGCCTGGTAGGCATGCTTAATCTCGGGACTCAGGTGGGTATTATAAAAACCGACCAAGGGCTGAGTGAAGCGGCTCAATAGCGGCGTCGGTGCACCGAGAGCACCAACGGTATCCCAAACCGCCATCAGTTTTATTTCAGGCTTAATATTATTTTCATAGGCCTGGGCATAAGCCGGGTTTTCTCTTTTATGAGGCGGCGTTCGATAATATTTATACGCCGCTGATAAGTGCTGTAACTCGTCCTTGGGCAACAGGCCAATACTGTGCAACATACCGCCCAGCGCTCTGACCGTATAGGCACCTCGGCTAAAGCCATAACAGAAAATCTCATCGCCTTGTTGGTAGTTATGGGCAATAAAGCGATAGGCGTCGAGGACATTTTGCTCCATCCCCTTGCCAAATATACCGCCAATATACTTATCGACAAGATTGTAAGTGCCCACCCCTTGATCGTAAAACACCACCTGATGCTTACCATCACCACTGTAGGGTTTAATACTGCGTAACAGCTTCACCACATTGGTCTCTTGCTCGGGGGTGTTCCAAGTGCCATCACAACAAATGACCAGTCGTTTATTCTGCGTGTCCATCTTGCTTCTCCGCTGTGGTTAAGTCGTACGAACAGGAAAAGGAGGGACAAGCCACTTCGCCCCCATCTAACTTCAAAGTCTAGCTGGTCACAAAATAAACACCGGCTGCAGAAGCCTTATACGTAAGATTATTCAGCACTATTGAGCTGGCAGGATGTGATAAATATCGTCTAAAAACCCTTTATTCACGGATTCCAGTCAGGGCTCAACCACTATCGCTGTACTGCAGCGCGAGCCAGACAGCAAAAAGGGCGGAGATTATCCGCCCTTTAAGGGATTCACTGGCCGATCATTTAATCTGCCGATAGACCATTAAGCCATCTAAATTAGGCTTTTTTATCGAAGTAGCGAATCGAAGGCTCGGCCGCTATCCACTCGGCCAGCTGGCCAATAACGCCGGTCTCGGTGCGCCAGGCAAAGTACTTTTCGTAGGCTTCGCGGCTTTCCCACACTTCAATGGCAACGATGCAGCAGGGGTCATCTTGGTTCTGATGGGCATAGACCTCGACACAACCCTCAAAGGTGCGCGTGCTGGGTAACAATTCGCCAAGGCCGGCGATGGCGGCATCAACACATTCGGGTTTTACATTTAATTCCAGTAAGACGGTGCATGTCATGATTACAATTCCTATAACTATAATTATTGAAGGCGAAAATAATAGGCGATGACCGAGTAAATTACCATTGGCTTAAACCCCTTACCCTCTCATCACCTTTGCAAGCCGACCCCACCCCGTTATTAGCAGCACGAAAAAAGAGGCTCAAGGCCTCTTTGCAAACACAGTAGATTAATAGGCTAGGCAACAGCCTTCATATAGGGTCAGCCTTGGTAGGCGGTTTTACATTGCTTGATAAAACCAAGGCCCAGTAAACCCAAGACCACAAGCGCAAGACTGCCCGGTTCAGGTAGGCCACCGAAGTTCGTCGGACCGCTGGGTCTAAGGCTGTAGTTAACCTCCAATGAAGCGCTCTGAAGATAAAAATCACTGAACTTTAAAAGGCTAATATCCAGTGCCTGAACAGATACCAGGCCAAACACGCCATCATCAAGCTTAGCTAGTCCGTCGGCCAGTAACTCGAAGCTGGCAAGCCCTGAATTAATCTCTAAGGCTGCGGCGAGAACAAGCCCATCTAAAGTAATGTCTGCCTGTTCTTTCACCGAATCTTTCTTATCGCCCTTACAACGAGAGCGTCCACAAATAGAGTCCTTATCATCGGCAAAGGTAAAATATAAGGTCGCGGAATCAATCTCATGCAGGGAGGGGTCAAAACCATAATCAGTGATGTCATAGCCCCAGCTCACCTCATCAAAAAGCTCGCTATCGAGATAGAGCCCCTTCTTGGTCCGCGAGATAGAATCCGCGGCGGAAAAATCTGTCCCTTGCACGGCAGCCTTCACGCCCTGATAGGTTTTGCTACGAAAATTAATGTCATCTGTTATAAAGCCCGCCATGACGGCCGGTACACTCGCTAATGACAGGGCAATGACTACCGTTGTGACAAAGGTTAAGAATTTCATCGAATCTTGTCCATATCGATTTACATGGGTTCCAAGACTAATATCCGGTCTCATTAACACAAAAGCAGGCTTTATGCCATAAAACTATCTATATAAAAATCAAGCGCTTACAATTACCCCCACCTTTTAAAAAGTAAAACTGTAAAAATTACTGACAGGTAGAATGATGCTTGCCTACCGCCCGCGCACCGCTAACAACCGTTCATCCTGTGCAAACATTTTTGGGGGGATAATAAGAAGTGTCGCCAAAAAGGGTCTGAAAAAAAGGCCCCATAAAAAACCCAACAACCCCTCGTCCTTTGCTATCGACCGTCCATCACGCAGTACAAACTCCAAACGCAGAGCCAAGAGCTGTCGAGTAAAAGCCTTAACGAAAAAAAGCCGATTGTGAATTTAAGTGTAAAAAAAGCTGACAGTTGGCGCTAAACGAACCCGCGCATCGCCTTGTGTTACAGACGTTTTCTTGATTTCAACAGCGGAGGGGAAAGACGGGGACTAGCTCTTATCTTAGGAAGTTTGAGGCCACTGCAGCGCTGAAAAGACACATTTAACTTTTTTATGACCCGTTCGTCATTGGCACAGGTAAGACTCCTCCTAAATGAGAGGAAATTAAAGCGCTCTTACCCAGCCAATGCGCATCGGGCAAGCCCGTAACAATGACTAAGCGATCTCTGCCACACCCCAATAGTTATAGGCAAATAACTTTGGCGTTGAAGGCAAATAACGGCTTTCAAGGGCTATCATTTTAAAGCCTGTTTGAGTAATGAGGTCGGGGATCGGGCGGTTCAAATTACAGCCACCGGCAAATTTTTTCCACATCGGATTGATGCGTTTTTGCCATTTCTCAACACTGGCATCTGGCGCGTTGCCGTGTTCGGTAAAAATCAGCTTACCACCGGGTTTCAGCACGCGACGCATTTGCCCCAGCGCCGAATGCCAATCGGGGATGGTGCATAGGGTGTAGGTCAGTAAGATGCTGTCGACGCTATTATCGTCGAGGGGAATCTCCTCCCCCGGCAGGTCGATCAACTTCACCTCGAGGCCAGACTTGTCGATATTGGGCTGGGCCTTTTTACGCATATCCACGGAGGGCTCTAGCCCCCAGATAAACTCCACCTTATTGCGGTCGTAATAGGGCAGGTTCAAAGCCGAGCCCATGCCCACTTCGAGTACTCGCCCCTCGGCTAATGGCACCACCTTTTTGCGCTGGTAGGTGATGGGCTTGGTGCCACAGGCGCAGTTAATAAAGGGCGCGAGAAAATATTTGTCGTACAGTCCCATAGTGGTCTCCATATATTCGAATAATCTTATATTGCCACCATCCTACAACAAGCGCGCCCCATCTAGCAAAACGGCCACCCAGGGCATTTGCTATCGGCCCACTGCCCCTACGGCAACGCTCACAGGTCTGCTATTCTGTGCCTCTTAATTTTCTCTCCGTATTTTGCATCCTTAAATGCAGGCACACCAACAGCCAGCAGACAACCGTCAATCAACAACCAGGGTTAGAGACATGCCGACTTATCGCTCACACACCACCACCAAAGGCCGCAACATGGCGGGCGCTCGTTCACTGTGGCGCGCCACCGGCATGAAAGATGACGACTTCGACAAGCCCATTATCGCCGTCGCCAACTCCTTTACCCAGTTTGTCCCCGGCCACGTGCACCTCAAAGATATGGGCCAGCTGGTGATTGGCGAGATCGAAAAATCCGGTGGTGTCGGCAAAGAGTTCAACACCATCGCCGTCGACGACGGTATCGCCATGGGCCACGACGGCATGCTCTACTCCCTGCCCTCGCGCGACATCATCGCCGACTCGGTGGAGTACATGGTCAACGCCCACTGCGCCGACGCCCTGGTGTGTATCTCGAACTGCGACAAAATCACCCCCGGCATGTTGATGGCCGCCCTGCGCCTCAACATCCCCACCGTGTTTGTCTCCGGCGGCCCGATGGAAGCCGGTAAAACAAAATTGGGCGAAACCAAGCTCGACCTCGTTGACGCGATGATTATCGCCGTTGACGAAACCGCCAGCGACGCCAAGGTTGAAGAGTACGAGCGCTCGGCCTGCCCCACCTGCGGCTCCTGCTCGGGTATGTTTACCGCCAACTCAATGAACTGCCTGACCGAGGCCCTGGGCCTGTCACTGCCCGGCAATGGTTCGATGCTCGCCACCCACGCCGACCGCGAACAACTGTTTTTGCGCGCCGGCCAAATGATCGTCGATATCGCCAAAAAACATTACGAAGAAGACGACTACAGCGTACTACCGCGCTCAGTGGCCTGCTTTAAAGCCTTTGAAAACGCCATGACCGTCGACATCGCCATGGGCGGCTCAACCAACACCATTTTGCACCTTCTGGGCGCCGCACAGGAAGCCGAGCTCGACTTCACCCTGGACGATATCAACCGTCTCTCCCACAAGGTGCCACAACTGAGTAAGGTCGCACCCAGCACGCCCCTCTACCACATGGAAGACGTACACCGCGCTGGCGGTGTCTTCGGGCTACTGGGCGAACTCGACCGCGCCGGGCTACTGCACGCCGACATCCCCACTATTCATAGCAAGACCATGAAAGAGGCACTCGACATCTGGGATATCAAACGCAATCCCTCTGCCGAAGTGCTCAAATTCTTCCGGGCTGGCCCGGCGGGCATCCCCACCCAAACCGCCTTTAGTCAAGACACGCGCTGGAACAGCGTTGACGCCGATCGCGCCAACGGCTGTATTCGCAGCCTCGACAACGCCTACAGTAAAGACGGCGGCCTAGCCGTGCTCTACGGCAACATCGCCCTCGACGGCTGCGTGGTGAAAACCGCCGGTGTCGACGATTCTATTCTCGTCTTTGAAGGCCCCGCCCATGTCTGCGAAAGCCAGGACAGCGCCGTTGCCGACATTCTCGCCGACAAGGTGAAACCCGGTGACGTAGTGGTGATTCGCTACGAAGGCCCCAAGGGCGGCCCCGGTATGCAGGAAATGCTCTACCCCACCAGCTACCTGAAATCGCGCGGTCTCGGCAAAGCCTGTGCACTGGTCACCGACGGGCGCTTCTCCGGTGGCACCTCCGGCCTGTCGATTGGTCACTGCTCACCCGAAGCCGCAGCGGGCGGCACCATCGGCCTGGTACAAAATGGCGACCTGATTCAGATCGACATTCCCCAGCGCACTATTAACGTCAAGCTCAGTGACGAAGAACTCGCCCACCGCCGCGCCCTACAAGACACTGCAGGCTGGAAGCCTGTAGAAGAGCGCCCCCGCAAGGTCACGGCGGCACTGAAGGCCTACGCCCTGCTCGCCACCAGTGCCGACAAGGGCGCGGTGCGGGATTTATCAAAGTTATAATTCGCCATAACAACAAGGACGTTAGCCCATGAGTCTCGGCAAAAGCAGGCTGGAAGAAGACGCGCAAATAGACCTCACCCCGATGCTCGACGTGGTGTTTATACTGCTGATCTTCTTCGTCGTCACCGCTGCTTTTGTCGACGAGACCGCCATCGACCTGCAGCATCAGCCCCCCTCCAACAATGCCACCATTGAAAAAAGTGACGATATAATTTTTCAGGTCAGCGCCAATAACGATATAAGCCTCGATGGCCGCCGGGTGGATATCCGCTCGGTGCGCGCCAATGTGGAAAGATTGCGCGCCAGTAATCGCGATGCGAAGGTAATTATTAGTACGGATTCACTAGCACAAACCGAGACCTATATTCGCATTGCCGATCAGGCGCGGGCGGCGGGGGTTGAGGATGTTGTGCTGACAACGCGTTAGGCGATCTCGATTGCCTAACGCTCTACCCGACTACCCTCGAGCCCATCTTGGTTATTGGCAATCTTTGCCAAAATATGCCAATCTGTCCAGCAAGCAATTTGCGGAGTTGAACCATGGCAACGATGAATATTTCATTACCCGACCCCATGCGCGACTGGGTAGAAGCTCAAATCAAAACGGGACACTACGCCAACAATAGTGATTACCTGCGCGACCTCATTCGCAAAGACCAACGCAACAGTGAAAAGATACAGGCCATGCAAGATGCCATAACACTGGGTTTCGCCAGCGGCGAAGCGAAGAACCTCGATATGCAGACCATTAAACAAAGCGCTAAAAAACAAGCTGGGCTTAGCACCTAAGAAAACAACTGGTAAATATGAACCAGGCCTCCTTACGCCCCTTAGCCGAACAAGACCTGAATAATATCTGGCTGTATTCTTTCCAAAACTGGGGAGAGGCACAAGCCGACCGCTACTTTGATCAACTCAGCAAGGCTATTGAACTACTTGGGAAAACGCCGCTAATGTGCAGAGAACGGCTGGAATTTACACCGCCTGTTCGCATTCATCATCACGTCAGTCATTTGATTATTTATGTGGCAGCTGAAGGTGGTATAGACGTTGTTAGAGTGCTCCATGAAAGTATGGATATAGAAATATTTGTAGAATAACGTTTTTCGATTAATGCTAGCGTCTAGCTTTTTAGAATATCAAACCACCTAGCTTATACAGACCCCTCGATTTATTTAAAATAACATGAACATACTTAATAGTTTTTTAAAAAACAGAAAAAAACCTCAGAAAAAGAAAACACCATCAATCAATAAAATTATATTTATTTTAGCGCCCGGGTTTTTTTATGCCACCTATACTGAAGATTTTGTCATAGATACCAGGTCTGCTGGAAATCTAGTTTATATTGTATTACTCACCACCTTATATATCACTATCAAGTTATTTATTAACAAAGAAAGAGTTATCCCATTAGAAATTGATGGAAAGAAAGCATCAAAATTAAGGTGGACCCTTACATCCCTAATGCTAGTTGCTTTACTTTTCTGGTCAATTTTTATAAATATCGCCATTTCGGCACCTCGATTGTTCACGGTCATATTTGGAATAGATGCCAAAGAAATCGCCCTTTTTAAAAAAGCTGGCCCCAGCGCTGGAGTTTACGAATGTGTATATCGTATAAAACCAAAAAATGGTCCATATTTCACTACTTTCATGGCGCATCATTGCATAACAAAGAATCAGCATGACAAGCTTACAGACCAAGAATTCAAGGCGGAGATGAGCCGAAGGAAGTCTGTTTTTGGATACATCATCACAGATATTCAGCTACCTGATAAGCCCTAAAATCAAACACCTAAAGACAGGCTACCGAGATGGCGATCACTCTTAATAATAGGCATCACGCAAACGATCACAAACCCATCATGCTTCTAAACCCCACATCCCACCAACTCTGCCCCCGCTTCACGCAAGCCCTTAACCCTCTGCACGGGCATAGTCCAGCCACTGCTTTGCATTAATTTTAGAGGTCTTATACCTCACCGCCTGCTCAAAAGCATCTATCGCTTTGTCGTAACAATGCAAATTCAGCTGAGCATTACCCAACTGCACGGCGCCGGGGCGTTTTAGTTGGCCCTTACTTAGGGCATTTTTTGCCGCCGCTACCGCTTTGGCATCATCGCCAATATCGAGATAAACACCGGCCAATTGAGCGTAGATTTTTCCCTGCCCCGAAAGCGCCACTGCTTTCTCTAACGCCGGGCGAGCCTTTTCCCCTTCACCCGCCTGTTGCCAGGCCTGGCCGAGTAATTCCAAATGTTTAGCGTTTTCCTGCACCTGCTTTTTAGTGATGGCCGTTTCGAGGGTCACGGCCGCACGGTAAGGGGTCTTCGCACCGAGGTAGAGATAGGCGAGGGACAGCAGTTCGCGCTCTTTGTCTAAAGCACCGGCCAGATAAACCACTTCTGTAGCCACCAGACGTTCGATATTTTTATTCAATTGGCCGTACAAACCCCCAAGCTGATGCCAATAGCGATAGCGCGGGTAGTGCTTAATGAGTTGCTTCAAGACCGGCAGGGCCTGACGGTATTCCTCCTGCTCAAAGTAGAGCAGGCTTTGCAGTGACCACCAGGCCTCGGGGAGCCGCTTGCCTCTGCGTTCATAATCGCTAATCGCCCGTTTGATATAAGCCTGGGCTGCCGTTTTTTTATCGAGCTGATAATTGAAGACCACAGACCACAAAGAGACCACAAAGGACATCCATCTAAATAACCCCTTAGAGCTTAGCAAAGCGGGTATTATTCATCTTTCCGCCACCAGCGATAAACTCTTGGCCCCCTTTCAAGCAACAGAAGCACTCGGCGATAGTCGCCGTATTCACTTAAATAAAGGGGTTACAATAGATCTTGAAGCCAACTAGCAGAGGGTTGAACATGTCACAGCAGTGTCCACACAGCACCGAAGCCACGTGCCGCGATTGCCGCATGAACTCGCTCTGTCTGCCCATTGCCCTGGAGTTAGATGAAGTCGATCTCCTCAATGATATTGTCCAACGCGGCCACCCTCTGCACAAAGACCACTCTGCCTATAACTGTGGCGATGAGTTTCGCTCGGTTTACGCTGTGCGCAGCGGTGCCATCAAAACCTATAACGTTAACGACCAAGGCATCGAGCAGGTCACCGGCTTTTATCTGCCCGGCGAAATCTTTGGTATGGACGGCATCGCCCACAACCAGCACATTAACTCGGCCGTTGCCCTAGAAACCGCTGCCATTTGTGAAATACCCTTTGGCCGCATGGAAGAGCTGAGTATCACCCTACCATCGCTACAACGGCATTTTTTCAAATTGATGAGCAGGGAAATCACCTACGACCAACGATTGATTACCCTGCTCAGTAAAAACAGTGCCGAGGAGCGCATTGCCACCCTGCTGCTGAATCTCTCCGCACGCAACGCCAAGCGCAAGCTGTCGAATGTGCGCTTTCGTCTACCCATGTCCCGGGCCGATATCGGCAATTACCTCGGCTTGACCGTCGAGACCGTGAGCAGAGTTTTTACCGGCCTGCAAAAACAAGCTATTCTTGATGTTGATAAAAAAGAAATTGAAATTTTGGATATTCCCGGCTTGCAACAATTGGCAAATACCGAAGTATTATCCACTCGCTAGCAGGCCCTTAAACTAACGGGGGCGCTACTGATAGCACATTCGGAATGTAGCTCAGCTTGGTAGAGCACTGTCTTCGGGAGGCAGGGGCCGGAGGTTCAAATCCTCTCATTCCGACCAAATGACTCAAAACTAACAACTCTGTGGTGACCACTTCGTCGCCAAAAGGCTCCTAGGGACATCCACTGTAATATCAACATCGGATTAAATCAGCCCTCCTTGCTGCAAACCATCTTTCGTAAAATTTTTGACTTTGACCATGCTGTCGCAACAAAAAACACACTCTCGACGACAAGCATCTTACGACCAAGGCCAGAAGCCAACTAGTCTCGCTAGAGGCAAGCCCCTACTACCACTGTGTCTCTCGCTGTGCACACCGGGCCTCCTTTCCCTGTGGTGACAGCTACGAGCACCGACGGACTTGGGTTGAAGATAAGCTATAGGCCTTAGCCTAGGTCTTCTGTATCGATGTCGCCGCCTATGCGGTGATGTCGAATCATTACCATGTGGTACTGCACATTCATACGGAAGAGGTGACGCAGTTCAGCACCCTTCAGGTCATTGAACGCTAGCATCCGTTATTTAAGGGTAACTGGTTAAGCCATCGCTTTGCTCGCGGCGAGCGCCTGGGCAAGGTTGAGCGTGAAGTCCTGGCAACGGTTAACGGGACTTGGCGCGAACGCTTGGCCGACATCAGTTGGTTTATGCGCTTGATCAACGAAGGCATTGCCCACCAAGCCAATAAAGAAGAGGGCTGTACCGGGCGTTTAAGCCGCTTAAATATCTCAGCCGATCATTGGCTCACCCTCAGCACCCAATTTGAAGGGCGTTTTGGTCGTGTTGCTGGCACCCTCCAGTATCTCAAACAAGTTTGTGCCGCCCTGAACTATCGACGAATACCGGGCATGAGCAGCTGTAAATTACTATTTGAAGGCGACTAGCGACCAAGCGTTCAGCCCGGGCGGAGTAAAATCTATCTTTTATACAGAAAGAACCTGTCAGCTCTACTCGTCACTACTTCAACCATACCCACCAAGCCTCGAAACAACTCAATGCATAGCTGCCACCACATCTCACCCAATCAATACGAAGACGTAACGACAAGGATTTATATACATCCATTTTTTGCACTGGAATTTTAGATGGATGTCCTTATTTGTTTGCTTATTTGTTTGGTGTTAATTGCATCTACTTTCCGATGAATTTCCGACGCTGCCGTCTATGCGCCCATATTTTTATTGTCGTGAAACCACCTCGTTAATTTACACATATAAAGTAATTCAATTTTCACGCACTGATGACAAGCAGCGATAACACTTGTAGGTTTTAGCGCTCGACCTAGGCTAGTGAACATTTAACACAGCCTGTAAGTTATGACAGGCACTACTTGCAAGAATAAGTGATATTGTTCACAAATACCAAGTATGAGTATTTGGTAATAATAAACTTGCCAGGAATGATCGCCTCCGTAAAGTGAAGCTATATGTTTATTAGAGGCTGCCTCACTTTTCAGTGCCGATGACATTTGATATTCATAGGTTTTGACAGTTAGCTATTAATGCATTCAATCTCTTCGCATTGATTGCACGGTTGCTCTGCAGGTTAAATTTAAAATAATAATAGCAGGGTTCTAATAAAACCTTTTTCCCAATAATAATTCCGATTAATAATAAAAACACGCATTAATAAGTGTAATTCATGATGGTGCTGTATGAGAGAATCTAAAAAAATAAACGCCTTTGTACCTTGCCTTGCATTGGTGGCTTCAGCCTTGATAGCGCCGCCGGTATCGGCTTTCGATTACAGTGTCTCTGGCTTTATACGTCAAGAAATGGCCTATAAAATAAATAGTAGTCAAAACCCGAATAGCGCCCACGGCAACCCTCTCAATGGCGTAACCGTCACCAATCTGGTGCCTCTTGATCCCCTGGCCTGTCTTGCGGTAGATATTTTAGCGGGCGTAGGTTGTATTAATGGCACCTTGCCACGAACAAAGGCGAGGAAAGATCTAGATCAGTCTGTCGACTGGAATGTCAATGCGACACGAGCTGAGATTGATATTTCCACTTACTTGAGTAACAACCTTAAGGGTTTCACAAAAATAAGAGCCTATTATCAACCGGATGTGTTCAATGATTACGGTGATAACAATCTATTCGGTGTGAATAATCACGGCAACGAGGCGACCTATTTATCGCTCAGTGATGATGATTATATTATCGATCTTCCTTCCCTCTATTTTGATTATTCAAAGGGGCCGCTTTGGGTCAGACTCGGACAGCAGCAAATTGCCTGGGGCGAGGCGCTATTTTTTCGTGTCGCCGATATGGCCAATGGTCTTGATTTGAGACGCCATTTGTTTTTCGATTTTGGTGCAGAGGAATATGCCGATGAGCGTTTATCGTCGCCTGGCATTCGCGCTAGCTACAATTTCGCCAACAATTGGGAGCTCGAAGTCTTTGCGCAAATGTTTCAGCCCTCGGTAATTCCCAATCGGGGCTCACCCTATAGCCTCTTGCCCTATCAGTTTACCTTGGACCTGGAATCTGGCTATGACCGGGTGGATGACAACGTAAACGCAGGTATTCGCTTACGTGGGCAGGTGGGTGAGTTGGGATTACAGTTTTTTGCCATCAGTCGCCACAACCCTGACCCCCTCATTAGATTGGTGCCAGGAGGGCAGGTACTAGCTGAGGGTAGCCTGCTCAAAGGTCCTTTTGGCCCCAGTGGCGCAACGGTGGACAGCCAGCCCTTTACTCGAGACACCAGCGGTGACTTTGGTTTTAACTCATGGCAGGATTGGTTCGGGGGTACCGGATTAGCAGGTATTGATGGCGTTGGTATTCTCAATACCTTAATTGGAGAGTATGGCTATATCGACGATGTCTTTACCGTACTCTCATATGCTGGCTTTACCGACAGTTTTGGTGACCCTCGTGTGAGTGATATTGAGGATGGTAAGTTAATTGTCGATATTCTAGTAACTGGATTTGAACACCCCTTGCAGGCCGGTGGTGAAGCGGTGTATGTATCGGAGAATATTTTTGGCTTTGGCTTTAACTATATATTTTACGCCGAGCCAGACACTTTGTTTGACCAGTTAGTGGTGAGACTTGAAGCCAGTTATACCCCCGACAAAAAATTCACTTCACCGAGTGTGTCATCTAATTTTATTGAGAATGACGAGTGGATTACCAGCTTAACGCTGGAGAAATATCATCGCTTCTCCGATGACTTCCCGGCCACATTCTTCATCTTCGAGTGGATGCATAAATCCGAGAGCGACATGATGGGACGACATTTAAGTGGCCTCGGTGGTGACAGGAATCATCTGCCGGGTGGTGGTGAGCAGGACCGAGGCTGGGATGGCTTTGTGTTTGCCCTACAGCAGCCCTTCCCGAACCTCACCTGGCGTCTGGATATGTCCCTACTTTACGATCTCAATGGCGGCTACTTTTTCCAACCCGCTGTACGCTATAAACCGAATGGCGATTGGACGATAGAAGCCTTCGCCAATATTATTGGTGCCGATAATAACGGCTCAATATTCGCCCCCCTCGAATTCTCTGATGACTTTACCATGCGTTTAACCTACCTATTTTAGGCCGCATCTGCTCTGCATTTTGTTGTTAATTGCTTTGTAGACGTATTTAACTGCCCTGTGAATACGATTAGCTAAACCCATAAACTCCTTGTTTATGGGTTTTTTTTACACCTCGTAAAAGTGAAGCACGGGCTCTAGCCATGGTATAGCCTCCTCTCGAGTCATTCGGCGGGAGCGCACCCCATTTTTTATCAACGCGACAAGAGGTGCCCCCGTACTGGGGGGGGGGCAAGTGATTATCTTAGATACAGCCGCAGCTTTGTTGGCAGTGGTGCTCATCGAAAACATCCATCAAGATAATATTCCTGCTTGAGGTGTTGACACTATGCCCTAAATTTACATTATATCGGCAGCCGTTTCGGCGATGATGTCGTTAAATTTTGAGTGGTAAAGATAGGTATATTTTTGTGACATCGCTAGGCCAGGGTGTAGATAGTTGTGGGGTCAAAGCCCAGCGCCTCGAACAATTCTTGGTGATCGGCTAGTTCGACTCGTTGTAGGTAACGCGCTCGGGTGGCGAGGTTGAGACCGCCATTGCTGGCAGCGCTGCACTCTTCGTAGGTGATCAGGGCGGCTTCGACCTGGCGCTTGAGTTGCCACAGCGGGTTGACCACGTCGTTGATATTGCCGAGCCAGTGCAGCAGCTCTGTGCCGCTGGCCAGCAGGCCTTGACCCAGGGCGCTGGCGTGCGCGGCGGCCTTGCCGGTACTGCTTTTGAGCTGATGGCTTTTAGCCAGGCTCAGAGCCTCTGCCCGCTCGCGGCTAATAATCAAGGTCAAGCTGGCGGAAATCGCCAGGCGCAGTTCGCTGGCCGACGGCACCGCTGGCGTTTCTGCCTGTCGTTTTAAGGGTTTTGGGCGTTTTCGGTAAAGGCTGAGCCGATGGTTGTCGAGCAGCTGTGTCAGCCCGGCGGCGGGGCTTTAGAATGGGTGTCCAGGTGAGCTTTTCTGCGTATCTGACCCCATTTTTTTGTTTTAAGGGTTTTGGGCGCTTTCGATAGAGGCTGAGCCGGTGGCTGTCGAGCAGCTGTTTCAGGCCGGCGGCGGGGGTTTAGAATCGGTGTCTAGGTGAGCTGTTTTTTTCATTACTAAATATTTTTCGCTTCCCTTGAGGCTAAAAATGCTTTTGCCGCATCACTTAAACCACCAGATATTTCAACTCTAAACTCATGATATGAATTTCTGATATCTTCAGGCCAGCTCATTCCGCTATTCTTCCATTGATATCCACCAGGCACATCATCTATGTATATAGGTAAATCAACAAGCCCATTTTTAGCGAGATCAACAATATTTATAGTACTACTTTTCACTGCGAGTATATCTTCCTTGTTGCCCGAATATTGATCCAGAGACAATTCCAGTGAAATTGCCTTTTGTTTTAATAATACTTTATTCACTTCAACCTCAAATGCTACCTGCCTTCCGAAAAATCCCGAACAAATTTTTACTTGGTAGTAACACCTGATTTAAACTAGCGTTAGTTTTAAACCTTCCACCAAGCTCTTCAGTTGGTAAAATTTTTGACAAAAACCCAACGACCCCCTCTTTAGGTGAAAGTTCATATACATCATACTCAAAGGCATCATTTTTCATAGGCAAGCCAAATGAATCCCACATTCCATTATCAGAATTTTGTGCTTTTAACAGTTCTTCTTTAGTCGTCAAAAAAGGACTGAATTGATAGTCACTAATATTATTACCTTTCGGGATTATTTTTATAAGCGCCTTATCCACGGATATTTTTTCCGGCAAACTGGCTCCTGACCTCACATGATCCGTAGCCCATGAGAGCACTTGCTCATCAGGAATATCATTTGGAACAGATGCACGTAAAGCCTCAAAATACTCTTTCCCATCAGCATGATTAATTAACCAGTTTTCAGCCACCTGATGACTTACACCTTTAGTTTTAAATGCTGGCACATAATTAACTAACTCAAGCTCTTCTGGAGTTAACTCATCCAACTTTCCTTTAGGCGTTTTATCATTAGCTACGCCATTATATTCTGGGGCAAGATTGTTTGGAACCAGCCTAACAGGCAACACAGCAACTTTATCAGTCGGCGCTTGTAACTCAGGCTTTTCTAATTGTTGACTAGCCCGCCCTTTGCGACCATCTGAGCCACCATCAACAACCCTCGTCGCCTCCCCCCGCCGACGCACAATCTCTCTGGGCGAGCCCTCCAGCGCCTCTGCCAATAATACCAACCTCCTACCAACGCGCCCAAACTCACCGGCATGTCGCTCCTTACTCGCCATACCCATGGCAAGGCCCGTGCCGGCGGTCGCTGCCGCCAGCAGCAAGGCCAGTAACACTTCAAATACCGCGTTGCCCGCCGCCTGGCTATATTCCAGCGCGTGCTGGGCCTCGATATAGTCTTTGGCAAAGCCGCCGATCAGTGCCACCACCTGCTTGTCACCCGCCAGCACCCAGGCGCTGTGCCAGGCCTGGCTGAAGGCGTCGAGGTCGATGGTCGCGGGGTCAAAGCCCAGTGCCTCGACCAATGCTTGATGATCGGCCAGCTCGACTCGCTTTAAGTAGCGCGCTCGGGTGGCGAGGCTGAGGCAGCCATTGCTGGCAGCTCTGCACTCTTCGTAGATGATCAGGGCGGCGTCGACTTGGCGCTTGAGTTGCCACAGCGGATTGACCACGTCGTTGATATTGCCGAGCCAGTTAAGCAAGTCTGCGCCGCTGGCCAGCAGGCCTTGGCCTAGGGCACTGGCGTGCGCGGCTGCCTTGCCGGCGCTGCTTTTGAGTTGATCGATTTTAGCCAGGCTCAGGGCCTCTGCCCGCTCGCGGCTAATAATCAGTTTCAAGCTGGCGGCAATGATCAGGCGCAGCTCGCTGGCCGACGGCACCGCTGGCGTTTCTGCCTGTCGTTTTAAGGGTTTTGGGCGCTTTCGGTAGAGGCTGATCCGGTGGCTATCGAGCAACTTTGTCAAGCCGGCCGCTGAGTTTTAGAATGGGTGTCCAGGTAAGCTTTCTCTTTTACCCCATTTTTTCTTACTCTGTCACAAGTGATTTCATCTTGCAATAAGGGGCGGACCATATATGACCCCGCTTTTCTAATGAGACCTATAACTCATCAACTGAATTTTGAATTTCAGCAAGCAGGAACTCAGAGAAACTATTTGCTATAACGCTCTTATTTCCATCATGCTTATACGAAATCTCAGTCTCAACAACTGGAGCGGCACCATCTTTATTTATTTGCGAGATGTCAATGCTAAAACTTTGACCATATCCAGAAGATTTTATTTTAATCATGTCTTTAGATATATCGCCTCTTTCTCTAGCCACTTGAGTACAAAATATTACACACGGAACGCTCTGACCTTCAAGCCCGGACTTAGTAATCCCATAAAACTCTTCAGCTTCAAAAGATAGCGCTCCATACTTCTTTAGGAAATATTTATAATCATCAGGAAGCTCCCCTAGCAGCCTCTCTGTCGCTGTAATTAATTCATCGGAAGCACCACCGCAGGATAAAATCTCCTCCCCACTTTTCTCCATTATCCAGCCTGCTTTCTCTATTTTTTCTATGCTCATTTAGTCCTCCTTACTTAAAATCATTAGCCCTTGTTTTCCAATATTTCTTTTTCCATGTATTAAAAGGCCCTCGAACCATGGACGGAGGAGCGCTACTGTATCGCCGTCGAATACCATCTAAGCCTTTCCATGATTTATCATACTGATTAGAATAAATATGTAGCGTTCGATCATTTTTACTATGAAATACTGAACCGACTTCTGCCATTGAACCAGGTTCATCCTGAGTAAGATGGTGAAGATTAACCTCTTCGCCATTGGGGCCAATAGGAGCTTTTCCTTTTTGCATCCTTTCAACGTTTGTCTTTCCAAACCCATCAATACGATCGGGCTCAATTAACTCATCGCGCTGAAAAACCTTTCTTCCTTCAACAGTTTCCTTTGTCAATTTTTTTGTTGTATCGGGAGGAGTTTCACCCGCTGGCTTAGGTTTTCTTGATAGCAGCTTAGCAGGTAACGCTGCAACTTTGTCTGCCCGCACTTGTAGCTCAGGCGTTACTGTTTCTTGACTGACTCGCCCTCTACGACCACTTGATCCACCACCATCAACAACCCTCGTCGTCATCCCGCGCCGACGCACAATCCCTCTGGGCGAACCCTCCAACGCCTCTGCCAATAATCCCAACTTCCTACCGACGCGCCCAAACTCCCCGGCATGTAGCGCCTTACTCGCCATGCCTATGGCAAGGCCCATGCCGGCGGTCGCGGCCGCCAGCAGTAAGGCCAATAACACCTCAAATACCGCGTTGCCCGCCGCTTGGCTATATTCCAGCGCGTGCTGGGCATAGATATGGTCTTTGGCAAAGCCGCTGATCAGTGCCACCACCAGCTTGTCACCGGCCAGCACCCAGGCGCTGTGCCAGGCCTGGCTGAAGGCGTCGAGGTCGATGGTCGTGGGGTCAAAGCCCAGCGCCTCGACCAATTCTTGGTGGTTGGCCAGTTCGGCTCGCTTTAGGTAGCGCGCTCGGGTGGCGAGGTTGAGGCAGCCATTGCTGGCAGCGGTGCATTCTTCGTAGGTGATCAGGGCGGCGTCGACTTGGCGCTTTAGTTACCACAGCGAATTGACCACGTCGTTGATATTGCCGAGCCAGTGCAGCAGCTCTGTGCCGCTGGCCAGCAGGCCTTGACCTAGGGCGCTGGCGTGCGCGGCGACCTTGCTGGTACTGCTTTTGCGTTGATGGCTTTTAGCCAGGCTCAGGGCCTCTGCCCGCTCGCGGCTAATCATCAGTTTCAAGCTGGCGGCAATCGCCAGACGCAGCTCGCTGGCCGACGGCACCGTTGGCGTTTCTGCCTGTCGTTTTAAGGGTTTTGGGCGTTTCCGGTAGAGGCTGAGCCGGTGACTATCGAGCAGCGGTGTCAGGCCGGCGGCGGGGTTTTAGAATGGGTGTCTAGGTGAGCTGCTTATAACTCGATGCGATAAAGTCGACCAACCACTGCGGATCGGGCCACTGGGCAAAGCATATTTTTGTATTGCCCTGTTGCAGGCTGATGCAATAATCGCTGTCGTTGATAACCGGAGCCCGAACAAGCTGTATAAACACTGGCTTTGCTTTGACCTCAGCACCGGCTGTGCGTTTGAAATAATGACGCCAGCGATAGAGTGTTTGTACGGGGATATTATTTGCTTGTGCATATTCACTGACCGTACCCTCGAAGGTCGAAGCTTGCAGAAGGTGTTCGGGCCAATACTGTTGTTTTGCTGTGACTTTCGACATGGTATTTTCCAACGGTGAAAAATACGGATGATGCCAAAAGGAAACCAGGTATTTTAGAGATAGATAGCCGGACGCTTACAGCTGTTTCGGGTAAAAAAACGCCCTAACTTTTCTAACTTCCGGATCACAAATCAAAGACTTGACCCCATTTTTTTGCCATTTTTTTGTGCATTTTTTTCTTACCTAGATCCTAACCCCCGATCTTACACTCCAAGTTTTTTGCAGACTAATCTGTAAGCTTGGATTATTCTTTAACGAAAAAATATAACCAAAGTAATCCTCTTCTTCGTCATACTCTGGAATATTTGGATCAAAAAGAGGGTCGCCATTCCACCACGCAGGGTATTCAATTAATTTATTATCTACTGAAAAAACCGTGATTTTTCTAGAAAAATCATGGTGGTAAGCCACCTTTAAACTGAGGCCTGAAAAATCCCAACGCTGGTCATCCCACTGAAAATACAATGTAGATCCTTCCACGTATAATGCAAACGTATGTCCATCAAGAATATAAATATTACCTGTTACTTTCGTTTCCACGAACTCAGCGCATGAAGAGATAGCCCCACTATCCACGTCAAGTTGAAGAATTTCTCTTGGACCATAGAGGCGACCAACTAAAACTTTATTTCCCATCATCTTCAACCTTAGCAATACCTGTCAATATGTCCATCGTTGGATTACTCCTAGTTCCTGCATTAATTACTTCTTGCGTAGAACCGTATTTTACAAGTAAGTCATCATAAGCTGGGCCATTAGGGTTGTTATATTTTTTCATATTGCGCTCGTAAAGTCGTGGTAGCTTATCGTCAGAATACTTAGACATTCGCGTTTGATTACGTATATCTACAAGCTGCCTGGCTACACTCTCTTCACTCAGACCTTTAGAACGCATGTCTCCAATCCATTTTTTTTCGTCCGCAAGACCTTGGTGGTAGTCCAGACGAACAGTTCGCGCGGAAGCAACCTGTTTTATATCAGTCCAATCCACAGGCCATGGTGGCGCAAATTCGGAGCTTTCTTTCGGTACATATCCGTAGGCTCCCTTCTCTTCATGTATCAAGTCATAGGGTATTTCTTTAACGTCATAAGAAAAATTATTCGCTGTACTTTGCTTGCCATTTTTTTTAATGACAGGGTTCTCGGTTAAATCACCAGATGGATTGTTTGGAATCGATTTAGCAGCTAACATCGCAACCTTATCAGTCGATGCTTGTAGCTCAGGATTTTCTAATTCTTTACTGGCTCCCCCTCTACGACCACCTGAGCCACCACCATCAACAACCCTCGTCGTCATCCCGCGCCGACGCACAATCCCTCTCGGCGAGCCCTCCAAAGCCTCTGCCAATAATACCAACTTCCTACCGACGCGCCCAAACTCCCCGGCATGTCGCGCCTTACTCGCCATGCCCATGGCAAGGCCTGCGCCGGCGGTCGCTGCCGCCAGCAGTAAGGCCAATAACACCTCAAATACCGCGTTGCCCGCCGCCCGGCTATATTCCAGCGCGTGCTGGGCGTCGATATAGTCTTTGGCAAAGCCGCCGATCAGTGCCACCACCTGCTTGTCACCGGCCAGCACCCAGGCGCTGTGCCAGGCCTGGCTGAAGGCGTCGAGGTCGATGGTCGTGGGGTCAAAGCCCAGCGCCTCGACCAATGCTTGATGATCGGCCAGTTCGACTCGCTTTAAGTAGCGCGCTCGGGTGGCGAGATTGAGGCAGCCATTGCTGGCAGCGCTGCATTCTTCGTAGGTGATCAGCGCGGCGTCGACTTGGCGCTTCAGTTGCCACAGCGGGTTGACCACGTCGTTGATATTGCCGAGCCAGTGCAGCAAGTCTGTGCCGCTGGCCAGCAGGCCTTGCCCTAGGGCGCTGGCGTGCGCGGCAGCCTTGCCGGTGCTGCTTTTGACTTGATGGTTTTTAGCCAGGCTCAGGGCCTCTGCCCGCTCGCGGCTAACAATCAGTTTCAAGCTGGCGGCAATCGCCAGGCGCAGTTCGCTGGCCGACGGCACCGCTGGCGTTTCTGCCTGTCGTTTTAAGGGTTTTGGGCGCTTTCGGTAGAGGCTGAGCCGGTGGCTGTCGAGCAGCTGTGTTAGGCCGGCGGCGGGGTTGAGTGCGCCAATGCGATAGCGGCTACCGAGTTGGAATTTGAGGCTGCGCAGCTCGTGGGCCGGCAGGCTTTGCACAAACATGCTGGCTTGCCCGCGAGTGAAGTGCTCGCGCCGCCAAGAGCCGCCACGGGGCGGGCGGGTGGCATCGCAAAGTTGCAGACCTTGCCCACAGCGGCTGGTGAAGAATAATGTTGGCATGGCGCGTCATCGTCCTTGGTGACAGGTATTCAATAAGAGCCGTAAAAATGCAGCGGCGGATGGTAACACGGCCCTGCGCTGGCAAGGCATTACACAGAGTGATTCACCAAACAGTAAACGTCACAAGTGACGCTAGCTTTTACTCGCTAATGACAGGTGGCTGTCTCTATAACATTCTTTATGAAGCGTTCTTATATTGTGTTTCTCATCACAGGTATGCCGGGCTTGAGTTAATTATATTTCGATTATTTCCAACTAAACGGCCATACCGATAATGGCACTGGCATTGCAACATCAACACACAAAACCCCAAGCCTGCTGTCTCTTTAATACCTGCCAAGCAGCCTTATTAAACGCTAGTCACTTGTAGACCAAAGTGCTCGCTATCTGCTTAACTGAATAGCTATTTTTTGCCCCACACTATGTACCGCAGGCTGTAATTTCAGCCCCCGCCGCGCGCAAGTCGGCCTCCCGCTCACCCTCGGCACGGGCATAGTTCAACCACTGTCTAGCGTTAACTACAGAGGCCTTGTACTTACCCGCCCGCTCAAAAGCTGCCACGGCCTTGTCATAACAATGTAAATTTAACTGCGCATTGCCCAGCACCAACTGTACGGCACCGGGGCGTTTAAGCTGGCCCTTTTGCAGGGCATTTTCTGCCGCTGCCTCTGCGCGGGTATTGTCGCCAATATCGAGATAAACAGCGGCCAGTTGCGCGTAGATTTTTCCCTCGCCAGAAAGCGCCGCTGCTTGTTCCAGCACCGGGCGGGCCTTAAGACCTTCACCGGCCTGCTGCCAGGCCTGGCCGAGTAATTCTAAATGTTTGGCCGTCGCTTCAATTTCCTTTTGCTTAATGGCGGTTTCTAGCGTGACGCCGGCGCGATAGGGCGTGTTCGCACCGAGGTAGAGATAGGCCAAGGACAGCAACTCGCGCTCTTTATTCAGCGCCCCGGCTAAATAAACCAGCTCCGTTGCCACCAGGCGTTCAATGTTTTTGCCCAATTGGCCGTATAAGCCACCGAGTTGGTGCCAGTAGCGATAGCGTGGGTAGTGCACAATTAATTGCTTCAATACCGGTAGGGCCTGGCGATACTGCTCTTGTTCAAAATACAGCAGGCTTTGCAGTGACCACCAGGCCTCGGGTGGGCGCTTATCTCTGTGCTGGTAAGCACTGATCGCCTGTTCGATATTCGCCTGCGCGGCCTTCTTTCTATCGAGCTGATAATAGGCTTGGGCGAGCAGAGCCCTGGTTTTGGCATCCGCAATTTGCGTATCGGCCCGGTGCACACCGCCGGCCTGGGGGTCACCAACGGCCGAGGCTTTGAGCAGGCGCTCGAGAAACTGCGCCGCACTGGCGTAGTCTTCTAGCTGAAAGTACAGCTGAGCCACGGTGTTGTAGGTGCCAACCTGCATTTTATGCTCGGCCGCCGGTTCGTCGAGTAGCCTTAAATAAGCCGCTATGGCCCGCCGGTAGTGCTGTTGGGAAAAGTGTACATAGCCCAAATAATTCCACACTTGCGACTTTTCAAAACTACTGGTGCAGTATTTTTCGCCCGCCAAAGTCAGTACTTGCTGCGCCTGTGGCCAGCCCTCTGCGGTGATGGCTCGTTGTGCGGCCTCGAGTTTTTTGGCGCAGCGCTGGCCGACCGCCTGGCGACGCCGGGTTGGTGCACTGGCGTATTTGCCGGGTTTCGCCGCTGACTCTTTGTGGCCCGCCAGAGCCGGCCACGGGGTGGTGGCAAACATTAGCACCAGCAGCAGTAGCGCCGAAGAACGGATGCGGCGAGCGGGCATCGGTGCGCTACTCCAGCTGGAAACTAAATTTATACATCACCCCCGCCACCTCGACCCCGCGACCATCGATCACCCGGGGTTTGTACTTGAGCTTAATAGCGGCCTTTAAGGCCGCGCTACCAAAGCCATAATTGGCCGGCGACTCTTCCACCAACGTCACGCCACGCACGCCACCGCCGGTGGTAATGATCAGCTCTACCACGGCATAGCCCTGGCGACCCCGGGCCAGCGCCCGGCGCGGATACAGCGGCTGGGGCACATAGACCGGGATGTAGTCGGTATCGCGGGCAAAGTCGCCACCGGGGCCAAGCTGTAAGCTCGCCGAGGGCCTTGGAGGTGCCTGTAAATTAATAGTCGCGGCGGGTAGCTCAAAGTGTAGGGCTTGGCGGGGCATACTGGGCGGCAGTTGGCTCGGGTCCGGCGGTCGCTGCAGCTTTGGCGGCTTCACAAACTCGCTGACGCTGCGCTCGGGCTGCCAGATATCGGCAATTTTATAACTGTCTTTACTTCCCGGCACCGGCCCCCGGTTCACCACCATCACCACCATTAGCATCAATAAGACACTGGTCACCAACACGGCCCCGCACAAGGCCCCGGCAAAGCGCGCGACAATGCCACCAGCGGCTTCGTTACTGCCGCGTAAAAACCTAGTCATGGCGGGTCGACACCGAAATATCGTCAATTCCCAGCTGCCCGGCAATGCCGCTGACCAGCGCCAAACGGCCAATGCTGGCGGCCTTATCGACCTGTATTACTAGGCTGCCCCGAGGGTTTTCGGCCTGCAGGCGCGCCAGGGCAAATTTGATACGGTTATCGGCCAGCGGCGATTTATCCATCCAGATCACATCGTGGCGATCAATCGCCACCAACATCGCTGGCTTTTTCGCCACCGCACTCACCGCCGCAACCAACTCCACCTGCGGCCCCGGCAACTTCACAAACGATGCCGTGACAATGAAGAAAATCAATAAGATAAAAACCACATCGAGCATCGGCGTTAAATCGATGGCCTGCAGCGGCGAGTCATCACCAGCCACCGCGCGGCTCGCCTCGCTAAGAATGCGCCGGCTCATCGCTGGCGCCCCAGTGTTGTCGCGTCAACCTGCAGCGCATCGTCCAATAATAGGCTATTGGCCAAACGCGCCTTGGCGCGCCGCCCAATGCGGTCGATGCCCGTGAGGCCAATCAGGCCGGACAGGGCCGCCACCATACCGGCCATGGTCGGAATGGTGGCCCGTGAGACACCGCTCGACATCGCGCGAGCGCCACCGCCCTCGGCCAGGCCCATGGTCTCAAAGACACCGACCATGCCGGTAACGGTGCCGAGTAGGCCAAACAAGGGGGCCACCGCCACCAGGGTTTTAATCATTGGCACAAAGCGATCGATGCGCTCATCGACCTCGGCCAACAGCGCCGCACGTACCTGGCGGGCGCGCCGCGAGTGCCGGTCGCTGCGCTGCTGCCAAAGTGTCAGGCAGCGCGCCATATCGTCGCGCAGGGCGCTGCGATAGTAGAGAAGACGTTCAATTAACAACAACCAGAGCAATAAGATCAGCGCGACGATAAACAGCAGCACCGGGCCGCCCATATCGGCCAATTGCAGCAAATAATTCGCCATCTCGAACACGGCACTCATGCTGTTGTCACTGGGGGCATGATGGCTAGGCCAACCTTACCGAGGACTGTCTTGCGAAGGCGGTAGGCGAGCCTCCGCCTTCAGTGCCACGATACCGGCGCTCTGCTCTTCCAGCACATGCAAAATGCGCCGCGCGTAGCCATTCACCCAGGTATGTAGCAGCAGGGTCGGTATCGCCACCAGCAGCCCCAACACCGTGGTCACTAGGGCTTGGGAAATACCGCCGGCCATCAGTTTCGGGTCGCCGGCGCCAAAAATAGTGATTTGCTGAAACACCACAATCATCCCGGTGACGGTGCCGAGCAGGCCCAGCAGCGGCGCAATCATGGCAATAATTTTCAGTAGGTTGAGGCCAATTTCAATGCTCGGGCGCTCTTTCAATATCGCCTCGTGCAGCTTCAGCTCCATCGATTCCGGGTCGAGCCCGGCATACGTGTCGGCCACCGCCAAGACCCGCCCCAAGGGGTTATTCGGCGAGCATTCATCCGCTTGTAACTGGCGGCGCACACCGGCGAACACGCCGCGCAATACCGCCGCCCGCCACAGCGCCAGCACCAATGCCACCGCACCCAGAGCGCTAATCACATAGCCGACTAAACCACCCTGAGACCATTTTTCCAGTACCCCCGGCCGGTCGGCCAAGGCGCGCAATAAGCCCCCGCCCACCGGGCCACTGGGGTCGATGGCAACTGGGGTAAAGGCATCTGTTGCCGTCTCTAGGGCAAGTGCACCCTTGCTCAGGCCGCGGGGCTGGCGCGCCAGCTCAGCCAGCACACCGCTATCGGGGTTGTAACTTAAATAATGCCCATTAGAGAGCAGGTTAAATAAACCGATGCGTATCACTTGCCGCTCGCGTTGCTCGCCATCGGCACTCAGTACCGCCGCGTTAAAGCGGCTAATCCGGCCCGACTCGACCATCTCACGGCTCATTTCATAGGCCAGGTTTTCGATCTCTTCGAGGGCGGGCAGACGGCTGTGGCTGCTCATCTTTTCGATCAGTTGATGGAGCTGATCCGTGCGCCCCGGGTACTGGGCGCTGACCACGGATTTTTCCAGCCGGGTCACCGTATCACCGGCAGTGGCGGTGATGTGTCCAAATAACTCCTTGAGTGTGCCAAGGCGGCTTTCCATTTGCGCCTGCAGCGCTTCAAGCTCGCGCTCATTGTCGCTAAACGTGGTTTCAAGCTCGCCACTGCGCGCTTCTGCTTCGGCCTTTTGCCGTTGCGCCTGCGCCAGCAGTTGCGCCCGACGACTATTCTCCGCCTTAAAGGCCTGCTCGCGCTCGCGGTGTTCTTTTGACTCCCCCACCTTCGCCGCCTTGATCAACTGCAAGAGCTGGTCGAGGGACTCAACGTCGCGGTGGGCACTGGGCTTAGCGTTAAGAGTTGCCTTAGGCGAGTCGTCGGCCAGGGCCGGTAAAAAGCCAAGGATAGTCATCAACAATAAGGCACTTAAGCCGGTGCCTAAGACGCTGTTCAACATCCTCACGAAACCACCGCCACTGCGCGCTGACTAGCCGTCGAGCGAGAGCCCACCGCAGCACTCGCCGGCACCGCTCTCGGTACAGACAGGGGTAGCGTCATCATATCCAGCGGTGCCTGTTTCTTCGCCATGCGAATGGCATTGGCCACGGCGCGGCGATACTGCCCCGCCGCCACCGTTTGCCACTGCCCACTGGTTTTATTCCACACCTCGGTCAGGCTTTGATTGGCCGTTTGAAACAACAGGGCGATGCGGCCGACGCGCAAAAATGCCCCCTGACGCGGCTGCCCAGCGATGCTTAAGACACCGTCAAATTGCTCGATGGTGGCGCTGTATTCACCTTCAATGGCGTAGAGTTCGAGCACCTGGCGTGACTTTTCGGCGGCGCTAAAGCGCGCGGAATCCATATTCTCGCGCACCTGGTCAACACTGGCCTGGCGCTCGGCTATTTTAAAGGGCAGGTCGAGACGGATAAATTGCTCCAGGGCAAGCAACATATTCAATGACAGCGGGATAATTTGACGCTCGATCAGCGCCGCGTTTTCGACAGACTCGGCAATATCGGCCATGGTCTGGCGCTGCTGAGCAATTTGCCGAGAGAGCTGAGCGTTATACACCTGCAGGCCTTCAATTTGCTTATTCAACAACTGAAACTGACGCTGCAGCTTGTCGCTTTGCGCCACCGTCGTATCGATACGACGCTGCGATGCCTGGGCGGCAGCGGTCTTCTCGGCACCGACCTTGATCACCGTGTCCAGTTCGACCCCATAAACGACCTGGGTTTGCAGCCCGGCCACCAATACCAGGGCCAGCAAGAACAATAATGCCGGCACTTTTTGACGCTGTTTTTCGACGCTCATTTTCATCCTGCTGTGACAGTTATTAGTTATTTTCTATCCAGGCGCACAAAGCTACAGGCCGGTGTTTTCCCCTCACTCGCCAATTCTTCCACCGGCGTTTCCAGCCACTGGCTCAAATCCAGCTCCGGGAAGAAGGCATCGCCATCGACCTGAGTGTGTACGCGGGTTAAGTAGAGTCTATCGGCCTGGGGCAGGGCCTCACGGTAAATCGTCGCGCCACCAATAATCATCAGCTCTTCCAGCTGGGAGTCATCGACAATCTTTTTGGCAATGGCCAAGGCTGCATTCAGATCACTTGCCCTTTCCACCCCATCGGCCCGCCACGCGCTGTCGCGGCTCAAGACAATATTCGTCCGCCCCGGCAACGGTTTACCAATGGATTCGTAGGTGAGGCGGCCCATAATAATCGGCTTGCCCAGGGTGACCCGCTTGAAGTATTTAAGGTCGGCAGAAATGCGCCAGGGCAGCTGGTTATTGCTGCCGATAACGCCGTTATCGGCCACCGCGACGATCAATGAAATTCTTGCCAAGGTACTCTTCCAGCTATTTGTAAATAATAATGACTCTTATTTGGCTACTGCCGCCACCATTATCTATGAATCCGCTTTTCGCGCAAACACTGAGTGGAAAAATAATTCAGCAGGACAAAAATAGCCGAGTAATCCGGTATCACACCCTGGTATCGGGCTTAAACGACACCCAAGCGCCCAATACACACAGCGCCGTGAGGGCCAGGGTGGTGATAATCAATAAAATATCGCGCAGGGTTTTGCTGATGGGGTCCAAAAAGTGCCACTTGTGCAGATAGCTAAATGACCAGCCCTCCCACTTGTTAGCGGGGCTGGTACGGGCCGCCAGGGCACCGGTCGCGGTTTCGACAAAGACACTGTGTGCCTCGACACCCCTTGCGCCATCCCCACCATAGCGCACCGCGTGTACCGGCATGCGCTTATTAATAAAACCGTAATCGCTGCTAAAGCGGGTAATTTTATCAACCTGTTCACCGCTAGACGCCACACCCTCATAGTGGGCTGCGAGGTTGAGCGCATGCCGGCGCTCGCAATTGGCACACAGTGCCGAGGTCTGGGCATTGATATACACCGGGCCACCGCCCTCTGCCATGGGCTTGTTGGAGTGATGCTCCATGGCGTGGTTGTTATGCTCGGCGGCCACTTGCGGCGCTGCCAAGGTCAGGCGTAAATGGGCCACGTCATCCACTGCGAGCCAATGGCCACGGCGAAAATACTCGCCACCACTCGCCTGCGCCACGGCCTGCCAGTTCAGCCCGACCTGCTCGGCTGTGAATGTGCTCGACGGCGCGGGCCGCTCCAGTGGGGCAATCAGTGGTTTACTCAGCAGGTGATAGAGGCCAGAAAAACAGAAGGCCAGCATCACCACGCCAAAGGCTATACCCAAGCGCCGATGCCAGAGACTACTGCGACTCGCTGCTGGCCGCTGCTCACTGGCCACGTGCCCAGCGCTATTGCTGGAACGCCCGCGCCAGGCCATCAGCAAACCCAGCAGACTCAAGCCCATGCCGGCCAGCAACATGGCGCTCATGGCAATGGTGCGCAGCCAGGGGTTGGTAATAAACACCCAGGAGTGGAGCTGGCGAAACACCCAGCCAAAAAACGCCTTGCGATCGTCGATCAAGCTCGCCAAGCGCCCGGTGCTGACTTCGACATAGACGCGCATATTATCGGAGCGCTCAAAGCTCACCTTGTACACGGGTAAAAAGCGATTGATATACAGGTAGTCTTCATTAAAAGCGCTAATGCGCTCAACGGAGGTGATCTTACTGCTCGCGTCGCCCAAGTAGTGACGCGCCAGTTTTGCGGCGTAGGCACTGTCATCAATGCCCGCCCGCTGGCCACTGCGGGCATTGATATAAGTGGTGCTAGGGCCGTGCTCAACCCGATAATAACTGCCGTCGTCAATATTCAGCAGCTGAGCCTGTTGAAAGTCGGCAATACCGTTGGCCGACAGCGCCGCCGACAGGGGCGCAAGCTCGGCAATGGCGGCCGTCGACAGGGGCGGCTGCATGGCCACCGGCCGAGGATTGAGGCGCGACATAACCGGGTGGCTCAAGCCACTCACTGCCCAGGCAATAATGGTAATAAAGACCGCCAGGCCAATACGTCGGTGCCAGCGGTACAGGGTGGTACTAGCCATAGGGGTTCTCATCGTGGGGGGGGGCGGCACAAGGGCGCTCATATAAACACAAGCAAAGCGCGCTTGGCAGGCTTGTTTGACACACCTGCCGATCCTAGCCCTGGCGCTTGCCCAAGGGCCTGTTAGACCATGCCATGTGCAACAGGCCCTTGGGCGCTAACACGCCGCCGCTGACTGGCGGACTCTGTCTTAGAAGGTATATTTGGCACCGACAAAGGCGCTGCGTGGCCGCCCCGGGGTATAGGTCGGCCCCCACTTACCGGTGGTTTCGGCATACAGCTCATCGCTGAGATTCAAGACCCGCAGCGAGACTTCAAGCTGGGGACTGAGCCGGTAGTTGGCCCGCAAATTCAGCAGGTCGTGGCCCTCGTAGGTATCTCTATCGGTGGCGCGGCCATCGTCGCCATTCTGCTCATCGATCCAGTGCTCGCCCTGGTGTATCCACTCCATCTCCATGCGACCGCCATTTAACCAGGCAGGGCCATAGCGCAGGCGCACATTGACAAAGGTTTCCGGGGCATTGGGCATATCATTGCCCGAGTAGTCACCGCTGCGGTCCTGCCAGTCCTTGTATTTATGCTCGGACTGGGTATAGGCGATATAGAGATCCACCGTCTCGCTGAGAATGATATCCAGGCCCAGCTCGATGCCATAGTGCTCGGTCTCACCGGCATTAGTATTGCGGCGCGCACCGGTATTGCCATCGAGGACACTGAGAATATCGTCTTCTTTAAGCATGTAGTAAATGCTGCTATCGAAGGCGATGCGCTCGGTCAAATTGCCGCGCAGGCCAATATCAAAACTATCAACCTTGACCGGCTCGAGGTCGGTGGAGTCGGCGGTGCTACCGGAGCGAAACAACTGACCTGCGGAGGGCACGCGAAAGGCGTGGCGATAGGAGGCATAGCCGTTGATGTCCTCGCTAAACCGATAGGTCAAACCGAGTTTGGGGCTGAGGTGCTCGAAGTCCACCGCCTGATCTTCCGGGCGCAGGTGCAGGGGGTCGACGACACCCGCGGCCATGTTGTCCTCGTAGTCGTAGCGGGAATAGTCGTAGCGCAATCCGGCATTGATACGCAGCGCCGCACTGAGCTGGTTTTCGTAGTGCACAAACGGCGACAGTGACAGTACGTCGACATCGTAGTCGTAGAGCAAACCGGCCGGCGTATACGCCAGCCAGTAGTCACCGGCGTCGCTGTCGCTGCGCTCAATATAGGTCTGTTTCTGGTAGCCCGCGCTGTAGTCGATATCCAGGCCCGTGACCACAAAGCTGTCGGCACCGAGGTCGTAATCCCACTTCAGCAGGGCACCCACGGAGTCGTGGCCGCTTTCATTGATATGGGCATCTTGCGAATCGAGAGAGGCGGGACAGCTGGGGCACCACGACGGCGGCGGACTGACCCGCCCGGTGTTCAGTGTCCAAGTGGCCACGTACTCCAGGTCATTACTGCGCACAAAGGGCGTAATGCTCAAGCTACTGTTGGCGAAGTCACGCTCAAAGGCCGATGACAAACGCAGGGCTCGCACATCGCGGTAACCAATTAAGTTGCCGAATTGTTCGGGCCGGTCTTTGTAGTCCTCATAACTCAAGCCACTGCCGCCGGTCTCGTAATCAAGCAAGGTGCCGGTAAACACCGTATTCACCCGCCAATTGTCACCGATGTGGGTATTCCACGAACCGGTAAACGAGGTGCGCTCACTGGCCGTCTGCTCTCGCCAGCCATCGTTATCGGCAATATCGAGCTTGCCGGTGAAACCGTGCTTGGCGGTGAGCTTGGCAGCCCGCAACTGCAGCCGCTGATAGCCGTCTTCGCCGCCCTCAACATTGAGGCTTAATGCGTCTTCGCGGGGCGGGCGACCACTGAGGATGTTCACCACCGCACCAATGGCGTCGCTGCCATAGAGAGCGGAACCCGGCCCCTTAATCACCTCGACGCCGTTGGCGCCACTGACATTTACCTCGTACAGGGCATTGTGGTTGAAAAAGCCCGCCGCACGCGTTGGCACGCCGTTTTCAAGGTATAAATACACCGGACTGGTCGACACGGGCTGGCGAATGGCCGCCATCACCCCGTCACCACTGGAGCCAATTTGCACGATATTAACGCCGGGGATGCGATTCATCAGCTCGGCGGGATGAGTCGGGTTTAATTCCTCAATTTCATGCTCGGCGATCACGCCGATGCTCGCCGCTGTGTCGGCCAGGGTATTGGCGCTGCCACTGGCGGTAATGACGATGGTTTCCAACAGAGGAGCCGTGCCGTGCGACGGCTCAAGGGCTGAGCCGTCCAGTGGCGCCGCCATGGTAAGTGACGACAAGACACAGCTCAGCGCCGTGGCGGCGAGCGGACTGGCAGCCCGGCGCATGCCAGACCCCTGATGAAAATCTTGATTGGTAGACACGGAGACATCCCTTAAATTTTTGATGAGGGAATTTTAGAGGACTGAGGCGCCCTTGTTATGTGACCAATTGTCGCACCTGACTGTGGTTTATTGTCGCAGAAGCTTTACCGCAGAGAACCAACAACAATAAGAGAAGGAAAATCAAATGGCTTGTGGCGATAACTGACTGGCCATGCAGGTTTTCGCATGGACCTATCAATAAGCGATTACGATGCCAACATCGAATAAGTCCAGGCAGTCAAACGAGCTCACTGTGGTATCTGCCAGACAGTGGCATACGAAGATATCTCTGCCAAAATAATCAGCCAGCAGCTTGATGATTTCCGCTATTGGACAAGGGTTCGCTTGAATATCTATTTACAGCCCTAGCCCGCTCTTTAATAACTGTCGCTAATTGATAGCGCAAACACCCGACTGCAAAGGGGCAATAGTCACGCTAACTATATGAAGATAGATTGCACCCGGCTTTTCAATTCATCCAAAACCTCTGCTTCAAACCAAGGGTTTTTCTTTAACCAAATCCGATTGCGCGGCGATGGATGTGGTAGTACAAAATAGCGGGGTAGGTGCTCCCGCCATTTCTCTACGCTAGCCGTCAAGGTTTGGTGTTGCTTACCCAGGTAATAGCGCTGGGCATATTGCCCGATCAATAAGGTCAGCTGGATGTCTGGCAACTCAGACAGTAGCGCCGCGTGCCACTGTGGCGCGCACTCTGGCCTTGGCGGCAGGTCTCCTGAACGACCTTTGCCCGGATAACAAAAGCCCATGGGAATAATGGCGATCTGACTCGAATCATAAAACTGCGCCTTACCAATGCCCAGCCATTGCCGCAATCTATCACCACTGGGGTCATCCCAGGGAATGCCACTGACATGCACCCTCGCACCGGGTGCCTGACCAATAATGAGTAAGCGCGCACCCTGACCAGCTCTCACGACAGGGCGAGGCGAGTGAGGTAATTGCGGCGCACACAGTGTGCAGCTTTTTACCTCG
This sequence comes from Gammaproteobacteria bacterium 53_120_T64, assembly GCA_002162815.1. Classification (GTDB taxonomy): domain Bacteria; phylum Pseudomonadota; class Gammaproteobacteria; order Pseudomonadales; family Porticoccaceae; genus Reddybacter. The sequence goes on along the minus strand of MAAT01000005.1, from coordinate 138,282 downwards.
AGCAATAACTCGGTCAAACTGATATTTACCAAAGCCAAGACCTCTATCGCCATCATCCCTCACTGCATTCTAGAGCAAGTGAGCCGCCAGGGGCCTTATCCATCTCCGGCCATAGCCAGCCGCCGGCAGAAAGCGCTGGCACAATGTCCTGCCAATACCCATGAATTGACCCCCCACCGACTAAAGCCTTACTATCCGGATCGGTATTTCACTTTTTAATCGAGAATTATTCCTATGCAGTCCCTATTCGAGCCCTTGACCTTCCTGCGCGGCCCCGCCCTTAAAAACCGCTTCGCCCTGGCACCGCTGACCAACCTGCAAAGCCATGTCGACGGCAAGCTGTCTGACGACGAGTACAAATGGCTGACCATGCGCGCCGAGGGTGGCTTTAGCATGACCATGACTTGCGCCGCCCACGTGCAGGCCATTGGCCAGGGCTTCCCTGGGCAGCTGGGTATTTTTTCTGACGATCACCTCGAGGGGCTGACACGCTTGGCCGCCGGTATTAACAAAAACGATAGTTTGTCGATTGTGCAGTTGCACCACGCTGGCCACCGTTCGCCCGAAGAGTTGGTTGGCAGCAAGCCCGTCGCTCCCTCGGCCCATGAAGAGTCCGGTGCCCGCGCCCTATCGACCGCCGAGGTCGAGCAGCTAATCGAAGACTTTATTGCCGCTGCCGAGCGCGCCGAGAAGGCCGGCTTTGACGGTGTCGAAATTCACGGTGCCCACGGTTACATCCTCTGCCAGTTTCTCAGTAGCGACACCAATCTCCGCGACGACCAATACGGCGGCGCGCTGGAAAACCGTGCCCGCCCACTGTTTGACATCATCGCCGGCATTCGCCAGCGCTGCGGCAAAGACTTTAATGTCGGCGTGCGTTTAACCCCCGAACGCTTTGGCATTGTGCTCGACGAGGCTATTGCCGTCGCGCAGCGCCTGTTCGACGAAGCCCAAATTGATTATCTGGACATGTCCCTGTGGGATGCCTTTAAAGAACCCACAGAGGAAGCCCACAAAGGCCGTACATTGATGGATTGCTTTACCGCGCTTGAGCGCGGTGAGGTACGCCTGGGTATCGCCGGTAAAATCCGCACCCCCGAGGAGGCCAAAAAGTGCATGGCAAGTGGTATCGACTTTATTTTACTGGGGCGTGCCGCCATCATTCACCATAACTTCCCCAGCCTGCTGGCCAAGGACAGCGGCTTTACGCCACTGAGTAATCCGGTTTCGGCCGAGCATTTGCGCACCGAAGGGCTGAGTGACACCTTTCTCGAATATATGGCTAGCTGGAAAGGCTTTGTCGCAGAAACAAACGGCGTTATCACCCCGGAAATGATACTGGCCTAGGCTTAGGGTTTACACCCATCAATGGGATGGGTGTAAACAGATCCCGGCTTGCTCTAGCGCCTGAAGCCCAGCAATAATGGCAACACCTCACTCGCCAATCAGCACCGGCTCTGGCAGTCGCCAGATATACGTCGACACCATCACTGCGGTACACAATAGTAAAATCTGCACTTGCCACAGCGGTACGATGAAGGCAGAAATACTCATGGTTAGCCACATAGTCAGCAAGGTGTAGTACTTCGCCTTGCGAGGGATGCCACTGCCATCCAAGTAGGCCAGGATGTATTTACTCAGTACCGGGTGGGAAACCAACCAGCTATAAAAACGATCGGAACTGCGTAGAAAACAACCTGCGGCTAAGAGCAGGAAGGGAGTGGTCGGCAGCAAGGGTAAAAAAATGCCGATAACCCCCAAGACGACGGAAAGACTACCCACAGCGAACAGCAGCACGCGCACGACACCGCTTGAAATACTGCGTTTACTGGGCGTATTGGTGGGGATATCCTTTGTTAGTGCCATATTTTGAACGTCCTTTTTATTGTGGCAACACTGAGCGATGTAGAAATTCCCAGGGAGTAAAGCCAATAAGGGAGCCTCCCTGCCGACGACGATTATTTGTACAGGCCTCCCTGCCCTGCTGTCCACTAGAAAGAACAAACCTCCCTCTCATCTTAGACCCCTTTAGCCGATTGCACCCATCTTGCCCGGTATTTACCCAAGCCTGTTGTGCTGACGGGGTCAATGCTGCCCGACGGGCGTATGGACAATGAGTCCGTCCAATTGCGGCGAGGCGGTTAACTGGCAGCAGAGGCGAGAATTGGCCTTGCGCTCATCCGTCAGTTCCAGCATCGCATCTTCGCTGGCAGCCATTGTCGCCAATTTGTCGACCCAGTCGCCATCGACATGGACATGACAGGTCGCACAGGCGCCCACACCCCCGCAGTCGCCATCAATGCCCGGCACGAGGTTATCGAGGGCCGCATCCATTAAATTGACACCTTCTTCAACCTCAACTTCACGGTGGGTACCATCACTTTCAATATAATTGACTTTAATCATTGCTGTCTTCCTCACTAGAGTATTTCATTGTTCAGGTTTACAGGCTTAGGCGACACGATCGGGCAAGGTATCGCCCGGCATTTCGGCCAGGGCCTTGGCCGGAATACGTTCATCCTGCAGACGAGCGACGCTCACCCCCAGCCCCTTACTGAGAATATTGCGCGCCACGACAAATTCAGCGGGACGATTAATGGCGTCAACGGCCAAGAGGCGGCCCTCGCGTAGATAAAACACCGCAAAGGAGCGACTTGTAATGTCACCGCGCACCACCGCCTGATCGTAGCCACTGTTAATACCGGCAGTTTGCAATTTCAGGTCGTATTGATCCGACCAGAACCACGGCACCTGAGCATAGGGTTTGTCTTTGCCACAGATCGTCGCGGCGACCGTTTTACCTTGGTCAACGGCATTTTGTACCGACTCAAGGCGCAAGCGACGCTGGTAAATCGCACTGGGGTGATTGGCACAATCGCCCGCTGCATAAATATTGGCGACCGAGGTGCGCCCGTATTCATCGACCAGAATGCCATCATCACAGGCCACGCCCGCCGCCTCCGCCAGCTCGACATTGGGCAACAGGCCGATGCCCACCACCACTATATCGGCCAACACTCGGTAACCACTGTCGGTGACGACGGCGGCAACTTGGCCATCACCACTATCATCTTCAATCGACTCCACTCCGGTATTACAGCAAAAGGTAACGCCGGCTTGGCGATGTACGTCTTCGAAAAACCTGCCCACCTCGGGGCTGGTCACCCGGCCCAAGGGAGCCGGCCTGGCCACCAATAGGGTCACTTTTAAACCGTGCTTAACCGCCACGGCGGCGGTTTCGAGACCGACATAGCCACCGCCAATCACCACCAGTCGCGCACCGGGCGTGAACTTATCGCGCATCGCGTCCACATCGGCCCGGCTGCGAAGATAATGCACCTGGGCGTGCTTTGCCCCCGGCCTATCCAGCTGCCGCACGCGGCCCCCAGTGGCGAGGATCAAGTGGTCGTAATACAAAGTTTGCCCACTATCGAGCGAGATTAGCTGCTGACTCGCATCAATCCCAATAACGCTCTGCGCCAGGCGGTGCTCGATATTAACCTTGTCATAAAACGCCGCTGGCTTAATTAACAAACGCTCCCCTGCTAACTCGCCGGCTAAGTAGGTTTTCGACAGCGGCGGGCGCTGATAGGGCAGTACCGGTTCGTCGCCAATCAAAATGACGCGGCCGTCGAAGCCCTCTCGACGCAAGCTAATTGCCGCTTGCCCGCCGGCTTGTCCACCACCCACAATCACTACTGTTTCAGTTGTCATCCTAGACTCCTATTGAGGGTTGATTCGCACCGGTAGAGCTTCGTAGCCGCGCAAAATGCAGGAGTAAACACGCTTTGGTTCACCGACCACATCGATGCTCGGTTCGGGCCAGCGCCTGAGAATTTCTTCCCATAGCACCCGTATCTGCATTTCCGCCAGGCGGTTGCCCAAACAACGATGCACTCCAAAACCAAAGGCCAGGTGTTGACGAGGACGGCGGCGGTCGATAATAAATTGCTCGGGTGTCTCGATGGCCTCCGCGTCTCTATTCGCCGAGGCGTACCACATGATGACCTTGTCGCCCTTCTTAATTTGCTTGCCGCCCAGCTCAATATCGGCAACGGCGGTGCGTCGCATGGAAGCCAAGGGGGTCTGCCAACGAATCACCTCTGGCACCATCGACTCCACCAGCTTGGGATTAGCACAAAGCTTTTTATACTGGTCGGGGTTTTGACTGATGGCGAGAATACTGCCGGTCATACTATTGCGCGTGGTGTCATTGCCTCCGACGATTAAGAGTACGAGATTCCCGAGAAACTGATTTGGCGTCATTTTATTGGTGGCATCGGAGTGGGCCATCATCGAAATAAAATCCGCCGCGGGGGGTAACTTCGCGCGCTCATTCCAGAGGCGGGTAAAGTACTCGAGGCACTTGCCGAGCTCCTGCGCTTTATAGTCATCAGAAACAAAATTGGCGGCACCGGGCATCGCGGTGGCCACTTCCGACCAGTGGGTGAGCAGCTTGCGATCTTCCAAGGGGAAATCAAACAGGGTTGCCAGCATTAAGGTGGTGAGTTCAATCGACACCCGCTCCACCCAATTAAAGGTTTCACCGATGGGCAATTCAGCAAGTACCTTGCGGGTGCGCTCGCGAATCGTCTCCTCGAGACGGCCAAGGGTTGCCGCCGAGAGCATCGGGTTGACCGCCTTGCGCTGGCCCTCATGCTTGGGGTTGTCCATGGCAATAAACATTTCAACGCCCAGCCCCAGATTGTCATCGATAATAGTAATGCCACCATTTTCTGTGGCCGATGAAAATACCTCGGGGTTCATCTCGACCGCCATAATGTCTTTGTATTTTGTCACCGACCAAAAGGGCCCAAAGTCACTGTCCCGGCAATAGTGCACGGGGTCTTCATTGCGTAGGCGCTCAAAATAAGCCCAAATACTATTGCTTTGAAACAGCGCTGGGTCGGAGACATTAATCTCGTCGAGCGGCACCGCATTGACGGCTTGTTGCACGGCCGCGCTAACGGCGGACTCGATCACTTTATTTTGATGGATATTCATTGCTGTCCCCTGTAATGAAAAATAAAAGAATTGATTGGCACTCAACTCTTACAGCAAATCTAGGGGCAGACTGCTTAAACATCAACATTCTTAAAATGACATTAATGGTGCAAAAAGTGACACATATTATTTTTAACGTGAAATAAAACACGGGGAATTTAAAAAAAATATCACTAAAAACCTTTAATTACAGCAAGATAAAACCACATCAATACTCACCAGTAAGCTATAGAAATCCAGCATATTTTAACTTTGATAGTTTCTAGCTGCGGCAATATGTCACATCAGACAAATAGCGAAAGCATCCTATAAGATTCTTAACTGCGGCATATTGACGCAGAAAAACATCGAATTAACGATGAGATTTTATTGCCTAAGTAATGATGACGGCCCACTATCCCACTTTAATTTTGAAATGTGAGTGGTATTCCATAACCTGAGCCAATACCCCCCGAACCTCGGGCAGGCTGAAAAAAGCTACTGCGCGTATTTTTCAGCGGCGAGCACTTCATACTTTGCAACGAAGGACTGGCAGTAAAAATATTTGACCGCTGCCTGCGACGCCATACGGAGCAATATCTCAGAATGAAAGGAAAACTAGCCCGAGGCTATCCAGAGCCTATAGAATACATTGTGCACATCGGGCATCAACTCGCCGAAGCACTAACTATCTGAATTCAGGAGCAAGTAATCGATGAAGTTATTTCAGGCTATTATTATCACTGGCGCCTTCGCACTGAGCGCCAACGTCGCAGTGGCTGGCGATGCCGATGCGGGCAAAAGTACATTTGCCACCAAGGGCTGCGCTGGCTGTCATGGCGCTAGCGGTGCCGCACCGACCGCGGGTACACCCATGCTGGCCGGTAAAGATGCCGCAACCATCAAACAAGCCTTGAGCGATTTTAAAAGTGGCAGCCGCTCTAGCCCGATCATGAATGGTATGGCGGGCCTGCTCAGCGAGGCCGAGATTGACAATATCGCCGCGTATATTGGCGGCTAGTAAGGCCTTGCGCTGAGAGTTTTTCTACAGACAAGCACTTTCAGCGCAACTCTCAGCCGCCACTCACACGTCTCGCACCACACAACATTTTTCATGACCCCTCTCATAACCCGAGCAAGATCTCAATCGAGCGCTTGCGCTGACCGTGGCCCCGCTCGCTCGCCGCTAAGCACCTGCTTTTACTGTCTCATGTCATTAAGTGCGCCAGCCAACATATGGCCTTTAAATGGCAATCGGTGCGGCAATGCCTGGGTGGGGCTCGTAGCCCTGTAGGCTGAAGTCCTCATAAGTAAAGCTAAAGATATCACTGACCGCTTTGTTCAGGTTCATCGTTGGCAGGGGCTTTAAGTCCCGGGCCAATTGCTTATCGGTTTGCTCTAAGTGATTCAAATAGAGGTGGGCATCACCCAGGGTGTGGATAAACTCACCGGGCTGCAGGCCTGTGACCTGGGCCACCATCAAAGTCAGCAAGGCATACGAGGCGATATTGAAGGGCACACCAAGGAAAATATCGGCACTGCGTTGGTAGAGCTGGCAACTGAGCTTGCCGTCGGCGACGTAAAACTGAAAAAAGGCGTGGCAGGGCGCGAGGGCCATGCGACCCTGCTCAACATTGGCCTGGGGGGAGATACTTTCATCCGGCAACTGTGCCGGGTTCCAGGCAGAGACGATTAAGCGTCGCGAATCGGGCCGGGTGCGCAACTGCTCGATAACGTCGGTAATTTGATCGATGGCGCCGCCAGTGGGCAAGGGCCAGGTGCGCCACTGATAACCGTACACCGGGCCGAGGTCGCCGCTATCTGTCGCCCACTCATCCCAAATAGAGACACCATTATCGCGCAGATACTGGGTATTGGTCTCGCCTTTTAAAAACCACAGCAACTCGTGAATGATGGATTTTAGATGCACCTTCTTAGTCGTGACGAGAGGAAAGCCCTCGGCGAGATCAAAGCGCATTTGGTGCCCAAACACACTGCGCGTACCGGTGCCGGTGCGATCGCCCTTTTCCACACCCTTATCGCGCACATGGCGCATCAAATCCAGATACTGCTGCATAATTACCTCTTAAAATCTCATCACATTGCGGCGTGTCATGACTTTACGCCCTTACTGCAGTCACCGTGCGCTTGCGCCAATAGCTATAAATCAGTAACAGCATACCCGCAAGTACCATCGGCAGGCTCAGTAACTGGCCGCGAGTCAGCCACTCAAACAGGTCAAAACCGATATGACCGTCGGGCTCACGGGCGAATTCAACACCAAAGCGGAACAAACCGTAGAACAACAAGAACAGGCCGCTGACCGCACCCTCTGGCCGCGGGCGGCGAGAGTAGCAAAAGAGGATGATGAAGAGCAGCAAACCCTCGAGGCTGGCCTGGTAGAGCTGAGAGGGATGGCGGGCCAGTTGCTCCGGGTCGCGGGGAAAGATCATCGCAATCGGCCAATCACTGGCGCGCCCCCACAACTCCTGACCGATAAAATTGCCGATGCGGCCCAAACCCAAGCCAATGGGCACCAGTGGCGCGACAAAGTCAGCCACCGCCAACCAGGGTTGTTGCAATTTGCGGGCATACAGCAGCAGGGCGACGATCACCCCCAGCAGGCCGCCGTGGAAGGCCATGCCGCCCTCCCAAATACGTAATAACCACAGCGGGTCAGCCAACCACTTATCGAAGTTATAGAACAATACATAGCCACAGCGGCCACCGAGTATTACCCCAAAAGCGGCGTAGACGATTAAATCTTCAACCTGATCGCGGCGTAGTGGCGACCAAGCGCGCTGGCTACGCGACCGAGCCAATAGCCAAGCGGCACTAAAACCCAAGAGATACATTACCCCGTACCAATGCACGGTAAAGGGTCCAATACTGGCGAGAACGGGATCGATTGCAGGGTATTTCAGCATCAAGAGGCCTTTATGAATTGTCGTATTATTTTAGACACAGACGACATCTTAACGCCGGCATTCCCTAGGTAGAGCCATGAATGGCACACCTTAAAACTCAATGACCAGCACCGCCGCGCAGATCCAAAACCGGCCAACCGCGCCGGCTCGCCTCGGCGGACAATAAGTCGTCGGGGTTTACCGCCACCGCCCTATCAACCACGGCCAACAGCGGTAAATCGTTGATCGAGTCACTGTAGAAACTACTGCCCGCCAGCGTTTCACCATTGGCGTCGAGCCAGTCCTGTAAGCGCGTCACCTTGCCCTGCTGATAACTCGGCACACCGGCAACATTGCCGGTATAGCGACCGTCTTTTTGCTCGAGCTCGGTGGCAATCACCTCGTCGATGCCAAAGCGCTGGCAAATGGGCTCGACAATAAAGCGATTAGTGGCGCTAATCACCAGCAGCCTGTCGCCGGCGCGGCGGTGTTTTTCAACCAGGGCCTCGGCGGCCGGCAACCACATTTGGCTCACCACCTCAGCCATAAACTTGCTATGCAGCGCCAGTAAGGCCTGCGGCTCGATAGTCGCCAGGGGCGCAAGCGCAAAGCGTAGGTACTCAAAAATATCGAGCCGACCCTGCTGATAATCCTCATAAAACTGCGCATTCATGCGCGCATAGTGGTCGGGGTCGACCTTCTTCTCGCGCACCAGAAATTCGCCCCAGGCGTAATCACTGTCGCCAGCCAGCAGGGTATTGTCCAAATCAAACAGCGCCAAGGGCATGCTTTACTCTTTTTTGATGGTCAGAAAAGCAGGCAGAATAACGACTATTCTCAGTGCACTCAATAGCATACCCACCCTGTAATTTTGGCGGCATTTGCCGCACCCCGAGCAACTGTGGAACAATGGCCAATAACACGAGACGCTGGCGGCACGAATGAACACAATCGATAAGGATGGGTTTCGCCCCAACGTAGGCATTATTGTCGCCGACGGCAAGGGCCGACTACTGTGGACTAAACGTGTCCGACAAGATGCCTGGCAGTTTCCCCAGGGCGGTATCGACGCCGGGGAGAGCCCCCGCGACGCCATGTACCGGGAGCTACACGAGGAGATCGGCCTCGAGAAAAACGATGTCAGCATCCTCGCCAACACCCGAGGCTGGTTGCGCTACCGCCTGCCCAAGCGCTATATCCGCCAGGGCGAGACCACCACTTGCATCGGCCAAAAGCAAAAGTGGTTTTTGCTACGGATCAACTGCACGACCGAACGCATTCGTTTTGACTGCGGCAAGAAGCCCGAGTTTGACGGCTGGCGCTGGGTCAACTATTGGTATCCCATCAGCCAGGTGGTCGACTTCAAGCGCGATGTCTACCGCCGAGCCCTGAAGGAGCTGTCTCAGTTCCACAGCGATTTAGAACAGAAACTGCAAACTCAATAGTGAGGCGCCCATGCTGAACTCACTGCGCAATATTCTCCAAGAGGTCAACGCCGCCAGCGATTTTGGCGCCCTGCTGGAAATCATCGTGACCCGCGTCAAAGCGGTGATGGGCACGGGTATCTGTTCGATCTATTTGCTCGATGACAAAAATGACACCTACGTGCTCGCCGCGACCGACGGCCTACAAGCCGCTGCGGTGGGCAAAGTGGCGATGAGCCGCGATCAGGGTCTGGTGGGACTGGTCGCCCATAAAGCCGAGCCGCTCAATCTCGAGCACGCCGAAACCCACCCCCGCTTCGCCTATTTCCCGGAAACCGGCGAGGAAAAATTCAGCGCCTTTCTCGGCTCGCCGATCATTCACCACCGCACCGTACTCGGCGTGCTGGTGGTACAACAGCAGCAGCGACGCCGTTTCGACGAGAGCGAAGAGGCCTTCCTGATCACCATTGCCGCGCAACTGGCCGGCATTATTGCCCACGCCGAGGCAACGGGAAAGCTCGCCCGCGCCCTGCGTCCCGAATTAGAGCCCGACTACGCCTCGGGCGAAGCCCACTATTCCGGCCTCGCCAGCGCCCCCGGCATCGGTATTGGCGTTGGCATCGTGGTCGCCCCCGCCGCCGACCTCAACGCTGTACCCAAGCGTATCACCAGCGATATCGATGGCGAGCTGGCACAATTCCACGACGCCCTCAAGAGCACCATTAAAGATTTGAAGACGGTGCACCAAGATCTCGCCGACAAGTTAAATCCGGAGGAAATTGCCCTCTTCGATGTTTACGTCAGCATGCTCGATGAAAATTCACTGGGCGGCGAAGTCAGCGAGCGCATCAAGACCGGTTTGTCAGCGCAATACGCCTGGAGCCGCGTCATCATCGAGCATATTCGCACCTTCAGTGCCATGGAAAACCCCTACCTGCGTGAGCGCGCCACCGATGTTCGCGATCTCGGCCGCCGGGTACTGGGTTATCTGCAACAACAGCAACACGAAGAAAAGCACTACCCCGCAAACACCATTTTAATCGGCGAAGAACTGGCGGCACCGAATTTGGCCGACGTGCCCTTTGATAATATCCGCGCCATGGTCTCCGCCAAGGGCTCCTACAACTCCCACATGGCCATTCTCGGCCGAGCCATGGGCATACCCACCATTATGGGCGCCGTTGACCTGCCCTGGGCCGAGCTGGATGGTTGCGAGCTGATTGTCGACGCCCACCAGGGCTTGATTATCAATTCGCCCACCACCCAGCACCGAGAGGCCTACACCAAGGTCTACCAGGAAGAGCGCGACTTCGCCGCCGACCTAGAAGCCACCAAGGACGAACCCAGTGTCACCCGCGACGGCCAGCACATTTCCCTGTGGGTCAACACCGGTCTGCGCATCGACTCCATGCTCTCCCTCGACAGGGGTGCCGAGGGCGTTGGCCTGTATCGCACCGAAATACCCTTTTTGATGCGCGAGCGCTTTCCCTCCGAGGAGGAGCAACGCCAGCTCTACCGCGAACAACTGGACATGTTCAGCCCCCACCCCGTAACTATGCGCACCCTCGATATTGGCGGTGACAAGGCCCTGCCCTATTTCCCCATTGAGGAGGAAAACCCCTTTCTCGGCTGGCGTGGTATCCGCGTCACTCTCGACCACCCGGAAATTTTCCTGGTGCAACTGCGCGCCATGATGCGCGCCAGTATTGGCCTCAATAATCTGCGTATTTTATTGCCAATGATTTCCAATACCGAGGAGCTCGACAGCGCTTTGGTGCTGATCAAGCGGGTCTACCACGAACTGACCTTTGAAGAGGGTTACCGTTTCGAAATGCCCGCCATTGGCGCCATGATCGAGGTGCCCGCAGCGGTGTACCAAATTGATGAAATCACCAAGCGGGTCGATTTTATTTCCGTTGGCACCAACGACCTGACGCAATACCTGCTGGCCGTCGACCGCAATAACCCCCGAGTCGCCGAGCTCTACCACAGCTTCCACCCCAGCCTGCTCAAGGCTCTGCGCATTATTCTCGACGACGCTAAGAAATATAATTGCCCGGTCAGTGTCTGCGGGGAGCTCGCCGGTGATCCTCTCGGTGCCATTTTACTGGTCGGTATGGGCTATCAATTTCTGTCGATGAGCTCTGCCAATTTACTGCGCGTAAAAGCCATCTTGCGGCAGTTAACCTTGAGTGAGATGAGCCACTTCGCCGATCAGGCCTGCCTATTGACCGACAGCTTTACCATTGAGAACTATTTAAAAGAGGCTCTTGACCGGCCAGAAATTACCCGATTGATACGGCCAACGACTAGCCCCAGCCTGAATTGAAACACTGAAGCGGCCGTTAGCCGACACTAAATCGGTACTGGCGCAACGTACCCAGCGGCTTACCCTGAGTAAAGTTTTGCTCGGCAAACTCAACCTGACCGCTCTTATCTATCAGCAGTACCGTGGTACAGCGTGTGCCATAGCTGGGACCGACAATAAATGGCGACGACAGGCTGCGCTCCATTTCGATGCCCAAACCCGTATCGGGTAAAAGGTGGTCGGGAAAGGTTTTTCGAGAACCCAGTACAGACAGCAAGGCTTCACTGTCCAGCTCATCCTCCTCAATCGCAAGGCCGAGCCGCGCCCGCGCCAACTCCGATTTGGGCCAGGGCGTATCGAGAGAATCATTGCTTAAGGTAAAAATACCCGGGTTCAAATGCTGGGTGCGGCCCCGCGCATTGGTACAAAAAAGCAATTCGTCAACCGAGCCGCCGAGTAAGTTAAAGCCACTGTACAGCTCGCCCTCCTCTAGCACCTCGTCGAAGTAATCCTCGCTGCTACCATCGTTAAGTAGAAAGCCGGTGGGCAGCCCGCCTCGAGATTTATCGGCGTAGTAGCCACCGCCCCGGGTATTGGTCACCGTCGCCCAATTGCCACTGCGGTCGACACCAAACCAGGTGCCGCCGGCGTCGAGATCGCGCCCGGCAAGAATGCTCGGGCTATCAGACCAAAACTCGGCGGGCTGGGTCGGGCGATCGTAAAACTCGTCCCGGTTCGCCACCACAATCAGCGGATAGCGCGGGTGGTGCTGGAAGGCGAGGGTGACGAGGCACATAGACTATACGAGGTGATTTCTGCAGCGGGTATCAGGCTAACTCAAGCCAGGTCACGCGCAAAAATGGCTTTTAGGTAGGAGGTTTCGGCAATGGAGGGGTGAATGGGGTGATCCGGCCCCTGCCCCAATGAGGCGAGTATTTGCAGGCGGCGGCTGCGTGTGCCACCGGCACTGCGCACAATGCTCTGCAGTCCCTCGGTCGGCAAATGCATCGAACACGAGGCCGATACCAGTAGGCCACCCGGTGCTAACAGCTTCAACGCCAGCTCATTAATTTGGTGATAGGCCTTCTCACCCTGCTTCTGGTCTTTCTTGCGCTTAATAAAGGCCGGCGGGTCGAGCACAATGATGTCAAAGCGGCGCTGTTCTTTTTGTAAGGCCTTCATGACGTCGACCGCCTTGCCCTGCAAGCTACTGACCCGATCACCCGCATCATTGAGCTCAGCATTGTGCTGCACTAGGTCGAGTGCCTTGGCCGAGGAATCGACACAGACCACCGACGAGGCACCTGCTACAGCGGCCTGCACACCCCAACCACCGGCATAGCTGAACACGTCGAGGACACTTTTAGCGGCACAGAAGCGCTGCAAAAAAGCGCGGTTTTCCCGGTGGTCGTAAAACCAGCCGGTCTTTTGACCATCGGCCAGCGGCGCCACGAAACGACAGCCGTTTTCGACCAGCTCAACCTGTTCGGGGACGTCACCGAAGAGCACACTTTGCTCTTCGGGCAATTGCTCGGCAACCCGAAACGCGCCCTTGTTTTTGCTGATAATACCCTTTGGTTTCAGTACCTCACACAGGGCTTCAAGCACCATCGGCATGCGGCTATCCATCCCCGCCGTAGTGGTTTGCAGAGCCAGATAATCACCGTAGCGGTCGACTATCAGCCCCGGTAGTAAATCCGCTTCGCCATAGGCCAAGCGGTAGCAGTGTTCGGGATAGAGCTGCTCGCGCTGACGTAAAGCGGTGTTGAGGCGGTCGATCAACAGGCTGGCATCAAGCTCTCGATTGGCCTGGCGACTGTAGATCCGGGCACAAATTAGGCTGGCCGGATTCACCGTCGCCGCACCGAGAGGCTTGCCCCGGGCATCTTCAACCACTACCGAGCTACCGGGCACCATGCCCTTCAGTGGCGTCGCCGCAATATCTACCTCATTGCTGTAGATCCACAAATGGCCACCGCGCAGGCGGCGGTCGGTACCTTTTTTCAGGCGTAATACAGCGTCGGGCATGTTGGTATAACTCTTTGAGGGTAGGAATGAAGGTGTTGTGCCAGCGCCCTGTTCAGCGGGCGCGGAATTTATAGTGATAGCGTAGTGCTACTCTTCTTCGGTGCTTTCGATGTACTCGTCGGCACTGAGCAGGTGCTCCATCTCGGAGGGGTCGGACATTTTCAATTTGAAAAACCAGCCATCGCCATAGGGAAACTCATTGATGGTTTCCGGCGAGTCTTCCAGGTCTGTATTAACGGCAATGACCTCACCCGACACCGGCGCGAAAATATCGGAGGCGGCCTTTACCGACTCAACGGCGCCGGCTTCGTCGGCGGCAGACAGCTTGTCTCCCACTTCCGGTAATTCGACATAAACCACATCGCCGAGACTCTCTTGGGCGAAATCGGTAATGCCGACACTAACCACGTCGTCGCCCTCATTCAGCACCCACTCATGGGTGGGGGCGTACTTTAATTCTTTGGGTGTGTCACTCATGACCTTTAACTCCACTCACGCAATTATTAATTGATTCGGCTATTTTGCCGCGGCCTAGCTCAGCTAAGCTAAGCTAGGCCTTGAATATGGGCTGTCCTCGGCGCACAAAAGCGGGCGCTATCAGCCTGACGGTCTCGCGTTTTTTACGCATCGCCACCTCGGCCAACCCGCCCGCTGGTGCCGGTACTCGAGCCAGCGCGATAGAATACCCCAGTGTCGGAGAAAAGCTACCACTGGTAATCAGCCCCGACTGTTCACAACCGGCAATATAAACCGCCTGGCCATCGCGCAGCACACCGCGCTGGGTTAATAATACGCCGACCAACTTGTCTTGCGGACCGGCATCGCGGGCGGCCAGCACAGCGCTGCGGCCGATAAAATCCCGCTCGCCGTCTTGCAGAGCGATGGTCCAGGCCATATTCGCCCGCAGCGGTGAAACGCTCTCATCCATTTCATGGCCGTAGAGGTTAAACCCCGCCTCTAAACGCAGGGTATCGCGTGCAGCCAGCCCCGCGGGCAGCACGCCGGCTGCGTGCAGCTGCCACCAAAAGGTTTCGGCCTCGCTACTGGGCAGGATGATTTCTAGGCCATCCTCGCCCGTGTACCCGGTGCGCGCGTATTGCCAGCTGCCAGCGGTTTTCGATGCTGACGCAAAAATACTATTGAAGGTTTTCAGTGCACTTATTTTAGCGCCGCTGGCTTTCCCGACCACCGAGCCGACCCGCGCTATCGCCTGCGGCCCCTGCACGGCGATAATGGCCAGGTCATCCCGTTGCTGCAGAGCCACCTGAAAGCCCCGTGCGCAGTCATTCATCCAGGCGACGTCTTTAGCGCCGGTTGCACAGTTGACCACCAAGCGAAAACCGCTGGACAGGGCGTAAACAATTAAGTCATCGACCACACCGCCGCTACTATTGAGCATGGCGCTGTACAGGCCCTGGCCCGGCCCAGTGATTTTGGCGACATCGTTGGCGAGTAAGTAACGTAAATACTCTTGCGCCTCACGCCCGCCGACATCGACCACCGTCATATGGCTAACATCAAACATCGCGCTATCGCGACGCACACAATGATGCTCTTTAATTTGCGAGCCATAGTGTAGGGGCATGTCCCAGCCACTGAAGTTGACAACCTTGGCGCCCATTTTTTTGTGGGCTGCATACAAACAGGTACGAGAGTTCATCGCTACTCACGGCTAATTAACAAAGAAAAATATCGAATAAAGTTACAGCCACCCACGCCGGCCATTTCGATTAGTATTGACCTCGGTGTATCAATATAACCCAACAAGGACCAGCCATGACAAGCTCCGCCGCTAACACACCGCCACCTGTCACCCCCCGGAGTACGCCAGCACCACCACCCACCGTCAAAAACAGTCGCAGCTTTAATGTTCACACCAAGGGTTTACGTAACTCATTGACAAGTGATTTTTATTACCGGGTGATGCTCGCCAATTGGCCACAATTTTTTATCGGTGCAATTTTAGTCTACCTCTGTATCAACGCCGGTTTTGCCATGGTCTATTTCCTGGGCGGCGACATGATCCTCAACGCCCGACCCAACTCTTTTATCGACGCCTATATTTTCAGCTTTCAAACCAGCACCACCATTGGCTACGGCTATTTATTACCCAAAAACGGCATCACTCACGCCATCGTGATGGTCGACGTGTTCTCCGGTTTATTGTTTGTCGCGGTGTTAACCGGGTTAGTATTCGCACGTCTCGCTAAGCCCCAAGCTCGGGTCTTATTTAGCCAGCAAGTGGTGATTACCCAACACCGCGGGCAAACAACCCTTTTGATGCGCCTGGCCAATGGCCGCAAACGCTCCTCCATCATCAATTGCCATGTTAGCGCCGTCCTCATGATGGCGGACCGCGACCCCGATAGCATGTTCGAGCGGCACTTTATCGATATGCAGCTACACAGAGATAGCGTACCAATCTTTTCGCTGACCTGGACCCTGGCCCACACCATCGACGAACAGAGCCCGCTCTACGGCCTCGACAAGAACGCCATTGAAAGTTACGGCACGATTTTAATTATTACCCTCGATGGCATCGAAGATGTTTTTGCCCAGACCGTACACACCAATTATATTTATGAAGCTCAGCATTTTATGTTTAATAAGCGCTTTGCCAATATTCTCGGCCAGCACAAGGATGGCAGACGCATGATTGATTACACGCGCTTTAATGAGGTCGAAGACAGCCATTAAATAACCTTTATGGCTGTTTTGTACGTAAAAAGCACCCCCATCGAGGCCCCCGGCGCACGTAAGCCACATGGAAAACCTGCTACTCCTCTACTATCCGCACAATAAAAAAATTTAAACAATCTGTAACTTTTCGCCAGCGAGCTGCGTATTAGTCAGCACACCAAGCAAGTAGCAATCAACAAAACCAAGTAACGAGGAAATAATGATGAAAAACATAAAAATAATTGCTGGCGCAATTGTCCTATCCCAAGCTATTTTAGCCGGTAATGTGGTCGCCGCAGGGCGGGGCAACGACAAGCCCATCGGCGCTATTTACGTTGAAAGTCAGGGCCTGTTTTACGATACCTTTGTGACTACAATGCTGCCACCACATGGTAAATTTCAGAAATTAGACCCCGCTGGCGAACATGGCCCGACAACCGCTTATGGCCCCGGAGATACTGGTTATGTTGGCGGACGCTGGTGGATTGATACCAACAACGATGATGTAATGGATGACATGGATACTTATTTTTCCTGCCCCTTATTGGGGCCAGGAAGAGCAGATACTTAAGAAATCTACTTCAGGTAGGCTCTTTTCAAAATATAGACTTGCTTTACTTTTGTGGCATTTATTCCTAGCCACGGTATAGCTCAAGCAATGTATTTAGGGTTCGGCGACAGTTTGGAACGTGTTGACACCTACGTCAGTTTCAAACTTTCGCTCGTTCTTTCTGTATTCAAGTGAAGCCCTGACTCTAAGTTAGGCCCATCGCCTGACGAATCAAGCTATTTTTCAATGGCGACAAGCGATTGAGGCCGCTCATACCCATATTGCGCAGCAATCGCACCGGCAGCTCCTCGCGCTCAAACAAGCGCTTAAAGCCTTCCATGGTTGCCATCATCGCCAGGTTATCGGGCTTGCGGCGACGCTGGTAGCGTTTGAGGGCTTGCAGGCCCCCGAAGGCACTGCCTGCTTGAAGTGCGCGCTGTAACTCTTCGGCCAGTACTCGCGCATCGCTAAAACCGAGGTTCACCCCCTGCCCAGCCAATGGATGAATGGTGTGGGCGGCATCGCCGATCAGTGCGATGCCCGGCTGCACATAGTCGACCCCATGGCGCTGGGTTAGGGGGAATTGCAGACGTTGCGAAACCTCTTCAATCGTGCCCAGAACGCCTTCGCTGACGATGGTTAACTGACGACAAAATTCTGCGTCATCGAGGGCCATTAAGCGCTCCGCACGCTCCGGTGTTTGCGACCAGACGATGGAAACGTAGTGAGCTTCCGTCGGTGCCGCTTGCGCTGAGGCACGCAGGGGTAAAAAGGCTAGGGGGCCGCTGGGTGTAAACCACTGTCGGGCGGTAAAACCGTGGGCTTTCTGCGCTTTGAGGGTGGCCGTAATGGCGCTGTGCTCATAACCCCAGGTACGGAGTTCAAAACCCATTTGCGCTCTAATCGGGGAGTTCGCGCCATCGGCCGCAACAACTAGCCCGGTACTCAGTTGCTCATCTGTAGACAAATTGACGATCGTCGTTTCGCCATCTCGAAGCAGAGATTCAACCGTCACAGGGCAAAACAAATCAATATTGCCCTGCTCCCCAATGGCATCCAATAAGCTGGCGCGCAACAGGCTATTTTCGACAATGTGGCCGAGATTGGCCCGCTGCACTTCGGCGGCATCAAACTCGATACAGCCAGTGCCCTCACCATCGCGCACCGACATGCGACTGTAGGGGCAAGCTCTATCCCTGCAGGCCTGCCAGACATCGAGGGCATCGAGCCACTGGCGAGAGGCTTCGGTTA
Organism: Gammaproteobacteria bacterium 53_120_T64; assembly: GCA_002162815.1. Taxonomy (GTDB): domain Bacteria; phylum Pseudomonadota; class Gammaproteobacteria; order Pseudomonadales; family Porticoccaceae; genus Reddybacter. The sequence continues at coordinate 120,153 of MAAT01000005.1, read as the reverse complement.
ACGCCACCACCTGGGGGTCAAAGTGAGTGGCCGACGGTGTCACTGGCGAGGGAACGGCACGCGCTTCGAGCAGGGCAATTTTGCAGGGCTTATCCTTACTATTGCTGCTGGCATTGTCGGCAAAAATACGCGCCATGCGTAGGGCAAAGGCGGCACCGATAAGACCGGCACCGACGACGACAATATCGTAGTGCCGAGGGCTTCCGTCTTGCCTCTGTGGATCGTCTTGCACTTTACTCACGTCTTTATCGCTCACCTTACTATTATTCACGCAGCTGCGCCCTCCGCGCCATTAAACCCGCACCAAAGCGTGCGAAGCCCTGACGCAAGGGGGGTAATAAATCGAGAGTGATCAAACCCAAATTGCGCGCCGCCATCGCCAAAGTCTCATCCATACCAAACAACTTTGGCAATTTGTCGCTAAGGGCGATAGCCCGACCTTGGTCGTCTTTGCGCAGCTTTACATAGTCCTGCAGTACCGCTAAATCACCTGACTGCACGCCATCGCAATAAGCTTTCGAAAGTACCTCGGTAAGCGCCGCCATATCGCGAACACTCAAATTAAAGCCCTGTCCGGCCACCGGGTGCATGCTGTGCGCGGCATTGCCCAGCAACAGTAAGTGACTGCGCACCTGTTCGGCGGCAATGATTTTTTTTACCGGGAAACACTGTCGATAGTCGACCTCTAGCGCCGCCCCCGCTCGGCTGCCCAGCTGGTGATTGAGACTGTGAATAAAGTCCTCGGCGTTGGCACCTTGTAGCTCCTCGGCCCGCTCCGCAGCAAGCGTCCAAACCAGTGAAACCCGTTTGTCACCCTTGCCCGGCAATGGCAGCAGTGCGATGGCGCCATCGCCGGTAAAGCGCTCATGGGCCAAGCCATTGTGAGCCTCGGCCATCACTAGATTGGCAACCAATGCCACTCGTTGATAATCGTGGCGGCGATAGCTGATCCCCAACTGCTGCGCTAATGGTCGTTGCTCACCACCGGCCAGTACCACTAGGTCGGCCTGGCATTCGCCCTGCTCCAGCAAAAAACCCATACCGCCCTGTCGCGGTTTTAGCAGCGGCGGAGCAGAGGCTTTAATCCGGGTAATATTGGGGAAGGCTGGGAGAGCTTGCGCAAACACCGTGGCCAGCTGTGCATTCTCGACCACGTGGCCGAAAGCACTGAGGGCCTGTTCGCTGGCCTCGAGACTGGCTGAACCGATATGGCCCCGGTCGGAGACATCAATACGGGTAATCGCCGCCGTACTCGTCGCCAAGTCTCGCCACAAACCCATGGTTTGCAGCACATCGACGGTACTGGCTGAGAGCGCGGAGGCTCGATGATCCGGCTCCGCTGCGTGGCTTTGGGTGTCAATTAAGAGGATATTCCACTGGCTCTGCTGACGCGCCAGCAGCAAGGCAAGACAGGCGCCACTTAAACCGGCGCCGACAATGGCAAAGTGCCAGTGTTGATTGGAAACTTCACTCATGGAAGTAGCTCGAACAATTGATCAATAAGGGATTTGGACAACAGTCGAAACTATACGCGGCAAGCGCTCTCACGTCGCCTAAATCAACGGGGTTTTCTCTAAAATCTGGCCGACTTTATTCGCCACCCCGTCAGCACTGCGGGCTAACTAACGACCCGAACCGTCAATCCTCTCTGCTCCCGCCTGCGCCTGCTTAAGGTAATTGAGGCCCTCGGAGGCCAAGAGAGTACTGGCGCCAATTAAGCTGCCAAAGGCTTCCACCGACTTATTTAACTGCGACGAGGTGTCCGATGCGGTGCCATTCATTTCTTCAATGGCCACTGCGGTATCGCCCACTTTACGCACCACACCGACGATGCCCTCACTCGCCTCATGCATTCTTGCTGAGATATCACCCGTACTCAATGATTGCTGCTGGGCCGCCTCGGCGATGCCACTGACGATTTCATTGACCTGGGAAATCACCGCGCTGACTTCATCCATCGACACCACGCTGCTCTGTATGGCTTCGTGAATGATATCAATCTTCTTTTTGATATCGGTATTGGCAACGTTGGTCTGAGCCGCAAGTTCTTTCACCTCACTGGCAACGACGGCAAAACCTTGTCCTGCCTCACCGGCCCGAGCCGCTTCGATGGTGGCATTCAAGGCCAATAACTTGGTCTGATCGGACACTTCGGTAATGGTATTGGTAACCTTCATAATTTCTGCCGCTGCCGATTCCAAACCGGCAAACAGCTCCGAAGCCTCTTCCACATTGGTCACCGCGCGGGCAGTAATATCGCAGGCCACCTGGGTCTTAGAGGCAATTTCACTCGCCGCCACCGACAGGTCGTTAGCTGTTTGCGACACCGCATTGACATTGTCCTGGGAGCTTTCGGCATGCTGGGTAATATCGATAACCTGGGAGGAAAGCTCCTCCATCGCACCGGCCATCGCGCTCAAGGCTCTATCTAGGCCCTGGGCATTTTTTATTTCGACCGCACCTTCATTCTTAAAGGCGCCAAGCAACTGCTTGCTCTGCTCCAGGGCAGAACCCAAGTCGCCCTGCAAGGTTTCAACTAAGCCCGCGGTCTGGCTCGATGACTCACTGAACCGAAGGCGCACTTTTTCAACCAACTCGGCCAGTTCTGAATCGGGCGCCGATGATGGTGCGCTAAAATCACCCATCGCCAATTTATTCAGCTCCGCCATGGCGACAAGGTCGGGCTCACTAACGGCGGCCGGCGGGACAGTAGCGCTAGGCGCCATGACTTGACTATCGGCCTGGGCAGACTTGCTGCTGGTTTCGCTGGCGGTGGGTTTTTTTTTACTAAACAGGGCCATAATTCTCAAATCTCCGCTAATTGTAATTTTTTATTCTCTAAGTCCTTATTGGCTGTGGTCGTTTACTAGGGCTTATCTCCTATTAAATTAGTCGAGCCCCTAAAATTTGCCAATCACCCTCCCATCCTTAACCGGGACGAGAATTTCCTAGGCCACGACAGTACTCCTTCTCCAGCCGTTCCACTAACCGGAAGCACGCAATTGTGAATTGACGCACAGAGAATAAAGCCGCGCGCTTAAGCGGCCATTAAGGCTTCAATTTCGGCCACGGTCTTAGGTACACCCGCCGTTAGAACCTCGGTGCCCCTCCGGGTAATTGCCACGTCGTCTTCAATACGCACGCCAATACCGCGCCATTTTTTTGCCACTTTTTTACAATCGGGAGCAATGTAAATACCCGGCTCGATAGTCATCACCATCCCCGCCTCAAGCAAGCGCCACTCACCATCGACCTTGTAGTCGCCAACATCGTGCACATCCATGCCCAGCCAGTGACCGGCACGGTGCATATAAAATTCGCTATAGGCCCCGGCGGCGATAAGTTTTTTAACGCTGCCCTTGAGTAAGCCCAATTTAACGAGACCGGCAGTGATCACCTCGACGGTAGCCTGGTGGGGCGCATCCCAGTGATTGCCGGCGCGCGCCGCCTCGATGCCCGCTAGTTGAGCCTTTAATACCAGTTCATAAATCGCTTTTTGCGCGGGGCTAAAGCGACCATTCACAGGGAAAGTGCGGGTGATATCCGCCGCGTAGTACTGGTATTCACAGCCGGCATCGATCAACACCAGGTCGCCATCATTAAGGGGCTGGTTATTCTCGACGTAGTGCAAAATACAGGCGTTATCACCGCCACCGACTATTGAGGTATAGGCCGGAAAACTTGCTCCCTCCATGGCAAAGGTATGCTCGATTTCGGCCTGCAATTGATATTCATTAAGACCCGGTTTTGACGCGCGCATAGCGCGACAGTGAGCCTCGGCGGAAATCTTTGCAGCCCTGCGCATAAGCTTCAGTTCGGCCGGCTTTTTAAATAAGCGGTTCTCGTGGAGCAAGTGGTCGAGATCGACAAACTCACCGGGGGGAACAGCCCCGGTGCGCGCCTTGGCGCGGATGCTGTTGACCCACTCCATTAAGCGCTGATCAAAGTCTTTGTCTTTACCCAGTGCCGAGTAGACCTTGCTTTTACCCTCCAGCAAGCCGGGCAAAATATCGTCAATATCGGCGATGGGAAAAGCATCATCGGCGCCATATTGCTCGCAGGCTCCCTCTGGCCCGGCGCGATAGCCATCCCACGTTTCGCGCTCCCTGTCGCGCTCGCGACAGAAAACAATAAACTGCCCCTTTGCCCGCCCGGGAATCAACACCAGTACCGCCTCCGGCTCGGGAAAGCCACTCAGGTAGTGAAAATCGCTACTCTGGCGGTAGGGGTAGAGCGTATCTCGGCTGCGGGTTTGCTCCGCTGCTGCAGGCACGATGGCAATGGCATTTTTACCGATCATCGCCATCAAATCTTTTCGCCGACGGGCAAATTCCTTACTGGTAATCATCGCTTCCTCTTGATTAATTATTAGACTCACACACATTTATTTGGCCAGGCATTTATTGATAACGTCCACCTTGCCCACCTTCAGCCGCCTAGCGCCAACCGAAGTAGCGGTAGGGCTTTTAAGAGCCCGATCTTCTCACGGAAACCCTCACTACCCAAGGCCGCGGTCAATCAGCCTCTCAACGATGATGGTTTCTGCTACTCTGAAGCTAATAATGATAAAAGAGGTAAGACAATGTCGACCGCAGAACTTTACGAGGAATTCGAGCAAATGGTACGCGGGGAGATACTCACCATGTCCCGCGATGATTTTCGCCAGCGCTGCGATGAAGACGACAAAATTGTGTATTTGAGCATTGCCCGACAAGTCGCCAAGCGCAACCGCTGCCTACTGAATATTTCCGAGGACGAACTTGAGTTTGTCTGCCCACCGCCCTCATAACACCTCAGCCGCTGGCCAACTCCCGACAATATGCGCCACCCCAGCAACGCACAGTAATCGCAGCCGAAACCCGGCTCAATGCACCGTCTTGCCCCCGGTATCGCTAATTTGCTGGATTTCCGCATAAATTAAGGTCACAGCCACTCGAACATATTCCACTAAAGCAAAAAAACTCGCCTCCTCTTCCTCATCAATGGATGAAGTATAGGGGTCGAGCTCATCATCGCGATCGCCACTATCAGCCATCGCGATCGCCGCAAGATCTCGCATTGCCTCCGAGACATCCTCCGCCAGTGGTGCATCACCCGATAGACCCGACTGACCCAGGCCCGACAAATAGTTCTGACACCATTGGCTCAAGGTTTCAATGCGCTCGTACAGAGAGTCATCATCATCGGGCAACAGTAATTCAAACACCCCGTTGCTGTCTTCGAGCTGCGCCGCGGTATCTCGAAAGAGTTGCAAGACATCCACTTTAATCGCGGCCATGGTAGTGGCATCGGCGCCGAGCAGGTCGGCAGCAACCGTCAACACCTTAGCCTCTGCCAACACTTGTCCGCCACTGAGGCGACCACACAGCACCGCCTGTAATTCAGCCGGATTTGTGTTCAACCCAGCAACGGTAAATGCTTGGCAATAATATTCAAAATCCATCGCAGACGTTTTCCTTAAAAGCTGTATTCTAACATTGCTCCCGCTCTAGATCACCGACACCATCGCGCTCAACGGCGAGCACATTTAAGCCATTGGGAAATGTGACGTGCTATTGAAGTAAGCAATTATTTCTCGAATCTACATTAAGATAATTGACCGCCATACATGCTCGCAACTATAGTTAGCACGGCCTCCCCGACGAGTTGAAAAAAACACCATGAGCAGCGACGCACTGTCCGATCTGGAAAATAAAATTGATCAACTGGTTAAGTTGAGTGAGCGCCTGAGCAAAGAAAACGCTGGCCTGCGTCAACGCGAATCCGGCTTACTCAAAGAAAAGGGGCAACTCATGGAAAAAACCGAACAAGCTCGCTCGCGCGTAGAAAGCATGATTGCCCGTCTCAAAACCCTCAACCCCGAAGCTTAATGGCCTTTCGATACCTCATAACTGAGTAAAAGAGAATGAGCGCAAGTAATACTGTAACGATTCTAGTGCTCGATAAAGAGTATCAGGTGCAGTGCCCACCCGAGCAACGTGAAGCCCTACAGCGCGCCGCCCTCGAACTCGACCAGCGCATGCGCACCATTCGCCAGAGTGGCAGTGTGATCGGTCTCGAGCGCATCGCCATTATGGCTGCACTCAACCTTTCCTATGACTTACTTGAAACTCAAGATCAGGCCTCGGAAAGTGCACTCGACAGTGACGATCTTGAGCGTCTCGACCAAAAGGTCTTTCAGGCACTGCAAGCCTTGTCATCGAGTAACTGACGACAACGCCACAGGCGAGAACAAAAACACAGCTACACCCCACTTAAGAGATGGTCATTACCTAGCGCTGCGCTATAATCCCGACACCTGGGGTGTTTGCCAGTCGAGAAGTTCTTGAGCCGATTTTTACACCAAGGGAGATTACCCGCGCTGCTGGTGTGCATATCCGCTTGACGGAGAGCCTAATGTTGCACGGCGTCCCCCACCTTGAACCGTCGGGTTCAGGGCCACATCGACAGCGGCATTCCCGGGCCTTTTATTTTCCGCCATCGGCACACCGCACGTGCTCGATACCTGGCAATGAGTCATGCACGAGGCATTGTCTATCGCCACAGCAAGCTCAATCAATCGCGCCACCCTGCGCCAGCAACGGCGCTCACTCTCGGCTCGACAGCAGCGACGCGCCGCCACCGCCCTCGGCCAGCGCCTCAGCCAACTGACACTCTTCCAACATGCCCGCCGCATCGCCTACTACATCGCCAATGACGGTGAAATATCTCCCCAGCCCGCCATCGACGCAGTTTGGAAACGCGGCCGCCTCACCTACCTTCCCGTGCTTCACCCCCTTAAAATCAAGCGCCTGTATTTTGCTCGCCATCAAGCGCTGAGCACCCTGCGCCACAACCGCTTTGGCATACCCGAGCCACAACTCGGCAGCACCTCCCTAGCGCCACTCTGGACGCTGGATATTATTTTGCTGCCCCTGGTGGCTTTTGATCGCAGCGGTAACCGCCTCGGCATGGGCGGTGGCTTTTATGATCGCAGCCTAGCAGCCCTCAACCACAGCGCCATGAAGCGACCGCTATTCATCGGCCTCGCCCACCACTGCCAGGAGGTCACGCAACTGGAAAGCCAAAATTGGGACATCCCACTCAATATGATCGTCACAGATAGGGAGATAATTCCTATCACCCCCAACAACTCAGCCCAGTTGCACCAGGAAGGCCCATGAGAAAAACAAAAATTATCTGCACCATCGGCCCCGCCACTAGCTCACTAGAAACCCTCAGCCAATTGGCCCAAGCCGGCATGAATGTCGCGCGCTTAAATATGTCCCACGGCGACCACGCCTCCCACGCCGCCGTCATTGCCAACATCCGCCAACTCAATAACTCACGAAGCCAGACCATCGCCATTTTACTCGACACCCAGGGGCCGGAAATTCGCACCGGCACTCGCAAAGAAGAGCTCAACCTGGTCGAGGGCGAGGTCATTTCTGTAGTGGCCCGCAGCGGGGACGATGTCGAAGTAAGCTCGCTTCAAATCAACTATGCCGACCTGATTCACGACGTCCACGTCGGCGACAAAATCACCGTCGACAACGGCCTCATCAACCTCGAAGTACTCTCCAAAGAACAGCAGGTAATGCAGTGCCGCATCATCGACGGTGGCCTGTTAAAAAGCCGCAGCCATGTCAATCTACCCGGCATTCGCGTCAATCTACCGGCAATTACGGAAAAAGATAAGAGGGATATTGCCTTTGCCCGCGCCCAGCAGGTCGACTTTATCGCCCTGTCCTTTGTGCGCCGTGCCGATGACATTGCGCAACTGCGGCACTTACTCGGCGACGATGTCAGCAATACCAAGATCATCGCCAAGATTGAAGATCAGGAGGGGCTGAGTAATCTGGAAGATATTATCGCCGCCAGCGATGGCATTATGGTGGCCCGTGGCGACCTCGGGGTTGAAATCCCCCTCGAAGTATTGCCTCGCGTGCAACGGCGCATCGTTCGCCAATGCGCGAAACACGGCAAGCGCGTCATCGTCGCCACCCACATGCTGGAATCGATGATCGACAACCCGATGCCGACCCGTGCCGAAGTCACGGATGTCGCCAACGCCGTGTATGAAGAGGCCGACGCCATTATGCTCTCGGGCGAGACCACCGTCGGTAAATACCCGGTGCGCTGTGTTGAAACCCTCGACCGCATTGCTCGCTCCACAGAAAAAAGCCGGGGCTTATTGTTCACTGACGACCTAGTGATGGACAACGATAAACAACACATTTCCGCAGCCGCGGTGCGACTGGCCGAGGCCATTGGCGTCAAGGGCATCATCGTGCCCACCCGTAGTGGCCGCATGGCCAACTACGTCACCAACTGCCACCCGCAAACACCGATTATCTGTGCCTTTTCCTTTGAGGAACACACCCACCGCCAACTGGTATTGAATCGCAATGTGCGCAGCTATCGCCTTAAATTTTATGACAACCCGGAGCGCATGCTCGCCGCCGCAGCCGCCGTGCTACTACAGCGCGACGATTTTATGCGCGACGACAAGGTCGTGGTTATTTCCGACACCTTGAGCAGTGCCAATGTCGACGCCATTCAAATTCGCACGCTCGCCAGCCTGACCTAACACTCGCTGAACAGGGCTACTGACCGAGGAAAAACCGGTAGGCGTCGTTGTCGGTCTCTTCCTGGTAGGGGTAGTGCAGGGCGTCGAGAAAAGCGCTGACATCGGCGCGCTCTGGCACCGGCACCTGTAGGCCCATCAGCACCCGACCGTAGGCCGAGCCATGGTTGCGGTAGTGGAACATCGAAATATTCCAGCGCCCCCCCAACTTACCGAGAAAATCCGATAGCGCCCCCGGACGCTCGGGAAATTCAAAGCGATACACCACCTCATCGGCAATTTCTGGCGCGCGCCCACCCACCATGTAGCGGATATGCAGTTTGGCGATCTCATTATCGGTCATATCCACCACCGCATACTCTTTGGCCAGTAAGTCATCGACTAAGGCCTGGCGGTCCGCGTCGGAGGTGACCTGAATGCCGACAAAAATATGGGCATCACCGGCCTCGGCATAACGGTAATTAAATTCACTGACCATACGCTGACTCAGAGCCTGGCAGAAACGCTTAAAACTACCGGGCTTTTCCGGGATGGTCACCGCCAACACCGCCTCCCGCTTCTCGCCTATTTCGGTGCGCTCGGAAATATAGCGCAGGCGGTCAAAATTCATATTGGCGCCACTGTCGATCGCCAAGAGGGTTTCGCCGCTGCAGCCACTCTGCTGCACGTATTTTTTTAACCCGGCAAGCCCGAGAGCGCCCGCAGGCTCACAAATAGAGCGGGTATCATCAAAAATATCTTTAATGGCCGCACATATTTCATCGGTCGAGACGGTAATCACCGCGTCAATACTGTCGCGCAATAGACGGAATGTCTCCTTGCCAATCTGCGCTACAGCGGTGCCATCGGCAAACAAGCCGACCTCTTTTAGCGTCACCCTACGACCTTTTTCCATCGCCGCCGCCAAACACGCCGCGTCCTCGGATTCCACTGCAATCACCTTGATATCGGGGCGCACATACTTCACATAGCTCACGATGCCCGCACACAGACCACCGCCACCGACCGGTACAAAAATGGCGTTCAGTGGCCCCGGGTGCTGGCGCAAGATCTCCACCGCCACCGTGCCCTGTCCAGCAATCACATCGGGGTCGTCGAAGGGGTGGATATACACCAAACCCTTTTCGGCGACGAGCTTCTGCGCATGCTGGGCCGCACCGTCGTAGGTATCACCCTGCAACACGACCTTGGCTCCGAGAGTGCGCACCGCATCAATTTTAATTTGCGGCGTGGTGCGGGGCATAACAATCGTCGCCTTTACACCCAGTTTTTTAGCCGCCAACGCTAAACCTTGTGCATGGTTGCCCGCCGAAGCGGCAATCACTCCCGCCGCACGTTCGCTGTCACTGAGCTTGCGCATTTTGTTGTAGGCGCCTCGTAGCTTGAAGGAGAACACCGGCTGTAAATCTTCGCGCTTCAATAGCACCTGATTGTCGAGGCGCGCCGATAGAATCGGCGCCTCGTCGATTGGCGTCTCAACGGCCAGGTCGTAGATGCGTGCATCAAGAATTCTTTTTACATAGCTTTTTGGCATGCTGGTACGGATCCGCTGTTTTGTAGGTAGTATCGAGCTTAAGGGCAATCGTAATTTCTCCACAACACGAACACCAGCCCTGTGCAAAAAATCTCCGTCATTGTATCGCCAACAACTTTCTCTGCTCAGATATAATGCCGCTCTATTGCCGGAGTTAGCCATGTCTAAAAACCAAGCCTCACAAGATCAGCTCAAACAAGCCGCAGCCCAGGCCGCTATCGACTATGTGCTCAAACATCTTGAGGACGATAGCTATCTCGGCATTGGCACCGGCTCCACTGCCAACTGTTTTATCGACTTACTGGCCCAGCATAAGGGCTATATCAAGGGCACCGTCGCCAGCTCCGAGGCCAGTGCCCAGCGCTTACGCGACCACGGTATCGCCGTCTTTGAATTGAACAATACCGGCGGCGTACAAATTTACGTCGACGGTGCCGACGAGGTTAATCCGGCGCTAGAACTGATTAAAGGTGGGGGTGGCGCACTCACTCGAGAGAAAATCATTGCCGCCGCCGCCGATGATTTCGTCTGCATTGCCGACCACAGTAAGTGGGTCGACCACCTCGGGCAATTCGCCGTGCCGGTCGAAGTAATACCCATGGCACGCAGTTACGTGGCGCGCGAAATTTTCAAACTGGGCGGCGAAGCGGTCTATCGCCAGGGCGTGGTCACGGACAACGGCAATGTGATTCTCGATGTGCAGCGCCTGCATCCTATTGCCGCACCGAAAGCCTTAGAAGAAAAACTCAACAATATTACCGGCGTGGTGACCAACGGTTTATTTGCCCTGCGCCCGGCCAACACGGTGTTACTGAGCACCCCAGAGGGTGTCAAAACACTCAAACCATCACACTAAGCCACGAACTCACTCGTCACTAGAGAAGAATAAATAATGCAACTCTCCGATGCCATCCACAGCCGTATTTCAGCGCGAGGCTTTCTCGACAAGCCCGTGGCCAAAGCCACCGTTCGCCAGATTATCGAGCTCGCTCGCCACGCGCCATCAGGCAGCAATATGCAACCCTGGCACGTGCACGCTGTCAGTGGAAAGTTGCTCGAGCGAGTAATTGAGGAATCTATCGCCTTTGCCGAAAAAAAACCCATCGGCAGCCACGAAAAAGAGTTTCAAACGCCCACGGAAAACTTTGTCCAACCCTATAAAGGTCGACGCTATGCCGTCGGTATGGGTCTCTACGACGCCCTCGGCATCGACCGCAAAGACAAGGTGCGGCGCAATGAGCAGTTAATGCAAAATTTTTATTTTTTCGGCGCACCGGTGGGACTGTTTTTTTCCGTCCACCGCAGCCTGATGCCCGGCCAGCTCGGTGATATGGGTATTTTTATGGGCAATGTCATGCTCGCCGCCCGGGAATACGATCTACACACCTGCGCCCAGGGCTTTTGGCAAGACGTGCAACCGGTACTGCACGATGTGCTCGACATTTCCGAGGACTACTTTATTTTTAACGGCATGGCTCTCGGCCATATTGACCCCGAGCACGCGGCGAATAGCCTCGTCAGTGGCCGTGAACATATCGATGAATTTTGTCAGTTTGCCGGTTTTGAGCAATAGCCCCATCATCAAAAAACCGAGCACACACTTTAATCCGCACTCTCCTTTTTAAGAGTACAGCATGCCCCAAGATAGCTATCGTCTGATCATTGCCTGCCCCGACAAAGTCGGCATCGTTGCCGCTGTCAGCTCCTTTCTCGCCCAGGAAGGGGGGCTAATTACCGAGGCCAATCACTACCTCGACCCCGACTCGAGCTGGTTTTTTACCCGTCAGGTGATCGCGGCCCAGTCCCTACCCTACGGTGCCGACGAGTTGCGCACACGCTTTGCGCCACTGGCCAAAAAGTTTGCCATGGAGTGGCGCATTACCGAAACCGCCCAGCCCAAGCGCGTCGCCCTGCTGGCCAGTAAGCAGGCCCACTGCCTGTCGGACCTGCTCTATCGCTGGCGCAGTAAGGAGTTGTCCTACGATATTAGCGGAGTGATCTCCAACCACGATGACCTGCGCAGCTATGTGGAATGGCACAATCTGCCCTACTACCATGAACCCGTAAGCCCCGACACCAAGGCTCAGCACTTCGCCAAAATCTTGGCCCTACTGGCAGAAATGCAGCCCGATGTGATCGTCCTGGCACGCTATATGCAAATCCTCCCCCCGGAGATTTGCTCGCTGTATGCGGGACGTATTATTAATATTCACCACAGCTTTTTACCCGCCTTTGCCGGTGCCCGACCCTACCACCAGGCCGCCGAGAGAGGTGTCAAACTGATTGGCGCCACCTGCCACTATGTCACCGACGAACTGGATGCAGGCCCCATTATCGACCAAGATGTGGCCCGTATCAGCCATCACGACAGTATTGACGACATGGTCAGAATTGGTAAAGATGTCGAGAAAATGGTGCTGGCAAGGGGTTTGCGCTACCACCTTGAAGACCGCGTGCTAATCCACGGCAACAAGACCATCGTCTTTGAATAAACAGCATTCACTTGTTTTAACGCAACTACAGCAAAGCCTAACGATGCCAGACTAGCCAGTTGTTGCAACGCACCATAAAGCACTGCCGCTAGAACAATAAAATTAAGCGCCTAAGGAAACTATTGTGAGTGAAATATACACCACCGACGTGGCCATTATTGGCGCCGGCCCTATCGGCCTGTTTAGCGTCTTTCAATGCGGCATGTTAAAAATGTCCTGCCATGTCATCGACGCATTGCCGGCCACTGGCGGGCAATGTAGCGCGCTGTACCCCGAAAAGCCGCTGTTTGATATTCCCGCCGCACCCAACATTAATGCCGTTGACTTGATTGCCCGACTGGAAAAACAAATCGAACCCTTTAAGCCGGCCATCCATCTCAACCAACAAGTTACAGAGCTGGAGAAAATTGGCGAATACTGGCATTTAAGTACCTCGCGCGGCCTTAAAATTCGCGCCCGCGCCATCATTATTGCCGCCGGTGCCGGTGCCTTCGGCCCCAATAAGCCACCCCTGGACAATATCGATCGGTTTGAGGGGCAATCCGTTCACTATATGGTGCAACGACGCGAGGACTTTCGCGACCAGCGCATTGTGATTGCCGGGGGCGGGGATTCCGCCGTCGACTGGGCACTGTCGCTGGCCGGCGTTGCCGCCGAGGTCTATGTCATCCACCGCCGCGACCGCTTTCGTGCCATTCCCGAGTCGGTGGCGCAAATGAAAGCTCTCGCCGACGCCGGAAAAATTGAACTGGTAATCCCCTATCAACTGGCCTCACTGGAAGGCGAGGACGATCAACTCCAGGCCGTCATCGTCAAAACCCTAGGGGGTGAAGAGCGGCGCATTGAAGCCGACCACCTACTCTCATTTTTTGGTCTCGCCAGTAAGTTGGGGCCGATTAATGACTGGGGCCTGGACATTCTCAATGGTGTGATCAACGTCGAGCCCACCACCTGCGCCACCAATGTTGAAGGTATTTTCGCGGTCGGCGATATCGCCAACTATCCCCACAAACTGAAACTGATTCTCAGTGGTTTTTCCGAGGCGGCGCAAGCGGCGCACGCGGCCTATCGGATCGTTAATCCGGGGCAAGCCCTGAACTTTGAACACTCGACGACATCCGGCGTTCCCGCTCTAGAGCCCGCCTAATCGAGTCCTACCTGCACAATAACCCCGAGGAGATAAAACCAATGACAACAATTACCTTTATCAAACCCGATGGCGAACGCGTCGACGTTGAAGCCACGAATGGCGCCACCGTGATGGAAGTTGCCAAAGACCACGACATGCCCATGCTGGCCGCCTGTGGTGGCTCGCTGGCCTGCGCCACCTGCCACGTAGTGGTCGATGAAAGCTGGTTTGAAAAATCGGGCGAACTCTGTGAAGCCGAGGAAGACCTGCTCGACAGCGCTCACGGTCTCACCAACACCTCTCGCCTCTGCTGCCAGATGAAGGTCAGTGATGAGCTCAATGGCATGGCGATGACCCTGCCGCCGATGGAATAGCCGCTCACCCTACGATCGAGCCCCGGTAGTGTATTGCACGCCTCCGGGCTTATCTTTCCCACAAGGCCTGAACAGCCTTAGCCATACTTATTCAGTACTTATCCACAGCTCCGTTCAGACATGCCGTACTATTAGCGCTTAAAAAAGCGCGAGGGGCGGCTCTTGCAGTACCGCATATTGCTCGCGCAATTCGAGAATGTGCTCACCCCAATAGCGCTCGGTATTGAACCAGGGGAAGGCCCGAGGGAAGGCCGGATCTGTCCAGCGCCGCGCCAACCAAGCGGCGTAGTGCAGCATACGCAGGGTGCGTAGAGGTTCAATCAGGCGCAGTTCTTTCGGCTGAAAGGTAAAAAATTCATTGTAACCTTCGACCACTTCTGACAACTGAGCCGTCTGCCGTGGGCGGTCACCACAGAGCAGCATCCACAAATCCTGAATCGCCGGGGCCGTACGCGCATCGTCAAAATCGACAAAGTTAGCGCTGTCGTCGCGCCAGAGAATATTGCCGGCGTGGCAATCGCCGTGGCTGCGGATCAGCGTCAAGTCGCTGACCTGGGCAAATTGCGCCTCTACCGCCTGCATAAGATCGGCGCTCAAGGAGAGATAGGAATCCTTCAGTGAGCGCGGAATAAACTGCTCACCGACCAAGGCAATGCTGGCATGGCCGTAATCTTCAATAGTGATCGCCGGACGATGCTGAAAGGGCTTAACCGCACCCACGGCGTGAATACGGCCCATCAAGCGACCCAGGGTAAAGAGGTTATCGAGATCGTCCAGCTCGGGGGCATGACCACCGCGCCGCTCAAACAGCGCAAAGAAAAAGTCGCCAGACACGAATAGGCTTTCACCCGCTTCATTGCGCCAAGGGGGCACTACAGGCAACTCTTGCGCAACCAGCTCGAAGCAGAATTCATGCTCTTCGCGAATTTGTGCCTCACTCCAACGCTGGGGGCGGTAGAACTTGGCAATCATCGGGGTCGCATCCTCGATACCCACTTGATAGACCCGGTTCTCGTAACTATTGAGGGGGAATAAACGCCCATCACAATAAAAACCGAGGCTCTCGACGGCATCGATTAAAAAACTCGGCGTCAGTGTATCAAAGGGGTGCGATACCTCCCCCTCATCATCACTAGGCTGAGCCTCATCGTCCCACTTATTCAAGAGTTGCTCTCACTGTAATACCGCCTTCCAAACTAGGCTCCCAGTTGTGCAGAGGGTGTCGATGCCGCCAGCGCCTGCTCGTCATCATCCATCTCGGCGGCGATATCGCCAAATAAGGGCGTCGACAAATAACGTTCACCGGTATCGGGCAGCATACAAACGATATTAGTGCCCGGCGCCGCGCTCTCGGCTATTTTTAGTGCGCCGGCCAGGGTGGCACCGGCGGAGATACCGACAAAAATACCCTCCTCCACGGCCAGCTGTCGCGACAGTCGCAATGCCTCCGGCCCAGGAATCGTTAACACCTCGTCAACCAGCTCACTGGCAACGGCATCCTGAGTTAATTGTGAGATAAAGTCCGGCGTCCAGCCCTGCATGGGGTGGGGGCTAAAGCTGCCGTGGCTTTTGTAGGTCGACTCACTCTCACCCGCTTCCTGGGGTATATGGCTGCTCAATAGCGCGGCGCTTTCGGGCTCACAGGCAATCACCTTGGTCTGCGGGCTTTTTTCCCGCAACACGCGAGCAACGCCTTTCAGAGTGCCACCCGTACCGTAACCAGACACCCAATAATCGAGATTTTCGTCTGTGAAACAGGCGAGGATTTCCGGTGCCGTGGTGCGCGAGTGCATATCGGCATTGGCTTCATTTTCAAACTGTCGGCATAAAAACCAATCGTGGGTCTCGGCCAGCTCCACGGCTTTTTTCAGCATGCCACTGCCCTTTTCCGCCGCTGGGGTGAGCACTACCTTTGCCCCAAGAAAGCGCATCATTTTACGCCGCTCGACACTAAAGCTTTCGGCCATCGTCACCACCAAGGGGTAGCCCTTTTGCGCACAGACCATCGCCAGACCAATGCCGGTATTGCCACTGGTGGCTTCGACCACCGTTTGCCCCGGTTGTAAGGCTCCACTTTTTTCGGCCGCTTCGATCACTGCCAGTGCGAGCCGATCTTTGACCGAGCCCATGGGGTTGAAGGCTTCGATTTTGGCGTAAAGATTGACACCTTCCGGAGCCAGCTTGTTGATCTTGACCAGCGGGGTATTACCAATGGTTTGCAGTATGTTTTGGTACTTTTTAGCGCTGATTTCTGCGTCGTTACTCATCATATTTTCCCGTTCATTAAATTCAATTAGTACAACACCACCGAGCGAATACTTTCACCCCGGTGCATTAAATCAAAGGCCTGATTAATCTCGCTCAGAGGCATAGTATGAGTGATTAAGTCATCGATATTGATTTTTCCCTCCATATACCAGTCGACGATAGTCGGCACGTCAGTGCGCCCGCGCGCGCCACCAAAGGCAACCCCGTGCCAGGAGCGACCGGTGACCAACTGAAAGGGTCGGGTGGCAATTTCCTGCCCGGCACCGGCGACACCAATAACGTAGGACTCGCCCCAGCCCTTGTGACAACACTCCAGAGCTTGGCGCATCACCTCCACATTGCCGATACATTCAAAGCTGTAATCGGCGCCACCGCCCGTGAGGTCGAGAATGGCTTCCACCACCTGTGGTGTCTCATTGGGGTTAATAAAGTCTGTCATGCCGAATTTTTTCGCCAGTGCGACTTTCGCCGGGTTGGTATCGACGCCAATAATCCTGCCCGCACCGACCATGCGTGCGCCCTGCACCACATTCAGGCCGATGCCACCGAGACCGAAGACCACCACTGTCGAGCCCGGTTTAACCTGTGCCTTGAACACCACGGCACCAACACCGGTGGTAACGCCGCAACCGATGTAGCAAACCTTATCAAAGGGCGCGTCTTCGCGGA
Organism: Gammaproteobacteria bacterium 53_120_T64; assembly: GCA_002162815.1. Classification (GTDB taxonomy): domain Bacteria; phylum Pseudomonadota; class Gammaproteobacteria; order Pseudomonadales; family Porticoccaceae; genus Reddybacter. The sequence goes on along the minus strand of MAAT01000005.1, from coordinate 103,121 downwards.
TTTTTGCCAGGGCGATTTCGGGCAGTACGGTGTAATTAGAAAAAGAGGAGCAGCCCATATAGTGCAGAATCGGCTCGCCGTCGAGGGAGAAACGGCTGTTGCCATCGGGCATCACGCCCCGGCCCTGGGTCTCACGAATCGCCTGGCAGAGGTTAGTCTTGGGGTGCAGGCAGAAATTGCACTGGCGGCACTCCGGCGTGTACAGGGGAATCACATGGTCGCCCGGTTTCACCGATGTTACCCCGGCGCCGACCTCGCGCACGATACCCGCGCCCTCGTGGCCGAGAATGGCCGGAAAAGCGCCCTCCGGATCATCCCCGGATAGGGTGAAAGCATCGGTGTGACAAACCCCCGTCGCCTTGATTTCGACCAGTACCTCGCCCGCGCGAGGCCCCTGTAAATCCACCTCGTGAATTTCCAATGCCTGCCCTGCTTTGAACGCGACCGCAGCCTGAGTTTTCATTCCCCGCCTCCATTTATGATTCTTTTTGAGCTAAAGCTTCTCGTATTAGCGCCAGAGTATACGTCAATACTCGAGCGGTATAGAGCCGCAAAAACCTCTGCTTTAAGCGCCCCGCTGCAAGCTCTTGAGCCCAACCTAGCGCTCGCCAGCGGCCATTTTAAAAGCTATCGGCAGACGATCTAGCAATTTTTCAGCATTTTACTGGCTAGATGGTCTATAGGTTTATAGAGGCCGCAAATTGGCAGCGCCTTCGCAAGTGCCAACCTAGATTACGTCCCGCCATGACTCTCGCCTGTGTCGCACTGTGGAGGACATGCAATGTTCGAGACACTGAAGCAATACGGTCTGTCAGACATTCACTTGGTCAACGACGAGGCTTGTGGACTACAAGCCATTATCGCCATTCACGACACCAGCCTCGGCCCGGCTATCGGTGGCTGTCGCTACCTGCATTACAACAGCACGCAAGACGCCCTCGAAGACGCCGCTCGCCTGGCTCAAGGCATGAGCTATAAAGCGGCCCTCGCCGGCCTGCCCTTTGGTGGCGGCAAGGCGGTTATCCTGAAGCCCAACACCGACCACGATCGCGCCTTATTGTTTGCCAAAATGGGCGCTTTTATTGCCTCGCTGCAGGGCCGCTATATTACCGCTTTGGACAGCGGCTCTACTCTGCACGATATGGATATCATCGCCGCCCACACTACCTATGTTAGTTCCAGCAGCGAGATTGGCGACTGCAGCTTGTTTACTGCAGCCGGGATCTACAGCGGTATCAAGGAAGCCTTTAAGGTGCGTTTTGCCAGCGACACCGTCAAACAGGCACGTATTGCCATTCAGGGCCTCGGTCATGTCGGCATGGCGTTGGCTGAACATCTGTATCGCGCTGGCGCCACCTTGATTGTCAGCGATCTCGACGCGACTAAAACCGAGTACGCCTGTCAGCGCTTTAATGCCAAGGTGGTGGCCAGCGACGCCATCTGCCAGCAGGCCTGTGAAATTTTATCGCCCTGTGGGCTCGGCGGTATTATCAACGCCGCCAGTGTCCCCCATCTGCGCTGCGCCATTATCGCCGGTGCCGCCAATAATCAACTCGCCAAAGACAGCGATGAAGAGCTGCTGCGCGACAGAGGCATTCTCTATGTCCCCGATTTTGCCATTAACGCCGGCGGCCTGATCTACGCCGCGATGCGTTTTGCCGGTGACGAGCAGGCGCTGATCGACGAAAAGCTGCGTGCCATACCCATCACCATTCACACACTGCTCGACAGCGCCAAGGGCCAGGCACAAACACCCCTACAAAGTGCCGTGTCGTTAGCCCGGCAACGTATCGCTGCAGGGCACAACAGCTTGCGAGCCAAGACCAAAGCAGACCGCGCTAACAGCGACAGACCGCCGGCCCCGCTAACAGCGCAAGACGTTCATCTAGCGAGGTAAAGCATGCGCGGACGCCAACAGTTTTCCATCCATTTTCTGCAATATCTCGACCCCCAGGGCAAGCTCGACCTGCCCCTTCCCGAGTGGATAACAGACACCCCCCTGGTACTCGCCATCTACGAAAATATGGTACTGGCGCGCCTGCTCGACCAAAAGGCCGTGGCCCTGCAGCGCACCGGGCAAATGGGCACCTACCCGTCCATTCTCGGCCAGGAGGCGATCAGTGTTTGCATCGGGCTAGCGATGGCCAAGCGCGATGTGCTGGTGCCCTATTACCGCGACGCGCCGGCACAAATCATTCGAGGCATGTCCCCGGCGGAGGTCTTTATCTACTGGGGCGGCGATGAACGCGGCGGCAACCTCAATGGAGCATCGCGGGATCTACCGATTTGCGTGCCCATCGCCACGCAATTGACCCAGGCGGTCGGTGTCGCAACGGCGCTTAAAATGCAGGGCGAGGAGGCTGTCGTGGTTGTCAGCTGCGGTGACGGTGCCACCTCCAAGGGCGATTTTATGGAGGCGATGAATCTCGCCGGGGTGTGGGACCTGCCCATCGTCTTCGTCATCAACAACAATCGCTGGGCGATATCGGTACCACTGGCTCAACAAACCCGAGCCGCGACGCTGGCACAAAAAGCCATCGCTGCGGGCATCGAGGGCCTACAGGTCGATGGCAATGACCCCATTGCCGTTTATGAAGCCATTAGCAAGGCTATTCAGCGCGCCCGGGAAGACCAACAACCCGCCTTAATCGAAGCCCTGACCTATCGCCTATGCGACCACACCACTGCCGACGATGCCTCGCGCTATCGCGATGCCGATGAGCTAAAAGCCCACTGGCAGGAGGAGCCCGTTCTGCGTTTTCAGCAATTTTTACACCAGCAGGGTTTATGGGATGCCGATCGGGAAAAGGCTATGCAACAGCGCTGCCAGCAGGTCATCGACACGGCCGTGAGTGACTATTTGGCCCTAGAGGCCGAGCCCCCGAGTGCCATTATTGACTACCTCCACGCCTTTTTACCCTATGCCCTAGAGACCCAACGCGCCGAGATACTGCTAAAGGACAATGCAATAAAATCACAGGGAGATCGAAAGTGAGCGCCAACTTTTCCGCAACCAAGCCGTCACAGGCAGGCACCTCTACAGCGCCGACCAGAGAGTCCAGCGGCACTCACACCACGACCGAGGCCGAAACAAAAGACTGTGTCTTGGTCGAGGCCATTAATATGGCCCTGCACTACGAAATGGCCCGTGACCCTGCGGTCGTGGTACTCGGCGAAGACGTTGCCAGCAACGGCGGGGTGTTTCGCGCCACCCTCGGCCTCAAGCAGGCCTATGGCAGTGAGCGCGTACTCGACACCCCGCTGGCCGAGGGCCTCATTGCCGGGCTCAGTGTCGGCATGGCCAGCCAAGGGCTGAAACCCATCGCCGAAATTCAATTCATGGGCTTTATGTTTGCCGCACTAGAGCAGCTGATTTGCCACGCAGCGCGCATGCGCAATCGCACCCGTGGCCGCCTCACCTGCCCATTGGTGGTACGCATGCCCTTTGGCGGCGGCATCCACGCCCCCGAGCATCACTCCGAAAGCACCGAGGCCCTACTGGCCCACATCCCCGGCCTGCGAGTAGTTATCCCCTCTTCGGCCACCCGCGCCTACGGCCTACTGCTCGGGGCCATTCGCGACCCCGACCCAGTGATATTTCTCGAACCAAAACGCATCTACCGCGCCCAGGCCCAACGCATTGACAACGATGGCCAAGCCCTACCCCTCGATACCTGTTTTACCCTGCGCGAAGGCGAAGACCTCACCTTAATCAGCTGGGGCGCATTGATTAGCGAATGCAGCCAAGTCGCCGATCAATTGCACGCACAGGGCATCTCCGTCGAGCTGATCGATGTCGCCACGGTCAGCCCCCTCGATATGGCGACCATCTTGCAATCGGTGGCAAAAACCGGGCGCTGCGTAATTGCCCATGAAGCGCCAAAAAGTGGTGGCATCGGTGGTGAAATCGCCGCCCAGCTGGCCGAGCACGCTCTGCTCGATCTTAAAGCGCCGGTACTGCGGGTCGCTGGCTACGACACGGTAATGCCCTATGCCAAACAAGAGGCCCTGTATTTACCCGGTGTGGTAGACATCACTCGCGCGATACAGCAAGTGCTCGCCTTTGGCTAAAGGCGTTTTCTACATCCACCTAAACCTCTGCCCCCTAAAAATAACGCAAGGATGAATCATGAAATTCTTTAAGCTTCCCGACCTCGGCGAGGGTTTACAGGAGGCCGAAATTATCGAGTGGAATGTCAGCGCCGGCGATACGGTCAACATCGACCAGCTCCTGGTGACGGTAGAGACCGCCAAGGCCGTGGTCGAAATCCCCTCCCCCCAAGCCGGGGTGATAGCCGCCACCTTTGGCCAAAGCGGCGATATTGTCCATCTCGGAGAGCCCTTACTAGAGTTTGTCAGCGACGAAGCCGATAACGCCACCGTGGTCGGCGAACTGCAAACGGCAAGCCCCCAACCAGACGTCGATGAGCACTTTATTATTGGCTCACCCGGAATACCCCGCCGTCAACAAGCCATCCGTGCCACACCGGCCATTCGCGCCCTCGCCGAGCGCTTAAAGGTCGATATCAGCAAGGTCAGTGGTAGCGGCCAGCAAGGCTTAATTAAAACCGAAGATGTCGAAAGGGTGGCCCGGCTCGACAGTGAAAAAGGCCCATCGACGCCCCTCAAAGGGGTGCGGCGTTTTATGTCGCGAACCATGTCCCAGTCCCACGCCCAAGTCGTAGCGGTGACCATTAACGACGATGCACAACTCGGCAACTGGGGCAAAGGGGAAGACCCGTCGCTGCGCTTATTGCACGCCATCGTTGCCGGCTGCCAAGCCGAACCACTGCTCAATAGCTGGTTCGACGCCGAGGCAATGACCTATCGCAGCCTCGCAACCATTGACATCGGCATGGCTGTCGATACCCCCGGCGGCCTATTTGTACCGGTGCTGCGCGATGTCGCCAAGCGCAGCGATGAAGACCTGCGTAGCGGTTTGGAGCGCTTAAAAAAGGACGCCTTAAAGCGCCGTATTCCCGCCAGTGAAATGCAGAAACCGACCATCACATTGAGTAATTTCGGCACCATTGCCGGACGCTATGCCAATCCGGTGATCGTGCTACCGACGGTCGCCATTCTCGCCGCCGGGGTGATCCGCGACGAGGTCTGCGTCGTCAAGGGTAAGCCAAAGGTCGTCGCGGTCATGCCCCTGTCACTGAGTTTTGATCACCGCCTGATCACCGGCGGCGAGGCCGCACGTTTTATCGCCGCCTTAAAAATCAGCCTTGAAAGCCGAACTTCAGGGCCGGAATAAGCCCCGCCCCTGAAGGTAAAACACGGCTAGCCCAGCACATCCTTAATCGATAGGCGCAGGCGCTCGATAAACAGATCAATCTCCGCCTCACTGATCGTCAGGGGCGGGGACATCACCATATTGTCGGCCACGGCGCGGCACAACAAACCGTTTTCAAAGCACTTATTGTGCACCGGTACACCGACGCCCGTTGGGTATTTTGCGGCATCCGCAGCAAAAGTAATCGCACCCAGTAGGCCATAATTGCGGATATCAATAATATGGGGGATATCGCGCAGGCTGTGCAGGGCGTCTTCCCAATATTGCCCGATAGGGCCAGCGGCTCGTGTCAGCAGGCCTTCTCGCTCGTAAATCTCAAAGGCCGCGAGCCCTGCCGCCGCCCCCACTGGCGCACCCGCATAGGTGTTGCCGTGGAAAATTTCCGGCATACCGCCCGGTGCCGCATCAAAAATCGTCTGCTGGATTTCCTCTTTAATAAACACACCGCCCATCGGCACCGTGCCACCATTAATGGCCTTAGCGGTGGTCATCAGATCGGGGGTAACACCAAATTCTACGGCGGCAAAGGCCGAGCCAGTGCGGCCGTAGCCCGTCACCACCTCATCAAAAATCAACAAAATGTCATTGTCGTCACAAATTTGGCGAGCGCGTTCGAGATAGCCCTTCGGCGGCGGCACCATGCCACCGGCACCGACAATGGGTTCGATAATCAGCGCGCAGATATTTTCAGCGCCGCGCGTGGCGATAACTTTCTCCAAGGCATCGAGCTTTTCAACGCCTTTCTCGGGCAAACCACGACTAAAGGCGTTATTCGGAATGTCCAATAGATCGGGTAGAAAATCGACATTTTCGAGCGTCGGGAAGCCCTTGCGGTTATTCGGTATGCCCTGCAGGGAGGTACTCCCGACATTCACCCCGTGGTAGCCCCGCTCGCGGGAGATAAAGCGGGTCTTGCTAGCCTTACCCCGGGCCAATTGATAGCGGTGGGCAATTTTCATCGCCGTCTCGACCGACTCAGAGCCTGAGTTGGTGAAGAACACTCGGTTCAAGGCCTTCGGGGCGTGCTCCACCAGCTTCTCAGCAAAGCGAAAGGTGACCGGCGAGCCAAACTGGAAGGGCGGGCAAAAATCCATCGCCATCAATTGCTTATGCACCGCATCGGCCACTTCTTTACGACTGTGACCGAGATTCGCACACCACAACCCAGCGGTGATATCCAGTACATCGCGGCCGTCGGCGGTGTACAGAAAGCAACCTTCGGCGCGTTCAATAAGACGTGGATTGGCGCGAAAACCCCTGACGTTGGTAAAGGGTTGCCACCAATTTTCTAAATTTATATCGGGCCCTGTCATCATTTCTTCCTCTACGTAGTTCAGTATTCATGCTCGCGCATCTGAGCCCCGGTATTCACACGCCGCAGGCAGGCTTAAAAGCAGCCATTCTACCGAATGCGTCACGTTATTGGTGTTGCTATTTAACAACCACAGTCGATACTATAATTCGGCTTTAAGTCTTACTTTTAACTAACTGATTTTATAAGGATTTAAAATTATGCCTGCCTATGAAGTACAGGCAGAGGGAACTGCACCACACGAATATGGAGATTTACTACTCAGCTACCTAGAGCAACTGGGCGTGGAATACGTTTTTGGCATTCCCGGCGGTGCGATTGAGCCCTTTTACAACGCCCTGGCCCGCAGCGAGCGGCGTGGCGGACCCCGCGCCATTACCGCTCGCCACGAAACAGGTGCCGCCTTTATGGCCGACGGTTACTGGCGCAATTCCGGTAAGCTGGGCGTGTGCTGCTCAACGACCGGGCCGGGAGCAACCAATTTACTGACCGGGGTCGCTTCGGCCTACGAAAACAATATTCCCCTACTGGTTATAACCGCTCAAACCGCACTTTCAAGTTTTGGCAGCGGCAGCCTCCAAGAATCATCGTGCACCGGCGTTAACACCGTTGAGCTGTTTCGTTACTGCTGCCGTTATAGCACGCTGGTATCCCACCCCGATCAGTTCGAGCGCAAGCTGGTGACAGCCATTACAACCGCCTTCGCCGCACCCATGGGCCCAGTGCACTTGAGTATTCCCATTGATCTAATGCGCACAACCTCCGCAAACGCGACGCCCACGGTCGACCTTCCCGATTTACTGCGCAAACCGAGCTTATTTGATAGCGACGCAGTGGGGCGCCTGTACAGCGCACTCAAACAAGCCAAAAACCCGCTGTTTGTCATTGGCGATGACGCCAGCGAGGCCATTGGACTCATCCTCAGCCTAGCCTTAGGCCTCAATGCCAAAATGGTTGCAACACCCCACGGCAAGGGCCTAATCAGCCCCTACCACCCACTCTTCAGAGGTGTCATCGGGTTTTCCGGACACCAAGGTGCGCAAGCTTTACTCACCGACCCCACTATCGATAGCATTTTCATTATCGGCGCTCAATTCAGCGAATGGGCAAGCCAAGGCTGGAAACCACAAGAGCACCCGCAACGCATCATCGATATTGAAGCCAGTGAGTCCAATCTGACCAAATTACCCATGGCAGCGCTTCATGTTAGGGGCCGCCTTGAAACCATTTTTGAGTCCCTTCTCAAACGCTTTGATAAACATGGCTTTAGCCAGCCCTTGATACTAAATACAAGCGATGGCGTAGATGCCGGCAACAGCAAGGTAAAACGCGACGAAATTAAGCAATTCACCCTGAATGATGAAGAGAAATATCGCTCCGACGCGACCCCCATCAAACCCCAGCGCCTAATGCGAGAACTACCCAATGTCTTCCCCGCCAATACACATTATTTAGCAGATGCCGGGGCCAGCTTTTCATGGGCAACACATTATTTACACCCTCATGATCGTCGGCTCTGCGGGCGCAGAGACGCCAAAGGCGGCCTGTTTCGCGCGTCGCTAAATTTCGCGTCCATGGGCTGGGCCATTGGTAGCGCCATTGGCACCGCCCTCGCTCGTCGCGACACGCCAGTGGTTTGTATTACCGGCGATGGCAGCCTACTCATGAGCGGCCAAGAGATCACTGTCGCGGTGGCAGAACAGCTACCCGTCGTCTTCGTGATACTCAACGACAGCGCTTATGGCATGGTCAAGCACGGCCAACGTATGACTGGTGGCGAAGCCATAGCAGCCAACCTACCTCCCACCAACTTCGCGGCATTCGCCCAAGCCATGGGGGTGGAAGGCCATATCATCTATTCCGCCGAAGATTTACTGCGGCTTAATTGCCTGGATTTTTTCAAGAAACAAGGGCCGACACTGCTTGATGTGCGTATTGATAAGGATGAAGTTCCGCCTTTCGATCTCAGAATCAAAACACTGAAAGATGACCATGAATAATAACGATAAACCCTTAGAACAAATCACCACTAAAATATGGCGCGAAGAAGCCGAGCCTGACAATCCCTATGCCGCAGCGGCGAGCTACTGTGCTGGCTACGATGTTTACGGTGACCTACTCGGAAAAGCCAGCCTTATCGAGTACCTATGGCTACTCTTCAAACTCAACCCGCCCCGCAAAGAACAAGCCCGCATGCTGGAAAGCCTAGCGGTTGCTCTCGCCAACCCCGGCCCCCGCGACCATAGCGTACGTGGCGCGATGAATGCCGGTGTCGGTGGTTCTACCCGAGCCTCGGCCTTAATCGCCGCTCTATCTATCGGTGCCGGCAACCTAGGCGGCGCTCGCGAAGTCTTTACCGCCATGCAATATTGGCAGCAATGCGGTATGGATCTCGACAAGTGGCTCAAAATCATCGCCAATCCACCCCACGAAGAGCACACAGATGTCTGGCCCGAGATGGAACACACACCCGGCTTCGATCCCAACGGCGCGAGTTGCCCGACACCCGTGAAGCAACTACTCGACCATCTCATCGCCATAGAACACAGCGCGCCCCTCGTTTGGCTACAAAGCCATCGCCCAACATTGGAGCGCCACACCGACTCACCGCTGGCATTTTCAGGTGTCGCAGCAGCCACGTTGTTTGCTCTCGGCTTTGATCCAGAGCAGGCGGAAATTCTGTTCCTCATGCTGAGGCTGCCCGGTGCAGCTGCTCACGCCCTAGAGCAAGAAAAAATGGGATGGAGTCGCTACCCCTTTTTCGGTGACAAGCTTACCCTGACGAACGACCCAGGCCCGAGTAGTAATGATGATTGAGAAAGAACGAAAGAACGCCACGGGCCCGGAGCGTCTCAAGGCTTTTGAAGACAATTGGCAAACCGCAATGGGCGCATGGATTCCCGGTGAGCGCGCTGTACTGCGCGGTAAAAATATATTTACCGAACTGAACAATTACAGCTGGATGGAATTTATCGTCTACGCCGTCACTGGCGAGCACAACCCTAAATTCGCAAAGCTCATCGAAGGCTTGTCCCTGTTAAGTACTAGCTATCCCGACCCACGGCTTTGGAACAACCGTATCGCCGCGCTTGCGGGTACGGCTCGATCGACCGGCGCGCTAGCACTTTCGGCAGGAATAGCGGCATCAGAAGCAAGTATTTACGGATTAAAACCCATCAAAGGTGCTCTTGACTTCCTCTATCGCGCCTCAGCAAAAAAGCGTGCCGGCTTAACGATAGAGTCCATCGTCAAGCATGAATTAAAAGCGCGGCGCTGTGTCAGTGGTTATGGTCGGCCTTTAACCAGTATCGATGAGCGGATAGCTCCCGCTTTACACTTTCTGGCTGAAATTGACGCGGATGGCGGAAAGTATCTTCAACTTGCCTTTGAAATTGAAGAATATTTAAAGGGCTCTCGCTATAAATACCGTATGAATATTGCCGCGATAAATGCTGCGACTGCGGCAGACCTCGGGGTATCTGTTGATGATTACTACTACACCAGCACACTGGCATTTATTGGCGGAATACTCCCCTGTCACGTGGATGCCAAAAACAAACCTGAAGGTATGTTTTTCCCCCTCAGTGTTAAACGCATTAATTCCATCTCCTCCCCCAGCAGAACCTGGATTAACTAATTATGTTTTTCAAGCGACACGCACAATTTTTTCTCTTACTGGCCCTACTACCCCCCCTCATCGCCTCGGGTCAAGATGAAGATGAAGATGAGCTTGCGCATTTTTTTGGCGACGAAGAGTTCATTAGTATTGCCACAGGTATAGTCCAGCCTTTGTCTAAAGCACCTGCCGTTGCATCCGTTATTACAGCAAAAGAGATCATGCAAATAGCCGCAACAGATATCGATGAAATACTTGGAACAGTGCCCGGCCTACACGTTTCAAACAATGTTGGTTATAGCCCAATCTACAGCTTCCGAGGTATTCATACCGCCACAAACCCTCAAGTACTGATGTTAATTAACGGCATTCCTCTCACCAATCTTTTCCATGGCGACCGAAATTTAGCCTGGGGCGGGATGCCTGTCGAAGCAATATCCCGCATTGAAATCATTCGCGGCCCTGGATCGGCAATTTACGGCGCTGATGCTTTCGCAGGCGTGATTAATATCATCACGAAAACCTCATCGGAAATTTCCGGCACGTCAGTCGGACTTCGTTACGGTACATCAAACAGTAAAAATTATTGGTTGCAAACTGCAGGGTCAGTCGACGGACTCGGCTACATGGCAATTATTGAAGGTCGTAAAACCGATGGTAATAGTGAAAAAATCACCAGTGATGCCCAATCACTTCTAGACCGCCTTAGCGGAACTAGTGCATCTCTAGCACCCGGCAGCATCAACAGAGAAGGTGAGGCCATCGATGCCAGGCTAGAACTGACCTTCAATAAATTGACTTTTCGTGCCGGTTCTCAAATCAGAAACGCCGGAGGCCTCGGTGCAGGCATTGCTCAAGCACTAGACCCCAAGGGCCAAGTAGCCAGTAAACGCTATAATGCCGACCTGAACTACAACAATAACCAATTCACTAAAAATATTGGCATTAAAGCAACAGCTAGTTACCTGCAGACCAGCCAGGAAGTCGATGACGATTTGCGGATTTTCCCGCAGGGATCAACTGGCTCCCCTTTTAATCCATACCCCTTCCCTGAGGGCGTTATAGGTAACCCAGAGGTCTACGAGCGCCATTACCGCACCAACCTTAGCGCCACCTTCCGCGGCCTTACTCGACACGAGTTAATGGCGGGTATCGGTTATTATTATGGTGATATCTATAAAGTAAAGGAAGAAAAGAACTTCGGTACTAACCCCACTACCGGTTTAGCTATACCTCCCGGTAGCCCACTCGTCAACGTGTCCGGCACACCTTCTGCCTTCCTCAATGAAGACGAACGTGAAAATAGCCATGTATTTATCCAGGATGTCTGGCACCTAGCAGACGATTGGGAACTGACAACGGGTCTGCGTTTTGACCACTACTCCAACTTCGGCGACACCACCAATCCCCGTGTTGCACTTGTTTGGTCCGCGCGGCACAACTTAACAGTAAAAGCCTTGTACGGAGAATCGTTTAGAGCCCCATCATTTGGCGAGGCCGGAGAACAAGCCAATCCACTCTTTCTTGGCAACCCCGACCTCAAGCCAGAAACCCTAAAAAGTTACGAGCTGGCTTTTAACTATAAACCGACTTATGACCTGACTCTCGATCTAAACCTGTTCCAGTATTATTGGAAGGATATCATTCAGTTTACCCCTAATATTGACAGCAGCGGTACCCGCACAGCACAGAATGTGGGAGAGCAGAAGGGCCACGGGATTGAGTTAGAAGCTAGATGGAAAGTCAATAATTACTTTTCAATATTAAGTAATTATTCCTGGCAAAAATCGGAGGATGAGCTCAATCAGGCCGACGCGGCCAATGCACCGGAGCAGCAACTTTATATCCGCGCCAACACCGCTCTGCCGAGTGGCTGGAATATAAGCCTACAGGCCAACCGCGTGATGGACAGGAACCGTGTATTTGATGACTCTCGCGCGAACATTAATGATTACACCACTGTCGACTTTAACATTCGCAAGTCCTTTTTGACGGATCAATTAGAACTGGCACTGATCACTAAAAACCTTTTTAACAGTGACGCCCGAGAACCTAGCCCCAACGGTCAGCCAGCACCCGCCATTAGTAATGATCTACCCCTAGCGCGTAGGCGTATATTCGGAGAAATTCGCTACAGCCTTTAAGACAGAAAACTGACACTTTCAACGGATATCTATGCGCGTTTTTAATAGGGAAATACAAACAGGGTATGGCAGAGGGCACTTATTTGGGCTCGCCCTACTGCTATTCGGGCAGTTATTGATACCCGGTCATGCCTTATCATCAGGCCTACTTATCATTTACCCGAATGTAAAAGCCCCTTATAACAAAATATACCGTAGCATCATTAAAGGCATTGAAGAAAACTACCCCGCTAGCATCAAAGAATTTCGACTTGAGTCTCGTAACGACAACAATAGACTCAAGCAAAAAATCGAGCAATACCAACCCAATGTAATAATGACACTCGGCAAGCTATCGCTAAAAAAAGCTCGACAGCTTGACTTAAAGGTCCCCATAGTTGCCGGTGCTATTACAAATACTGAGACACCCGTCATTGGAGTCTCAATGACCCCCGACCCAGAAATCATTTTGTCGAACTTATTAACCATTGCCCCATTTATCAAACGGGTGTTTGTCGTCGCTAATACTGATCGCCAACAACAAATTGATCGCGCTAAAAGTTTCCTAGCTCGGCGGGGTAAAACCTTACAATCAGAGGAAGTCAGCTCGGTACAACAAGCTGCCGATAAATACCTGGCCATTATCAACCTGGCCTCACCATCTGACGCCATTTGGTTGATGCGAGGCGCCCATCTCAACGACCCAAGTATATTGATGCTAGTAATGGAAGCCGCCTGGAAGAAAAAAATAGTGGTTTTTTCTTCCAATCCAACGCACGTCAAACGCGGTGTACTATTCTCGGTCTATCCCGACAATTTCAGAATGGGTGGCGCCCTAGGCGAATTGGCCCGACACCATGAAAAACTGCCCTCTATACCCAGAACCCGCTTATTACCCCTGAAAAATGTACACCTGATTGTTAATGAGCGAACCAGCAAGCATCTCGGCATTATGCCCAACGACATCGGTGGATTACATATCCACCGACTACTATAGGCTTATGACTAATGCTTAAGCGTACCAGTAAAAAACTACTCGACCTACAATTCAGTCAACAGCTGATTATCATCTTTGTTATCGCTGTTATTCTGATGTCGACCCTTGTCTCCTTCGCTGTAGGCAGGACATCCAACGACATTTTGAAAAAACAGATGCGCGCCCAAGGCATGCAAATTACTCAAACATTTGCCGGTCAAAGTAAACTTGCCTTACTTTATCAAAGTGAATACGCGGCTCAAGAGGTGGTTAACTCGATTGCAGGCTTTCCCGACATTGAAGTCATAGAACTCAAAGCCGCCGATGGCAGCATATTGTACAGAGCAGTCGATATTTATTCAGAGCCTTTGAGCACGCCCCCCCACGATGACGCCGCAATGATGGTCGTTGAGAGCGACTCGGATTGGGTTTTTTCTTCCCCTGTTTTTTCAGCAATTGGTTTTGATGAAGAATTGACAGACATCTACCAAGACCCGGATGACGCCAAGGCTTTATTGGGTTATGTCACGCTTTCGATGAGTAAAGATACCCTGCACCTAATGCAGCGTGGAACCTACCAGACCAGCTTTATCGTATCCTTTGCTATTGCCGCTTTAATTATCTTGAGTCTTTTTCAGATTTCAAAACGTGTTACCCGCCCGGTCAAACAACTTGCTTTGGTAATGGGCGAGGCCGAAAAAGGCAATACCTCCATTCGCGCCACCCTGGAAGCACAGCCCGATGTGGCTAAAATGCAGTACGCCTTTAACACCATGATGGACGGCATAGAGCTTAGAGAGGAAGAGCTTAAAAACGCTCACGACAAAGCTCTGGAAACTGCCAGAGTGAAGGGGGAGTTCGTTGCCAACGTCACCCATGAATTGCGCACCCCACTCAATGCCGTGCTCGGTATGATGGACCTGCTCAGTGAAAGCCGACTTAATTCCCGGCAAGCCGAATATATCGATATTGCAAAAAATTCCGGGGAAAACCTACTGGATTTAATTGAAGATATTCTCGACTTTTCAAAAATGGAATCGGGAAACATGGATGTCAACCTGAAACAGGTTGACATCCGAGACCTCGCCGAAGAGGTGATACAGCTCCTCTCCGCACAGGCTCTTAGAAAAAAACTGAATTTTGGCTATGACATCGATAGCGCCACCATCTCCAGCCTAGTCGCCATCGACTCCTCAAAGGTTCGCCAAGTACTGATCAACTTACTGGGTAATGCCATTAAGTTCACCGATAGCGGTGAGATATTTTTACGTATCCGCTACCAACATGAAGCCAATGCTGAAATAGAATTTGAAATACGTGACACCGGGATTGGCATTAAAGAAGAGAGTCAGGCCAGCATATTTGATGCCTTTACTCAGGCAGACTCATCCATCACTAAAGCCTATACGGGCACCGGGCTCGGCCTGACGATCTGCAAGCAAATGGTAGAATTAATGGATGGTAAAATAGCGCTTCACAGCACCCCCGACAGAGGCTCAACATTTACCTTTAACGTCCCCATCGAGCAAATATTCTCGGCATCAAATAGCGATGCCGGCCTGTCACTTGATGAACAAAAACACGCGCTATTAATCACCAATAGCACTATCGTCAGGTTATTTACGGCGTCTTCCATACAAAAAAATGATTTTCTCTGCATCAGCACCAGTAGCTTACGCGCCGCTCAACTTGAAATATCGCGCTTAAAAAATGCCCAGATAGGCTTTGAATTTATTATTGTCGACGAGGAAATTTACTACCTCAATGAAAGTGAATTCCTACCTCTACTATCACAACTTGCCGAAAGTGAAGGCGTCACTGTTGCTATTTTAATCAACCCCTACAGACCACTCAAACTGGAAGCCCATCGTTTTTTAACGATAGAAAAACCCTTGCTCAGATCTTCCTTCGACCAACTTATTAATATCAACAACAACCCGAGCACTGGTGAAGCACAACAGCAAATCATACGAGCTACAAACCTTACACAGACCAAAAACATCGACAAATATATTCTTATCGTTGATGACAACAGGGTCAACCAGCAAGTTGCACGCGAGATGCTCAATAAACTGGGATATCGATCAGACATTGCTATCAATGGCCAAGATGCCGTCACCAAGTCACAACGCCATGATTACGACCTGGTTCTTATGGATTGCAATATGCCAGTAATGGATGGCTATGAAGCAACATTAGAGATTCGCAAACAAAAAAGTGATTTCCATCTACCCATTATCGCGATGAGTGCCAACTCCTCTGATGAAGACAAAGATAAATGCTTACTCGCGGGTATGGACGGCTCTATCGGCAAACCACTCAGGCTCAATAAACTCCGTGAAGAGCTGATCTTCTGGACGTCAGAAAACAACTCTGCCGGTCATCAACAAGCTATCGCTCCCATCGAATCTGAGCATGATGACACACAACAAGTTTTAGCATACGACCCTCAGGTTATGGAGGATCTTTTCGAAGGGGTGGGCGATGTCGTTATAAAAATGCTTGAAGCATTCCTTGAAGACTCACCCATCTATATCGATTCGCTTAAGCAGGCAATGCAGCGCAGCAGTGCCAAAAATGTTCGCGAGCTGGCCCACACCTTAAAAGGCAGCGCCAGTAATTTCGGCGCCATTAATTTTCTTGAAACGGCAAAGATTATTGAGCACCTTGCTAAGAATCAACAACTGCACCAATGTGATATTTACATCGAAGCCCTGGTCGATGATTTTGAGATCTTAAAGCGTGATATTGAAAACAATCTTCTCAACCCCATTACCAACACTGAAGAAATTCACCGGAGAAAACATAAACTACTGATCGTCGATGACGATCGCACTATCCGCCTGGCCTTAAAGAATATCTTCACTGAGCAAGCCTTCCAAATCTTCGAAGCGCGCGACGGACAACAAGCTATTTCGTTTTGTCAGCAAGACACTCCAGACTTAATATTGATGGACGCCATCATGCCTGAAATCGATGGTTTCGAGGCCTGTAAAACGATTAAGGCTCTACCCAACTTTAATGATACCCCTATTTTGATGATCACCTCTCTCGATGATGATATGGCGATCAACAAGGCATTTTCCTCCGGCGCTACCGACTACATTACCAAGCCATTAAATTTCACCGTCCTCAAAGAGCGGGTGTCCCGACTACTACAGGCCAATCGTGTTGAAAAGCGCGTGAAAGAACTCGCTTACCACGATTCACTTACCGGTCTTCCCAATCGTAGTAAGTTGATGCAAGACCTGCGCTTAATTCTCAATCGCGCAAAACTCGACAATTCAAATTTTGCAGTGCTATTTCTCGACCTCGACCACTTTAAAAACATTAATGATTCTCTGGGTCATAATATTGGTGATTTATTACTCAAGGCCGTTGCCGACCGCCTGCAGAGCTCGGTGCGTGAAAGTGATTTTGTTGCACGTCTTGGTGGCGATGAATTTACGGTGATTCTTGAGAATATCGAAGATGCCGATGCTGTGGCTCTCATCGCACAGAATATCTGCAGCTCCCTCGCCAGTCCCTTCGTTTTTATTCAACAAAAAATGTTTGTCACCGCCAGTGTCGGTATTTCCATCTATCCCGAGGATGGTGAGGATGTGAATGCGCTGCTCAAACATGCCGATCTGGCAATGTTTAGCGCGAAGAAAAGCCGTAATAATTACAGCTTTTACCAACAGGGGATGGAAGACAAGGTTGCACGACGCTTAGAATTGGAACAGGAATTGCGCTACGCCATTTCCCATCAACAGTTAGTCCTTCACTACCAGCCCCAGGTCGATTTGCGCTCAAATAGGGTAGTCGCTGCTGAAACACTTATTCGCTGGGAGCACCCCAAACACGGATTTTTAAGTCCCGCCGAATTTATCCCCCTGGCAGAGGAAACAGGTTTAATTAAGGATTTAACATTCTGGGTAATTCGTCAGGCCTTTAAACAAATAGGCGAGTGGCAGCAGAGAAATTTCGACGTCAAATTGTCCATTAATCTATCGACAAAAGACATTGAAACTACCGGTAGTCTGTCCGACTTCCTCTTTTATCAATTGGAAACAAGTAATGTTCCGGCTTCGCTTATTGAACTGGAGCTGACCGAAAGCATGTTAATGGACGACCCAGAGAAGAGCAGGCAGGAGCTTCTGGCCTTAAAAGACATGGGCTTTGCCCTTGCCATCGACGATTTCGGCACCGGTTATTCATCGCTAAATTATCTTAAGAACTTACCTGTCGATATTTTAAAAATCGACCGATCTTTTATCAAAGATATAGAACTTAACCCCGATGACAAGCCTATTGTTAAAGGAATTATTGCACTGGCCGATAGTCTCGGCCTGACCACGATCGCGGAGGGTATTGAGAATGAGCAACAAAGCGCCATCGTTCACGAGCTCGGTTGCAATATTATTCAGGGCTACCTAATCAGCCGCCCCTTACCTAGAGAAGAGTTTGAGAAAAAATACCTCAATGAGTTTAAGGTACGCGGAAAATCACACAGGCAAATGCAGCGTGACAAGTCAACATCAAACACTCCGGGCAACTCCCGCCACTAATTAAAAAGGCCTTCATTAATGTGGGCAGTTGCCTAGAGATCGCTATATAACGCTATTAAAACCACTTATCCTGCATTTCAAATGGCACGCTATTGCCCGCCTCGAGTAACGCTGCGTACTGTACGACGGCAGGTAACTCCCAGTCGATATAGTATT
The DNA here is from genome assembly GCA_002162815.1 of Gammaproteobacteria bacterium 53_120_T64. GTDB lineage: Bacteria > Pseudomonadota > Gammaproteobacteria > Pseudomonadales > Porticoccaceae > Reddybacter. The sequence continues at coordinate 85,092 of MAAT01000005.1, read as the reverse complement.
TCGCGGCCTGCAGTTTTCCCCGGTAAAAACGCTCATCACTTTCGTGGATCGCGCCCTCCAGTGCTTTTGCCGCCACAATGCCCTGCTTCAACCACATCCAAGCACCGACAATACGACCAAACATATCGAGGTAGGCCGTGGCATTTGCTAGACCACGGTCAATATCTTCTGCCATTTGCTGCTGCAGTGATTCGGTTGTTTGCTCCAGCACCGCCATCGCACTTTCTAACTTTCCGGCTAGTGATTGAACGGCGTCTAAGCCTTTTGCACAGGCAATATCCGCAGCGACATCCTCTTTGAAGAAGGCGTATCCCGCGCCGCCATAGAGCTTGAGTTTTCGGCCCAGTAAATCGAGGCCGTGTATAGCTTCCGCCCCTTCGTGGATGGGGTTGAGTCGCTGGTCCCGGTAGAGCTGTTCTACCGGATACTCCCGGGTGTAACCCGCACCACCCAATATTTGTATCGCCATATCATTGGAAATACAGCCGTACTTTGATGGCCACGATTTAATCACCGGTGTCAGTAAATCCAATAACTGGGCGCTGCGGGTGCGCAGCGCTTCACTCTGTGCACTGTTCTGGTTTTCAAACAAACTACTACCAAACAGGCACATCGCCAGTGAGCCCTCGGCATAAGATTTTTGCGCGAGTAATAAGCGGCGTACATCCGCATGCTCCACCAGCATAACCTGAGGTGAGAGCTGGTCCTTGCATGAGGCCAAACGGCCCTGGGGTCGCTGCCGCGCATAATCCAAAGAGTGATTGAAACCTTGGTAGGCAATCGACGCTGCACCGAGAGCGACACCAATACGCGCCTCATTCATCATTTGGAACATATAGCCGAGGCCCTTATTGGCCTCGCCAACGAGGTAGCCAATCGCACCCTCTTGCTCGCCAAAATTTAATGCCGCATTGGTCGTATTGCGATAGCCCATTTTATGGTTGAGGCCGGCAACCACGACATCATTGCGCTCGCCCGGTGAGCCGTCTTCATTCACCAAAAATTTCGGCACAATAAAAAGAGAAATACCTTTTACCCCGGGAGGGGCGCCCTTAATTTTGGCCAACACCATGTGAATCACATTGCCGGCAATATTGTGGTCAGCACAGGAAATAAACATTTTCTGGCCAAAAACCCGATAAGTGCCGTCATCGGCGGGCTCCGCCATAGTGGTGATATCACCCAACGCCGAGCCCTGCCCCGGCTCTGTCAGGCACATGGTGCCATTGCTGCGCCCATCCATAATTAAGGTTAAAAACTTGGCTTTTTGCTCCTCCGAACCAAAGGCGCGAATTAAGTTTGCCGCACCTGTAGAGACAAAGGGATAGGCCGCTGTGCCAATATTCGCCGCATTCACATAGGCCATGACCATGCGAAAAACCACTTCGGGCATTTGCATGCCGCCCTCTTCGTAGTCTTGGTGGGCGGCTAAAAAACCGGCATTGGCGAATTCATCCCAGGCAACCTTGGTTTCTGGAATCATTTTAACGACGCCATCTTCCAGTGTCGGTTCGTTTTCATCACCCTCGACCAAATGATTGGCAAAGTATTTTTCGGCAATGGTTTTTGCCGTGCGCAGTGAGGCGTCGAAAATCTCACGGGAGTGTTCACTGTAGCGTGGTCTCTCGAGCAATTTTTCGGTATCGAGAAATTCGTAAAGGAGAAATTCAACATCCCGGTCGTTCAATAGTGGCACTGACATAGTTAAACCTGCTGTGTGAAATTATTTAATGTGTACATCCGCTGCTCTACACTCCTAGCGATTCTTTAATAGCTGTATTCGACAAACAATTCCCGCAAGTCTTTTTTACTGACCTTGCCCGTCGCCGTATGGGGGATTTCTTCAACAAAGACACAATCTTCCGGAATCCACCACTTGGCTATTTTACCGTCGAGATAGGCCAGTAAGTCTGCCTTCTGGGGCTCACTACCCGGGCGCTTCACCACGACCAACAAGGGCCGCTCTGTCCATTTCGGGTGAGGCACACCAATCACGGCGGCCTCGGCGACATCCTCATGACCCATCGCGGCATTTTCAACATCAATGGAACTGATCCACTCTCCCCCCGACTTGATAACGTCCTTGGTGCGATCGGTGATCTGCATAAAACCGTACGGGTCGATGGTCGCGACATCGCCCGTATCAAACCAGCCATCGGGCAGATGGGCATCGGAATTCTCCAGCTTGTAATAACTTTTACAAACCCAGGGGCCACGCACTTGCAGGCGCCCCGAGACTTTACCATCCCAAGCTAAGGCGTTAACTTCTTCATCGACGATGCGCATCTCAACACCGTATATTAGTCGACCCGCTTTCAAGCGGTAGGCAAATTTCTCATCCTCCGGCAAGTCATGCATCCACGGCAATAGCGTATTATAGGTACCCAGCGGGCTCATTTCTGTCATGCCCCAACCGACATGCATGTCGACATCGAAGGCATCCATCGCCTCCATTAATGAGCGCGGGCAAGCGGCACCACCCACCACTAGTCGCTGCAGCGATTCGACCTTGCGACCCGACTCTTGCAAATAATTAACCAGGGCTAGCCATACCGTTGGCACCCCGAGGGCAAAGGTCACCCCCTCCTCATTAATCAATGTTGCCAGCGTCTCGCCATCACCCATTTTAGGCCCCGGAAATACCAACTTAGTACCCGCCATGGCCGCGCCATAGACACTGCCCCAGGCATTGACATGGAACATCGGCACTACCGGCATCATGGTTTCATCGGGAGCCAAGGCCAAAATATCTTTAGTATTGGTACCCAAGCAGTGCAGCACGGTACTGCGATGGGAATACAGCACGCCTTTCGGATTACCCGTGGTACCCGAGGTGTAACAGAGGCTACTGGCACTATTTTCATCGAGTTCGGGCCAGGTAAAGCTATCGACCTCGGCCTCGATCAGCTCTTCGTAGCAACGCACATTATTCAAGGTGGTCTCGGGCATTGCGGCCTTACTGGTCATCACCACGAAACCACGTACGGTCTTTAATTCAGCCTGTAATTGCTCGAGCATCGGCACGAAAGCGGGATCGACAAACACCCATTGGTCTTCCGCGTGGTTGACGATATAGGACACCTGCTCGGGAAAGAGGCGAGGGTTAATGGTGTGGCAAACATAACCTGAGCAGCTGATGCCATAGTACAACTCAAAATGGCGGTAGTCGTTCCAGGCCAAGGTCGCAATTCGGTCCCCCGGTGCACAGCCCAATTTTGCCAGTGCATTGGCCAGTTGCTGCACACGCGAAAAAGCCTCGCCAAAGGTACAACGGTGGCGCGGGTTGTCACCCGTCACCGAGACGATTTCGGTATCGGGAAAGACTTTTTTAGCAAACTTCATAATCGATGTAATGGTGAGTGCATCACCCATCATCTGGCCTAGCATAGCGTTGCTCCTGACTTTATTGTGCCTTGATTAGCAGCCAAGAATTCTACCATAGGCCCCGCCTTGCCTCCGCACTGATAAGCCAGCAGGTGATGCCGGGGCATGGCGCTAAGCAGAAGCCGCTAACGCTGATAGTTAGAGCCTAAACGGCGTAGTGAAACGCTTATCAAGGGGGCTCGAGGAGCTTTATTATTTTATAACGCCAGTCTCAGATGACAGTGGCAGTGAAGCTGCCAACAGCAACATGAATGGGTCAACATCCCTACCAATGCCAGCGCGCTAAACTCACTGTGGTCAGTAAAACCCGAGGGCAGTAGCGCCAAGCCCTCAACGCCGCTTTATCCCTAGGTGCCCAACCCCGACCTTACTTATTTCTTGCCGCCACAATATCGCAAACAACCTGCTCGAGAAAATCGAAATCGGGAATCAAAGCCTCCCGCCCATCGATACTGACACGCATTTGCACTGCCTCTCGATCGCAGGGCTCACCCTCCAGCGCGAGTTCTTCGTCCATATTGAGGCGTAAGGCCTGGGGAAATCCGGTCAGCGGCAGCGCATAAAAGCCCAACGCCGCCGCCTTAAAAACGGCATTACAAATCACTATTTTTACATCTTTATCGAGCGCCGGCTTGCGCCCTTGGCTCAGGCTATCAAAGGACAACAGGGGGATATTTTGAAAGCGCCAGCTGAGCCAGCCGTAACAGTGTAAATTGGCAGCCGACTCAGCCGGCTGAAAAGCGCCCGCAGCCAGCTCCCCCCAACTCACTACCTCGGCAACGGCGAGCTGGGGCACTAAGAGTTCGGTATCGGCAAGTGGCAATAAAAGACCATTCACCTGCGCTAAGCCCGCCTCTGATTCGGCCGCTTCCGCCTTTAGCAGCATCTTATTTTCCACCACGAACAACTCCTTTAAAGCCCACACCAGAAGACCCGGGGCCACTACTTTGCAATTTGATAAAGCGCTCTCGCAATTGCTCAACACTGCCACTGTGGCAAAAAGAACCGTATTTAAGCACCGCCTCTGACAGCGCTGGCACCGTACAGTCAGCGGGAGATTGCACCAAGACACTACCCCCATTGTCACGAATCAAGTGCGATCCGGCAACGCCGTCGTCCCCCAATCCACTAAACACAATCATGCCGCAGGCCGAGCCATACTCGCGGGCCAACTCGCCAGCCACATTATCAATACTCGGTGCATAGGGGCCCGGCCAGCCTGAGTTGTGCGTTGACACCAAGCCCCGCGACAGGGAAATACGCTGTTGTGGCGGCACCACCGTGACACTACCGTTTGCCAAGGGCTTGCCATCGCGGGCCATTCCCGCTCGCCACGAGGTATTGCGCACAATCATTTTAACCAACTGCTCGGCCTGCTCGGCATCGATATGTTGTGCATAGACAAAGGCCACGCCATAAGAGGTATTCAGGTCCGCCAAAAAGCGCCGCACCGCGTGTAAGCCCCCGGCAGAGGCCGCTAGCAACCAGACCTTTGACGCCCGACTGGCCTCACACAACTGCCGATGATTCTGCACGAGGTCATCGAGCTGGCGCTCCACCACCCCTCGCCAGAGCCCAGTATCAGCGGCCGCGCCAACGCGACAGACAAGCAATGGCTGGCTCTCGGGGAAAGGCAGGGCCGGCGCCACATCGCACTCATCCGCTAACCAGGCATCGACCTCGCTGCCCGCGATACGCGCCTGAGTATCCACTGGCAGCACGCCACAATAGTTGACGCTAAAACCGTGGGCCTCGACGACAGTCCGCAGCGCCTCGCGTCGCTGAACATCGGCCAAGATAATACCGATGCGCGGCACCGGCCTGCCGTTGATGTTACCGAGCTTAGGCGAAGCCAAGATCGAGCAACTCATCCAATAAATTCAGCAATGCATCTTCTTGATAGGGCTTACCTAAAAATTCATTGACGCCAAGATCGCGCGCGCGCTGCTGGTGCTTTTCACCGGTACGCGAGCTAATCATAATAATCGGCAAGTCCGCGAAGGCCTCCGACCCTCGCACCACCCGCGCCACCTCGAAGCCATCCATACGCGGCATTTCGATATCTAACAGCATCAAATCGGGCTTTACCTGGCCGAGTATATCGGTTGCTTCAACGCCGTCTTTCGCCGTCACCACGCGAAAGCCCTCCCGCTCGAGAACACGAGAGGTCACTTTGCGCACCGTCACCGAGTCATCAACCACCATAATGGTTTTAGCGCTGGCTTCCTCGCTGGCCGCCCCCGGATCGCAAGAGTTCGCTCGAAGTACTGCCTCGCGAGGGGCTTCAAGAATTGACTTGTCGGCCCTCAAGCGAATTAGCGCCGGCAAGTCGAGAATCACCACCACATCGCCACTGGCAAGAATCGTCGCCCCCGCCACCCCGGGCACATTGTTGAATTGCGTGCCGAGACCCTTCACTATTATTTCCTGGTTGCCCTCAATGGCACCGACTTCAACGGCGTAGCGATAGTGATCGACCTCAACCAGCACCAGCGCCGCCTTGCCAGAACTAACCAGTGGCGAGCGCTCCAGTCCGCCCTGTAGCAAACGACCGAGTGGACAAACCTGGTATTCGAGCCCCCCGTATTCCAGCTGTCTGCTCGGCTCGCGATAAAAGCCCTCCAACTCTTCCCTACTCAATTGGGTGACACCGGCAATACTACTCAGTGGTAGGGCATAGACGCTGCCACCGCCTTTGACCAATAGAGCCCGATTGACGGAGACCGTAAAGGGCAGGCGAATGCTAAATTCCACGCCCTGACCGAGTACCGACTCAATAGCAATCGAGCCGCCCAGCTGGTGAACCTCTGTTTTCACCACATCCATGCCGACGCCGCGCCCCGAGACCTGGCTAACTTCGGTCGCCGTGGAAAAGCCCGGTTGAAAAATCAGCCGCAATAATTCGCCATCGCTGGCCTCGGTATCAGCGGAGATAATCCGCTTGCTAATGGCCTTATCACGTATCGCAGTAACGTCCAGCCCCATACCATCGTCGGCCACGGTAATCACTACCTCGCCGCCCTCGCGCTGAAAAGAGAGGGCAATATTACCTGCCGTGGGTTTATCGGCAGCTAGGCGCTGCTCGGTGCTTTCTATGCCGTGGTCGATGGCATTGCGCAACATATGCTCTATCGGTGTAATAATTTTTTCCAACACCGAGCGGTCCATTTCACCCTCAATGTTATTCAGACTCAAATTGACTTGCTTACCCAGCTCCTGACCCACCTGCCGCACAATACGCCGCAAGCGTGGCACTAATCGCGAAAACGGTACCAGTCGCGTCTTCATGAGGTTCTCTTGCAGATCCTGGGTGATTCGCGATTGCAGCAACATCAAGCCTTCCACGGCCTGATACTTTTCTCGCAGAGTATCTTTTAAATCCTGTAGGTCGGAACCGGACTCTTCGAGACCCAGGGATAATTGCTGCAATCGGGAATAGCGGTCCAGCTCCAGCGGGTCAAAATCGGCACTCTGCGAAGATTCAATTTGCTCACGACGAAACTGAATTTGCGCCTCTGTTTGACGCCCCAGCTGACGCACCTGATTGCGTAAACGCGCAATCGTCTCTGTCATTTCATCTAAAGTACTGGTCGACTCGCCGATGCCTTGCTCAACACGGCCTCTAGCAATGCTCGCCTCACCCGCTAGATTTACCAAATTATCCAGCACTTGGGCGGGAATTTTTACCGACTCCTGGATCACCACCGCAGGTTTCACGCGCGCCGCTGTCGGAACCGCTGGCTCGCGTACCGGCACAACCTCCGGCGCTAGTACAGGCTCGCTCGGCAGGTCAGTGCTCACCGCCAGCTCGGCTCTGGTTAACACCGTACTGGGCAACTCAGCGCTTGGCACTTGCGCCAACACGCTGGCCACTACGTCATCCTCAAGCGCCTCATCGGTAACGACCTCGAGAGCATCTTGCGACGGCGAAGAGTCATCGGACTCGACGCCACTCACCGCATCCAGCTCTGCCAGTGGCGCTTCGACAGGTGTCGCTACACCGCCCGACTTCACCCTATCCAGCACCCGGTGCAGTTCGTCATAGCGGGTAAAAAGCCCATCGAATACGCCCGCCTGACCCTCTGCCAGCGCGCTTTCTTGCCGCAGTATCAGCTCTTCTAGGTCGTGGCTCAAATCACCCAGCAAACGCAAGCCAGCGAGCCTGGCGCCCCCTTTCAGGGTGTGTAGCACGCGGTTTAAAATCGCGCCCTGGGCGACATCACGGGGTTCAGTGCGCCATGCCTGCAGGGCATTTTCAATATCCTCGAGTAGGTCATCGGCCTCTTCAAGGAAAAAGGGCAGGACCTCGGGATCATGGTTTTCACTCGCCACACGGTCTGCCACATCGGCATTACTCATCACCGTCGCTGCAGAGGCTTCTGAGCCGGTGCTTTGCTTGTTTTCAGCCACAACAACTGCCTCGGCTTGACGCTGTAACTGGCTAATCAGTGCCAGAGGCACCGAACTGAGGGGCTGACCGATGGCCACCCTGTCCAGCATTTTCAGAATCAGTTCGTGAGCAGTCTTAAAGACAGCGAGAGTCGCGCCATCGAAACCGTGCTCCCGACCGGCAAGACCACTCAGAGCGCGGGAAAACGCATCGGACACCTGCGCCAACGATGCCACATCAGGGCCTTTCGCCACGGCACTGAGCTCCACCAGCTCTGCCACTAAGGGCGCGACATCCCCAGCACGCAATACCGGCTGCTGGTACCACTGTGCCAGTAGAGTATCGGCCAATAGCACATTCTCTAAGCCCGAGACCATCAACCGCTGCACTCCGGCAAGGCCCCCGGGAACCACTTTATCGGCGCTCTGCTCATGCCACTGTGTACGCGCCGATTCGATGCGGGTGCGAGGCCCCTTCAAGCTGGCGCTGTCTTCATCGTGCCCAGATGCAAGACGAACTAGGGTATTGCGCAGGGGTTCAACACTTGTCGTCAATACGGCGATAATGCCCGTACTAACTCGCTGCCCTCGCGCGAATAGCTCGGTGAGAAAATCCTCAAGCGTGGCGGCCAGTTCGGCGGCGGCCATTAGGCCAACCATGCCGGCGCTGGCTTGCAATGTGTGCAAGGCGCGCTGTACCTCTGCTGGCACTAAGCGCAAGCCCTCGCGGGGCTGTTGAAAATCATTTAAAAAGTGAGCTAGGGACTCAATATAGGCGCCGGCCTCACCGACAAAAATTTGCATAACGGGCTGCAGTGCCGCGCCATCTTCACTCTCTACACGCCCCGCCTCACCATCATCAGCGCCGGTCTCATCACCCTCGCTAAGCAGACTCGCCTCCTCGCTGGCAGCCGCTCCGTCGACCTCAGGTAGCTCCGCAGGCTCACCCCTCGCCAAGGCTTCGGCCGCTGTAATCAGAGCGGCACAATAAGGCGATAAACTGGGCTCACCACGGGCAAAGTCGTCGACCAAGGTAGGTATCAAGGCGAGGGAGATATCGAGTAGCTCAGCGAGCTCAGGGGCGGTAGATGCACCGCCATCGAGGATTTTATTGAGCATATTCTCAAGTGCCCAGGCCAAGTCGCCAATCACATTGGCCCTCACCATCCTGCCACTGCCCTTCAATGTATGAAAACCTCGACGCAGCTCATTCAGAACCCGATGCTCGGACGGCTCGAGCAACCAAGCCGGATAATTTATTTCAAGCTCGGCCAGTACCTCCTGAGCCTCTTCAATAAAAATTTCTTTAATCTCGGGGTCAACTTCGTCCTCGTCGTCGGCGCTATCACTTGCCTCGCCATCCAGGCTCTCTAGGACATCATTGGCAGTATTAATAACGCTATGCTCGACGGTCTCTGCGGCCTCCAGCTCAACCTCAAGACCCAGTTTCTGCATCGCTAGAACCGTGAAACGCAGCATCTCGAGCTGTTCGTCCTCTCGACCTTGATCAATGGCCTCAAGATAATATTCAAAGCCGGTAATGGCATCGGCAAGGGCATCGAGTTCAGACCATTGCGGGGCTTGCTCACTGTGCAACAGGTGGCTACTAATGTAGCTGCCGAGTTGTTCGACAATAATCGCCACCCGCTTGAAGCCGATAACTTCAACCGCGCCAAAAACATGTTCGAACTGGCGGGGGATTTCCGACAAAAACTGGCCATCCCACGACGAGGTAATATAGCCAACAATCGACTCTTTAATACTTTCAAAATTATTGCGCACCTCACGAATCAGTGCGCGCTGGGCATCGTCCACCACATAGGCCGTTTCGGCCAGCAGGTCGCTGGCCAATGGCGCTTCGGCATAGTGTAAAGCCCAGTCTTCCAGGCTATCCTGAATACTTTGCAAGCGAGCGCTAAGCGCCTGCTCACTGCCCTCCACCACCTTGAGCAAACTCTGTGACAGTTTAATTTGGCCCGCCATCATCAAGGTCGCCGCCAGCTCACCCGCCCTTGTTTGCAGGGTGGCAATGGCGCTTGGAGTCGCCTCTCCCCCCTCCTCATCGGTAGCAAGCGTATTGAGTAAGACCCCAATGTCATTCGACAAGGTGTCGCAGAGAGCCCTGATAACCGTCCCATCTAACAGTGTCTGCAAGGTGCCGTCGACCTCTGCCAGCGACAGCGAGGGCAGTGCTTGCTCCAGGGAGAATTCTTTTTTTAGCGCCGCCCCCCCCGTACTCGCCTGCGGTACTAGGGCGCTATAAAACAACAGGTTGCGCAATAGATCTCGGGGCAATACGCCGGACAAGCCGGAGGCTTCGCTGCCGACGAGGCTGCTCAGAGTTTTATCGAGCTGGCGCAATAAATAGCCTGTCGCGGCACACTCGCGAATATCACTGGCAACCAAGTCGGTAAAAAAAACACTGGCAACACGCCACAAAATTTCTAGAGAACGACCATTAAAGGTGGTCTGTAGGCGCTGTAATACCGCGCTAATCTTCTGTTGGTTCGCCTCCAGCTCGCGCTGCTGTAAATAACCCAGCACTGCGAATTGAAAGACCTTCTGCAGCTTGCCAAGCATTTCTTTTTCAACCGCCGTGAAGCCATTGAGCAGGCCCGGCTCATCGCTAAGTCGCTGGTCAAATACTGTCATGTCGGGCATAAACAGAGCACTGCTAGAAATCAGCGGCGCGGCTCTGACCGCTCGCAGTTCGTTAATCTCGCGAATCAGCGTCGCCAAGCTATCCTCGCGACCGGCCAACAGCGAGCGTATATATTCAGGCAGTGCGACCATAGCCTGTTCAAGTGCGGTACAGGCATCGACAACATTCGCGGGCGCTGCGTTCAGTAGCCCTTTAAGAACCGCCTCTATCTCTCCAGCAAATAGTACCGCGCCATAGCACTCGGCCATCGTCAGGGAACCGTGGACCTGGTGCAGATAGCCAAGCGCAAAGCTCAGTTGCGAGACATCCTCTGGTGACTCGCGGTAGGCCAGCAGGGCCTCGCCGGCCAAGTTCAAACTGCTGTCCAGCTCGGTTACTAACCACTCCAGGCCTCTGAGGCTATGTCTCATCGTTATGCTCATCACGTTCCAGTGAAATCCCTTTTGGCAACAATTTCTCAAAGGCCTGAATACCCGGATAAGCCACGCGGCGTAAACCTGCGGGCTGCCAGTCATTGAGTTCTCCCGGACCGACGATTAAACAGCCCCCCGGCTTGAGCTTTTCGACAAAGCTATTTAACAAGTCTCTGCGCCGCCAGTTTTTTAAATAGATCAATACGTTCTGGCAAAAAATAACATCCACGGGGCTGGCGAGACCCGGGCAGTTTTCGTCAAACATATTGCTGACGAAGAAACCGACTCTCTTTTTTAATGCTGCCGTTACAGCCATCGTGCTATTTGTCGCCGTGTCAAAATACTCATTGAGCAGTGGCAGGGGCACAGCCTCCACATGGCGGTGCGGATAAATACCCTGGCGGGCAGACGCAACGGCCTCAACACTGACATCGATACCAACGACACTAAAGGCCGGGGCTTGTCCGGCACAGCGATAATTATCCAAGGCGTTCATCGCCAGGGAGTAGACCTCCTCTCCGGTAGAACAGCCAACGCTGAGGACGCTGTAACGCTGCGCCGGCGAGGCTGACTGGAGGTGGCGCATCAGGCGCTCTTTAAAAAAATCATGGGAGGCTTGATGGCGGAAAAACTGGCTTTCCTTGACGAGTAAGCGATCGAGTAAAACGCCCCACTCCCGTGTACCGCTACCCGGCTGCGATACTTCGCGAAAATAGCCCTCGACATCGACCAGGCCCAACTCGCGTACTCTGCGCACTATTTGCCGTCGCACAAAATCATCTCGATGGCCGGCTATTCGCACCCCGGTTTTGTTTTCGAGCATCTCGGCCCACAGGCGATACTGTCGATCACTCAACTGCACGTCTTCGCCAGCACTTGGTGGGACGCCAGAGTTGCCCCTCGAAAGCCCTCCGCTACCTTTTAGCACGCTACTTACCCGGTGTCAGATTCGACCATCGTCCTCAAGATCTATATCAAACTCGCCCAAGTCAATCCCGGCCAGCTCCGTCTCCAGATCTGAAACGGTGGTTTTTTTCAAAACCTCGGACTCACCTTCCAGGTCGGCAAAGTCATCGGTGGCAGAAAAATCGGCGATGTCGTCAATGGCATTCGCTGAATAGGCATCAATTTCATCCATCGCGGCACTACTGCTCGCCAATACATCCGCGACATGGGGAGGCGCTCGATGTGGCACACGCTCAGGAGCTGCCGCTAAAGACGCAGCAGGAGCCGGCTCAGCAATGCTCGCCGGTTTAAAGACTTCATTGAGCGGAGGCTCAACCGAGGCCAAATCTACATCAAGGTCAGCCGAAATCCCGCTATCAGCGCGCACCAAATAATCAGCTGGCAATTTAAACCCGGAAACGGACTCCCTCAGTTCCACCGCCATATCGGTCAACTTGCCAACCGACGAGGCGGTACCACTCGTGCCGTCGAGGGTTTGCGTGGTAATGTCCTGAATCACGTTCATGGTTTTTGAAACGTGACCAGCGGTAGTGGATTGATGCCTTGCCGCCGTGGCAATATCCTGAATCAGCTCCGCAAGATTAGTCGATACGGTCTCAATTTCGCTCAATGAGACGCCCGCATTCTGCGTCAGTGCGGCTCCGGAAACCACCTCTGCGGTGGTTTGCTCCATTGAGGAAACCGCTTCATTGGTATCCGTCTGAATCGTTTTTACCAGAGCCGCAATCTGTTTAGTGGCGCCCGCAGAACGTTCGGCAAGACGCTGTACCTCGTCGGCAACAACCGCAAAACCACGACCGGCATCACCCGCCATCGATGCTTGAATGGCTGCGTTGAGAGAAAGAATATTGGTTTGGTCGGCAATATCATTAATCAACGAAACAATATCGCCGATCTCCTGGGAACTCTCCCCGAGGCGCTTAATCCGTTTCGCCGTGTCCTGAATTTGTTCGCGTATACGGTCCATACCGCTAATGGTGTTACGCACCACCTCGGCGCCCTTGCTGGCGATTGAGACAGAGCGATCGGCAACACCCGCTGACTCGACAGCATTGGCAGACACCTGGTCAATGGTTATCGCCATTTCATTAATCGCCGCCGATGCCCCGGCAATTTCCTGGGCCTGGTGCTCGGATAACTCCGTCAATTGCACAACCCTGGTGCGAGAATCATCCGCCGAAGAGGAGACGTTTTCGGCCGTATCAACGATCCGCGCCACCAGCTCCCTGAGCTGGATAATGGCAAAGTTGATGGCGTCGGCAATGGCGCCGGTAAAGTCTTCCGTTACCGTCACCTCGGCCCGCAGGTCACCCTCCCCCAAACCTTCAAGCTCGTTCAAGAGACGTAAAATAGCCTCCTGATTGTCCTGGTTATCGCCCGCCGTGACCTTTAATTGATTCCTCGTGGTGAGGTAAGACATAAAACCCAAAACGGCAATACCGAGAATCAGCAAGACGCCCGCAATCGCCGCCACCGAATTATTGGCGTAGCGGCTGCCACTGCTAGCACTGCCAACACCCTCGGCCAACAGGGCGCTTTGCTCGACTAATAGTGGAATTTTCGCGCGAATATCGGTCAGCGCCTGGCGCGCCTCGGTCAGTGCCGGAGCCGCCGAATAAATACCTTCAATTGAATTGTTGACGAAACCAAAGCGTTCGACCGCCGCCGCAACGATGGGCACGGCGCGCTCAGCGGTTATTTTACTGACGCCAATACGGCCATTGCCTTTTTGCATACCCGCGAGCACGTCACCAAACTTGCGTGCATCGGCGTTAAACTGGTCCGCCGCAGCGGCCACCTCGGGGGCGTTGCCGGCAAGCATTTTATCGATGTTTCTGCCGATCCTTTCCACGCGCCACTTCTGTGCCTGGGCCACGGCAACCTGATCGGCTGGCGCCCCGACACGCAGCAAAATATCGACAATTTTCGTCAGATCCTCTTGCAATAAGGGCAGGCTGTCATCCAGCGCCTTGGCCACCTCATTGAGAAACAAGCTTCTTTCCTGACGCTGTAACACCAAGTTGGCACTGGACTCGATACTCGCCCACACACCATTGAAACTACTCGCCTGGTGATCTTCAAGGTTAAGCGACTTGCGCAGACCAATAACACTATCAATGGAGGCCCTGAGCTGAGTAAAAGCCTCGGGCTTACCGTCTGCGGCTGCACCCGATAAGTCGGCAATACGATAGGCCAGCACCCTAACCTCGGAGGCCGCCTGTAAACTGGAGCGATCTTTTTCTACACGAGAGGCCAGGTTGACAAAAAAGAAGCCCAAATAAAGGACCAGTACTATCATGACAACCACAAGCCCCACTACTGGCAGACTGGTTTTTGGCTTTTCATGAATCATCTTTCGAACTCCTGGGTGACTATCGTTATTAGCTTATTTAAGCGCTGTATCTACTCTAAGCGCGGCATCTACGCCAGCGCAACATCCTGAAACACGTGGCTTTCAACAAGGGCATCGGGGCCCAGCTGCAACACGCGCCCGCCATCATCGGCCCGATAAAAGCCTTCTATAAAGGGCCTAAGTGCGAGCGGCACCTCTCCCTTGTCGGTCTCAAAATCATCACGACTCAATTGCCGCATACCCTTGATGGTATCGACCACCAAACCGACAAAGGTGTCCTGCCTATCCAGAACCACAATACGCTGCAAGCGCTGTACAGCCGCTAATTGGCCACCGAGGAATTGTGCAAAATCGACGACGGGTAATAACTTACCGCGCAGATTCGATACACCAACCACCCAGGGCTTCACCCCCGGCAAAGGCGTACAGTCTTGAATTTCAATTAATTCGGCCACCTCGTCCAACGGCACAACCCAGTCATGACCCAGCACCGAGAAGCAAATAACGGGGATCCGTGGCGCGTAGTCGACTTGTGCCGGTAGCGGCCGGGCACCAGTGACAAAACACTGGTGCAGCTTGTTCATGACCTGTAATACATTGTCTGCTGGCATCGGCAGATCCAAGTCAGTGGCGGACAAATTCTTCTATCGCCTTAACCAGATCTTTCTCCACCACCGGTTTGGTCAGATAGGCTCGAGCCCCCTGGCGAGAACCCCAGACTCTGTCGGTTTCCTGATCCTTCATCGTCACCATAATCACCGGAATATGCGCGGTGCCACTGGCCTTAGTCAGCTGGCGCGTGGCCTGAAAACCGTTCAGGCCCGGCATCACGATATCCATCAAGACCACATCGGGTTGCTCATCTGTCGCCACCTTGACGCCATCTTCGCCCGACTCGGCGGTGAGCACCGAATGTCCATTTTTCTCAAGCATTTCTTTGAGTTTAAATATTTCTGTCTGCGAGTCGTCTACGACGAGTACTCTGGCCATAATGTTTTCCACAACTCCCTAAACGGGAGTATCTTCCGCTGATTTTGTTGTCACAATCCTCTCGAGCACTTCAAATAACTCGTTCTTGCTGAAAGGTTTTGTCAGGTATTCGTCGGCACCGACGATGCGACCCTTGGCTTTATCAAACAGGCCATCTTTACTGGATAACATGATCACCGGCGTTTCTTTAAATTCATTATTATTTTTAATCAAAGCGCAGGTCTGATAGCCATCTAGGCGCGGCATCATAATATCAACAAAAATAACATCGGGAACAACATCGACAATTTTCGCCAGTGAATCAAAGCCATCGATGGCCGTGACCACCTCACAACCGGCCTTGGAGAGTATCGTCTCTGCCGTGCGTCTTATCGTGTTGCTATCATCGATAACCATCACTTTTAGCGCTTCAAAATTGATCGACATACCCCCTCCTTCATCCTGTTGGTCGCCACTGTATTGACATACACATTTATAATCCGAATTTTTAACACAATAAAGCCTTATTGACCATTGGCAGCCAGGCGCGAAATCTATTTGCTAGACAGGCTTCGCAAATAAAACCACTTGTCAGCAGTACCGGGCATCATTTATAAGCTATGCCCCTACACAGTAAACCGGCAGTGAACTTATGCATCTCTCCCTTGGCGTGGTCATGGATCCCATCGACAACATCAAAGTCAAAAAAGACACAACCCTGGCCTTATTATTGGCGGCACAGGCGCGGGGCTGGTCACTTTTTTATATGGAGATGGGCGACCTCGCCCTCGTTAACGGCAGCGCCACCGCCAGACAGCGCCCATTAACAGTCTATGATGATGCCGAGCACTGGTACGAACTTGGCCCGGCCATCGACCGGCCAATGGCCGAGCTCGACTGCATCCTGATGCGTAAAGACCCACCCTTTGACGCCGAATTTATCTACGCCACCTATATTCTTGAGGCGGCGGAGAGAGAGGGCAGTCTCGTGGTCAACAAGCCCCAGAGCCTACGGGACTGCAACGAAAAGATATTTGCCACGCAATTCCCCGACTGCACTCCTGCGCTGCTAGTCAGTCGCGACCCGGCCCGACTGCGCGCCTTTCATCAACAATATGGCGATGTGATCTACAAACCCCTCGACGGCATGGGCGGCACGGGTATCTTTCGCGCACGCCAAGACGACCCCAATGTCAGTGTCATTATCGAAACACTGACCGAACTGGGCCAGAGAACAATTATGGTGCAGCGCTATATTCCGCAAATCAGCGCGGGCGACAAGCGCATCTTGGTGATTGACGGCGAGCCGGTGCCCTTTTGCCTGGCCCGAGTACCCGCAAAAGGTGAAACACGTGGCAATCTTGCCGCCGGGGGTCGTGGTATTGTTCAACCTTTGAGCGAGCGTGATTTAGAGATTGTCGCGCAGGTCGCCCCCGCCCTGCGCGAGAAGGGCTTTTTGTTTGCCGGTCTCGACGTCATTGGTAACTACCTCACCGAAATCAATGTCACCAGCCCCACCTGCGCCCGAGAGATCGACCGCGAGCAAAATACTAACATTGGCGAGCGACTAATGACCGCCATTAGCCAACGACTCAACAAATAGGATGCAGTAATCGCTAATTAATGGATACTCATTTTCAACTGTCCGACCCCAACGATGGCAGCGACCGCTTGGGCTTTGCCCTCTTCCTTGCCATCGCCCTCCATGCCATCGTCATTTTTGGTATTGGCTTCGCGTTTATGCAACGCTCTGCCGCACCACCCAGCCTAGAAGTGATCTTGGCGCAGCGCCCCACAGACCAAGAAAATAATCAGGCCTCAATGCTGGCCCAAGCCAACCAACTCGGCAGTGGTGAATTACTTGAGCGCAGAGAGATCACCACCGACCAACAGGCCCCCTATGACGCCGACGTGCTGCGCGATACCCAAGCTAGCCCCCCGCAACCAGAGTCCCTGCAACAACGTGGCGCAACGAAACAACCTCAGCTCGTCACCACCCATGGCGAAAGCCAAGCCTACAATAAACGCTTAGCGGAACAGGGTCAGGACAGCAACCACAACGACGCACCCCAAATCCCCCCCCTGGACGCACTCAGCAGCCTCCACGCCAGACTCGACCAACAGAAACAGGCCTACAGTGAAATCCCCAAGACCCTTCGGCTAACCTCGGCCAGCACCAAGTCTGCCGACCACGCCGCCTACCTCAACTACTGGATAGAAAAAGTCGAAAAAACCGGCAACCTTTACTATCCGGAGCGTGCTCGCCTCGGCAAGCTTTACGGGGATATCCTGATGGTGGTCACGCTGCTACCCGATGGCTCGGTGGAAAACATTGAAATTGTCTCCAGCTCAGGTCATCCCACCCTCGACCAAGCCGCCACCACCACCGTGAAATTAGCGGCTCCCTTTGCGCCCTTCCCGCAACGCATGTCGGAGTGGGATAAAATGGAGATTACCCGCACTTGGCGCTACATGCCCGGCAATAAGGTCATCACCTCGGCACCAGATCAACCGACACCTCAGCCTCGACAGCCTTAACACCCCAAGTTGTTTGCAGTACAGTGCCTCAACTTGAATTTTTAGATCTTTCGCCCAATACTGATGCCTATGGAAACTCTTTCGCCCGACATACCCCAAGCTCCTTCGGGAACCCCTGAGGCAACAACATTACGCGGCCAACTGCTAATTGCCATGCCTGGCTTGCTGGACCCTAACTTTGTCCACTCCGTGGTCTATATCTGCCAGCACTCTTCGGAAGGCGCCATGGGCATCACCATCAATCGCCCCCTAGGGCTACCGCTAAGTCAAGTATTCGAACAACTCGACTTAGATTACACCCCGAAAAATGGCACTCAAACCCTACTTTGCGGCGGCCCAGTCGAAGAACATCAGGGCTTTGTACTGCATCGCCCCGCGCAGAAAAAATGGCAGACAACGGCCCTCATCAGTGAAGATATACTGCTCACCACCTCGAGAGACATCATCGACGATATGGCCGACAACCAGGGCCCCGACGCAACGCTAGTGGCTCTCGGTTACGCCGGCTGGGTTGCCGGTCAGCTGGAACAGGAGCTCCTTGATAATGCTTGGCTGACCGTACCGCCCAAGGGAGAATTACTGCCCCAACTCCTCTTTGACACCCCCTTGGAGCAGCGCGCCGACCTTGCTGCCGCCAGTATCGGTGTTACCCTCAGCCAGCTGAGCAACAGCGCGGGGCACGCCTAAACTGAATACCGACAAGCACCACTGTGTCATGGCCTTCGATTTTGGCACTCGCCAGATTGGTCTCGCCGTAGGCCAAACCCTGACCGCCTCTGGCCGGCCATTAGCCGTCCTTAAAGCCCGCGATGGACAACCCAACTGGCAGCAAATCAGCGATTATATTGAGCAATGGCAACCGGATATGCTGATCGTTGGCCTGCCCTTGAATATGGATGGCAGCGAGAGCCCCTTCTGCAAACGGGCGAGGAAATTCGCCCGCCGCCTGCAGGGGCGTATGGCGCTTCCGGTAAAGATGGTTGATGAGCGATTATCGACGGCAGAGGCTAAATCAAGAGCCGAGCACCCCGGCAATTACCGCGACAATCCTGTCGACAGCGAGGCGGCCTGTTTAATCCTGGAAACTTGGCTGCAAGACCCCCGGCTGGGGATCTTGCCATAATGCGCTAGTCACAAGCGGAGCCCATTAACGAGCTACTTACCGAACAATGTTGTTATTTAAATAACTGATAGGAATCGTCCTCATCATCCTCGCCGGCAACCGACAGCCCATCGGCCACCTGCTCAAGGTAGTCCGCGTCTGTTTCAGACTGTAGCTTAATCATCAAACGCAGATCATTCTTCGAGTCGGCAGAGGCGATGGCGTCATCATAGGTAATGATGCCCTCCGCATATAGTTCGTACAGCGCCTGGTCAAAGGTACACATCCCCAGCTCTTTGGAGCGCGACATTAACTCCTTAATCTTGTGCACCTCACCCTTGCGAATCAGATCGGAAACCAGTGGCGTATTAATAAGAATTTCCACCACTGCTCTGCGGCCCGTGCCATCGGCTGTCGGTAACAGCTGCTGGGCCAGCAGGGCGCGAAGATTGAGAGAAAGATCCATCCACAACTGATTGTGACGGTCGGCAGGAAAGAAGTGCTGAATGCGATCCAGGGCCTGATTGGCATTGTTGGCGTGCAGGGTCGCCAACACCAAGTGACCGGTTTCGGCAAAACTGATGGCGTGCTCCATGGTTTCACGGGTGCGAATCTCACCGATTAAAATCACATCGGGAGCCTGGCGCAGAGTGTTTTTCAGAGCCACGTCAAAGGAATCGGTATCAATGCCGACCTCACGCTGGGTAATAATACAACCGGCATGCTGATGAACAAATTCAATCGGGTCTTCAATGGAAATAATATGGCCCTTGGTGTTGCGATTGCGATAGCCAATCATCGCCGCCAGTGAGGTCGACTTACCGGTGCCGGTGGCGCCAACAAAAATAATGATGCCGCGCTTGGTTAGCACCAGCTCATTGAGTATTGGCGGCAGTAGTAACTCCTCCGTGGTCGGTATCACCGTTTCTATACGGCGTAAGACCATGCCCGCATGATTGCGTTGGTAAAAAGCGCTGACACGAAAGCGCGCACCCTTGACCGCATCGGACTCGATGGCGAAATTAAGCTCTTTCGTTTCACCGTACTCCACCCGCTGCTTGTCGTTCATAATACTTTCGACAAGCTCCAAGGACATGTCGCCGCTAAGCTTAGCCTTACCGACGGGAATGACCTTGCCATTGACCTTGATGGACGGCGGCATGCCCTCGGTGATAAACAGGTCAGACGCCCCCTTATCGACCATTAATTTCAGTAACGCATAAAAATCCATGACTTTGTCCTCACACAATCAACGCTAAACAGTAGGTAGACCTCATTCAAGCTAGCCCAAAATGAGGGTAATCGATCAGCCTCCAGCCTTAAAAGTCTTCAGGCACCTTGGCTTGCTCCCGCGCCGCCTCGCTGGTCACCACCTTTTGCAGAACCATTTTTTTCAGGCACTGATCCATCGTCACCATGCCGTGGCCCGCGCCGGTCTGAATCGCTGAATACATCTGCGCCACCTTGTCTTCGCGAATCAAGTTGCGAATCGCCGGGGTGCCGATCATGATTTCATTAGCGGCCACCCGTCCACCGCCGATTTTTTTCAACAGTGCCTGGGATATCACCGCGCGCAGTGATTCCGACAACATCGAGCGCACCATCGCCTTTTCGGCGGCGGGAAAAACATCGACAACACGGTCTATAGTTTTAGCCGCAGAGGTGGTGTGCAAGGTGCCAAACACCAAATGGCCCGTTTCGGCTGCGGTCAACGCCAGTCGAATGGTTTCCAGGTCGCGCATTTCACCGACCAGAATAATATCCGGATCTTCGCGCAGGGCCGAGCGCAGGGCCTCGCTGAAGCCGTGGGTATCCTTGTGTACCTCGCGCTGATTAACCAGACACCTTTTACTTTCGTGAACAAATTCAATCGGGTCTTCGATGGTCAGGATGTGGTCGTAACGGTTATCGTTAACGAAATCGATCATCGCCGCCAAGGTGGTGCTTTTACCGGAGCCCGTCGGCCCAGTAACCAAGACAAGGCCTCGTGGCAAGGAGGCAATATCGCGAAATATCTGCCCAAACCCCAAATCTTCCAAGGTCAAAACTGTCGACGGAATCGTTCTAAATACCGCGCCGGCACCTCGGTTTTGATTAAAGGCATTAACCCTAAAGCGCGCCACCCCCGGCACTTCAAAGGAGAAATCGGTCTCGAGGAATTCTTCGTAGTCCCGGCGCTGCTTATCGGTCATAATCTCGTAAATGAGACCATGCACATCTTTATGCTCCATCGCCGGCAAGTTGATGCGGCGTATGTCCCCATCCACCCGAATCATCGGTGGCAGGCCCGCCGACAGGTGTAAGTCCGAGGCCCCTTGTTTGGCACTAAAGGCCAGTAGTTCGGTAATATCCATTACTCAATCCCACGGTTTCCGGTAACTCGACTGAGCGCGGTTCACTGCTCGCTTCCAGCCTATGTCTAATATCTCCGACAACATAAAGCAGGTCTCGACGTCACTGCAACAAAGCGCGCAGCAATTCCATAGAAGTGTCGACGCGATCATGCTTTTAGCCGTCAGCAAGGGACAAAGCAGTCACGCCCTGCGCACCGCATGGCAGGCCGGCCTCAGTGATTTTGGTGAGAATTATTTACAGGAAGCCCTAGAGAAAATGTCGGCGCTCAGTGACATCAAGCCCTGCTGGCATTTTATCGGCCCCATACAGTCGAACAAAACCCAGGATATCGCCCAACATTTCAGCTGGGCACATGCCATCGAACGCCTGAAAATTGCCCGTCGCCTCAGCGCGCAGCGACCCGAGCACCTGCCTCCCCTCAATGTTTGCATTCAGGTCAACATTGACCGGGAAGCCAGTAAATCGGGCGTCGCTGCCGAACACTGCCTCGAACTAGCTCTGGCCATCAATGACTTGCCGCGCCTACAATTGCGTGGCCTGATGATCATCCCCAAGCAACGCGGTGAACTCGATGAACAACGCCAGCCCTACCGCCAGGCCTCCGAATTACTGGCCAGCTTAAAAAAGAGTTCCGCCGCACTCGCCAGTTTAGATACACTTTCCATGGGCATGTCGCGAGATATGCCTGCGGCCATTGCCGAGGGAGCAACCATTGTTCGCGTCGGCACAGCCATTTTCGGCGCCAGAACACCGCCTCGACCTTAACCTCAAGACAGGAAATATTTGTGAGTACAGCCAACTTGGTTTTTATTGGCGGTGGCAATATGGCCACCAGTTTAATTGGCGGCCTGATAGAAAAAGGCTACCCCGCTAGTGCCATCGTCGCCTGCGACCCGGTCCCGGAGAATGGCAAACGCCTAGAGGCGAGTTTTGGCATCGCCACGCAAACAAAAAACAGCGCTGCCGCCGCCGGGGCCGACATCATCATTCTCGCTATCAAGCCGCAGGTCATGAAGGCCGTGGCCAGCGATTTGGCCCCCGCACTGGCCCAC
Organism: Gammaproteobacteria bacterium 53_120_T64; assembly: GCA_002162815.1. GTDB lineage: Bacteria > Pseudomonadota > Gammaproteobacteria > Pseudomonadales > Porticoccaceae > Reddybacter. Next base: position 62,909 of record MAAT01000005.1, on the reverse strand, counting down.
AAACCCCTGGTGATTTCCATCGCCGCCGGCATTACCGCCGCCGCACTGCAAGACTGGTTGGGCGCCGAGGTACCCATTATTCGCTGTATGCCCAACACCCCTGCACTGGTACAAAGTGGTGCCAGCGGACTGTTTGCGACCCCTCTCGTGCAGCCCGCACAACGTCAGCAGGCGGGCGATATTCTCGCCGCCGTGGGTACCGTCAACTGGCTCGACAGTGAAGACGATATCGATAAGGTCACCGCGCTCTCCGGTAGTGGCCCGGCCTACTTCTTCCTAGTGATCGAGGCCATGACCGAAGCCGGTATTAACCTGGGCCTCGATCCAGAAACGGCTCGCCAGCTCACCCTGCAAACGGCCCTCGGTGCCGCGCGTATGGCCATCGCCAGTGATGTTGACGCAGGCGAGCTGCGCAAACGCGTCACCTCCCCTGCGGGCACCACCGAAAAGGCCGTCAATAGCTTGCTCGCCAACCAATTGCCCGAACATTTTCAGCAAGCCATTAACGCCGCTTATGAGAGAGCTCGAGAAATGGCCCGCGAACTCACCGACTAATCGCGCCGCTCAGTAAACATCCAGAATAATCCTTGGAATAACCATGAATGCAATGACCGAAGTTAGTATTTACTTAATTCAGGCGCTGTCCAGCCTTTACCTGCTAATCGTACTGCTGCGCTTTTTACTACAGCTCTGTAAAGCCAATTTTTACAACCCGGTCTCCCAGTTTATCGTCAAGGCCACCCAGCTGCCCCTCGCGCCCCTTCGCAAGGTCATCCCCCCGATCAACAATATCGACTTAGCCAGTCTACTCGCCGCTTTAATGATACAGCTGGCAGCCATGGAACTGAGCCTACTGGTCGCTGGCGGCGGCCTAATCCCACTATTGACAGGCTTGGTATGGGCCTTAATCGGCATCGCCTCAATGCTCTTGAATATCTTTTTCTACGGGCTCTTTGCCGCCATTATTGTCAGCTGGGTACTGCCCCAGAGCCACCATCCGGCCATCGCCCTAATCTGGCAATTGATGGAGCCGGTAATGGCACCCTTCCGCAAAATCCTACCCAATATGGGCGGCATTGACCTGTCACCGATCGTGATGTTTTTATTGATTAACGTCTTGAGAATTGTGGTTGGCCATTTTGCAGCGGCCACTCACCTCCCCCCCGGCCTAGTACTCGGCATCTAAGCAGCGCCAGAGCATTCGGTGCCGCACTTCCTCTGGCAAGGAGCTGAGACCTTGGTTTTACACTGCCACGTGCAACCCAAGGCCAGCCGCAACGCCCTAGCGGGGCTCTATGGCGGGCGGCTAAAAGTACATATTACGGCGCCACCCATCGACGGTAAGGCCAACAAGTATCTCCGCAAATATATCGCCAAAGAGTTCGGCGTTGCCAAAACCCGGGTCACCCTGGTACGCGGTGAATCGAGCCGTCAGAAAACCCTAGCGATTACCCGCCCAGAGAAATTCCCCCCGGCGGCGCAAATCACCCAGCCCTAAAAACCGATAAATATCCCACACTGTGGCCAACATGCCTTGCAGTGCCCTCTCGGCCTCTTTAGACTCCGGTTTTTATACCCGAAACGTAACCCATGCCTGAGGTTTTCCCCGCCGACTCTGTCGGCCTTGTCAGCCCCCAGCACTTTACCTTTGACGCGCCATTGGAGCTGAGCTGTGGTCGCAGCCTGCAAAGCTACGAGCTGGTGGTCGAAACCTACGGCGAGTTGAATGCCGATAAAAGCAATGGCGTACTAATTTGCCACGCCCTTAGCGGTCACCACCACGCCGCCGGCTATCACTCCAGCGCCGATACCAAGCCCGGCTGGTGGGATGCCTACATCGGCCCCGGCAAGCCCATCGACACCCGGCATTTCTTCATCGTTTCGCTGAATAATATTGGCGGCTGTCACGGCAGTACCGGGCCGCGCTCGATCAACCCTGAAACGGAGCAGGTCTGGGGCAAGGACTTTCCGCCGCTGCGCGTCCGCGATTGGGTCACCAGCCAGGCAAAACTCGCCGATAGACTCGGTATCGAGCAATGGGCGGCCATCGTTGGCGGCAGCCTCGGTGGCATGACCGCCATGCGCTGGGCCCTGGAATACCCCGAGCGCCTGCGCCACTGCGTGGTCATTGCCTCCGCCGCCGATCTAACCGCCCAAAACATCGCCTTCAATGAACTGGCGCGGCGCGCTATCCGCAGCGACGCCGAGTTCCACGATGGCGACTACCTCGAGCACGACACCATTCCCCGCAGCGGGCTGGCGCTAGCGCGCATGATCGGCCACGTCACCTATTTATCCGACGCCCTAATGGAGGAGCGCTTCGGTCGTGAATTGCGCTCGGGCACCTTCCAGCGCGGTCTCGACGCGCCCATCGAATTCCAGGTCGAAAGCTATCTACGCCATCAGGGCGATCGCTTTGCCCATAATTTTGATGCCAACACCTACCTACTGATGACCAAGATACTCGACTATTTTGACCTCGCCCGCGACTATGGCGGCAACCCAGCGGAAGCCTTCAGTCATGCCCTGTGCAAGTTTTTGGTGGTGTCCTTTTCCAGCGACTGGCGCTTTGCACCCGCGCGCTCACGGGAAATTGTCAAAGCCCTGGTTGCCGCCGACAAAGATGTCGCCTACGCCGAGATCCAGTCCGATATGGGCCATGACGCCTTCCTCCTGCCCAATGCGCGCTACGAAAGCGTATTTCGCGCCTATATGAGCCGCATCGCCAGAGACGCTGGCACATTGCAGACCGCAGAAGAAAAAGAGGGGACACGCTGATGTTGCGCATCGACCTCGACATCCTCCAGCAGTGGATTCCCATGGGCGGCAGAGTTCTCGACCTCGGCTGCGGTGACGGCACACTGATGTGCAGCCTGGCTGACAACCGCCAAGTCACCGGCTACGGCCTGGAAATTGACCCCGAGCAAATCACCACCTGTATTAGCCGTGGCGTCAATGTGATCGAAACAGACCTCAACCAAGGCCTCGATAACTTCCAAAATGACAGCTTTGATACCGTCATCATGACCTACTCCCTGCAGGTCATGCGTCGCCCCGACCAAGTCATCGACGAAATGCTGCGCGTCGGCAAGGAATGTATTGTCACCTTCCCCAACTTTGGCAATATCCGCACTCGCAGCTACCTGATGCTACGCGGCCGCATGCCGGTTACCAAGCAGCTCAGCCACCAGTGGTACGACACACCCAATATCCACTTCTGCACGGTGCACGACTTTGATTCCCTCTGTGCCGAAAAGGCCATTCGCATTCTGCATCGCGAGGTCGTCACGCAACGTTTTCCCGACAAGCAGCTGAAAGGGCTACTGCCCAATTTATTTGGTGAAACGGCCATATATCATTTGGCCAAATAGCCCGCCAAGGCTATAGTCGGGCTACATAGACGGAACAGTACTTGGAGAAGCAGAATGAGAAAAACCTTACTAATCCCAGCATTATTCTTACTCGGCCTCAGTGCTAGCCTGCACTCCCTCGCCGCCGACCCGGCCTTTAAAGCCTTTGGCGAGCACAAGGTTTTTTACAGTGCCTTTAACAGCCGATTTGTCACGCCTGAAGTCGCCGCAAGCTACAACATCACCCGCGGTAAGGACTGGGGGCTGGTCAACATCGCCGTGGTAAAAGACGGCGCCCAAGGTGGCTCAACAGCCTTGGTGAAGGGTCACGTAGCCAATATTATCGCCCAGCAACAGGTGCTGGATTTCTTTGAGGTGCGCGAGGGCAAGGTCGTTTACTACCTCGCCCCCTTTCGCTTTGAAAATGAAGATTCCATGACCTTTAAAATCAGTATCAAACCCGACCCCGACAAACCGGCACACAACATTAGCTTTCAACGACGCTTTTATCACGACGAATAAAGCGCCCTCAACAACAGCGATTCGGCCTTTATTTCCCGACCCTGTTTGCTGGGTACTGCTAAAATAGCCACCCCAGCAAACACATTTAACCCAGGTCGAGTCAGCATGTCCTCTAAAGTCGTACTGGCCAGCAACAATGCTGGCAAGCTCCAGGAATTCCAACAACTCCTCGCCGGCCGAGACCTGAATATCCTACCCCAGGCAGAATTTAATGTGCCCGAGGTGGAAGAAAGCGGCCTCAGCTTCGTCGAAAATGCCATTATCAAGGCTCGCCACGCCTCAAGTATTGCCAAACTGCCGGCGATAGCCGATGACTCCGGGCTGGAGGTCGACTTTCTCGATGGCGCGCCCGGCATTTACTCGGCCCGCTTTGCCGGTGCCAATGCAGACGACAGCAAAAATAACCAAAAACTCCTCGAACTGCTCCACGGTGTTCCCAGCGAGCAGCGCCGCGCCCGCTTTCAGTGTGTACTGGTTTACCTACGCCACCCGCTGGACCCCACGCCGCTGATTTGTCAGGGCACCTGGGAGGGCCGCATTCTGACCGCGCCACGGGGCAGCAATGGCTTTGGCTACGACCCGCTCTTCCTCGAGCCCACCAGCGGCCTCGCCTCTGCCGAATTGAGCAAGGCCGAAAAAAACACCCGCAGCCACCGCGCCAAAGCCCTGCAGTGTTTACTCGCCCAGCTGAGTCATTAAGGTGCAAACCCTGTCGGCAAAGCAATGAACTCCCTTCATCTCCCCCCCCTCTCACTCTATGTGCATATCCCCTGGTGTGTCAGAAAGTGCCCCTATTGCGACTTTAACTCCCACACCAACGACGGCGAAGCCCTACCCGAAAACGATTATGTCGAAGCGCTGCTAGAGGATCTCACCGCAGAAGCCAGCGAGGCACAGCTACAGGGCCGGCCATTAGTCTCGATTTTTTTTGGCGGCGGTACACCGAGTCTTTTTTCCGCAGCGGCCATTGCGCGCATACTCGACGGGGCCGAACAGCGCATCGGCTTTGCTGCGGATATAGAGATCACACTGGAGGCCAACCCCGGCACCGCTGAGCAGCAAAAATTCAGGGGCTTCCGCGCAGCCGGCGTCAATCGCCTCTCCATCGGCATCCAAAGTTTTCACCATGCTCACCTCGAACGGCTGGGGCGCATTCACAATGGCAGCGAGGCATTGGCGGCCATTGGCATCGCCCGCCAAGCGGGCTTCGACAATATCAACCTCGACCTTATGCACGGCCTGCCCCAACAAACGCCCGAGCAGGCCATCGCCGACCTGCAACAAGCCATCGACCAGCAGCCCGAGCACCTATCGTGGTACCAGCTAACCATTGAGCCGAATACCGCGTTCCACAGCCAGCCCCCCCTGCTGCCCGTAGAAACCACGCTGGAGCGGATCCAGGCCCAAGGGCATCAGTTACTCAAAAGCGCAGGCTTTGAGGCTTACGAAATCAGTGCCTACGCCCGCCCCCAGCGCCAGTCGCAACACAACAGTAACTACTGGCAATTTGGCGACTACCTGGGCATCGGCGCCGGTGCCCACGGTAAAATCACCGCGGTTAGCGAGCAAAAAATCATCCGCACCCAAAAAACCCGTCAACCCGGGGACTATCTATCGCGCCGAATAAAGGGCCAAAGCTATCTCGCCAAACACGCCCCGCTTGAAAGCGCCGAACTCCCCCAAGAATTTTTAATGAACGCGCTGCGATTACAACAGGGCGTGCCCAGCGCGTTATTTAACCAGCGCACCGGCATCGCGTTAAATACTCTCGAAAGCCACTGGCAAGTACTCGAAACCAAAGGCCTCGTCGAGCCACTCGCCTCGGGCAGGCTTCGCTGCACGGCCCTGGGCCGACGTTTTCTCGACAGTATCCTCGCCGAATTTTAAATCCGCCAAGCCCCCCTCACTTGGGGTTTGTTCGCCAGCAGGTCCCGATGCTATGATGCCAAAACTCGGCTATACGCTGCCGTCTCACACAACCAATTAGGGAATTATTTATGGGCGACAAAATCGTTCACACTACCGATGACGCCTTTGAAACAGACGTTATCGCCGCCGGCACTCCGGTACTCGTCGACTTTTGGGCCAGCTGGTGTGGCCCCTGTAAGATGATTGCCCCTCTTCTCGATGAGCTCGCCGACGAGTACGGCAGTCAGATAAAAATTTGCAAGGTCGACGTCGATGCCAATCGCGACGTCGCGGCAAAGTACAATGTACGCAGCATCCCCACGCTGATGATGTTTAAAGACGGCGCCCTGCACGAGACCAAAATTGGCGCCCTGTCAAAGGCACAGCTGAAAGAATTTATTGACGCCAGCCTGTAACAGACCCGGCTAATCAGTCCCTGAATCCGCCTGTTATTGGCCAGACAAGTGCTTTCTAGGCGATGAGAAAGCACTTGTCTTTTAGCAAGCAAGTACTATAATCGCCACATCAGCGTTGACTCTTTCTAGCACCCCTCTTAGCCAGATTATTTCCTAAGCGACCTTTTCGGGTGGTAGACACATAACAATTCCAAACTACGTATTCGCCGGTCGGCGCGTTTGATTCCCCACTCCATCCAATAGTCCCACGTGACTAACCTCCCTATCTAATAAACCCAGAACAACTTTATGAATCTGACTGATCTTAAAACCAAACCTATCGATGAGCTGATCAAAATCGGCGAAGACAACGGCCTCGAGAACCTCGGCCGCTTGCGCAAGCAGGATATTATTTTTACCATCCTCAAGCGCCACGCCAAAAGCGGCGAAGATATTTACAGCGATGGTGTGCTCGAAATCCTGCCCGACGGCTTTGGTTTTTTACGCTCTTCAGACGGCTCTTATTTAGCCGGGCCGGATGATATTTATGTGTCTCCCAGTCAAATTCGGCGCTTTAACCTGCGCACCGGCGACAGTATTTCAGGCAAGATCAGACCGCCGAAAGAGGGTGAGCGCTACTTTGCCCTGCTCAAAGTTGACCAAATCAACTATGACCGCCCGGAAAACGCCCGCAACAAAATCCTTTTTGAAAACCTGACACCGCTGTTCCCTGACCAACGCATGGTACTCGAAGCCGGTAACGGCAGCTCCGAAGATTTAACCGGTCGCATCATCGACCTGGTTGCCCCCATCGGCAAGGGCCAGCGGGGCTTAATCGTGGCGCCACCGAAAGCCGGTAAAACCATTATGATGCAGCACATGGCGCAATCCATTGTGCGCAACAACCCCGATAGCATCATCATCGTACTATTAATCGATGAACGCCCCGAAGAAGTCACCGAAATGCAGCGCACCGTGCGCGGTGAAGTAGTCGCTTCCACCTTTGATGAGCCACCCGCGCGCCATGTTCAAGTCGCTGAAATGGTGATCGAAAAAGCCAAGCGCCTGGTCGAGCACAAGAAGGATGTCGTCATCCTACTCGATTCCATTACCCGCCTAGCCCGCGCCTACAACACCGTGGTGCCATCCTCCGGTAAAGTATTAACCGGTGGTGTCGATGCCCACGCGCTGGAAAAGCCCAAGCGCTTCTTTGGTGCCGCGCGCAATATCGAGCACGGTGGCAGCTTAACCATTATTGCCACCGCCCTGGTCGATACCGGCTCGAAAATGGACGAAGTAATTTTCGAGGAGTTCAAGGGTACCGGCAATATGGAATTACACCTCGATCGTAAAATCGCCGAGCGACGCGTCTATCCCGCCATTAATATTCGTCGCTCCGGCACACGCCGTGAAGATCTGTTAATGAACGAAGCCGATCTACAGCGAGTCTGGATACTGCGTAAACTTCTTAACGATATGGAAGACACCGCGGCCACCGAGTTCATTATTGATCGACTGAAGAACTTTGAAAGCAACGATGCCTTTTTTGCGGCAATGAAGCGCAAATAACACGAGCTCAAGCTAGCGCCTGTGGCACTCCGGTTTCACAGGCAATAAAAAAACCCGGCGACTGCCTTTTATTCACACAAAAGGCAGGCCGGGTTTTTTATTGCCGACTAAACGCCGGCAAATTTCACATTAACCCAGCTCGCGGCCAACGATAGATACAAAGCTGACACAGCGGCCCGGTTGTCCACCGAGGTTGTGAGTCAAACCCAGCTTCGGATCTTTAATTTGACGCTCACCGGCTTCGCCACGTAGCTGCAGCCACATCTCATACATCATTCGTAAACCACTGGCACCAATGGGATGACCAAAACTTTTTAAACCACCATCGGGATTAATCGGCTGAGCGCCATCACCATCAAAACGGCCTTCCATGACATCCTTCCAACCCTCGCCGCGCTCGGAAAAGCCCATATCTTCCATTAGCACTAGCTCCGTCGCCGTAAAGCAATCGTGGACTTCCGCCATGGAAATTTCTTCACGGGGATTGGTAATGCCCGCTTGTTTATAGGCATCCTGAGCCGAGACCACCACTTCCTGAAAGGTGGTGAAGTCGTACTCCTCACTGATAAAGCCTTCATTCGGCCCCGCCGCTACGGACAGCGCTTTGAGGAAAATCGGCTTATCGGTGTATTTATAGGCATCTTCAGCGCGGCATAAAATCGCGGCGGCAGAGCCGTCGGAAACACCGGAGCAATCAAATACGCCAAACATTCCTGCTATACGCGGCGAGTTGCAGATCTTCTCCAGAGAAACCTCTTTGCGGAACTGCGCTTTGGGGTTTTTTGCCCCAGCCACGTGGTTTTTCCAGGCAATGTGCGATAGCACATCTTTCAACTCACCTTCTCCGACACCGTATTTTTCACAGTAGGCCGGTGCCAGCAGTGAAAACATCGCCGGTGCCGTCATGCTCGACTCGGTGCCATCACCATCCGGGCCCGGTACGACCAGGCCGGAATAACCACCGTCTTTAAGTTTCTCAACACCCACGGCCATCACCAGATCGTAGGCACCACTCGCCACAGCGTAGGCGGCATTGCGAATCGCCTCGCTGCCCGTGGCACACATATTCTCCAGCCGCGTCACCGGCTTATAGGGTGTTTTCAAGGCTTCTGAAAACACCATGCCAGAGATACCGCTAGCAAAAGTGCCAAGCCAATAGGCATCGACATCAGCGGGATCAACACCCGCCGATTGATAGGCATCGCTGGCCGCGTCAATTAACATATCGGCGGCATCTCTGCCCCAGTGCTCGCCAAAGGGCGTGCAGCCCATGCCGACGATCGCAACTTGATCTTTAATTCCGTTACTTGCCATACATCACCCCCTAGCGTTGTGGCCGTGCTTTCCAGAAATAGTTGTGGACACCCTGACCCGTGTAGAAACGCCGAAAAGTCATTTCCAGCTTATCGCCAATCGCGACATCTGCCGGATCAACATCGGTCAATTCGCAGGCCAAACGGCCGCCGCAGTCAAAATCTACCACGGTGGAAACAACCGGCGGCTGCAGGCTGTAAGCCAGATGATCGAGTGTGTAAGTGGTGATTTTGCAGTCTGCATCGGCAAAGCGTTCTTCGACCATTTCGTCGATTGAGCGACACTTCATGCACACCCGCTGTGGTGGCAAATGGCCCTGACCACATTTGCCGCAGCGACTACCGCAAAAGGCGTACTTCCAGCGTTCATTGCGTTTCATAATCGGCGCGGCCGGACGGTCGGGATCGGGACGGCGCGGCGCTTCAAAGGGCAGAATTTCACGCCATTTTAAATAGGTGTTATAGGCAATCTCATTATTGCTTGAGGCCAACCAGTGATCAACACTGCGCGCGGGTCGTCCTTCGGCAATCTTATCGCTCACTTCCAGCACCACCGCATCGCAACCATCGGCCGTCGACAGCACGAGAATTTTATCACCGGGCTGCGCCTGATCGAGAGTCCGTGCCAGCACCAAACCCGCATGGGCAACACCACTGCGGCCCACAGAGCCCGCCAGCATATCGGCCACCTGCTCGGGCTTGAGGCCCAGCGCCCGTGGAATGCCGACAACATCGCGGCTATTGGTGGCATCCAGAATGACCGCTGCAAGTGCATCCGGCGCCACATCGGCATCCGCCAATGCACGTTGGGCGGTATCGAGACTGATCGGGCCCAGTACTTCTATACCGAAGCGCTCTTCCCACTGCCGCGCAAAGCGATCGGTCGGCAAGCGCCAGACATCGAGAATCTCTGAGGTTGTCGAAGCCCGACCCAATACCCGGGCAATGGCATCTTCTTCCGGTCCGGTGACAAAGGCCACTGCGGCGTCGCCGCTATCGCGCTCACGTGCACCACCCGGCGCACCCATGACGATATCGCCGGCACACACCAGTGACGTGCGCCCGGCTTTACCGAGGTCGGTGCCGAGTAATAATGCCGCCAAGCCCATGCGGGTATTGTTGGCCAACTCAATCGTGTTCACCTGTGCGGGTAAATCCAGAGCCGAGCAAATCGCCGCCGCATTGAGTTTTTCCGCATAGGGCGCGCTGTTGGTCGCGAACACCAAGGTGTCAATCGCCGGGCTTGCGGCTAATGCGCCACGCCCCGCTTCAACCGACATCGATACCGAATCTTCGTCGTGACTGGCAATGGCCCGCTCGCCCTTGCCCCCGCCAATGGCTTTGCGCGTTAATCGATAATACGGCACGTAAGCACCGTAGCTTATAATTCCAGACACCGTCATCCCCTCGTGATTATTTTTAATGGCTTTTGTTGCGTCATCATAGCCCACCTGCCGCTCGAAACACCAAGGCTCTCGGGCCTCAACACCCAGCAAAGCCGACCATAGAGTCAGTTTTTAGGCAAAAAAAACCCGGGGGTTTTTACACCCCCGGGTCGCAGTGACGATTAGCAGCGCTTAACGCTCCATCTCGTACTCACTGTAGTCGGGCACCTTCAGGTCGTTACGGAACTTGCCCGCCGTCCAGGGCCAGGAAACGGGAACGCCGTTCTTATCCAGATACCAGCTATCACAACCGGTTAACCAAACGGTGCCTTCCATATTGTCCTTCATATCCTGAACAAAACGATCGGTAGCCGCACGCTTGGGGCTGACCTTGTCAAATTCACGATTGGCCCACTTCTCGACGAAGTTCATGATGTAGCCGGACTGCACTTCGGCAATCGCCGCTAGAGAGAAGTTACCGACGGGGCTGTTAGGGCCCATTACCATGAAGAAGTTGGGGAAGTCGGGCATGGCAACGGTGCGGTAGCCATAGATGCCATCTTTCCACTGCTCTTCAAGGGTGGGGCCATTTTCAATGCTCATGGTCATCGGCATCATGTGCTCGCCGGCATGGTAACCGGTAGCCAGTGCCACCACGTCAACTTCATGTAGCTCACCATCTTTAGTGCGAATACCCTTCGCTTCAAAGCACTCAATGTGCTCGGAGATCAGCTCCGCATTGGGGCGCTGAATGGCGGGGTAAAACTCCGACGACATCACCAAACGCTTACACATGGCAACATAGTCAGGGGTCAAGGCCTTGCGCAATTTGGGGTCCGTGACATTGTTCAAGTTCCACTGACAGGCCTTACCGACTATCTTTCTCGCCCAACCGTCTTTAATAACGCCGGTGCCCATAATCGTTTCCATAAAGTAGCTAATGGAATGATGGAACACTTTAGAAATAACGGGGAAGGTCGTTAGCATCTTCTCGTTGAGCTTGGAGTACTTGCGGTTCGGTACCGGTACGATCCACTGCGGCGTGCGCTGGAAGGAGTAAACCTTTTTGCAAATATCGGTCAGCGGCTTGATCATTTGAATGCCGGTAGAACCATTGCCGATAACGGCAACACTTTTACCCGTCAGGTCGATATCTTTTTCCCAGCGCGCGGTGTGCAGGATTTTACCTTCAAAATCATCCATGCCAGCAATTTCGGGGTACTTCGGACGTACCAAAATGCCACAGCAGGCAATCAAGATATCCGCTTCGTCGGTATCGCCATTCTCCAGGTCAACGTGCCATTTGCCGCCACGATACTCGGAGTGCGTTACCTCACTGTTAAATTTAATACGCTCGAAGACATTGTATTTTTTCGCAGTATTTTCGTAATACTGTTGAATTTCTGGGCCACCACAAAAACGGTGGCTCCAGCTGGCGCTCGGAGAAAAGCTATATTGGTAGTAATAAGACGGCACATCACAGCGCAGACCCGGATAAAAGTTGGAGTACCAGGTACCACCCAAACCACCGGCTTTCTCGTATAAAGTCACGTCGGTAAAGCCGGCTTCCATCAAGCGAATGCCCATGCAAACACCCGACAAGCCAGTACCAACAATAATTACCTTCGGGTTTCTTTTCCCACCGGCAACCGCAGCACCAATATTTCCACTCTCAGCAACGCCCATCTGTTACTCCCAATTCATCATTTTGTTTAAAAAAAATTACTAAAAACTCACGTATTCACCAAGCAGACAAGCTACCGGCGAGTAAGTAGGCGGGCATAATCTATGCTTTGTGTAGTTATGTCAACAGCTTACAGATAAACGATCGTTTAATTAACGATAATCGGCTCAAGTCTACGCGACTACTCCCTTCCCCGTTGATCGCCATCAAGTATTGCCCTGCTAAGGTGTAAAAATACTTGGCAAGGCCTCTACTATCCGTACGCCCTACAATTCACGGCACAACCTTATGCTAGACCCTTGCCCTGCACTCTTTCGAACACACACCGGAATACGGCGTTAGCTAGCCATCGACAAGCGCTCGGCAAACTTTAGCCAGACAATTTCATATGCGACCCATCAATCTCAGCGATACAACTAAACACGCGATATGAGCTCTCTTTGCCAAGAGCCTAGAAGTCCTCTCTAGCAATAATCATTGGCCACCCCGGCGGGAAGAGATGCGGTTACCACGCAGTAATAGCAAGCTATTTGCCACCACGGATTGATCGGTTACACTTGCCGCAATATCACGTCCAATTGAGAAATCATGGCTGTTTTTGTACTGCAAGATATGAGCGATAACTTTCTGACCAAAGCCTTAGAGTGGCGAGATGACTGCAGCCCTGTAGAAGTCTACTGCTCACCCCACAAAGATGTCGCGCTCAACCACTTACTTGAAGTCAATGCTAAAAATCCGGATCTGCGCGCCCGCGTCGTGAGCTGCGAAGCGGGGCCCAAAAATCGACCGCTATTACCGCAAACACAGTCCGCTGCTTAAGCCTGGGGGTTTCACTTGTCACTATTAACGTCACGCCTGAGCGCTCTCAATAGCACGGCAAACCGGTCGCTGCTCAGCGGTATTCAGCGCGGTATTGAAAAAGAAAGCCTGCGGGTCACCCCCAAGGGTCAACTCGCCAATACGCCTCACCCCAAAGCCCTTGGCTCGACGCTGACCCACCCCAGCATTACCACGGACTTTTCCGAATCTCTGCTCGAATTTATCACCGCACCCTCATCATCTATCGACGAGGTATTAAGTAGCCTCGACAATATCCACCGCTTTACCTATCGGCATATCGGTGACGAACTCCTCTGGGTTAACAGCATGCCCTGCATGTTGGGCCGCGATGCAGATATCCCCCTCGGCCAATACGGCAGCTCCAATATCGGGCAGATGAAAACTATTTACCGCCGTGGGCTCGGCAATCGCTACGGACGGCTCATGCAAACCATTGCCGGGATTCACTACAATTGGTCTCTGCCCGACGCCTGCTGGAAAGTATTGCAACAAAGCGATAATGATTCAGGCTCGCTGCAGGACTTCAAAACCGAGCGCTACTTCGATTTAATTCGCAACTTCCGGCGCCATTTTTGGCTGCTACTCTATCTCTTTGGTGCCGCACCAGCGGTCTGCCGTAGTTTTGTAAAGGACCGCGCCCACCGGCTGCAGCCCATGGGTGAAGATGATCACAGCCTACACCTGCCCCATGCCACCTCCCTGCGCATGGGTGACCTCGGCTACCAGAGCAAAGCGCAAGAGTCATTAATCGTCTGCTACAACAATTTGCCCCGTTACATTGAAAACCTGCGCGGCGCATTGACCACCCCCTACCCCGCCTACGAGGCCGTTGGGGTCAAAGGCCCAAGCGGCAAATACCAGCAGCTCAACCCTCACTTACTGCAAATTGAGAATGAGTTTTACAGCACCATTCGCCCCAAGCGCGTCACTGAAGGCGGCGAAACGGCCCTTGAAGCCCTATGGCAACGAGGCGTGGAATACATTGAAGTACGCTGTGTCGATCTCAACCCCTATATGCCGGTCGGCATTGATGCCGAGCAAATGCGTTTTCTCGATGTCTTCCTCATGTACTGCCTGCTGGAAAAGAGTCCGCAAACCGATAATCGCGAATACGGCCAGATACTCAATAACCAGCGCAAGATTGTCGAGCGCGGCCGCGAACCGGGGCTAAGCCTCAGCCGAGGCGATGGTGAGACGTCGCTACAAGAGTGGGCCAGCGAGCTCTTTAGCCAGTTGCAGCCCATCGCCCAGGCCCTCGATACCAGTCATGGCGGCAGCGCCCATTGCGAAGCAGTATCCGCAATGGAACAGCGCCTACAGCAGCCCGAGCTCACACCCGCCGCTCAGCTACTGGAAGAGGTGCGTAGTAACGACAGCACCTATTTCCAGACGGCGATGCACCACGCGAAACAGCACCGCGAATTCTTTCTCGATTCGAAACTCGACCCCGCCGTTGAAGAGCAGTTCATCAGTCTCGCCGCCCATTCACTGGAAGACCAAAAGGCCATCGAAGCGGCTGACACGCTCAGTTTCGACGACTTCCTCAGCGCCTATTACCAGCAGTACCAATTCTCCCTCGAGTCGTGAACTATCTCGCCCACATTCTTCTCTCGGGCGACGATCTTGATAGCCAGGTCGGCGGCCTCCTCGGCGACTTCGTCAAAGGCCCGCTGCGGGGCCAGTACCCGGAGACTGTCGAAAAAGGCATCGCTCTGCATCGCAGTTTAGATGTTTACACTGACGCGCAGCCGGAAGTCCAACACCTGATTCGCACCTTTTCACCCCAGTGGCGACGCTTCGCGGGTATTATTCTCGATATCGCCTTCGACCATGTACTGGCGACTCGCTGGCAGGAATACCACGCCCTGAGTCTTGAGCATTTCTGCCAACGCTTTTATCGCCACCTCAACACCTGCCAAGCATGGCTACCCGCTCGCGCTCAGCACTTCAATCAACGCGCCGCCGATATTCACTGGCTGCAGAGCTATGCCGATCAAGCCATGATGCCAAAGATTCTAAACCGCGTTGGTGAGCGCCTGCGACGGCCGCTGCCGCTGGGTGATGCCTGGCCCGAGATTGTCGATCGCCAGCCGGAGGTCGAGCAGGTATTCTCCGTCGTCATGCCCCGGCTGCTTAACCACGCCCAAGACCTGTGTTTAGCGCCTCCGGCCCCGACGGCGCCCCCTCTCGCTACAAGGAACTGTCGATGAGACCCAGTATCCGCACCCTGAATTTATACCTATTTTTAGTCGCCACCAGCATGATTTTGGTGGCTCTCTATATGCAGCATCAAATGGACCTCAACCCTTGCTATCTATGCATCGTACAGCGGGTTTTTGTTATTTTAACCGGTTTGATCGCTCTACTCGCCTTTGCTCATAACCCCCACACTAAGGGTCAAAAACGCTACGCCGCAACCACCAGCCTGAGCGCACTGGCCGGTGGCGGTTTCTCAATTCGCCAGCTGTGGCTGCAAAGCCTGCCCGAAGAAAAGGTACCCGCCTGCGGCCCCCCCGCCGACTATCTCTTTGACGCCCTGCCCATCAGCGAGGCGCTACCGATGCTACTCAGCGGTGACGGCAACTGTGCCGAGGTACAGTGGACCTTCCTCAGCCTCAGCATCCCGGCGTGGACCCTGCTCGCCTTCGCAGCAATGGTCCTGCTCGGCGGCTATCAATTACTGCGTAAAAGCTAATGAGCTGTCACTTATGAGCACGGCACTCGACTACTTGAAAGGCCTGAGTGTATTGGTGCTGTTTCAACTGCTCGGGGAAGGCCTCGCACAAGTGCTGCCCATCGCCGTGCCCGGCCCGGTATTGGGCATGATATTGCTGTTTTTCACTTTGCGTCAGCTTGACCCGCCGGGCTGGCTGGTGAAAACAGCCGGTCGACTGATTGGCTTACTGTCACTGTTTTTTATTCCCGCCGGTCTCGGTATCTTCTTCCTGCCCGAGGCGATGCAGCAGCAGTGGCCCGCCATACTGGCAGCGATAGTCGGCGGCACCTTGCTATCGATTGCCTTAACCGGGCTCACACTGAAAGCACTGACACGCGGTATCACTGAACAATGACTGAGGTATTGCACCGCGAGCCAATGGACTTACTCTTTTCAGTGGGCCTGTTGGCACTCACCCTCTGCGCCTATTTTGCAGCGCTGCGGGCTTTTCAAAAGGCGCGGCACTTTTCTCTGCTGCACCCACTGGTGAGTAGCTGCCTGCTCATCGCCGCCCTGCTGTACAGCTTCGATATCGACTACGCCCGCTACCAACGGGCCAACAGCATTTTTTACTGGCTACTCGGCCCGGCGACCGTTGCCCTGGCGATACCTCTCGACCGGGAGTTCGCACGTATTCGCGCCCTCGCTCAACCCCTCTTACTGACCCTGTTATTTGGTGCCATTGCCGCGCCCTTGTCTGCAGTGACACTGGCCGCTTTATTTGGCGCTGACCCGCTGACCCTGCTCTCGCTGACACCAAAATCCGTTACCACCCCCATCGCTCTGGGCATCGCCAAAGAAATTGGCGCCTTGGCAGAGTTAACGGCTGGCGTGGTTATTTTTACCGGTGTGGTCGGCGCCATCGCCGGGCCGCGCTTATTGAGCCTGATCGGTGTCGACGATGAGCGCCTGCAAGGTTTTACGCTGGGCATTAATGCTCACGGTGTCGGTACGGCGCGAGCCTTTGACATCAGCCCCCTTTGCGGCGCCTTTTCAAGCCTGGCTCTGGGTCTGACGGGGGTACTGACCGCACTGACCTTACCGACCCTGTTATTGTGGTTAGCGAAAATTCTTTAATCCCTAGATGTACAGCATCAGCGACAGTAAAATCGAGACGAAAAAAAAGCCCGGTTAAGGGCTTTTTCCTGAGTCTCTAAAATGGCTCATACTAGCCAGCGTCATCACTCACCGACGCTTTCAATAATTCCACTTCAAAGATCAGCGTTTGATTGGGGCCAATCAAACCGCCCGTACCACCCGGGCCGTAGGCCAGTCCTGCGGGCACATACAGCTCCCACTTGGCACCTTCCTTCATCAACTGTAGCGCTTCAACCCAGCCGGGGATCACCTGAGTGACACCAAATTGCGCTGGCACACCGCGCTTAAAGGAACTGTCAAATTCGGTGCCATCCAGCAAGGTGCCTTTGTAGTGCACCTCGACGGTATTTTCCGGCGTGGGAATGATGCCCGTTCCCGCCTCGAGAACCTTATATTGCAGGCCACTTTCCAGTACCACCACGCCGTCATTTTTGGCGTTATCAGCCAAGAACTCCACGCCTTCTTTCAGATTGGTCTCGGACACCAGTTTTGCGCTCTCTTCCTGCTCGGCCATCACTCGCGCCTGAAAGGCCTCAATGACGACTTTAACTTCCTCCTCAGAAAGTTTCGGTTCTTGATCGTCCACCGCATCCTTCAAACCCAGCGTCAGCGTAGGAATGTCGACCTCAAAGGCCTCGCCCTTAATTTGCGAGCCGATATTCATGCCCATAATGTAACTGACCTTCTGGATTTCCGACTCTAGCGCTACTGGTGCAACAGTGTCAGTAGCCAGCTGGCTAGTCTCGTCACAACCCAACAACAGCAATGAGCTTGCCAGTACTACCGGTAAATACTTTATTTTTTTCAGTTTCATTGAAAATTCCTCTGTTTTAGCAAACGCCCTATCGGGGTTTTTTCTGAATCAATAGTACCCGATCTAATCAGGTAAACACCACTCCTGCCACGACTACAGACGGCTATAGAGTAGGTCCCAAACGCCATGACCGAGGCGCTGTCCACGCTTTTCAAATTTAGTGACGGGACGAAAATCGGGCCGTGGTGAATATATCGCCTCACCCGCCAAATTGTCAAAGCCCTCCGCCTCGGCCATAACCTCGGTCATATATTCGGCGTAGGGTTGCCAATCGGTGGCCATATGGAATTGACCCCCTGCCACCAGCTTGCTGCGGATTTTTTCCACAAAAGCCTGTTGCACGATGCGTCGTTTATTGTGTTTCTTTTTATGCCAGGGATCGGGAAAGTAGAGCTGTACCCGGTCGAGGCTGCCACTGGGGATACAGTCGTCCAGCACATCCATGGCATCGGCAAGATAGATGCGTAAATTCGTAACACCCAGTTCCGCCGCGCGACTCACCAGGCGTCCGGCACCCGGCGGATACACTTCAATACCGACAAAATCTATATCGGGCTCGCTCTGTGCCATCGCCAGCAGTGAGTCGCCCATGCCAAAACCAATCTCCAGCACCACCGGCGCCTCACGGCCAAACACGCTGGGCCAGTCAGTAATCGGGCCGGCAAATAAACTCAAACGAAAACGCGGCCAATGCTGCTCCAGTGCACGCTGTTGGCCCTCCGTCATACGACCACTGCGCAGCACATAACTACGAATGGATTTTTTCTTGTACTCGGGTCGAAAACTTATCGCTTCAGTCACTAATCGTCACTCACCGCCGCAAAACACAAAGGGTCAAACTGGCCCAACCCAACAGGAAAAACACCCCGCCCATTGCCGCACTCAAACCCAACCAGCCCTTCGGGAGCAGCACCAGAAGGTAGAGGCTGCCACTAAAAAACAAGATACCCAATAAAAACAAGCAGGCGGCGAGCACGGCCCAACGCGCGACACGGGGGCGCTCTTCACAAGTCGAAGCAATGAAGGCACAGGCCAGCAGAGCCACAACATGAAACATGTGATAGCGCACACCGGTATGCCAGTAATGCATGACCTCGGGGGCAACCGTCGCCTTTAAACCATGGGCACCAAAGGCTCCTAACCCGACGCAAAGGAAACCGTTAA
The DNA here is from genome assembly GCA_002162815.1 of Gammaproteobacteria bacterium 53_120_T64. GTDB lineage: Bacteria > Pseudomonadota > Gammaproteobacteria > Pseudomonadales > Porticoccaceae > Reddybacter. The sequence continues at coordinate 44,151 of MAAT01000005.1, read as the reverse complement.
TTGCCACAAACAGCGGCAGCATTCGACTGCCAATATAGTTTGAATTCACTGTATGCCACCTTATGGTAAGAGGAGAGGAACTGAATGAATGTATAAAGCCCTTAAAAAAACCGCGAAATTCGCGGTTTTTTTAAGGGCTTTAAATACCCCATGCTATTTTTGACTTGCCTTAACTAAGCCTCGAGAAAAGTGCGTACCTTTTTCATCGCATTTTGCTCGAGCTGGCGGATACGCTCCGCCGACACACCATAGATTGCCGCCAGATCGTGCAGGGTCGACTTGCTATCACCCAGCCAACGCTGACGAATAATGTCCTGACTGCGCTCATCCAGCTCACCAAGTGCACTAACGAGGCGGGCTTTGCTATCACTTTCCCAATCGGCATCTTCAACCAACAGAGCCGGGTCCGCCTCACGATCTTCGAGATAGAGAGCCGGTGCCTGGTAGGCACTTTCATCATCGTCATCGGACGAGGCATCAAAGCCGGCATCTCGAGCGGAGAGGCGTTTTTCCATCTCGCGCACATGTTTGACTTCAACACCCAAATCCTCGGCGATAGCTTTAGCTTCATCATTGGTCAACCAGGCTAGGCGTTTTTTTGCACCGCGAAGATTGAAGAACAACTTTCGCTGCGCCTTGGTAGTGGCGACCTTGACGATGCGCCAGTTGCGCAGCACAAACTCATGGATTTCAGCCTTGATCCAGTGCACGGCAAAAGAGATCAACCGCACGCCTTTTTCAGGGTTAAAGCGCTTCACCGCCTTCATGAGGCCGACATTGCCCTCCTGAATAATGTCCGCCAGCGGCAAGCCATAACCATTGTAAGAACGGGCAATATGCACCACAAAACGCAGGTGGGCCATAATCAGTTGCCGTGCACTGTCAACGTCATCCTCAAAATACAGGCGTTCGGCGAGCGCTTTCTCTTCCTCAACGGAGAGAATCGCAATCGTGCTCACACCCTGCATATAGGCCCCGAGGTTCCCCCCTGGCGCCATCCATTGAATAGACTGAAGACTCGTACTCATAACCACCTCTTTAAATCAGCGCTGCAGTTTAGCATCCTTAACTGGGATAGCAAAAGACCCTAAAAGTTCATTCAAGTGTTTGTTTTGACTAGTGAATCACGGTTCAAGCTGGGCGATATGTCGACCTACCGCCAACGCCGCTCCAATTAGGCCCAGAGCACCGCCCAGAGCGATAAGCACCAGCATCCCCCCAGCACCCAATCCCTGCAAGCTAAAATCACTTTGATACAGCGCCGCCAAACGCAGCACCGTAGCGCCCAGCCAGAATTGCGCCAGCACCACTCCCGCGCCGGCAATAACCCCACCGCAAGCTCCGTACCAAAGCCCGATATAGAGAAAGGGCCGCCGCACAAAGCTATTGGTGCCCCCCACTAACTTCACGACTAGAATTTCTTCGCGGCGATTCTCGATCGCCAGGCGAATGGTATTACCCACCACCAACAATACACCCAGTGCAAGTGCGCCGCCCAGCAACAGAGTAATTTGCCGGCCAATATCGAGGATCTGCTGCATCCGCTGTAGCCACTTCATATCGAGCTGCACCTCATCAACCAGAGGCTGGGCAGACAAAGTCCGCAGCAATTGCTCAATCCGTGGCACATCACCCTCGATATCGGCAATCGGCACCACCAACAGTACCGGCGGTAGCGGGTTTTCATCGAGTAAGGTCAGCGCCTCACCAAAGCCTCCGCTGTCCTGCAGGGCATCGAGAGCCTGAAGCGGGGAGATATACTGTACTTCCGCCAGCTCACTATTTACTTCAAGCCCTGTTATCAACTTTTTGATGGCGTTATCGCTGGCGCCCTTTTGCAAAAACAAGGTCATCTGCGCGCTGCTCTCCCAGCTACCGCTGAGTTGCTGCAAGCTAGAAACGCCGACGTAGAGCATCGCCGGCAGGCACAGGGCAATAGCCACCACCAGCATCGTCATAAGACTTTGCAGCGGCTCTGCAGCTAGTCGCTCAAAGCTCTCGGCGGCATTTTGTTGGTGGTTATGAAAATAAGCCCGCAATGTCGAGTTCAAACGCCTACGATTTTCCATCGCACCACTGCGCCGAGGCTGCGCTGGCGCAACCGCATCGACCTTATGCCGGGACAAGTGTCGCCTCCGACAAGCGCCCGTGATCCAAGGTCAGCACTCTCTCATCCAGCGTCGAAATTAAGGCGATATCGTGGGTCGCCACCAGCACGCTGACACCCACATTTTTGAAGTCTTCAAATAGGCGCATGATTTCGGCAGAGAGCCCGGGGTCGAGGTTGCCCGTCGGCTCATCGGCAAGGAGTATGCGCGGCGTGTGCACCACGGCCCGAGCAATACCAATACGCTGCTGCTCACCGCCGGATAACTGCACGGGGTTAAGCTTTTCTTTGCTAAGCAGCCCGACTTTGTCGAGGGCCGCGCGTACACGCCGCTCGATATCTCGTCGCTCGACACCCGACACCTGCAAGGGTAGGGCGACATTGTCAAAGACACTGCGATCAAACAACAGCTGATGGTTTTGAAACACCACGCCAACACGCCGCCGGTAGTAGGGTATCTGGCTTTTATGCAAGCTATTAAGATTCTTACTATTGACGCGTAACTGGCCCCCGGAAGGCCGCTCCATCAACATAATCAGCTTCAACAGGGTACTTTTTCCGGCACCGGAGTGGCCGGTGAGAAAAGCCATCTCTCCCGCAGCCAAGGTAAAGCTCACCTGGCTTAGCGCTTCGTGGCCATCCGGGTAGCGCTTACTGACATTATCAAATTCAATCATGTGCCATCAGTCTACGTCCGACAGCACCGCTTTGACATAGTCCTCAGCACGAAACACCTGCAGGTCGTCAACGCCTTCACCCAGGCCAACATAGCGCAGCGGCACCTTAAAGCGGCGACTCAGCGCAAAGGCCACGCCGCCCTTGGCGGTGCCATCAAGCTTGGTCAAGGCTAGACCGGTAATACCCACCGCCTGATTAAATTCGTGCATTTGGTTGAGCGCATTCTGTCCGGTGCCCGCATCCAGCACCAATAGTACTTCGTGGGGCGCGGCTTCATCCAGCTTAGCCATCACCCGCTTGACCTTCTCCAACTCTTCCATCAGGTTCGATTTGGTGTGTAGACGACCCGCCGTGTCGGCAATCAATACGTCGATATTCTTGGCTTTCGCCGATTCGATGGCATCGTAGATCACCGAGGCGCTATCGGCACCGGTATGCTGGGCAACGACGGCGACATCATTGCGCTCACCCCAAACCTGTAACTGCTCGACCGCCGCCGCACGGAAGGTATCGCCTGCCGCCAGCATCACCGAACGCCCCTCACGCTGAAAGCGCTGCGCCAGCTTGCCGATGGTGGTGGTTTTACCCACGCCGTTGACGCCCACGACCAGCAATACGAAGGGCTGCTTGCCCGAGACGTCCAGAGCTTGTTCGCAGGGGCTAACAATATCGAGCAGTACCCGATGCAACTCGGCCTTCAGGGTGTCGCTGTCATTCAGTTCACCGCGCTTCACCCGGGCCGTTAGTTCACCGATAATGTCGGTAGTGACATCAACACCAACATCGGCCATCAGCAGCAGGGTTTCCAGCTCCTCAAGCAACTCATCACTGATTTCTTTGCGGCCGAGGAAAAAAGCGCCCAGCCCAGCACTGGTACGCGACAGGGCACGACTAAAGCGATTCGGACGCTTCTTGTTTTCGGCTTTATCGCCTTCAGGTTTTATTGGCAGCTCGCCCGGCATACTGCCCAGAGGCTGCGCCTCTATTTTTTCAACCGCGGGCTGCTCCGCAGGAGAAACTGGCTGAATCTGTGACACTGCTACGGGGGCATTCTGCACCGGGGTCGCAACAGGTACTGACACCTTAGCCGGCACCTCGGCAACCGCCTCCGGTTCCACCGGGGTATTAGCCTGAGTCACGACCTCTGTGACCTCAACTGCTGCAGCCTCAACCTTGGCCCTTACCAGCGGCTCGGAAAGTTCGGGGGTTTTAAGGGGCTCTTGTGGCAAGTCTGACTGCTGTGCTGGCGGCGCATTTTGCGACGCCACAACCGCTGGTTGCGCCGGCTCAACGGCCTTATTTTTACGACGCCAGCGGGAAAACAGACCCCGTTTTTCGGGTTTTGGCGAAGAGTCTTGTTCAGAGGACATTGTAAATTTTTCCGGTACGACGACAAGCTGTGTATCCTAGCATTTTTACCCCCAATCAGGAGTCGCCGATTGTCCCGCAAAGCCAGTCATCAACAAGAAACCGGCCAGGTGCGCATCATTGCCGGGCAATGTCGCGGACGACGCATTACCTTCCCCGCCGTTGCGGGCCTGCGCCCCACCGGGGATCGCCTGCGAGAAACCCTGTTTAACTGGCTCGCCACTGAACTGCGCGGCGCTCGCTGCCTCGACCTTTTTGCCGGCTCTGGCGCACTGGGCCTAGAAGCGGCCTCGCGCGGCGCAAGCGAAGTTATTCTGCTGGAACTAAATAATTCGGCCGCTCGCGCCCTCGGCGACAATATTGAGTTGCTCAAACTAACATCCGCCACCGCGCTTAACGATAGCGCATTAAATTGGCTGCAACACTACCCCCGAGATAACAAGCCTTTCGATATTATTTTTCTCGACCCGCCTTTCGACTCACCCCTACTTAACGAGACCCTAGACATCTTAGCCCAACAGCTCCATTTACTGGCGCCCGAGGCGATGATTTACATTGAAGCCCCCGCGCGCCAAACAATGGACGCCATCCCCACCAACTGGCAACTCCAGCGCCAGAAAACGGCGGGCAATGTCGGCTACTACCTCTTTCGCAAACAAGCAAGCCCCGCGCCGGACCAACCTGAACGAGCGTTTAACCCCAGTAATTGAGCTAGATCAACAAATTGTTTACCATGCGGCTCCGCTTTGGAGCGCATAATATATGAAAACAATCGTCTACCCTGGCACATTCGACCCAATTACCAACGGTCATATCGACCTGATTGAGCGCGCCTGTAAATTGTTTGACCACGTCATTGTGGGCATTGCTCGCAGCGAAAAAAAGCAGCCCTTATTCACACTGGAAGAGCGCGGCGCCCTTGCCAAAGAAGCCCTCTCACACCTGAACAATGTTGAAATCAAAGGCTTTGACTATCTGCTCGTCAACTTTCTCAAAGACTGCGAGGGCGATGCCGTATTGCGGGGCTTGCGTGCGGTTTCTGATTTTGAATATGAATTTCAGCTGGCGAATATGAATCGCGCGCTGTCACCGGCTGCTGAAAGTATCTTCATGACACCCTCGGAGCAACACTCCTATATTTCATCCAGCCTGGTGAGGGAGATCGCCTCGTTAACCGGTGATATCTCGCCCTTTGTACCGCCCAATGTTGCCAAAGCCCTGAGCGAAAAGTTCAGCTAAATTAGCCAATAAGTTGCCCGCACTCTAGTGCTGGCACTGGGGGCAGTACACCGTGCTACGCTGCCCCAGGCGCACCTCTGTCAAGGTAGCCTCACAGTCGACACACCCTTGCCCCCCACGGCCATAAACTTGTAGCTCCTGCTTGAAGTAGCCCGGCTTACCGTCACCGCCGACAAAATCCCGCAGCGTTGTACCCCCTTGCGCAATAGCTGCCGCAAGTACCTCCCGCACCACGTCTGACAAACGCGCATAACGCTGTTGAGAAATACGATTCGCCTTGCGCAGAGGATGTATGCCACTGCGAAACAAGGCCTCATTAGCGTAAATATTACCCACCCCCACGACCACCTTGCTGTCCATCAAAAAGCTTTTTATCGGCAGGCTTTTACGCCGTGAGCACTGATAAAGATGCTCATTATCGAAAAGTGGCCCCAGCGGCTCTGGGCCCAAGCTCGCCAATAGCGGGTGCGCCAAGGGCTCGCCCTCAACCCAGAGCATACAGCCAAAACGACGCGGGTCGTTGTAGCGCAGTATTAAGCCGCTCCCGAGGACAATATCGACGTGATCGTGCTTACCCGCTACCGTATCTCGAGCGACAAGGCTCAAGCTGCCCGACATGCCAAGATGAATCATCAAATGGCCGAGAGGAAATTTTAGCAGTAAGTATTTGCCGCGCCGGCTCACTTCTTCAACCGCCGCCCGCTCCATCAAACCGGGTAGCTCTTCGGGTATTGGCCAGCGCAGGGTCGGTCGGCGAATCACCACCTTCTGTACGCCCTGCTTCAGCAAGTGGGGGCGAATACCCCGCAAGGTGGTTTCTACTTCAGGCAGTTCGGGCATCGCTATCCAGCCTCAAGTCTTCAAGCGATAATAAAAGCAAGCAGGCAATAAAAAGCCCGGCGGTACCGGGCTCTTTCTACTCACCAAAAAGTGAAAACCAAATTATTTGATTTTCGCTTCTTTGTAGGCAACGTGCTGACGAACAACGGGATCAAATTTTTTGATTTCCATTTTCTCGGGCATGGTGCGCTTGTTCTTGGTGGTGGTGTAGTAGTGACCAGTGCCTGCACTGGATACCAACTTGATGATGTCTCTATTTGACTTAGCCATATTATTTCTCCTTAGACCTTGCCGCCATCGGCGCGAATGTTGGCAATAACCTGTTCCACGCCGAGCTTATCAATGATGCGCATACCCTTGCTAGAAACACGCAATTTGATGAAACGCTTCTCTGTTTCCATCCAAAAGCGATGGGTATGAAGATTGGGCTCAAACCGGCGGCGAGTCCTGTTTTTTGCATGGGATACGTTATTCCCGCTCATTGGGCGCTTACCGGTGACCTGACACACTCTGGACATCTTTTTGCCTCTATCTAATTCTGAATAAACTGTTAATTTCTGGGGTTGTAACGACCAGCCCTACCACCCATCTCTGCCCGCCTAATGCGAGCGGGAACAGCGTGCCGGTGAAAAGAGCCGTGCTTTATACCAGAGCTGATCATGCGAATCAAATTAAATTTAGCGCCAGCCCCTATATTGGCCCTCCCAGCCCCTCATAAAAGACCCCGCTCAGCCAGAGATACCTCCTCACAACGACCGACAACGATATGGTCGAGCACCCGAATATCAACCAGTGCTAAGGCAGCCTTCAGACGCCGAGTAATCTGTTCATCGTCACCACTGGGCTCAGCAACACCCGAGGGGTGGTTGTGGGAAAAGATCACCGCGCCGGCATTGTGCCTCAGCGCGCTTTTCACCACTTCGCGAGGGTAGACACTAGCGCCATCGATAGTGCCCTGAAACAGCTCTTCTGCCGCGATCAAGCGATGCCGGGTATCGAGAAATAAACACAGAAAGACCTCCCGCTGATAACCTTGGAAATGCGCGCGCACGAATTGCCTGACGGTTTCGGGGTTGCTAAACACCTGCTCTCTACTGAGCTGCTCACCCAGATGCCGCCGCGCCAGCTCCAGAACCGACTGCAGCTGGGCGAACTTGGCGGGACCCAAGCCCTTAACGGCACAGAAAGTATCGAGATCGGCACTCAGTAGCGCCGAGATACCACCGAACTGAAGTAATAAATCCCTCGCCAAATCGACCGCCGTCAGACCAGGGATGCCGGTGCGTAAAAATATCGCCAGCAATTCGGCATCGGAAAGTGCCCGCGAGCCCTGATTGATGAGCTTCTCCCGAGGCCGCTCCCCCACTGGCCAATGTTTGATCGCCATCGCAAACCTTCCTTGATTTCTTCGAAATTCCCTTGGCAAGTGTTATCTTAGCGGCATTTCTCGGTTTTAAAAGGACGGGCATGGGCTCACTAAGCAACAAAAGGATTTTACTCGGTGTTACCGGCGGTATTGCCGCCTATAAAAGTGCCGAGCTAATCCGCTGCCTGCAAGGCGCTGGCGCGGAGGTTCGGGTGGTGATGACACCGGCCGCAACCGAGTTTATTACCCCGCTGACCCTACAGGCCCTCTCGGGAAACCCCGTCAGCCTGGAGCTACTCGACACCGCTGCAGAAGCGGCGATGGGGCATATTGAGCTGGCTCGCTGGGCCGACCTGATCCTGATCGCCCCGGCGAGCGCCGACTTTATCGCGCGCCTGTGCCACGGTGAAGGCGGTGATTTGCTCAGCACGGTATGCCTTGCCAGCCACTGCACCATCGCCCTCGCTCCCGCCATGAATAAACACATGTGGGAAAGCCCCGCGACACAAAGCAACGTGCAGCAACTGCGCGCACAAGATTTAGCCATTTTTGGCCCGGCTATGGGTTACCAAGCCTGCGGCGATATTGGCGAGGGTCGCATGGAAGATCCCGCAACACTGGCGACCATGGCCGGTGACTTATTTAACTGCGGCCTACTCAACGGCAAAAAAGTGGTTATCACTGCCGGCCCTACGCGGGAGGCACTCGACCCCGTGCGCTATATTTCCAACCATAGCTCTGGAAAAATGGGCTATGCCCTGGCCACTGCCGCCATGGAGGCGGGCGCCACAACCGTACTGATCAGTGGCCCGGTACAGCTCGCCCCCCCCGAGCGCGTTACAACCATTGCTATTGAATCGGCGGAGCAAATGCTCGAGGCCGCGTTGCAAGAAGTCGAAGACGCCGATATTTTTATCGCCGCCGCCGCCGTCGCCGACTACAGGCCGGCCAGCGTCGCCGTACAAAAAATCAAAAAAAATAACGACGAAATGCTCATACAACTCGTGAAGAACCCCGATATTGTCGCCACGGTTGCCGGTCTTGCCAAGCGCCCCCTGACCGTCGGTTTCGCCGCTGAAACGGAAAACCTCGAGTACTACGCAACACAGAAGTTGCGCAAGAAAAATCTCGACCTGGTCATTGCCAACGACGTTTCCGACACCAGCATCGGCTTTAACAGTGACGACAACCGCGTATTACTGGTGCAGGCCGGTGCCAACACAGCCCTGCCGACCATGAATAAAAACTTACTCGCTCACAAGCTTATCGAGCACATTGCCGGCTTATTAAAAACCGCACATTGAACATCGTCGCGGCCTTGAAAAAAACGGCAATTTTTGTCCCACAAGGGTGAACATGAAGCTACCAGCAAATTTCTCTACCGCTATAAAAAAGCCCGTCGTGATTGCGGGCTCCCTGCTGATTATGATTTACACTGCTTATTTAACTCAGCTGCTCCATAGCAAGCTCGTCATAACGCCCTGGCATCAGGTCATTAACCAAGAAACTTCATCACTCGCCGAGACACAGGCAAAGCTGATTGAAGGCTACTTCCAGGCAATGGATGAAAAACTCGAGCGCATAGTCAATGACCGAACCTTAATCAATCTTCTGAACACAGAAGATGTGTCGGCCATTAACGAGTTTAAAGACTTACTGCACCACCAGTTACCTGAAATGGCTGAAATTAAGCTCGTTTCGGTCAACAGCCCTTATTTTACCGAAACCCAAAACTTTGTTGGCATCACACTCGCCAAAAACTCCATTGCCGGCAAACAACTCGAGCCCACCGCCGTCAAACTCCATGACTGGCTGATCGTCAACGCCACACCTGTCTCCGATGCCGGCGAGGCTGTCGGCAGTCTCATCGTTCATCTGTCTGTACAAAAACTTCACACCCTGCTCAGCGAACGGGATCCCACTCAAGGCAAAACCGAACTACTGCAATACACCCGAGGCTTTGCACCCCAGGTGATTGTCTCTAGCGGTGGCGCCAACACAGCGTTCCAGCAAAGCACCGCCATTAAGGGGCGAGCCGACTGGCAACTGCGTTATACGGCCTCCGCGAAATTGGTGCGCGCCACCCCCAAGCCCTTTTTTTACTTTGCCCTCTGCTTTATCGCCCTAGTGATCATCGGTCTCTTACTTCTCGTGCTATTGGTGCGCTACCAGTTGAGCCAACTCAGCAAAGAGCTTGACCTAAATGAGGGTGACCTAACACCCGCAGAACTCAATCAATTGATCAAAGAAAAACTTTTCCAGCACAAGCGAGCGCCCGCCATTCCCAACCCCGAAGCAGAGGCGCCGGTAGACGAAGACGCTGACCCCATCGCTGAAGTCTTCAGACAATACGACATCCGCGGTAAGGCCAATAGCCAAATCGACGACGACTTTGCCCTGCGCCTCGGCAAAGCCATTGGCTCCGATATGATCGATAGCGGGCAGCAAAGTTTATTAATTGGCGCCGACGGCAGGACCTCTAGCCCCACCTTGAAGGCAGCCCTCATTCGGGGCGTGCTCTCAACCGGCTGCAATGTTACCGATTTAGGCTTACTGCCAACGCCACTCCTTAACTTTGCCCTGGTCACGCTCGACGCTGCGGATTCCGGCGTGATGGTAACGGCCAGCCACAACCCAGCAGAAGATAACGGCTTCAAAATTTATTACAACCAACAGGTGATCTCCGGTGCCGAGATCAGCAGTTTAAAAATGGCCATGGAGGCTCGCATTTGGAAGAACGGGCAGGGGCAGCTAACACAACTGTCTGTAGTGAATGAATATACCGAGGCCGTGGTCAGTAATATTCAGGCCAGCTCAAAACAATTGCGGGTGGTTATCGACTGCGCCAATGGCGCAGCCGGGCCATTGGCGCCCGCCCTGTTTGAAGCTCTCGGCTGCGAAGTCATCCCACTTTACTGCGACATCGACGGCACCTTTCCCAACCACTCACCAGACCCCTCCGTTCCCGACAATCTGGTTGATCTTATTACTATCGTCAAGCATGAGGGCGCCGACCTCGGTCTCGCGTTTGACGGCGACGCTGATCGCCTCGTGGCCATTACGGCAGAGGGCAACATCGTCTGGGCCGACGAGCTGTTAATGATCTTTGCTCGCGATGTTATTGCCCACGCGCCGCAAAGTGACATTGTCTTTGACGTGAAATCAACGCGCCGCCTGGGTAATTTGATTAGCAACTATGGCGGCAACCCCGTTATGTGGAAAACCGGGCACGCCCATATACGCCGCAAAATTGCCGAAACTGGCGCGCCTCTGGGTGGCGAATTTAGCGGCCATATTTTCTTCAATGACCGCTGGCCTGGCTTTGACGACGGCCTGTATGCCGCAGCGCGCTTAATCGAAATTATTGACCAGCGAGAACAGAGCCTCGAGGCCATTATTGCCGGCTTTGAAGACAGTTATTCGACACCCGAATTGCGCATCGCCGTTAGCGAAAGCCAGAAATTCGCCCTTGTCGACAAGCTCGCAGAAAGTGTTTTCCCGGAGGCAACACGTATCACCATCGACGGGCTACGCCTGGAGTACCCAGAGGGCTGGGCCTTAATTCGAGCCTCCAATACCTCCGCTCATTTAACACTGCGCTTTGAAGCCCACGACCAGCAGGCGTTAGCGCGACTACAGCACCAGTTAAAACAAAAACTGCGACCCTTATTACCCGACACAAAACTACCCTTTTAACCACTTGCCCTCGTGACTAAACGAGGGCTCCGGAGTTCTCTACCACCATGTCTCTATCTCGTGACAAGGCGCTGCAAACCGCCAATATTCTCACCGAAGCGCTGCCCTACATCCAAAAATTTACCGGCCGAACCCTAGTCATTAAATTCGGCGGCAACGCCATGATCGATGAACAATTGAAGCAGAGCTTTGCACGAGACATTGTGCTGATGAAGCTGGTCGGCATAAACCCCGTCATCGTCCACGGCGGCGGGCCTCAAATAGGCGAGCTACTCGATAAGCTGAAGATTGAGTCCCACTTCGTCGACGGCATGCGCGTCACCGACAGCAAGACCATGGATGTTGTCGAAATGGTATTGGGCGGTGCCGTTAATAAAGAAATCGTCAGCTTAATCAACCATGCTGGCGGCAAGGCAATTGGTATTACCGGTAAAGACGGTCAATTAATTACCGCACGAAAAATGCTGGTGACTCGTAACAACCCAGAGATGGAGGCACCAGAAATCATCGATATCGGCCATGTCGGCGAGGTAGAACATATCAACACGAGTGTTATCGATATGTTGACCAACAGCGATTTTATTCCGGTCATCGCCCCTATCGGGGTCGACAACGATGGCAACTCCTACAACATTAATGCCGACCTAGTGGCCGGAAAAATTGCCGAGGTTCTACAGGCCGAAAAACTCCTACTCCTGACCAATATTGCCGGCTTACAGGGTCGCGATGGCACCGTGTTAACCGGGCTATCGACAGAACAGGTCGATGACTTAATTGCCGACGGCACCATCAGCGGCGGCATGCTGCCAAAAATCCGCTGTGCCCTAGATGCTGTAAAAGCCAATGTTCGCAGCGCCCATATTATTGACGGGCGTGTCAGCCATGCGGTGCTACTGGAAATATTTACCGACGAAGGGGTCGGTACACTCATTACCAATCGGGACGACTAGTCCTTCAGACCCTTGTTATTAGGCTTTCCCACCTTTTATTAGAGATCTTCGCTTTTCATGACCGACTCTCCCTCTGCAGCGCAACCCCGCCCCTCTCGCCGCGACGCCATCCTTCAGGCATTGGCCGAAATGCTGGAAGAAGCCCCACACAAAAAAGTCACCACAGCGGCACTGGCGAAGAAAGTGGGGGTGTCCGAAGCCGCCCTGTACCGGCACTTCCCCAGTAAGGCGAGAATTTACGAAGGCCTCATCGATTTTATTGAAGACACGCTATTTAGCCGCATTAGCGCCATCAGCAAGGACGTACCCGACACTCGCGAGCGCTGTCGCATGATCATCACCTTGGTGCTCAATTTTTCGGAAAAAAACCCCGGCCTGTCCCGCATTCTCACCGGTGATGCCTTAACCGGTGAGACTGAACGCTTACACGCCAGAGTCAACCAGCTCTTTGCGCGGATAGAATCACAAATTAAACAAATATTGCGAGAGGGGGAGTTGCGGGAAAACTGCCGGACACACCTAATGGCCACGGCCGCTGCCGAATTATTGCTCGTTATCGCGGAGGGAAAGATTCGTCAATTTGTGCGCAGTAATTTTACCGGTCTGCCAACAACGCACTGGCAGGAACAATGGCCCTCGCTCGACAAGGCCATCTTTCGCGTTGAGAGCTAGTTTTCCGGCACAATCTCAGCCTGCGATTTCAGCTGACGAAACCGTGCGATATAGCCTAGATAACGGCCCTCTGTCTTGTCGTATTCTTCGCTCTTGAGCAACAACAAGCTTCCAGATTTTTTAACTTCGGCCTCGAGCTGCTGCAGTGTTGCTTTGACATTTTCGGGGACTTGGCGGCCGCCACGCTGATAGTTCGCCGCCCGCTGCTGTTCAAAAGCAATACGCCGTTTACTGCCCTTAATATTGGTCTGTATGCCTTTGACTTCTCGGTTGAGCTGTTGCAGCTTGCGGGCCATGGCCGCTTGAATTTCTGTCACGGAACTGTAGCTAACAAGAATAAAGCGGTCTTCCTTTTCACGGGCCATCAAGGCCTTTTTACGCAATGCCTTCTCAACTGCATTCTGGGGGATCGAGGGCGCCACCGTATCCAGTAACTGCCCCGTGTAGCCGAGAATATCGTAGCCTTGAGCAACATAAGCCGGCGGGATTTTATCATCGATAACAACAACCCCCTCGCCATTAATATAGCGATAAAGCCTCGGTTTACTGGCACTGTAGCTACTACTGACCCAGCCCAGTATCAGTAAAATCACACAAAAATGTCGCCAACTCGTCATTAACCTTATCTCAAAGCCCGTTATATATTAGACACCGTATTGCTGCTGGTAAGCAGACACCGCTTCCAGCGTCGCCCCACCTGCTGCCTGCTCAGCAACGTAAGTCATGATGTCGGAGATATCTATGATGCTCTTCACACTGAGGGCGTATTCTTGCTCTAGCGCCTGTATCGCCGACATGCCCCCATCGCGCCGCTCTTTTCTATCGAGCCCAACCAAAACACTCGATACCGTTGCGCCCGCAGCCTCTATCAGAGTGAGCACTTCGCGGATAGCCGTGCCCGCAGTGATAACATCATCGACAATTAGTATCCTGCCCTCTAGGGGGGCGCCCACCAAATTACCGCCCTCACCATGGGCCTTCGCCTCTTTGCGATTGAAACAGTAGGGCACATCGCGACCGTATAACTCAGACATTGCGACGGCCGTCGTCGCAACTAAGGGAATCCCCTTGTAGGCTGGGCCAAAAATAACATCGAACTCAACACCGCTCTCGGCAATGGCCTGGGCATAACAGCGGCCCATGATCGCCAGGGCTCGACCCGTATTGAAATTTCCCGCATTAAAGAAATAGGGACTGACGCGCCCTGACTTCAATGTGTACTCGCCAAATTGTAATACCCGGTGCTCCAGCGCCAGGTCAATAAACTCTCGCTGATAACTTTTCATCTTTTTGATTCAGTAATGTGTATAACTGAGAACTCTGACTGAGTTCACGCGATGGTAAAGAATTTAAACTTAACATTTTCCCCTGTTTAGCCGGTTAAGGTATCATAGATCGCTACAAATAGAAGGCAGGAATATGCGTTTAATAAGTGCTTGCGTGGACGGCATTCATCAAGCCAGCGAACGAGGTTTGTTCGCTTGGCTACAAGAACAAGATGCGGAGATTATCTGCTTACAGGATCTGCGCGCCCAGGCCCCAGAGCTTGAAGATAATCCCACATTCCAGCTCGACGGCTATTTTAGCTACTTTTTTGATTCGCCCAGCCCGCAGACCAATGGCGTTGCCATCTACACTCGCCGGGCACCCAAGGCGATTATGTTTGGCTTTGGCCTCGCCTCTGGGGAGGATATGGACGGGCGCTACCTTCAGGCCGATTTCGACCACACCAGTATCGCCTGCCTGCTGGCGCCCACTGGCGCCGGCGATAACGCCGCACGGGAATTGAAAAGCCGATTTTTTACCGGGCTACAAAGTCAACTGCTAAAAATCACCCGCAAGCGCAGAAATTATATTCTGTGCGGTAACTGGCAAATCGCCCACCAGGATATCGACGTGGAAAACCCCGAGAACCATGGCCAGGAGCCGGGCTTTTTGGCCGAAGAGCGCCAGTGGTTCGATCAGCTCTACAATGATATCGGCTACGCTGACGCCTTTCGCATCTCCAACACCGACCACGATGAATTCAGCTGGTGGCCCTCCGGTGAGATCGGCGATGGCGACGCATGGCGCACCGACACCCAAATCATTTCCAAAGCCCTCGTCAACCAGGTCGAATACGCCGTACTCTATAAAGCCAAGGTATTTTCCAGCCATACCCCGGTGATTATCGACTACGACCTACACGAGCTGTAAATAACAGGCCGCTCTTTACTCAGTTCTGCGCCAGTGCCATGCGCTGCACCTTCACCAGATCGGCAATGCCACGCTTGGCCAGTTCGAGCATGGCATTGAGCTCTTCCTGGGAAAAGGGTGCCGCCTCTGCAGTGCCCTGCACCTCGATAAAGCCACCCTCGCTATTCATCACCACATTCATATCGGTTTCAGCCTGGGAATCCTCCGCGTAATCGAGGTCGAGCACCGGCGTGCCCTTGTAGATACCGACAGAAACCGAGGCGACAAAGCTTTGCAGCGGGCTTTTGCTGATGCGCTTTTTACTCAACAAATACTCGACGGCATCGGCCAAGGCCACATAGGCCCCGGTGATCGACGCCGTGCGCGTACCGCCATCGGCCTGAATCACATCGCAATCAATGTTGATGGTATTTTCGCCGAGCACACTCATATCCACGGCAGCACGCAGCGAGCGACCAATCAGGCGCTGGATCTCCTGAGTGCGGCCACTCTGCTTACCTCGCGCCGCCTCCCTGTCCATGCGTGAATTTGTCGAGCGCGGCAACATACCGTATTCGGCCGTCACCCAACCCTGCCCCTTGCCACGTAGAAAGCGCGGCACCCCGGGGGTCACACTGGCGGTACAAATGACCTTGGTATCACCAAATGCCACCAGCACCGAACCCTCGGCATGACGGGTGAAATTGCGGGTGATTTTGACACTGCGAAGTTGTTCGGGACGACGTCCACTGGGGCGCGACATAAGATGATCCTTGTTGAAATAAGACATGAAAACGAGATTGATCGAGCCAGTAGCACTAACCACGCTCAAGAGCCGCCATTGTAACGAAATTACTCCCTTGAGTTGCCTCCGGTGTTTGCTAACATAGCCGCTGACCGCAATATTGAGCCCGAGAAAAATGCCCCGAAGTATGACCGCCTTTGCCAGCGCCAGTGCCAAATACCCCTGGGGTACACTGACCTGGGAGTTGCGCTCCATCAATCACCGCTTTCTCGAGACCACCTTTCGGCTGCCCGAAACCCTGCGCCACCTCGAAATCAACTATCGAGAACGCCTTCGCCAGTTAATCCAGCGCGGCAAGGTCGACGCCAGCCTGCGCATCGAACTCGCCCAGGGCCATAGCAGCGCTATCAACCTTGAATGCGCGCGCCAATATCTCGAGGCCTGTCAGGACATCCAACAATTAATGCCAGGACCACCTGCCCCCCTATCGCCGATCGAGATCCTACGGGTGCCCGGCGTAATGCAGGAGAAGGCGATCGACAGCGAGGCACTACAAGCGGCAACACGGGAGGTGTACGACCAGGCTTTACAAAAATTGATCGAGGCACGTAGCCGCGAGGGCGAACGCCTGGCTATTTTTATTGCTGAACGGCTGGAAAAAATCAGTCTCGAAGTCGCCAATGTCCGCGCTGTACTGCCGCAAATCATGGCGCAGCAACAACAAAAACTGCGCGATAAACTGGCGCAAATCAACGCTCAACTCGACGAGGAAAGACTGGAGCAAGAACTGCTCTATCTGGCCAATAAGGCTGACGCCGACGAAGAGCTCGACAGACTAGAAACCCATCTCACAGAATTTTATCGCTCCCTCGCCAGCACCTCGCCAGTCGGCAGGCGACTCGACTTTCTACTGCAGGAATTCAACCGCGAGGCCAACACCCTATCCTCCAAGTCTCAGGCAGCGACAACCACCCATTCCGCCGTCGAGCTAAAAGTATTGATCGAACAAATTCGCGAACAAGTTCAAAACCTCGAATAGCAGGAGACACCCCCAAGATGACCCAGCGCGGTACCCTCTATACCATCTCAGCACCTTCCGGGGCGGGCAAAACTAGCCTCGTCGCCGCTCTGCTCGAGAAGAAAGCCAACCTTCGGGTTTCTATCTCCCACACCACGCGGCCCATGCGCCCGGGAGAGGCCGACGGCGTGAATTATCACTTCGTCACAAAACAACGGTTTCATGAAATGCTCGGCCGGCAAGCCTTCCTCGAACACGCCGAGGTGTTTGATAACCACTACGGCACCTCCACCCAGTGGGTTGCCGAGACTCTCGCCAGCGGCAGCGATGTTATTCTCGAAATCGACTGGCAGGGCGCGGCACAAATTCATCGACAATTGCCCGATACCGTGAGTGTTTTTGTCCTGCCACCCGACAGAGACACCCTGCAGCAACGGCTCACTCAAAGAGGGCAGGACGAACCCGAGGTGATAGCCCGGCGCATCGCCGAGGCACAGGCTGAAATGTCTCACTTCGCCTCGGCTGACTACCTGATTATTAACGATGACTTCGCCACCGCCCTCGACGAATTGGCGCTAATTATCAGCAGCGCAAAATTACTGCGCAAACGGCAACAGAGCCGGCACCAAGCCCTGTTAAAAGAACTACTGTTATAAAAGCATTTGTTTAACTATAATAGTCGGTCGAGTAGGCATTTAATCGCGTCATACACAAGGTAAAGTTTTAATGGCTAGAATCACCGTTGAAGATTGTCTGGATCACGTTAAAAACCGTTTTGAGCTGGTTCTCGTTGGCTCCAAGCGCGCCCGTCAATTAGCCGTTGGCGGCAAAGAAGCCCTAGTCCCCTGGGAAAACGACAAGCCCACCATCGTCGCTCTGCGGGAAATTGAAGAGGGCCTTATCGATGCCAGCATCCTTGAAGAGAAAGAGGAAAGCCACGAACTGCTCTCTCTCGATATGCTAACCGCCAATCTCAACGCCGAAGAAAACCCCGTACCACCCCTCGTCGAAGGGTAAGCCATCTACTTGGAGGAAAGACTTGCAAGCGCTCGAGCTCCTCAACGACAAGCTCTCCTCCTACCTCTCCCCGCCTGAAGTCAAAAAAGTTCTGCGCGCCCACAAATTTGCGGAGCGCAGTCACGAGGGCCAGTTTCGACAAAGCGGCGACCCCTATATCGTTCACCCCATCGCCGTCGCCGCCATTCTTGCCGACATGCACATGGACCACGAAAGCCTGATGGCCGCCTTGCTCCACGATGTTATCGAGGACACCGGCGCCACCAAAACCCAGCTCAGCTGGCGCTTTGGTAAAACGGTGTCGGAGCTGGTGGACGGTGTCAGCAAGCTCAGTGAAATCGAATTCGCCACCAAGGCCGAACAACAGGCCGAGAATTTTCAAAAAATGGCCCTGGCGATGGCCCGAGATATTCGCGTCATCTTGGTCAAGCTTGCCGATCGCCTACACAACATGCGCACCCTCGGTGTCCTAAAACCCGAGAAACGCCGGCGCATCGCCCGCGAAACCCTAGAGATCTACGCCCCCCTCGCCCAACGCCTGGGTATGAACGATATCCGTATCGAATTTGAAGACCTCGGTTTTGCCGCTCTCTACCCCCTGCGCTACGGCTGCATTACCCGCGCCTTAACCAAGACCCGTGGTCACCGCAACGAGCTAGTCTCCGACATTAAACAAGCCATAGAGCGACAACTCGGCCTCGATCATATCGAGGCCACAGTCGCAGGGCGCGAAAAACATCTCTGGAGTATTTACCAGAAGATGAAAACCAAACATCGCTCCTTTAAAAACATTACCGATGTGTTTGCCTTTCGCGTGGTCGTCGAGAGCGTGGATAACTGCTACCGCAGCCTCGGCGTCTTGCATAACTTTTACAAGCCAGTACCCGGCGAGTTTAAAGATTACATCGCCATTCCCAAATCCAATGGCTATCAATCACTGCACACCGTGTTGGTCGGTCTCGACGGAGTACCCATTGAAGTCCAAATCCGCACCCGAGAAATGGACGACCTCGGCAATTTCGGCATCGCCTCCCACTGGCTCTATAAATCGGGTATCGAAAGCGCCCAGGGCAATGACCGCCGCGCCAACCGTTGGCTCAAGGGCCTGCTTGAAATACAGCAACAGGCCGGCAATTCCCTCGAATTCATCGAGCATGTAAAAACCGATTTATTCCCCGATGAGGTCTATGTTTTTTCGCCCCAGGGAGAAATTATTGAGCTCCCCACTGGCGCCACCGCCGTCGATTTCGCCTATGCAGTCCATACCCAGATTGGCAACACCTGTGTCGCCTGTGAAATTAACGGCCAGCTCAGCCCCCTCTCAGAAACCCTGCAAAGTGGCCAACGAGTACGAGTTATCACCGCGCCCGGCGCCCAACCCAACCCCTCGTGGCTAAACTTTGTCTTCACTGGCAAAGCGCGCAGTGCGATTCGTCATTTTTTGAAAACCCAGCAGCACGACGAATCTGTCGACCTCGGCAAACGTCTACTCGACCGCGCACTGAATAGCTTTGGCTCCACGTACCGCGAAATTAAAAAGTCACAAATCAAACACCTACTCAAGGAAACGGGCGCCGCCACCTTTGAATCCGTACTGCAGCAAATTGGCCTCGGCAACCGCGTCGCCTATGCCGTTGCCAATGTCTTAGTGCCCGAAAACAAACGCAAACCCTCATCCCCGAAACTCGACTCACCCATTTTGGTCGACAATGCCGACGGCTTGATCACCAGCTATGCCCGCTGTTGCCACCCCATACCCGGCGACCTGGTTCTCGGCCATATCAGCCCCGGCCGCGGCCTGGTGATACATCGCGACTCCTGTAAAAACCTCAACGATGTCAGGTCCAATGCCGAAAAGTGCATGCCCCTCAGCTGGTCGCCGACGGTCAAAGGCGAGTTTCCCGTCGAACTTAAACTCGAGGTTTACTCAGACCGAGGCATCGTCGCCACTCTCGCGGCGCGTATCACCGAGCAAGATGCCAACATCGACCAAATTAATATTAAGGAGCTAGACACTCACTCCAGTAATATTAATTTAATCATCAGTGTCAAAGACCGCATCCACCTGGCCAATATCATGCGCAGAATTCGTGGCCTAAAATCCGTACAAACAGTGAATCGCATAAAAAATTAAGGCTGATCAACAGCAGCTGTAACACGAGGTCCGTCATATGCCCAATAGAGCCGTTATCCACACCGAGCACGCCCCCCAGGCGATCGGCACCTATTCGCAGGCCATTAAAGTCGAAAATACGGTCTACCTATCCGGGCAAATACCCCTCGTACCGACGACTATGGCAATCATCTCCGATGATATCGGCGAGCAGATTCAGCAGGTGTTTGACAATCTGAGTGCCGTTTGCGAGGCCGCTGGCGGCTCCCTGGCCAGTATTGTGAAATTGAATATTTTTCTTACCGATTTGGCTCACTTTTCCCGCGTCAACGAAATAATGGGGGAAGTCTTCGCCGAGCCCTATCCGGCCCGCGCCGCCATTGGCGTTAAGTCGCTACCCCGCGATGCCCTGGTAGAAATGGATGCCATTATGGTGCTGTGAGGTGCTCAGCTCACCAACACCTCCCTGTCTCACCCCTCATGTCTAAATAACCGCCGCCAGGTAAGCTGTAATATCGAAAGTGGCAAATGTCCACTGATAGGAAAGTCGGGAGGGGTGCCGAGGATGACCATGGCGGCACAATTCCCCGTAGTGCAGCCAACGCCCACCCCGACTAACCACCTGCCGGTGTAGCTCGACACAGGCCTTTAACAGATAGGGGCGAGCGCCGATATTGACGCCCCAAGCGGCCCATATCACCGGCGGCTCGTCGCCGAAGCTATCGGCAATCTCAGCCATATTGCGCCGCTGGAGTCGTGCACTGTGCTTCTCTGGTAGCTGTTGTGGATCGGTGGCGCGCAACGGATAAAGATTGACCATCACAAAGCCCTGATAGCCATTGAGCCGCGCCACAGCTTCGACCTTGGCAACAGTGGTATCGGCCTTGTGCCGATTCGCCGTGCTCGGGTTGAGGCCCACCACATAGAGCTTCCTGTCGCCCGATTGACCGAGAATAAAACGCGCCGTATCGCCGCGATTACAGGAGTAGAGGTCATACATCGACATCAATAAACGCAGATTTCACCCGCCGAAGAGCTAGGCGGGGTAGATCATAAACTCAAGTAAGTTGTTATCGGGGTCGCGAATATAAACACTACGGCCACTGTCGCGACCGCTGTTGCGACCACCGAGACGCGCCACCGGCCCCTCCTCAATCTCAGCCTTAAGCCGACCAAGCAGCGCTTGCAATACGGCCTCGGTATCGCCCCAAACAAAACAAAAATCACCGCAACCCGGTTCTGCTGCTGGCCCGCGTAAAGAGAACTTGTCCGACTGCCAAATAGCCGGCGTGTGAAAATTTATTTTATGGTCGCCAAAGTGAACGGAATACAAACGCTTAGCAAAGTCATCGCTGATCTGGCAACCGAGGGCGCGATAGAAAGCCAGCATCTGATCCACCTTTTGAATGGGGATGGCAACGTGATCAAAGGCCCTAATCATTATGATTCCTCATTGTCTCGCAGTAGGGCTAAACGCCCTCGACCACCATCATATGGGACACCGCCGATTTATGCCGTGCCATGCGCGCCTCGCGGTATTGCTCCGAGTCGACCCAGGCTCTGGCTTTGGCCATTGATTCAAACTTTAAAATGACGGTGCGATTCGGTGTTCGGTTGCCCTCAAAGACATCGACCGCACCGCCACGAGCCAAATACTCACCACCAAAGGCCTCAATCGCGGCAGGGGCAAGCTGCTTATACGCTTCATAGGCGTCCGGGTCCGTGACTTTGACATCGACTATTACATAAGCGGTCATCGTATTACCTTGTATTGAAAATCGGGGGAGGGGCCGTACATCGCACTATATATTAGCGGCTGGTACGACCAGTGTTTCGGCGAAGGTATCTAGATTTTGCAGCATTTTTTCGAGACTATCGGCAAAGCCCACTAGAATAATTTGCTCGACACCGAGGTCGGCAAAGCGTTTCACCGTATCCAAATCACAGGCCATATCGTAGGGTGAAATCGCAATTTCTATATCACTCAGCGAGCGATCATAAGTCACCAACATCTTCGACAACTTTTCGAGCCGCTCGGGCAGGGACTCCGGCGTCAAGCGATAGCCCATCCAGCCCTGGCCAAATTCAGCAACGCGACGCAGGGCAGGGTTACTTTCACCACCAAAGAACAGCGGCGGGTGAGGCTTTTGTATCGGCTTTGGCCCCTGTACGCACTCCGGCAGGGAATAGTATTCGCCCTCAAAACTGGAAACCTCATCGCACCAAAGACTGCGCACCACCTGCAAGTAATCTCGGGTGCGACTGCCCCGGTGCTCGAAGGGCACGTTTAATGCCCCAAATTCCTCCGCCGACCAGCCGGTGCCAATACCCACCACCATGCGCCCACCGGAGAGCACATCGACATCTGCCGCCTGCTTGGCTAGGTACACGGGGTTGCGCTGGGGCAAAATAGTGATGCCGGTACCCAGCTTGATAGTCGAGGTATGAGCGGCAAGAAAAGTCAGTACGGTGAAGGGTTCAATAATGCCCGTATCGGCGCCAAAGGGCGGTACGCCATCATCGCTATAGGGGTAACTCGATGTATAACTGGGGAAGTTGACGACGTGCTCCGCCGCCCAGATATTGCTAAAGCCTCTGTCCTCCAGAGCTTTCGCGGTGCCAATTATATATTCCGGCTGTGATGCCACCGGCCCACCAAACAGTGTTTGTACGCCAAATTTCATAACGAGAGTCCCTTGCAGCGGGGCCGGCATAACTTGTCACAAGAATAAAACCGGCGCCAATTATTATCATTATATTACTGCTTGGATTATTCCCGCTGCCGCAGCATTTGTCTATCTTTGCTAAAGCTTGAACGACAAGGCTTGAGCGAAACACCCAGTAAAGTACGGGGTTAAGCGGGGCTTAAAACGTTTCTCGAATAGAGCGCCAGGCGACACGTAAACTGCCGTGGACGAAGGGGGGGCGAAAATAACCGTGCAACTCGCCGCGTGGATTAATCAGCATCAAATTACCACTGTGCGCCACCTGGTAGTTATCCTGGCCGGCCAGTTCGGGCTCGTAGGCGACATGCAATTGGCGAGCAAAGCCTGTCAGCTCCGCTTGCGTACCGTGTAAACCAAGAAAGCTACCATCAAAGCGCGCTAGATATTGCTCAAGCTGCTCGGGGTTATCGCGCTGCGGATCAACCGTTACCATCACAACCTGTAGCTCAGCCTTATCTTCGGGCTTCAAGGCGCCATAGGTTTCAGCCAATATCGCCATCGTGGTCGGGCAAATGTCGGCGCAGTGAGTAAAGCCAAAAAACACCATGCTCCACTGACCACGCACTTGCTCCAAAGCAAACCTTTCACCGTACTGATCCGTCAGGCTAAATTCAGCCAGTGGCGCCGGTGCGTCGAGTACCCTGGCACCGTAGTCGCGCAATTGGTACTTATTCAAAATCCGTGGCCCCGACAATTTACTGCCAACGGAATAAATGGCAAAGGCGGCAAAGATCGCCACCGCGACAACGATCAAGCGTATATTGCGTTTTACCGCAGCATCATCAACCACGTGTATCCCTCTTGCTGAACATTGAATTAATTGGCGATGTTAAAAATCGGTGGTATCACCCAGTAGTGATCAACCAGCATAATCGCGAATAGCGCCAGTAAATACACAATCGAATACTTAAAGGTCGCCATACCTAGATTGGGTTTATCGCTGACCATCAGCAGAATCGCCCAGTACAAAAACCCGCCACCCAGTACCAAGGCACCGAGAAGGTATAACCAGCCGCTCATCCCCGTTAAATAGGGCAGGGTGGTGACAATGATCAGCAGCAGGGTATAGAGTACAATATGTAACTTGGTGTATTTTTCACCGTGGGTCACCGGCAGCATCGGCACATCCGCCTTGGCGTACTCGTCCTTGCGGTGCAGCGCTAGCGCCCAAAAGTGCGGTGGCGTCCAGATAAACACAATCAACACCAGCAGTAATCCGTAACCGTGTACATCGTTGGTGACGGCGGTCCAGCCCAGCAGTGGCGGGGCGGCACCGGCAAGGCCACCGATAACAATATTCTGTGGCGTGGCACGCTTTAGGTAGAGGGTATAGACCACGGCGTAACCCAGTAGCGAGGCCATCGTCAGCCACGCCGTGAGGGCGTTAATATAGTTCAGTAAAATGCCCATGCCGACGATGCCCAGCACCGCAGAAAACGTCACCGCCTGGGTCGAACCGACACGTCCCGTGGCAACGGGTCGGTTGAGAGTACGCGCCATTTTGAGGTCGATACGACGATCGACCAGGTGATTAATTGTCGCCGCCGACGACGCGCACAGCGCGATGCCGAGGTTACCCAGTATCAATATATCCAGCGGCACCATGCCCGGCACCGCCATAAACATGCCGATAGCGGAGGTGACAATCATCACCAATACCACATTCGGCTTACACAGCTCGAGGTAATCGCGCCAAATTGCCCTTTCTTTTTCCAACTCTAGTGTGCTCATTTCAATCCTACTCGGCGGGTTTTTCCGCCATCCACATTTTGGTACCCAAAGTAACCAGGCTCAGTAATAACAAGGCGCCGCCGGCATTATGCAACACCGCCACGGGTAGGGGGATGACCAATAAAACATTGGTGACACCCAGGCCCACCTGCACCGCCAACACCGCCAATATCGCTACCGCCATACGACGCAGCCCACGGTGGGCAATTTTGAAAAGATAAAAACTAAAAATCAGTAAATAGGCGCTGGTAATGATGGCCCCGAGGCGGTGCATCATATGAATCGCCACCCGAGCCTCACTATCCATCAAGCCACCCAGATAGTTGGGGCCAATACCCTGCATGACATTAAAACCTTGCGCCAGGTCCATCGCCGGCCACCACTCACCACGGCAGGTAGGGAAATCGACACAGGCAACTGCAGCATAGTTGGAACTAATCCAGCCACCCAAGGCAATTTGCAGAAAAACGACCACCACCGCCGCAATGAATGCCGGCCGCAGCCTCTGCATTTGCCGCCAACTAGTGCTATCGGTCGTCCAGCGCTGGTTTTTTAAACGCAGCGTAAAAAGCCAGAGTAGGCACAGGGTACTGATACCCCCCAAGAGATGGACTGTCACCACCTGGGGCCAAAGCTTTAGGGTCACCGTCCACATACCGAACAGGCCTTGCCAGACCACCAAGAACAGTAAGAACAGCGGCAGACGGAAGGGGTAGTCCCTTGTCTCCCGCTGGCGCCAGGCAATCACGCTTAAGGCGATAATAAACAAACCCAGACTGCTGGCAAAATAGCGGTGCACCATTTCCGGCCATGTCTTGTCGGTATCGACGGGCATGTCTGGGTAGAGGGCGTCGGCCCTAGCAACCTCTTCGGCCTCCGTCGGCCACGTCAGATGGCCATAACAACCGGGCCAGTCGGGACAACCGAGGCCGGCATCCGATAAGCGCGTGAAGGCACCGAGCATCACCACCACGGTGGCAAGGCAAGTGGCCAGTAAGGCAAGGCGGTAGCCCGGTTTCACCACGGATGATTGCGCAACAGCCATGACTTATAGCTCCGGAGAAAATTTAATCAGGTGCTTTAAGTCAAGCAGTAAATCGCTGCCCTCGTGCTCGGGGGAGTAATACATCATCGCTACGCCCTGCTGATCCACCACAAACAAACGCGCGTTCGTACCCGACCAATGGGAATTACCGCCGCCAAGCAGTGCCAAAAATGTCGCCTCATCGCCACGCACAACGGTCAAATAAGGGTGCTCGCGACTTAAAAACGCGTTCATCTCGGCATCGAGGGGGGCACCCAGGTTCAAGAAAACCCGCTTCACCCGCTGGGATTTTTTATCGAGACGAATATGTACCTGCCTTGAAATATACAAAAACTCCTGGCAAGCCTCATGACATTCGCCCACGAAAGGCAGTAATAGGCGCCATTTGGGGGCCTGTTCCTGCCACAACCAGGGCTCACCCTGCTGATCGGTCAAGGCCATATCGCTCATTGCCACAACCGGCTGCAATAGCGCCCCGCGATTACTGGTGCCGAGGATGGACAATAAACGATTGCGCTCACCGTCGTCCTTGGGCAGCAGCAAAAAGCCGCTCAACATTACGGCAATAGTGATTAAGATAATCAAGATAAGGGGCAGCTTGCTGGCTTTGCTGGTAGCGTCACTCGGTACTTCGTTCATCTGACTCGGCTCATTACACTTAACTTCATGGCTTTATTCGTCCTCAACCTGGGTGGAGCGACCGCTAAAATAGGTAGCAATATTTGAATTGGCAAACACCGTTAAAATCAGCAGCGCCAGCGCCATGGAAAACCATTGCACCGCATACGCCGTGTGTTTTTCCGGCTGGGCGCTGACGATCAGCCAATCGACTCGCAGAGAGCCGGGGTGGCTTTCCTCAAGCCTCAGCATATAGGGGTAGACACTGGCCCCCAGGTAGCTCTCGAGTTTTGCCTGATCGAAATGCTGAATCACCAGCGGCGATTGATTGGCAGCCCAAATATCGGCGGCTAACAACAGAGGTTCAGCGAGGGGCTTGTATAAGTAACCCAAGACCTTCGAGCCCTCTAGCATTGCCGGTATAGCGGGCAGCTGGCTGCGATCTAGGCCCCCGGCAATCCAGCCACGATTGATCATCAACCAGCCCATCTCGCCACTGACCAGCCTTACCTGCATCGGGAGAAGCACCTCATAACCCGGCCGACCACCCTGGACGCGATTATCGATAAGAAAAACCTGCTGTGGATGGATGTCACCCTCTGCGATGACTCTCAGGTAGCGCTGCGCCAAAGACTCACCACCGTCATCGCTGGGCGCGTCAAAACGACTTTGCAAACTGGTGAACATCACTGGCGGCTTATTGCGCAAGGCCCCCTGAGCGGCGAGGATGTCTGTTTTTTCCTCCGCGCGATGCAACTGCCAAAAACCGGCACTGAGAGTCACCGGTAAAAAAAACACGGTGAAAGCCAATACTTTCCAATTCCAATGCCATTGAAATGTTGCTTTAGGGGTTTCGTGCTCAGGGCTGGCCATATGTGCTTAAATTAAAACCCCAATTATCCGGAGATTTGAAATGTGGCTAAAAGTCGTCATCGTGCTGTTGTTTATCGGCATCTTAATCAGCTTAAGTAGCGGGCTAGTGTTCCTGGTAAAGGATTTTAAGCATTCAAAAATGCGCGCACTCTACTCACTGGGTACTCGTATCACGCTAGCCACCTTGATGATGGGCCTTATCGTATACGGGTTCTATACCGGCCAGCTGTTTAGCAAGGCGCCCTGGGACAAGAAAATTCATGCTCAACACGGCACACCGGTAGTCATCGAACCGAAGCCATAAATAATACTAAAATATCTTTTACTCTATAAAAAATGGCCAGGAATTACCTGGCCATTTTTTATATGCATCAATAACGCTAGCTTAAGCCAGTACGTAAACGAACAAGAACAAGCCCGCCCAAACCACGTCGACAAAGTGCCAGTACCAGGAAGAGGCTTCAAAACCGAATTGATCATCGGAGCTAAAGTGACCCTTCAAACCACGAATCCACTGAATAAGTAGCATAAAGGTGCCCATGGTGACGTGGAACCCGTGAAAGCCAGTGAGCATAAAGAAGGTGCTACCGTAAATACCCGACTCCAGCGTCAAGCCCATCTCAGTATAGGCTTCGTGATATTCCTCGTATTGTAGGAAGAGGAAGATAATGCCGAGAGCCACGGTGACGCCCAGCCAAATATTAAACTTCTTACGGTCATCATGCTTCATCGCATGATGGGCAAAATGACAGGTAACACTCGAGGTCAGCAGGATGATCGTGTTCCACAGCGGTAGCCAATGGAACATCTTATCCCAACCCGGGAAGCTCATATGATGATCGGGGCCGATAAATTCATTACTGCCTGCGGCCTGGGAGGGCGTTTCCATCAGCGGCCACTGAGCGGTAAATTCAGGCCATACCAGATGAATCATATCGCTTCTATCACCTTCACCACCCAACCAAGGCAGCGCCAGTGTCCGCACATAGAAGAGTGTGCCGAAGAACACGGCAAAAAACATCACTTCAGAGAAGATGAACCAGCTCATGCCCCAGACATAGGAGCGCTTGAGTTGATCGCTGTTCATGCCAGCGATATTTTCCCGGATCACTGTGCGGAACCAAATATACATTACTGCAACAAGCAGGGCCGTACCGACC
This sequence comes from Gammaproteobacteria bacterium 53_120_T64, assembly GCA_002162815.1. Lineage (GTDB taxonomy): Bacteria > Pseudomonadota > Gammaproteobacteria > Pseudomonadales > Porticoccaceae > Reddybacter. The sequence continues at coordinate 16,014 of MAAT01000005.1, read as the reverse complement.
CAAAGAATGCCGCTCGCACCATCGTTGAGCAAAAGCCCAGCGCCCAGGGCCATTAGGCCCAGGGCCAGGGCACCCAATACCGGCAGACGGCTCTCTTCGGGTACGTAGTAATTACTTTCTGTTGACATGTTATATCTCCAATACTCCGCGTTGCTCAACGCGGTAACTGACAGGTAATTAGTTATTCGCCGCTAGTGCGCTCGTCTCAGCCGCGTCCGTGACATCAAATAGGGTATAGGACAATGTAATGGTGGTCACACTGGCCGGCAGCTCCGGGTCAACAATAAACACCAGGCCCATTTTAGTTTCTTCACCAGCTTTCAAGGGCTGGCGATTAAAACAAAAACACTCGGTTTTATGAAAAAAATCGGCGGCATTATTGGGTGTGATATTGGGCACAGCCTGTGCAACCATATCCCTTGCCGTGGGGTTTCTGGCATAAAACTCCACCGCCTTTTTCTCCCCCGGATGCACCCTAACCTGATACTCCACCGGGGAAAAATCCCACGGCATAGCACCATTGTTGGTCGCGACAAACTGAATTTTTATTTCGCGCTCGCCATCTACAGCCACCGTGGCACCCTGATATTGCCCTTTGGTTTTACCACCGATACCGGTGAGCTCGCAAAAAACATCGTACAAAGGCGGCATCAGGAAGACCGCAAATACAAACATGCCAACCGCCGCCACCACTAACTTCAGAGTGATTTTCTGTGTCGCGTTGATTGACATGCGCTACTTTCTCCCAGCCCTACTTAACGTTAGGTGGTGTTGAAAAAGTATGGAACGGCGCCGGTGAAGGCAATGTCCACTCTAGACCCTGTGCGCCTTCCCAGGTTTTCTCTTCTGTTGAAGGCTTACCGGAAACAATCGTGCTAATCACATTGTAGAGGAACATCAGCTGTGCAGCGCCGTACATAAAGGCACCGATACTGGACACCATGTTCCAGTCCGAGAACTGCAAAGCGTAATCGGCATAGCGCCGCGGCATTCCCGCCAGTCCTAAAAAGTGCTGGGGGATAAACGCAATATTGAAACCGACAAAGGCAATCCAGAACTGCATTTTACCCATGGTCTCATCGTACATTTTACCGGTCCATTTCGGCAGCCAGTAATAAACAGCACCCGACATGGAGAACACCGCACCGGCAACCATCACATAGTGAAAGTGGCCAACCACAAAGTAACTGTCGTGGTATTGAATGTCCGCCGGAGCAACGGCTAGCATCAGGCCGGTAAAGCCACCGAAGGTAAACAGAATGACCACGGCGATGGCGAATAGCATCGGCGTTTCAAAGGTCAGCGATCCCCTGAACATGGTGGTAATCCAGTTGAATACCTTCACCCCCGTAGGTACGGCAATCAGCATCGTGGCGTACATAAAGTACAACTCACCCGCGATTGGCATACCGGTAGTGAACATATGGTGAGCCCAAACGATGAACGACAGGAAGGCAATGGCCGACGTCGCATACACCATCGAGGAGTAACCAAACAGTGGTTTGCGGCTAAAGGTGGGAATGATTTCAGAAATCACACCAAAGGCCGGCAAGATAATGATGTACACCTCGGGATGGCCGAAGAACCAGAAAATATGCTGGAACAACACCGGGTCACCACCACCAGCGGCATCGAAGAAGCTGGTACCGAAGTTAATATCCATCAACATCATGGTAACCGCGCCAGCCAATACTGGCATAACAGCAACCAGCAAGAATGCCGTAATCAACCAAGTCCAGACAAACAGCGGCAATTTCATCATTGTCATGCCGGGGGCACGCAGATTCAATATCGTCGCAATGATGTTAATCGAACCCATGATCGATGACGCGCCAATAATGTGCACACCAAAGATGAAGAAGTTAACCGTATCGGGTGCGTAGGTGGTGGACAGTGGCGCATAGAATGTCCAACCAAAGTTCGGCGCACCGCCTTCCATAAACAACGTGGAAGCCAACAGGGCAAAACCGAAGGGCAGAATCCAGAAGCTGAGATTATTCATCCTCGGCAAGGCCATATCCGGCGCACCAATCTGCAGCGGAACCATCCAGTTAGCCAAGCCAACAAAGGAGGGCATGATGGCGCCGAAGACCATAATCAAGCCGTGCATGGTGGTCATCTGATTGAAAAACTCGGGTTTAATCAGCTGCATACCTGGCGCAAACAGCTCGGCGCGAATAATCATCGCGAACGCGCCACCAAGTAAAAACATTGCAAAACTGAACCAGAGGTACATCGTACCAATGTCTTTGTGGTTCGTGGCGAACAACCAACGACCAATACCTTTTGCGGGACCGTGTGCCATATTAATTCCTCCCCTATTGGCCTTGTTTGAATTTAAGTACGTCGATCGGCTGAACCATGTCACCGACATCGTTACCCCAAGCATTGCGCTCATAAGTAATAATCGCGGCCAGATCAACCTCTGACAATTGCCCACCGAAGGCTTGCATTGCGGTTCCAGCGGTGCCGTTGACGACAACATCAAGGTGCTTGGCCACTGGACCTAGCGCAACAGCACTGCCTTTCAAGGCTGGGAATGCGCCGGGAATGCCTTCGCCGTTGGCGGCATGACAACCTGCACATGAGCGGTTATAACTCTCTTCACCCTTGGCCATTAACTGCTCAAACGTGAAGCTTTGCTTGGCCATCTCGCGTTGCGCGGCAGCAGCTTCTTTTTTAGCCGCCAGCCAAACTGCATATTCCTCTTCGGAAACAGCATTGACAACGATCGGCATAAAGGCGTGGCCCTTGCCGCAAAGCTCGGCACAGAAACCGCGATAAATACCGGGCTCATCAATTTTGGCCCAGGTTTCATTGATAAAACCGGGTACGGCATCGCGCTTCACACCTAGCTCGGGGACCCACCAGGCGTGAATAACGTCCTTAGCGGTCAACAGGAAGCGAACCTTTTTACCGATCGGCAACACCAAGGGCTCATTGACCTCTGACAGGTAGTACTCTGTTTTCGGCTCCAAGTTATAAATGGCGGCCTCTGAAGTCGTCAGCTCACTCATAAACTCGACACCTTCACCGAGGTATTCGTACTGCCACTTCCACTGGTAACCGGTTACCTTGATATCGATATCGGCTTCACTGGTATCGTAAAGATCGATCAAGACTCGCGTCGAGGGGAAGGCTACCCAGATCAAAATCAGTACGGGAACGATGGTCCATAACAGCTCGACTACCGTGCTCTCATGGAAGTTTGATGCCTTCGCACCCCTCGATTTGCGATGGGCAAACATGCTGTAAAACATCACGCCGTAAACCACCACCGAGATCCATACACAGATCCAAACGACAGTCATGTGCAAGTCATAAATATCGTGACTGACACCGGTGACACCCTCTGTCATATTCAGCAAACTCCAGCCACTTGCGTGCGCATCTTCTGCACGGGCTAGCTGCCCGACAAAAGACAACAGCAAGAGTGGGCTTAGCGCATACACGACAAGCTGCTTTACTCTAGATACCATTACCTATTCTCTCCGATTTGCTATATTGATCTTGTTCAGAAATACAAGAAAACCAGCACTCCAGACCTCGAACGGCCTGCAAACACTGACATCTGAACTCCTCCATGCCCCACATTTGCTATTTATTGCGGGAGCACCTGCGACTTTTTGTCACTTCTTTCAGCGCTGACTAACACTTATTCTTGAACTGCCTCAGTTTCGAACAGTTGACAAAACTATAAGCGTGGATGCAGCGCGGCGCGCATTGTATCAGAAGCCCCGCGAAAAGGTCACCGCCGATACAGCTATTCATCCACTAAAACCTAGACCCGTGAGCCAGGCACTTGACACCAGTCAAGTGCCTAAGGAATTGCGACACAAGCGTGTTGTATTTATTCTTGATAGTCACAGAGCTACAGCATAGTCTAGTTTGCTTTTTTGTTGTTATTGACTAGATTTCAATCATGGACACCACCAGTCTTCGCCACCATATTACCCAAGCCAAGCTGCTAGAGGAGGAGAGCGGGCAGCTCGCTGCGCAACTATCCCGCAAAGCCCCCTCGCTACACCACGCCATTCAAATGCCTCTCAACAATGCTGTTACCGCACTACTTGATTTCGTGGTGCGCTATACCGAGCATGTACCGCAATTTGTCGACGTGCTGAGCATGATTGGCAGCAATGCCAATTGCAGCCAACACACAGAGGCTGTGGTCAACGCCTGCACCGACGTCTTTGATACGCCGGTCTCCCCCCCCGCGCAACACAACGGCCTGACAACACTCATGGCCCAAGCCTATATTGCCCACCGGGTCATTGAAGAAGTCAATGACCACTATGTGATGCAATGTCACGAGCCCTTAATCCCAATGGATATGACCCGCTCCAACCTGATCATTCACCAGCTAATCGGCGAACCCGAAGCCAACCACCTCGACTTAATTGCCCAAGATTTAGCGGAGCAATTGGAGCGCGACCATCTACGACTCGACAGCGGCGCGCTCGACCAAAACGCCAGTCGAGAAATTGCCTGGGGGATTGAAGTCAGCCACTGGCCCTGCCTTACCGACACCCTGGCAGTCAACCTATCACTGGGGCAGGGCAGCAGTAACGTCCCCAATCTCCACTGATATAGCCCTATTTATTTTTATCTGCGGCATCGACAAACTTAATCGCCCGCCTGCCTAAATCCCGGTTAGCGCGGGTTTCAAGTTCCGCTGCGGGTTGGCCAAAGTGCATTTCCTCGGCAAAGTCACAACTGACACATTCGCGATAATCGCGCTCGTCCTGCCGATAGATCACCAACTTGTCCATCTCACCACAGCGCGGACAGACCGCCCCAGCAACAAAGCGCTTAATTACATCAGCCATAGCGCACTCCCATTCAAAGCCAATCATAAAGCCCGCTATAATAACAGCTCAAACCACCTTCTAGGATCTCACCATGTCACGCGACAATATACCCGCTATCCGCAGCTTTAACGGCCACACCCCGAAACTTGGCAAGCACTGCTTTGTCGACGCAGCGGCAACGGTAATCGGCGATGTCGAACTCGGTGACGATAGCTCGGTCTGGCCCGGAGCGGTGATTCGCGGCGACATGCATTCGATTCGCATCGGCCAGCGCAGCAGTATCCAGGACGGCACCGTGGTTCATATTACCCACGCCAGTGACTTCAACCCCGGCGGCTGGCCGACCACTATCGGCAACGATGTCACCGTCGGCCACAATGTCACCCTTCATGGCTGCACACTGGGCAATTGCATTTTGGTGGGTATTGGCTCCACCGTTATGGACGGTGTCGTGGTGGAAGATAACGTCATTATCGGCGCGGGCACACTAGTGCCACCGGGTAAAACCCTGAAAAGTGGCCACCTCTATTTCGGCAGCCCCTGTAAACAGGCCCGCGCACTGACACCCAGTGAAATTGATTACTTCCCCTATACCGCCGGCAACTACGTAAAGCTGAAGAATCAGTACCTCGCCGAAAACGACTAACAAAATAAGACAACGCCTTAACCTGCATCTAATGATGCAGGTTAAGGGTGATTCGCTACAGCATATCGTCGTAGGGGTTTTTTCCCTTCAGTGGTACAGGTTTACCGTAACCCGGCAGGCTGATGGCTTGATCGGAGATTAACACCTCCTCATCGGCAATCACTCCCTCACCAAAACGATAGATCGGTGCAAGCTCACCACGATCGGCACGCACTTCATAATCCGCCGCCTGCTGGCGGGTTGCCTCGCGACGCTGGCAATAGTCACGCCACTCGCCGCTATAACGCTTGGCGAGCATTTGCTCCACAACGCGACCGGAAAACAGCACCCCCGTCGCATTATTGCCGCCAAAACCCTTGGCGTTAATAAAGGCGATATCTTTTTCAGCGGGCAAGTCTTGCAGCGGAAAATGTAAGCGCTGCTGATAAACATCATCGGCCACGGCATCCAGGGTTTTAATACCGGGAAGTAAGCCGTGGCGCATCGCGCCAATCGCCGCCATGATCTGGTCACCACTGGCCGGTGCCAAGGAATGCCCAACAAAGGCCTTGACCGCGCACACCGGCCAGTCACTAATACCAAAGGCCTCGGCGATACGTTCAAAAATAATCGACTCGGTGACTCGGTTCTGCGGTGTACTCGAGCCATGGGCCATCACGAAACTACGCTCGCGCACGGCCTCCTCACCGAGGATATTGCGCGCGGTGGCGACCGCCTTACCAAAGCTAATATAGTTGCCCGGCCCCGGCCCGGAGATTGACTTTTTAATGCCATCGGCATCAACGTGGACATCGGGCACGGCGCCAAAAATATCGGCACCCAGTTCGATCGCCAGTGCGTCGTCCATCAACACAATGTATTGCGCCGACTCACCCATCACAAAACCGGCATTCTCGCCAAAGGGGCGACTGTAGCGGCGGGGATCACCATCACCCAAGGCCTGCATTTCTGCCTCCGTGGCCAGCGCGGTCATATTGGTATAACCCTCCATGATTTCCGGCAGAATGGGCGCCTCACCGCAACCCACCACAGCCACACGGCGTGCGCCGCTGCGAATATCGTGTGTCGCCGCGCGCAAGTTGTATAAAAAGCTAGCGCAGGCACCGGCTACCGATTCGGTGTGGCCAAGGTTGCCCAATACATAAGCATTGACGAAATCGGCGGGCATACTAGTCAGACCCATCGGCACCTGCTTAGAGGTCGGTCGACCACCCAGCTGACGAGAGGCCATCAAACCACCTAGGCCTTCATCGGCCAGCTGACCCATAGCGCTAGAAGCGTAAACGCCGGTTTCGTCGGGCTGCACCGCATCGCAAATCGTCTGCCAATCGATACCGATTGAGCGCACCGCATCGGTGGCACCAAACAAGGCCAGCTGTAAGCCCCGTGGTTGAAAACGTGAATTGTAGAGTTCACCCGGCTCGAAACCTGTTGGCAACTGGCCCGCCGCTTTAACGGACATATTGCGTGTGGTGGGAATACGCCACTCCTGCTGACCCTTAATCGTCACTTCCACCGCGCCCTTTTCACCATAGATGACCTCCCAGCTTTCGGGGATGTCATCGGGTAGGCTTTTTTTCTTGGTGCGAAATGTCATGCCCTCTGCGCTCGAATCCGTCACCAGGGTCTTTTGGCAAAAGGCCGCGTCGGGGTCATAGTGATTCGATTCAATGCGCCGAATCAAGGTTTTATCGCAAACCTCGGCAGTATAGCGGGTCGATATTTCGCGGATACTGAGGGCCTTGCCGTCACCATCCTCATAGGCCGAGCCATTCCAGCTCACCAGCTTCATCATGCAGGCCAGACCGACAATGGTCTTATCCTGCTCGGCCTGGGCTAGGTTTTCCAGCACCATGCGACGATAGCCCTGATCAAACGAACTTCTTCCGGCGGGATTAACACCACCGTATCCAACAATAACGGGCAAAATTGACATCGTTGCTTACTACCTTATCCGTGGATTGAACATAACTTGGCGAAGTGTAAGCTGTACCCGAGCCACCATTAATGGCTATAGTAGCCATTAGCTAGGCCATTTCAGCCAAACAAGCCCAAACGGAGTCCATTATGGCGCAGCCCTATCGTGTCGCCGTGCTACTCAGCGAAAACCTACTCGCCAGCAGTGTCACCCTGCCAATAGAAATCCTCAACACCGCCGCCGGATCGGCCCGCGCCAACCGCCGCGATGCCCCGCCGATTGAGATTCAATCGGTCTCGCTATCGGGTGAACCCGTAGCCACCTCATCGGGCTTTAGCCTCAGCCCCACAGCATCCATCGACGCTGATATTGGCCCCTGCGATCTGATCCATATCCCCGGCTTTTGGCGCAACCCACGCCCCATCATCCGTCGCCACAGCGAGTTTCTACCCTGGCTGATCAAGCATCACGAACAGGGGGCAATTATTAGCGCCGTCGGCACCGGTTGTTGCTACCTCGCCGAGGCGGGCCTGCTCGATGGCAAACCCGCCACCACCCACTGGCATTATTTTGACCAATTTCAGCGCGACTACCCCAAGGTCGAACTCACCCGCCAGTACTTTATTACTCGGGCCGACAACCTCTACTGTGCCGCCAGCATTAATGCCCTGGCCGAGTTAATGGTGAATATTGTCTTCCGCTGGTACGGGCGAGCTGTCGCCAATATCGTGCAACGCAATTTTTTCCACGAAATTCGCAACTCCTTTGAACCGACAAAGTATTACAGCGGCGAGGCCAGCCAGCACCCGGATGAACAGATCGTCCAAGCGCAAATATGGATGCAGGACAATTTCCATAAAACGATTCATATCGCCGCCCTGGCCGAGCAATTTGAGATGAGCTTACGCACCTTTAATAGACGCTTTAAAAATGCCCTCGACCAGAGCCCACTGAACTACCTGCAGCAATTACGGCTCAATGCCGTTAAAGATTTACTGCAGCACAGCAATCTATCGATAGCAGAAATTGCCAATCGCAGTGGCTATCAGGATGTTTCCTTTCTGACCCAACTCTTCAAACGCCACTTCAACGTGCCCCCCGGGCGCTACCGCGATACCGTGCGGGCGAAATTATTCAGAGCTACAAACGAATAGAGGGGCGGTATATGCTCAACCCGGCCTTATAAACTAAAAACCCATCAATTATAAATAAGGAATAAAAATGGCGATTAGCGAAATTCACCACGTTGCACTCACCGTCAACAACCTCGAGCGATCCATCGCTTTTTACACCGATGTCCTGGGCTTTCACCTGACCCTCGATATGCCCCTCGAGGGCACCATTACCGAGAAATTGCTGAAGCTTAAACCCGGCACCGTTGGCCGCTCCGTCATCCTGCAGCAGGGCGAGAGTATGGTCGGCGAGATTGAACTGATTGAATTTGATCCACCGGCGGAAAAACAGAACGGCCCGAGCAGGCCCGGCGACCCCGGTGTATTTCTACTGTCTTTCGAGGTCACCGGTGAAAGCCTGCAAACCACTTACGAGCGTCTGCAAAGCAAGGGCATAGAATGTTATGCCGAACCGCTAGATCTACCACTGAAGGGTTATGGCACCGTGAAGGCCATTATTTTTGAAGATCCCGACGGTATTATGATTGAGCTAATGCAGCTGCCAACGGCCACTGAAGTACAGGATTACCGCAAGCAGCATGGCAAGTAAGCACTTACCTGCTAGCAACAAGCCCAAGCCCTGTTTAAGCAGGGCTGGGCTTTCGCCTTAAAATCGCCGCCTATCGTGCTGATTCAACAGAATCTGTACCTGCTCTTCCCGCCAATCGTCCGGCGCATTGGTCCAGCACTGTAGAGCCGGAAACCAGTGCAAACCCATGCAGGTCAACATCAAGCAGGCTCCCTCCGAGACGGGGCCGGGACGGCGGTAGGCATAATAAGAGGGGGATTGATTTTTAAAGATAGAAACAATGCAGGTCACGGCTCACTCCTTGAGCGCCCCTTATTAAGGGGCTTAACGAGACCTTATTTTTAACAGCAAAAACCGCCAATCACAAAAGTTTATGGCTGCACTGTGGACTCCGTCTCCAAACGGCGGGCTCGGTAGTAGGCCTCCTCCGAAATTTCGTGGTACGCCATCACCTGTGCCTGAAAGACCTGCAGTGAATCACGCACCCGCTTCGCCAATGGATCATTGGCAACGAGTTCATCGAGCACCTCCCCGGTGAGGGTCTTCAGCTTCACCAGCACATCATCCGGCAAGCGTCGCAATTGCACGCCGTGTTCGTCGACCAACTGCACCAGTGCCGCATTGTTACGGGCGGTGTATTCATCGAGCATATCTTGATTCACCGTGCGCGCCGCCGCTTCCACCATGGCCTGCAAATCACCGGGCAGAGACGCCCAGGCATCTTTGTTGATAACCAGCTCCAGGGTCGAACCCGTCTCGTGCCAACCCGGGTAATAGTAGTACTTCGCCACCTGATGAAAACCAAAGGCCAGGTCGTTATAGGGGCCAACCCACTCGGTGGCATCAATCACCCCGGTTTGCATGGCGGTGTAGAGCTCACCGCCGGGAATCGTCACCGCTTCGCCACCGGCGCGGGTAATCACTTCACCACCAATGCCCGGTATACGCATTTTCAAACCCTGCAGATCTTCAAGGCTGTTGATTTCCCGATTAAACCAACCGGCCATTTGCACCCCGGAGTTGCCAGCGGCAAAGGGCACGAGATTGAAGGGTGCATAGGTTTCACGCCACAACTCCATGCCGCCACCGTGATACAACCAGCTGTTCATTTCCTGGGCATTGAGACCAAAGGGCACCGAGGTGAAAAATACTGACGCGGGGGTTTTGCCCTTCCAGTAATACGCCGCACCGTGGCCCATCTCCGCCGTGCCCTGAGAGACCGCATCAAAAACTTCCAGCGCAGGCACCATTTGCCCGGCACCATAGACCTTTATTTTCAGGCGACCCTGACTCATGCGGTCGATGAGAGTGGCGAAATTCTCCGGTGCCATGCCGAGACCCGGATAATTTTTCGGCCAGGTAGTGACCAGCTTCCACTTAAAGGTTTTCTGCTCTGCAACAGCAGCAGCTCCCTCCGAGGAGGTCGCCGCTTGCTGTTCACCGCAGGCGGCCAATAGAAGCACAAGGGCACTGATTGCTAACTTTTTTATCATTTTTTCATCACCTTACTTTTTATTAATTATGCTACTTGTAGAGGCCTTTGCACGAGAGATGATTTTGCTTTCAGGCAAGGCAAAAAAGCGCGCAGAGAGGGAGTTTACAATTTGTAAATGACCGATTGAGCACTTTTTTAACGCAGCATGGGAGCAAAATGGCTCTCGTGCGAAGGTCTCTTATGCAGGCTGTAGCTTCGCGTATTGCAGCACCATCCACTTGGTGCCTTCATTGACAAACTTAACCTGCACGCGACCATTGGCGCCGTTGCCCTCAAAACTGAGAATCACACCCTCGCCAAATATCTTGTGTTTCACCTGCTGGCCGAGTGCCAAACCTGAGCCCGTACCCTCATCACTCAGCGTGGCTTTTTTCGCAAAGCTGGTCGGCTTGGAGACATTCGCCGAGAGCCGCACTTCTTCGAGTACATCACTGGGAATATCGCGAATAAAGCGCGACACCCGGTTATAGCTTTCCTGGCCGTAGAGCCGCCGTGTTTCGGCGTAAGTCAGGTAGAGTTTTTGCATCGCCCGAGTAATGCCGACATAACACAGGCGGCGCTCCTCTTCGAGACGACCGGATTCTTCCAGTGACATTTTATGGGGAAAGAGGTTTTCCTCCATACCGGCCATAAATACCAGGGGGAACTCTAAACCCTTAGCCGAGTGCAGGGTCATCAACTGAATCGCATCCTCATCGCTTTCGGCCTGGCGCTCACCGGCATCGAGTACCGCCTCATCAATAAACTGGGGCAGGGCGGGGCTATCGGGGTCGGGCGCGTCGTAGGCCCGACAGGCATTGATCAATTCTTCAAGGTTTTCGACCCGGGTCTGGCCGCGCTCACCTTTCTCGCGGCGATAAAACTCCAGCAGGCCCGATGCCTCGAGTACTTGGTCGGTCAATTCATCGAGACCGAGATTTTGATAGTCCTCGGCCAACTCGCTAACCATCGCCAAAAAGCCACGCACCGCATTACTGGCTCGGGCCGGTAAATTTTCGACCTCGCTTTCGGCCGCTGCCCACATCGACTGCTGCGCCGCCCGCGCCGTGTCACGCAAACGCTGTACGGTTTTATCGCCAATGCCGCGCGTGGGGGTATTAATCACCCGCTCAAAGGCGGCATCGTCGTGGCGGTTCATTAATAGGCGCAAATAGGCCAGGGCATTCTTGATTTCGAGCCGCTCGTAAAAGCGATGGCCACCGTAAATACGATAGGGAATCTGTAAGCGCAGCAGGGCTTCTTCAAGAATGCGCGACTGGGCATTGGAGCGATAGAGTATCGCCACAGCGCTGCGCATATTGCCTTTCGCGACCCAGTCCTGAATGCGCTCGCCAATAAAGCGCGCCTCGTCCTGCTCGTTGAAGCCGGCGTACAACGACAACTTCTCACCGCCTTCAGCATCCGTCCACAGGGTTTTACCCAGGCGATTGGCGTTTTGGGAGATCACCCCGTTGGCAGCTTTTAATATGGTCGCGGTGGAGCGGTAATTTTGTTCCAGCCGCACCGTAGTAACACCCTCAAAATCGTGGGTGTAATTTTGAATGTTTTCAATCTTGGCACCGCGCCAGCCATAGATAGACTGGTCGTCGTCACCGACCGCCGTCATGCCCAACGTATTACCCGCCAGCACCCGCAGCCAAGCGTATTGAATGCCGTTGGTGTCTTGAAACTCATCCACCAAAATATGCTGAAAACGGTCTTGATAGTGGGCCAGTAGCGCCGGCTTATGCAGCCACAGTTCGTGGGCGCGCAATAACAACTCGCCAAAATCCACCAGGCCACCGCGCTGGCAAGCCTCTTCATAGCCGCGATAAATTTGCAGCATCGCCACTGTAAAAGGATCGGGGCTTTGCTGAATATGGGCGGCACGCAGGCCCTCGTCTTTCTGCTCGTTGATATACCACTGCGCCTGACGGGGCGGCCACTTCTCCGTGTCCATATTCAAGGCGGTATACACCCGCTTGATGACACGCAGCTGGTCGTCGGCGTCGAGTATTTGAAAACCCTCGGGCAAATCCGCATCGCGCCAATGCATTTTCAGCAACCGATGGGCGAGGCCGTGAAAGGTGCCGACCCACATCCCCTGGGGCGCAAAACCAATCAGGTCGGAAATGCGCTCGCGCATTTCGCGGGCCGCTTTATTGGTAAAGGTCACCGAGAGTATTTGATAGGGCGACAAACCCTCAACCTGCATCAGCCAGGCAATACGGTGCACCAGCACCCGGGTTTTGCCACTACCGGCACCAGCCAACACCAACTGATAAGGGTCGGCACTGGTCACCGCCTCGCGTTGGGCAGGGTTAAGACTATCTATTATTGAGGTAACATCCATAGGCGCAGGATTCTAGCAGATTCCTCACCAAGCCTTGTCGATAGTTGCTATACCACGTTTCAATTACTCACCGTACAAGTAGCCGCAAGGGATGCTCTTTGCTCGTGACCGTAGGAGGCACAACTGCATGGCCAAAAATAGGCGCCTTGGGGCGATGCAGGCGGTAGAGTAATGCAGGAGCAATTACCGAGGGAAGCCGACACAGTCGACTGCATGGATGCCGGAGGTAGAGTGCCAAAAGTAGGTGCTTGAGGCAACGCAGGTGGCCACAACCGAGCGTACAGATACGTATTTACAGCGTGTCTCGAGCAAAGAGTCTTCTTCGCTGACACAACTTCAATCAATACCGATAAAAATACTTTCTCCGATAAATAATTTACACTTTGTCGGGATCAAAAACGGAGATCGACCGTGAAGCCCGCAGCACTGACACAGACCATCAGCAATGAACTCCAGGCGATGCGCAAATCCGAGCGCAAGGTCGGGCAGTTTGTGCTGACCCAGCCCGACGAAGTGATCCGCATGCGCATTGTCGACCTCGCCGAACAGGCCGAGGTCAGCGAGCCCACCGTGGTGCGCTTTTGTCGCGCCGTGGGTTGCGATGGCTTTCAAGACTTTAAGCTCGCCCTCGCCCAACAGCTCGCATCCAGCCCCAGCATTGGCCAAATTGCCGTCACCGACAGCGACTCCACCGCCGAGTACTCCTTTAAAGTCTTCGACTCCACCGTCGATAGCTTATTAAAGGTACGCGACAACCTCGATCTTGAAATGCTCGACCGCGCTGTGCAGGCACTGTGCGCCGCCAAGCGGGTGGAGTTCTACGGCTTTGGGGCCTCCGCCGCCGTGGCCTTTGATGCACAGCATCGCTTCTTCCGTTTACAGCTGGCGACCGCCGCCTACTCCGACCCCCACCTGCAAAACATGTCGGCGACCTCTCTCTCGCCCGATGACGTGGTCGTCGCCTTTTCACAATCGGGACGCACCAAAGCCCTGCTCGACTCCATAGCACTGGTCAAAACCCGGGGCGCAAAAGTCATCGCCCTGGCACCCAGCCAGTCACCGGTGGCCGAGGCCGCGACCATCCCCATTACCATTGATGTGAAAGAAGACATCCAAATTTACACGCCCCTGTCATCGCGCATCGCCCACCTCGCGGTTATCGACGTACTGGCCATCGGCGTTGCCCAACAGAAAGGCCCCCAGCTTGAAGAACACCTGCAACTGCTGCAGAAAAACCTCGACAGCCTGCGTTTAAAAGACAGTTAAGCTAGCGCCTGTTTAATTAGCACAGGTCCACTCCGCCAAAAAAAAGAGAACAAAAAATGGATAACAAACAACTCACGCCACAGCTTCACGTCGCCAGCCAAATTAGCAAAGACGATATTGCCGCCATCGCCGCCCAGGGTTTTAAAGTGATTCTTAATAATCGACCCGATGGCGAAGGTGAAGACCAACCACTGGCAGCGGAAATTGAAGCGGAAGCGAAGGCCCACGGTATTGAATATATTTACCAGCCCGTGGTTGGTACAGCAATAACGGATGAAGACGTCGAAAACTTTGGCAACACTATTGCTAATAACGACGGGCCAATTTTCGCCCACTGCCGAACGGGTACTCGTTGTACTATTTTATGGATGCTTTCTCAGGCGAAAAACCAGAGCGCCGATGAATTATTGGCGACGGCGGCTAAGGCAGGGTATTCGTTGGAGCAGGTTAGGGGGAGGCTTGAGGGGCTTAATAAAGAGCGGGCGGGTAGTGCGTAGCAATCTTTCAGTCTAACCCAGTGTTTTAAACAGAATCTATCTAATTGCTAAATTCCTGATTCTGTATCGTTAACTCTTATGCTTCATTAAGTTAGGTTCAATAATGCAAACTCTAACCGAACAAAAAAAACGTATAGAAACCTTACTAAATAGCTACCCTATTAACTGGCAAGATTACAAAGAAACACCTTCACGATACAGATTACGAAAACCCAATAGTGAAACGGCTAGCTTATGGCTAGCTATAACTCAACGCACCGGAACATTTACTATTACCACAACTGGTGACCTAACCGTTGATATGGGCAGTTTTGTAAAACAGCTTATTAGTTCACCATCTCTGTCCTCAGGTAACCACAACGAATGGCGCAAGGTTTCATATGAAAATGCTTGTAAAATAGTTAAAGAATTTAGCAACATTTTTTCTAACAAGACTAAAAACTTTCCAACAGAACAAATAACTAACGATATACAAGAAATTATAGAACATCCGCACATTGACAGTACCGAAAAAAGCAGTTTGATTCAGAGTAGAATTGGACAAGGAAAGTTTAGAGAGGGGCTACTTAAGCTATGGGGGGCGTGCTCTGTAACGCAAAGCAATAATTACCCACTTCTTGTTGCATCACACATTAAACCTTGGAGCAAGTCAACCAATCAAGAACGTCTTGACCCATATAATGGCTTATTACTCCTGCCAAATTTGGATAAGGCCTTTGATTTATGATTTATTTCTTTTGATCAATCGGGAAATATTCTTATCTCGGATGAGTTACTAGAGTATAAGGTTCTTGGAATATCGAAAAATATGAGCGTATTAATTAAAGATAAAAACAAAATTTATTTAAATTATCATAGGTTACATATCTTTAAAAAAGAATAATTATATCTTGGATTGAAATCATGCATATATTGTTAATTATTGTTTTATTTATTATTGCGTCTATATGGACATTATTCAACGAAGACCCTGCATCTGATGATACATTAATTGGGTGTTTTTATGCCATACCAATAGGAATTTTTGTACTTATTATTCTATCAGTTATTATTTTTTAATAATAATAAAAAGGCCCATGTTTTTCGATCAAGAATCACTAACCAGAAAATAGCAAGTAGGGTCAGATACGAATGGCACTTACTTAAGCTTCTTAGCATGACCGTTTTTCCTGATATCAGCCCTCGCTTCCTCTCTTGTCTTCATTAATAGTGTAATAGGGTCAGAAAGGGTCAGGGTCAGATACCGTCTTAACAATCAAGTAAAATTCACATCAAATGGCTCGCCATTTTTTAAAACGCCATAGATTAGGTGAACTAACTTACGCATAGCGGCACCCACAATCAGCAT
>MAAT01000074.1 GCA_002162815.1 Gammaproteobacteria bacterium 53_120_T64 | reverse complement strand
CTATGGCTGTCCGTTTGGCTACTTGCCAGGTGAACTCGGATAACAATGATCACTGTTTAAATATTGGGGAATTTATGTACTTAACGCAAACATTGCGACGCTCGGCCCAGCGGCGGGGGGATGATACGGTTTTGGTCTGTGGTGAAAAAAGCCTCAGTTGGAATAAGTTGGAAGAGCGCTGCTCGCGTTTGGCCGCGGGGCTGGTAGCGGAGGGCTTGGTAGCGGGTGACCGGGTGGCGATGCTCTCTCACAACTGTGCCGAATATTTTGAATTTAGCTTTGCCGTGCCCTGGGCCGGCGGTGCCATTGTGCCGCTGAATAATCGTTTGGGCAGTGATGAATTACACTATATTCTCAGTGATTCAGCGGCTCGGTTATTGATTGCCGACGTGCACTTCAAAGACGTCATCGATGGCTTTTTAGCGCAATTGCCCAGCCTCGAGGGGGTGATTTACTTTGATCCTGAAAACGCTAGCAGTGATTATGAAAGCCTGATTAGCGAACACCCGCCGCTGGAGGATCGGCAGCGTGGCTACGAAGATATCGCCGGTATTTTATACACCAGTGGCACCACCGGGCGGCCCAAGGGTGCGGTGCTGAGTCACCGCAACTTAATCGCCAATGCCATGGGGGCCTCGCTGAATTCTGGCTACAATGAAGACACGGTGTATCTGCATGCCACGCCCTTATTTCATGCCGCCGGTGCCTCGCGGGTGTACAGTATGATTGGCGCGGGAACCACTAATATTATTCTTCCCGCCTTCGAGGTGGGGGCCTTATTGGCGGCCATTGAGCGACATCATGTCACCACGTTATTACTGGTGCCGACGATGATTAATCGCCTGGTCCACCACGAGGACTTGCACAAGTTTGACTTGTCGAGCCTGCGCAATATTAGTTACGGCGCCTCTCCGATGCCGCAGACGGTACTCAAGAAGGCCCTTCAAGAATTACCCCATGTTGCCTTTACCCAGGCCTATGGCATGACGGAATTGTCACCGGCGGCGACCTTTCTCGAGGCGCGCTACCATGTGCTCGACGGTCCCGATGCTGGGCGTTTAGCGTCCTGTGGGCAGGCCGTTTTTAATGCCGATGTGCGCATTGTCGATGAACAAGACCGGCCGCTACCGGACGGCGAGGTCGGCGAAATTGTCGTCAAGGGGCCGATGGTCATGCAGGGCTACTGGCAAAACCCAGAGGCCACCGCCGAGGCGATACGCGATGGTTGGATGCACACCGGTGACGCCGCTTATCGCGACGGCGAGGGCTTCTTCTATATTGTTGACCGCATTAAGGACCTGGTGATCACCGGCGGTGAGAACGTCTCTTCGGTGGAGGTTGAAAATGCTATCTATCAACTTGAGGCAGTGAGCGAATGCGCGGTGTTTGGCATTCCTCACGAGGACTGGATCGAGTCCGTGCACGCCGAGGTGGTCACCAAGCCGGGCTATAGCATCACCGAAGCCGAGGTGATTGCCCACTGTAAAGGTCAAATGACATCCTTTAAATGTCCGCGCAGTGTTGTCGTCCGCGATCAACCACTGCCAATTTCTGGCACCGGTAAAATCATGAAGAATGAACTGCGCAAGCCCTATTGGCTGGGTCGTGATCGCAAGGTGTGAGGTGTTTGTACTGGTTATCGGCCCTTGCCTTGCGCTGGGGCAGCTTGCCTTGTGTCCGGGTTACTCTTTGCTTTTCTCGTCTTCGGCGACAATGCAACGGCAGGGCCTGAGTACAAGAAACTCAAATGATAATAAGAATAGCTATTAAATGATAATAGTTTGCATTTGTATTTGGCGCTGTGTACTATCTGCTCCGCTATCAACACCGGGTAAAGCTTTTCCGGTGTTTTTTATGACGTCATGGAGAAATTGCACCAATGAAAAATATTGTCACAGCCGCTGCGCTTAGCGCGGCACTTTGCGTATCGCCCTCGCTACTGGCCGCTGAAAAAGTCAGTGATGAGGTTTCAATGGCGCAAATTATGGAATTGCTGAAAAACCAGCAACGCGAAATTGAGGCACTGAAGCAACAGCTGGCTAAGACGAATCAGAAAGTAGTTATCAGCGAGCAAAAGATTGAGGCCACTGCCGAGACCATCGAGTCCGTGGCAACGGCCAGTGAGGGCTACGCTAAAATTGCCGACTGGGCGGATAAAACCCACATCGGTGGTTACGGTGAGCTGCACTACAACGACAAAAACGGCAGCGACAACCAGGTCGACGCCCACCGCTTTGTGCTGTTCATCGAACATGAATTTACCGAGGATGTGCGTTTTTTCTCGGAAGTTGAGTTAGAGCACTCGATCGCAGGTGAGGGACAAGAGGGTGAGGTTGAGCTGGAGCAGGCCTATATTGAATGGGACTACGCCAAAAATCACAGCGCCACCTTTGGTCAGTTTCTTATTCCCATTGGCATCATGAATGAAACTCACGAGCCCGATACTTTCTACGGCGTTGAGCGCAACTCGGTGGAGAAAAATATTATTCCCTCCACCTGGTGGGAAGCCGGCATTATGCTCGGTGGCGAACTGGCCCCGGGTTTCAGCTATGACCTGGCGGTGACCAGTGGCCTGGAAGCCCCGACTTCGGGTAAAAATGCCTACTTGCCCAGAAAGGGTCGGCAGAAGGCGAGCAAGGCCACGGCCGAAGATTTCGCCTATACCGGCCGCTTAAAATATACCGCCATCCCCGGCCTCGAACTGGCGGCAACGGTGATGTATCAGGACGATATCGCCCAGGGTATGGGTGCGGATGATGCCAGCGCGATGTTGTTGGAAACGCATATGGTCTATCGCAGCGGCGACTTTGGCCTGCGTGCCCTCTACGCCATGTGGGATATCGATGGTAGCGAGGCCGAAGCCCTGGGTCGCGACGAGCAGGATGGCTGGTATATAGAACCCTCCTATAAACTGACACCGAAATTGGGTGTCTTCGTGCGCTACAGCGAGTGGGACAACAATGCCGGCGATAGTGTCGATACCGAAGTGGAAGAGTGGGACATCGGTCTTAACTTCTGGTTAGTTGAGAATGTCGTATTCAAAGCGGACTGGGCCGATCAGGCAAATGGCGAAGACAGCTTTAACCTCGGCGTTGGCTGGAGCTTTTAAGTCCGCGAACACTATCTTTGATCCGACTGTCATCGTGTCGCAAGGCTTGCTCAAAGGATGGCCCTTGAGTACCCTTGCGCGCCTATGAAAGTATTGAAATTAAGCCTCGCCCTGATGCTTTGCCTGGCTCCTTTATCGGTGCTGGGCAAAGGCGTTTATATGAGCCCCGAGGCCTTTCTTGCGGAGTCCTTTGCCCCCGCGCAAGGGCAGATTGAGTCTCTGTGGCTGCGCGATGAGATTCGCGATACCGCACAGAAAATACTGAAACACAGCTACCCGGGTTTACGTATTCGCTATTGGCACTCGCCTCAGGGTGAGGGCCAGCGCACAGCCTGGATTTTCAATGAAATTGGCAAAACCCGACCCATTACCATCGGTATTAGTATTGTCGACGGCCGTATCGAGCGGGTGCGCATTCTCGAGTTTCGTGAAAGCCGTGGCGCCGAGGTGCGCATGCCGGTGTTTACCCGCCAGTTTGTCGGTTTGACACTGCAGTCCGAGAGTTTCCAGCTCAGTGATAGGGTGGATGGCATTACTGGCGCCACCTTGTCGGTCAGTGCGGTGCAAAGAAGTGCGCGCTTTGCCCTGTATCTACATCAGCTGGTTGTCTCTGACCTTGCAGGTCAGCAGCAGGTGCTACCGTGATGAGCTGCAAATTTACCGTCGGCTCAGCTGGTGAGGTCTGACATGCTAAAACGCTGGCATGGGCGCATGGGCGTCATGGCATCTCTTTTTGTGTTGCTTTTGGCCGCTACCGGCCTGGCTTTAAACCATGTCTCGAGTTGGGGCTTAGACCGCCAAGTCCTACGCGCGCCGAGCTTACTGGGCTTATATGGTATGGCCGAGGCGAGTGTCGTGACGAGTTATCCACTGGCCGACGCCTACATCAGTGCAAGCAATCAACAGTTGTTTTACCAAGATAAGCCGCTTGGCGTTTGTGAGGGGGATCTGGTCGGCGTACTTGCGCTGTCCCCGGCTGCAGCCGCCCAGGTGCTCGTTGCCTGCGAACGCCAGTTACTACTCTTTTCACCGACCTACGAGTTGATAGAAAAAATCGGTCCGGCCCTGGGCTTACCTCTGGTCGTACAACGACTGGGCCTGCTCGATGGTCGCTTACTGCTGGAGACCAGCCAAGGGCGCTTTTTTGCCGATCTCGATGCGCTGAGCTGGAAGGCTGTCGAGGCTCAGGTGGACGCCGCTAGCCATGCAAAAACTATTCAGTGGTCGGTGACAGGGCGGCTACCCGATGAGCTGGCCTTGGCTCTGGCGACAATTCAGGGCAGTGAGGGCATTACCTACGAGCGCCTGCTGCTCGATATTCACAGTGGGCGGATTGTTGGGCAGTGGGGCGTCTACCTTGTCGATGCCATGGCGATACTATTTATGCTGTTGGCCATCAGCGGTGTGCTTATTTGGTTGAAAGGTAAAAAGGCATAGGGGCTCAGTAAGGCTGTAGTTAAGGCAAGTAACAATCGCTAGCAGCGGCCACCTACTGCAAAGCGCGTTGGTGCAAATAATAGATACCATCCTCGAAGCGCTCAAATATCTGCTCCACACCGGGGTGCTTAATCGGCTCGACATCGGGGTCGATAAGCAGGTTTTGCTCGGCCACATAAGTGCTGTGAATCGCGTTATCGACCAACACGTGGTACCAGGGCTCCTCCTTTGGCGGGCAGGACGTGGCCATTTGCTGATACCACTGCTCGCTGAGCATAAACACGGGATCGACCTCATAGAT
>MAAT01000047.1 GCA_002162815.1 Gammaproteobacteria bacterium 53_120_T64 | reverse complement strand
AAGACGGCACCTTTTGTTTTGCCGACGGCATGGCCAAGTTGGTGCCCCTGCCCTTTATCAACAACAACGAAGTGCCCGATGAGAAATACCCCTACTGGCTCAACACCGGTCGCTTGGTCGAGCACTTCCACACCCGTACCAAGACCGGCAAGCTGGGTAACAACAACAAGTACAGCCCCATCCCCTTTATGGAGATTAATCCCGATGCCGCCCGCGAACTGGGCATAACCCATCAGGATTATGTGCGCTGTGTGTCTCGTCGCGGCGATGCCATCGTGATGGCGATGTGCACCCAGCGGGTGCCGAAAGATATGGTGTTTATCCCCTTCCACTTTTTTGACTGCGTCAACCGCCTGACTCTCGGCTTGCTCGACCCCTATTCCCGGCAGCCCGCCTACAAGCAATCGGCGGTGACGATAGAGGTGATTGACGACCAGGAAGCGGCCGCACAAATGAGCCGCGAGCGCCGAGCCTTTTAAGGCTGCCACCCTGCCCTAGCCCCCATTGCAATGATCAACTTTAAGGCCCGATACCCGATATGTTAGATGTACGCAGTGACGAACCCGAATACAGTTTCCTTTGGGATAAAGAAACCAAGGCTGTCAACCAGCACGGCAATCTGATTGATCTGGTCAATGAAGACAGTGAGCTGCATTGCCAAAGCCTGAATATCAATAACGATCCCGGTATTGGCGACAACCCCAATCGCTACAAGCAGCACGGCTTTTTCCTCAATGCCGACAACTGCATCGGTTGTCACGCCTGCGAAGCCGCCTGTAGTGAAAAGAACGACAACCCGGCCCATATCGCCTTTCGTTCAGTGGGCTTTGTCGAGGGCGGCACCTACCCCGACTACCAGCGCCTCAATATTTCCATGGCCTGCAACCACTGCGATGACCCGGTGTGTTTGAAAGGCTGCCCCACGCGCGCCTACACCAAGTACGCCGAATACGGTGCCGTCCTACAAGACCCCGATATCTGCTTTGGCTGTGGCTACTGCACCTGGGTCTGCCCCTACAACGCGCCCCAACTCGACCCGGTGAAAGGCGAGGTCACGAAGTGCAATATGTGTGTCGACCGCCTGGAAGTCGGCCTCAAGCCGGCCTGTGTCTCCGCCTGCCTGGGCAACGCCCTCGACTTCGGTGTTATCGACAATATTCCCGAAAATCGCATCGAGGCGAAGACCGCTATTCCCGGTTTCCCCACCACCGATATCACCCAACCGAATATTCGCTTTCAGCAAACCCGTTCGACGCAACGGGAAATGACCCGCACCGACGCCATGCCGCTGAAATATCACAAGGACGACAGCGTCGGCATCTTCACACCCAAGGTCGATAAAAAGCACGGCGAAAAGAAACACTGGAACTGGCGTAAGCTGCTGACCTCCCACGAGAGCGCCCACGTCATTTTCACCCTTAGCACCCAGGCCGTACTCGGCGCCTTTTTGATGGTTGTCAGCGCCGGCCTGGTGAATATCGATGCCTTGGCTGCCCTCAATACCGCTGCCGTGAAGCTGCCCCTGCTCGGCCTAATGTTTGTGATGCTTACCTATGGCCTGTTCAAACTCAACATGCACCTCGGCAAGCCCCATCGCTTTTATCGCGGCTTTAACAACCTGCGCCTCTCGCCCCTGAGTCGGGAAATTGCCGGTATCACCGGGTTTTATACCTTCTTGATGGCCTATATCTTCTTCTCGATTTTTGACAATGCCTTGTTCAACTTCCTGGCCAATGCCTCGGGTGTGCTCGGTGCCATCAGCGGCCTGATCGGTCTGTACTATATGTATAAGATCTACCGCATTAAGGCGCGGCCCTTTTGGGACCACTGGCAGACCGGTAGCGCCTTCTTCGGTAACACCATTAGTTATGGCGCCCTACTGACCGGGTTGATTAGCTTGCCTCTGCTCAGTGCGGAGCAATCCCTGCTAGCATTAGCCGGCCCTTTAATGGCGCTGATTGCCCTCGGTCTAGGTATCGAGCTGATCGGTCATATCGCCCACAGCCGCGCCATGGGCAGCCTCGAAAATGAAGGCGCCGCCTCTTGGTACTTACAGACCACTCGCTATGGCAAGGCCTGGATCACCCGCAACGTACTACTCGGTTTGAGCTTCACCACGGCCTTACTCATGCTGGCAACGTCGCCAAGCGGTGTCATGGCCATCATCAGTTGGTCGCTATTAGCCCTGTTAATGATTAGCGCGGGCGCCATTAGCCGCTCACTGTTCTTTGTCTTGGTAATACCCACCACCATGCCCGGCGCCTTCTTCTGGAAGAACCAGGCCTTTGAAGAACACGCTCGGGAATCGGGTCTGGTCGACATGGAACAGGTCGGCGTGGTGCGCGAACTGCACGGCAAGTTCAAACTCGACGAATTGCTTGAGACCATTCGCACCACTAGCCCCAGCACCCTGTTCAAACACATTAAGGATATTGTCGTTTGGAAAAAGATCGGCTAGGGGCACCCGCAGTAAGCCCTCGGACAACTGCCACCAGCCTAAAGTCTCGTCTCGCGCGTCTACTCAGTTGTATGCAGAGTGGGCTGATCGAGCGCGAGACCGCGACACGTCTCACCCTGTTGGCTGCCTTGAGCGGTGAACACAGCCTACTGATTGGCCCACCCGGCACGGCAAAAAGTGTGCTCGCGCGCCGTCTGCATCTGGCCTTTGAACCGGGGCATTACTTCGAGCGCCTGTTGACGCGCTTTTCCGTGCCCGAAGAGCTCTTCGGCCCGCTGTCGATCAAAGCCCTGGAAAACGACCGCTACCAACGCCTCACCGAGCGCTATTTGCCCACGGCCAATATCGCCTTCCTCGACGAGGTGTTTAAGGCCAACAGCGCCATCCTCAACACCTTGCTGACCCTGCTCAACGAGGGTGAGTTTGATAACGGTGACTGCCGCGTCAAAGTACCGCTGATCGCCGTTGTCGGTGCCAGCAACGAACTGCCCGCAGACGATGACCTACAGGCCCTCTACGACCGCTTTATCTGTCGCTACAATGTTCAGGCCGTGAGTGATGATAACTTTGTCGCCCTGTTAGAGCTCGACGAAGAAAATATCGAGCCCGCCGACAGTGATCGTTTAAGCCACGCCGAAGTGGATGCGATACAAACTGGCGCCCAGGCCCTGCCCCTATCAGCAGATGCCCTGACACTCCTCAAGGCACTAAGGCCTTACCTCGCCACACAGAATATTGTCGTCTCTGACCGGCGCTGGCGCAAAGTGCTAAAGCTACTCAAAGTCGCCGCCCACACCAATGCCCAGTCCGAAGTTTCCCTGTGGGATTGCTGCCTCCTGGAGCACTGTCTGTGGAACACGCCCGCCGAACAAGATGTTATTCAACAGTGGTTGAGCAGACAAATTGGCGCAGGCAGCGGCTTTAAGACCGAGCGCCTGGAGAAACTCATCGCCACCTGGGAAAGCACCCTAAAAGCCGATCAAAGCAGCCAAACTCAGATCCGCAACCAACAGGGCCAAGATCTTTACCTGAGCCGCGACGGCATACAAACCACGGCTGGCAGCGAGCAAGAGTGGGCCCGGCGCGACGGTTTAGCCCTATATTTATCGCCCCCCGATCAGGATGACCGCAGCAATGGCCAGCGCGGCTACACCGAGCGAGAGCTCACCGAGAATTTTTTTGATCAGCACTATCAACAATGTCACATCGACGGCCACTGGCAGCATATCGACCAGTACCTGGCCGAGCCCGCCAACCGTTTAATTCATCACCACCAGAACTCGCCCTGTATGGAGGCCACCCGACACCCCGCAAGCTTGATTCGCGGCCGCCTTGAGGAAAGCCAAAAGCTGGCTAGCGATATCGAGGTCCTGCAGCAAAGTGTCGAACAGGGCTACGACGCCATTGAGCGAGCACTGGGCCAGCACCTGTGGATTAGCGCCGCTTATATTGCCAGCGCGAGACAAACCCTGAGTGACAAACTACAACAGGTATCGGCCTTTAAACAGCGACTCCAGCTTGTCGTCGATGCCTATCAACACTTAGCCGACAAGCCGAAGTCCTCAACGCGCCCACTCAGCAGTTCAAGCAAGATAGCCTGAGCCAAGCAAGATGAGTCTGGGCCTGCTTGAAGATGCGTTTTCCGCCCTCGATGCCCTACCCGATGCTCTCTATGACGTGGTGATCACCCATACTCATGGCTCCCTGCTAACCCGTGCAAGAGGCATCATGCAGTGGCGCGAGAAGCTCCTTGCCGGTCAATTGCCCGAAATGGATGAGCTCTGCTGGCCCGAAGAAACGATACGTAAAACCTTATTAATGCGCATTGAAACCCTCGAGCTTCCCGGCTTTTGCCAGGGCCAAGAAAGCTTAACGGATAGCGTGCTCCAAGATATTTGCGAAGGCATTACCAGCGCCGAAGACTACCTCGCAAAGACGGCCAATCAATTTAATGACAAACTGGCCCAGCGGCAAAAAATCAGCGCAAAGGATTCCTCCTTTCGCGATGAAGAGGGTTTGGCAGATCATGTCGAGAGCCCTACGCCCGACACGACACCCGAAGACCGCGCACCTTCATCTAAGCAAGCACAACACAAAGCCGAGCAGAATCCGTCTCAAAACAGCAAGCCTCCAGCCACCACGCCAACACACATTCAACAGGCAGGCGCAGCAGACAAGGTTAATGGCCAGCAAGCTCCAAGCCCACAAACCCCACGCACTGGGGAACAGCGTAAACAACAAGTGAGTGCTGGAGAAGAGGCCGTCAAGCAACAGTGGCAAGACCTCAGTAATAGCTGGCAACAATTGGCTGACATCGACCACCAAATAGAGCGCGCTAACAAGCACCAGAAACAATCTGCTCAGCTCGCACTGACAACAGAGGAACGTGCTGGCGTTAAAAGCTTACCCGGGCGGGGCTGGGATTTAAGTACCGGCCTACTGCGCTCCCAAGGTTGGCGCGACATTATTCGCTATCGCCAGCGCATTAAAGCGCTGCCCGAACTGATTCGCTTTATTGACGCCATCGGCCGCGAAGAAAAAATTATCGGCAGCGACAAACGCGCCACGGTCGACAACAAGCCTCAAGCACTGCTTCAATCCCGAGCATTAGGTGAGGGCGAGCGCAGCGATGAAGTCCCCCGCAAAGCCCTTGAAATGGATGGCATTGAACGGGGTGACGACATCAGTCGCATGCTGCCTTCGGAAATGGCCTTGCTCTGCCACCCAGTATTGAAAACCCTCTGGCATGCCAAACGCGCCGAGCGTCTACTGCTGCTCTATCAACATCAGGGCAAGCGTGGCCGAGGACAAAAAGACGACGGTGCTCTGGAGAAAAAAGGCTCACTCAATGAACAGGGCCGCAAGGGTAAGTCCAGGCTCGGTCGTGGGCCGATTATTATCTGCCTCGACACCTCGGGATCAATGCATGGCGAACCGGAACATATCGCCAAAGCCGCCGTACTTGAAACACTGAAAGTAGCCCACCGAGAGCAACGCCCCTGTCATCTCTTCGCCTTTAGCGGCCCCCAACAAACGACGTTTCACCAACTCGATTTGCGCCGCGGCGGGCTTATCGAACTCCTTCAGTTTTTACAGCTTTCCTTTCACGGTGGCACTGATCTACTACCGGCACTCAGATTGGCCCTGGAAAAACAAACGGAAGAAGTCTGGGCCAAAGCCGATATCTTACTCGTCACGGATGGGCGTATACCCTTAGAAAAGGCTGCTATTAGAGACATTGTGCAGGATAAACAAATTCGGGGATTAAGGGTCTTCGGCATATTAACCGGCAATTGGCAGCAAGCGGGGATACAGGCCCTGTGCAATGACACCCTACGGATACGCTACTAAACGAAAACCAAGGTACCCTTAATACACGTCAGAGGCGCCCTTCACGGCAAATACTTTGCGCGGTATCACCTCCATCGCTGTGTTATACCCCTGTAAAAACAGCTGTTCTTTATCGGCCAGACTAAGATTAAATTCCACCGGAGATATCGAGCCGGTATTCACCACAACGGTGCTATCCCAGAATTTATCATTGATATATTCCCGGGAAATGGTGTTCATAAACGTCCGCACCAATAAGGTTAAATAGCTTTTCAAGGGAAAGAGACCACCGACAGAAACATTATTAGACAACTCGACACTGCGCATACGAAAACAAATAACCGGTGTGCCACAACCCGACCAATCTCGGTGCAAGGCGTCTTCTGCCAAAATACTGCCATCCACTAAGATGTGTTGCTGGTATTGATTAAAGGTAAATAACAGAGGAATCGACATCGAGTAGCGCACCGCCTTAGACACTTTCAGATCCGGGCTCAGCTCCCGATTAAAAACAACTGGGCTACCGGTCAAGACATCGGTGGCGACAATATGCAGATTGTGCGATAGCTCTTTAAAACAGCGACCCTCGAGCAAGCTCTCCACCCATTGTTCAAAAGCATCACCAGTGCTCAAGCCACCGGCCTTGAGTAACTGACGCAAAGAATAACCTCTAAATTGTGCAAAATTGGTTTCAATAGCTAACTGTTTAATGACAGGAAGTGACAGACCTGAAGCATACAGCGCGCCAATTATACTTCCGCCAGAGACTCCCACCAGGTGGTCAAATTTGACATCGAGGGTTTCCAAGGCTTGAAGAATACCAATATGCGCCGAAAGCCGCGTGCCCCCACCTGCAAATATTGGTACAAAGTCACTACCCTCTTCCTGGCTCATTAGCTGCTTCCTTCGCCACTCCGGTTAGAGAACCACCCTTCTTTACAGTCTTACAAATAAGCTCATGGTTTGAACTGTACAGCGCTATATGTCGATAACCAACGAGGCTTGACCTTAGACCAGCCATATTGAGTAACTTCTTCGAGACCCGAAAGAATCAGCTTTTCTCGCATTTCATGATCATTGTAGAGGCGAATAATTTGTCGTGCCATTTCTTCCGCATTATTAACGGGCACAAGTAGCGCTGTTTTTTCATGTTCAACAATATAGGGCACACCGCCAACATCTGTACTAATCACCGGTACGCCACTGGCCAAGGCCTCAAGTATCGAGTTAGGCATATTATCAACGGTAGTGGGATTGAGCATAACATCAGCACTTTGATAGAACTTTTCTATCTCACCTGGCCCTAAGCGCCCGACAAAATGTACCTTGTCTGCGACGGCCAAGTCCCGGCATAAGGATTGTAGAGGCACTTGTTCAGGCCCCGTGCCAGCAATACAAAGCTGGATATTCGGGACCTCTACGGCGGCTAAAGCCAAGGCCTTAATTGCCGTCGGCAGCCCATATATGGCCTCGAGATTGCGCGTAACTATTAATGTAAAACGGCCATCGGGCTTATCCCTGGTGCCCGGCATCCACTTGAAGCGCTCCAGGTTCACAATATTGGGAATGACTTCGGAGTGAAACCCATACTCAGCAAAAACTTTTTCAAGATAATGAGACGGCACAATAATTTTCACCGCCCTATTCAACGTGGGCCGAACCCGAGATATGGCGCGGCTAAAATACTGGGGAGCTTCACCACCCCGATAATTGACAATCACTGGTGTTTTCCTGGCCCAGGCTATCCAAATCACGGGAGCTGAAAACAACTGCCATGACCACCCGGAATTTGCCATTAGATGTATAACGTTAACCTTGCCGGCAAGCGCCCAGACCTTGAACAAATAGGGTACTAAACGAAATATTGCGCGAAGTCCTCGATACCGTTCAATCCATTGCGGCGTGTAGGGAGCGTTGGTTTGTACAATATGAACCTCAAGTACCTCGTCCGATAGTAAGTCCACAAGCTGACGGGTTTGCGTCGCCATCCCCCCCGCAGGAGGTGGCAGGGGCCCAACAATACCAATCACTAGACCCTGCTCAAGTACCTGAGAAACGCTGGCGTCACAGCCCTGTTCAAACGTTTTACACGACACGGGATTGCCCACTACAGTAGCTGCTCGTAAAGAGAGCGGTAGTGGCTGACACTGTTATGCCAATTCCTGTCTGTTTCCACAAAAGCGCGACCCGCATTGCGGATATCATGCCAACGCCCCCTTTCGCCAATGGTCTTAACCAGGATAGCCGCAAGGGAATCAACGTCTCCCGCCTTAAATAAAAACCCCGTATGCTGATCCGCTATTAACTCTTTATGGCCGCCCACATCCGATGCCACGACGATACGGCCCTGTGCCATTGCCTCCAAGGGTTTTAATGGCGTAACCAATTCGGTGAGGCGCATCGGCAAACGAGGATAAACGAAAATATCCACTTGATTGTAATAGGCCTGTACTTGCTCGTGAGCAACCCGCCCCGTAAATATGACGACATCAGACAAACCCAGAGCGGCAACTTTTTCTCGTAGCAAGCCTTCCTGAGAGCCACCACCCACCAGTAGTAAACAAAGGTTGGGGATACGCTTGAGCATTTGTGGCAAGGCATCAAGCAGTAAAGACAAACCTTCATAGGCATAAAATGAACCGATAAAACCCAGTACTGTTTTATCCGCTAAACCAAGGCTAGTTCGCAACTCGGTATCAGCCTCTGCACCAAAGGTAAAACGCTCAATGTCGACAGCATTGGGAATCACGGTGACTTTATTGGCCGCAATACCACGGCTGGTAATATCACTGCGCAAGCCTTCACAAATAGTGGTTACTGCGTCAGCATGTCGAAACACGTAGGTCTCTAGCGCCTTGGTCAAGCGATAACGCAAGCCACCCTCATTACTGGTACCGTGATCCACTGCGGCATCTTCCCAAAACGCGCGGCATTCATAGACCACAGGAATGTTATTGCGCCGCCCCGCTCTGACTGCGGCAAGCCCATTAAGCGCCGGTGAGTGGGCATGGAGTACGTCGGGATTTACTTCTTTGATGACCTCATCAATACGCTTTTCAAGACTGTGAACAATAGCCAGTTGATTTAAAATTGGCAGCCGAGATAAGAGCCCCGACTTAGGACGGGTGCGAAAAAACTGAAGACCATCAACCTCTTCAATATCCTGAGTGGCACCCTGATGCTTTGCCGAAGTCAGATGAAAGGTTTGCCAACCCCTAGCTCGCTGCTGCTCAAGAATGGCTCGAGTGCGAAAGGTGTAGCCACTGTGCAGGGGGATTGAATGGTCGAGAATATGAAGGATCTTCATGTGTCTCTAGCATCAACATTATTTATAAGCATCTGAAAAGACCCATCACAAATACAACCTCTTAAACATAACATCAAGACACGCAACTCTTTGCCTTAAAAGACAAAAACAACCAATAAGAGCCATGGCAGAGAATAACAAAATGGAGTATTTAACTTCATTCGGAATAATCACCGGAACGATAGCAAGAAACACAGCTACAACTTGAAGTATCACCCGATGAAATAAAAATGAAAACAGCGCAAATCGACCAATCAAAGAAAAATAGAATTTCAAATAACCCAATATTTTTATATTTGTAACTAGCACCCCAATACAACACAAGATAGAAAATCTACTTACTGCCCTAAATCCAGAAATATCAACATCTGTTATATGAACAAAAATATTATGAATCACAACCAAGGCCATCAACGCAATTAAAATTCCAGAAATATTATTTACAGAGTGTTTTTTTACAATAAAAAAACCAACTGACATCCCAGCCATACCTAAGCCTAAAAACGGCAAAACTGGAAACCCGCCAATCCCCTCAGAAAACAATATCTGAAAGACTCTATTCGATGACTCGCTAAAAGTAATCTTGACCAACCACAAAGAAAAAATAGCACCCAACGAAGTCAACCCAAACAACCCCCACCCGACTTTACTCTCCAATTTAACCAAATAAGGCGAAACATACATTAACAAACCAGTAGGAATTAGAATGGCTGAAATAGAGTACGGGGTATGAAACGTGACAAGGCCCAGCCACCATTCACCACCAAAAGCATCGCCAATTCGGCCCTGAACAAGCAGCTTTAACACCAACATAATGACATTAGAGCAAAACATTACCAACAAAATCTCTTTTGCTCGCCTATGAACTTTCGCTTTAACCGCACTAAAACCTCTATCCTTCCAACGATAGACTATAGGTATCGTCAAACCTGACAACATAATAAAAGAAGTAGTAGCCCAGCCATTTGGCAGCCAAAACTGCCCCCAAAGGGGACTATCTTTACTGACACCTGCGAGTGTCAAGGCATGAGATGATGCCATTAATAAAAAAAGCAACCCTCTCGTCACATCAAAAAACTCAACCCTATTGACTTCTCTCACGTGCATTAACCCACTACAACGCGAGATTTTTTAAAGACAGATTAAACATAAGGCAGGCCCAAAGGGCCGCGCTATGATCTCGCTGGCCACTTTGATGCTGATCAAATAGTTTTTCCAGATAATTCTGATTAAACAGACCCGTCTCAGCTAAACCGCCATTAATAATACTCGCTCGCAACTTTTCTTTTAAAGGCCCTCGAAACCATCTCGCCAGGGGAATGGAAAAACCCATCTTTTTACGATAGAGGATATCCTTACTTAAATGCGGCTCCAGCGCACTTTTTAAGATATATTTTCCCTCCTGCCCCTTCAGTTTAATATTCGAAGGAATACCCGACACCCACTCGACAAACTCATGGTCCAACAGAGGTACCCTCACCTCCAGTGCATGGGCCATACTCGCCCGATCAACCTTGGTAAGAATGTCACCGACAAGATAGGTTTTCATATCGATATACTGGATCAGTCCGAGCGGGTCATCGGTGGGTGACTGTCTTGCATGCCGGTCAAAAACCTCATTGACCCGATAGCCTTGTAGTTCGGACTTCATTGCATCACTAAACAAGGCGTTTCGCTGTTCAGCAGAGGTTAATGAAACACCGTGGAGGTAGGCTGCCACCGAGCTTCTAGCCAGAGCCTGAAAGGTGGTTTTGGCGCGAAACACTCGAGGCGCCCAATCGGCTTTTGGATAGAGATTCCCCAGCATACCAAACACGGGTTTTCGAATGCCCAGCGGTAATCTCGAACGCAATTTCTCTTCATTCATATGCCAGCAGTAACGGCGATAGCCAGCAAAATGCTCATCGCCACCATCACCCGATAACGCGACAGTGACCCGTTGCTTAGCCAGCTGGCAAACCCGGTACGTCGGCAAGGCGGAGCTATCGGCATAGGGCTCGTCGTAAAGCCCCGCCAATTCATCAATCAAGTCAAAATCATCGGGGGCGACTGTTCGAACATAATGATCGGTGCCAAACTGCTCCGCCACCTGCCGCGCATAGACCGACTCGTCATAGCCTTTAACGTCAAAGCCAATGGAACAGGTGTTAACAGGCTCTTGCTGCAGGCCGGCCATCATCGCCACCACGGCACTAGAGTCGACGCCGCCAGATAAGAAGGCCCCCAGCGGCACTTCTGCGACCATGCGTATATCCACTGCTTCACGCAGACGGTGGATTAATTCGTCTTTTAAATCCTGCTCGGAACTAAAGGCAACCGGTGTAAAGGGAATATCCCAATATTCATTGGCGTCAGGGGCGCTCTGCCCTTGTTTAATGCTTAGGGTATGTCCCGGATCGAGTTTGTAAACACCTTGAAAAATTGTCTTTGGCTCGGGAATATAGCCGAGAGCAAAATAGTCCTCTACAGCCTGGGGATTCATTTTACTCGGCAGGCCCGGGTGACATTTAAGTACTTTAAGCTCTGAGCCAAAAATAAACTGGCCATCGGGTAGCAGTGAATAAAACAGTGGCTTAATGCCCAGCCGGTCCCGCGCCAAAAACAAGCGGCGTTGCTTCCTATCCCATATTGCAAAGGCAAACATACCTCTGAACTTTCCGACACAGGCCTCGCCCCAGGCACTCCAGCCATGAACGATGACTTCGGTGTCGCAATCACTTTTAAAAACATAACCTTGAGCTTCAAGCTCTTTTCGCAAGGTCGGGAAATTATAAATTTCGCCATTAAAGACCACGTAAACACTGTTATCTTCGTTGCACATCGGCTGCTGGCCGGCAGACAGATCGATAATCGATAGACGCCGATGAGCTAAACCCAGGCCTGGTTCAAAATGCAGACCACCCTCGTCGGGGCCGCGGTGAAATTGCGATTGATTCATCCGCCCCAACAAGTCGCGATCGATTTCTTGCTGCCCACGCGTGTCCAATATTCCTGCAATGCCACACATTATTTAACTAAACGCTCCCGCTGGTAGATTGTTTTTTACTCTCTGATTTGGTATGGGGTGTAAGATGTTGGGCTCGACCCAGTAGCTGGTCGTAAACGCCAAGATACTCGTCAACCGTACGGTTCCAGTCAAAGTTCTGCCTGACTTTATTCAGACTTTTTTCGCCGTATAAAGCCAGTGTCTGAGGATCGGCGAGAATGCCTTGCAAGCGATTAGCCAATGCCACGGCATCACCAACTGGTACCAAATACCCGTTCAGGCCCTCGTCGATTAATTCTGGATTGCCTCCCACTCGCGTGGCAACAAGCGGTAATCCAGTCGCCATCGCTTCGAGTAGAGTATTCGAAATACCTTCACCCAAGGAAGGTAAAACGAAAACATCCAGCATTCTTAATAACCCGGGAATATCCTCCCGGTCACCCGGCATCCAGACATACTTATCCAAACCCAATTCAGTAATCTTATCGCACAAGGCTTGATTCATCGGCCCGTCACCAACAATGATTAAACGCAATTGTTTTTGCCCAGCATCACCTTGTATAAGCAGGCCGAAGGCTTCAATTAGAGTCAATTGATCTTTAACCTCGGCAAGACGTCCAACAGTACCAATAACTTGTACTTCCGCCGTCATAAAACCAGCTGGGGCAGATACCGTCATCGGGCCCGGTGTAAAAACTTGTTGATCAACGCCGTTATAGATTTGCTGTATTTTCACAGTGGGCACCTCAACAACCTCGGCCAACCACTGAGCTAAATCCTGACTCACAGCGATATAGCGCTGTACCAGGGGGCGCAATGATTTACGCAAAAAGTTGTATTTTTTATTACTGCCGTCAATATCGTGAATATCACGGCCGTGCTCGCCATGAACACGCTTAATACCCGGTATTAAGGCCGCAATCACCTGCATTTCCAACGCGGCCAAATTGCGGGTATGAACAATGGCAGGGCGCAATCGCAACAGGCTGCGCCACAAGCGCCAATACACCCTCAGATCGTGACCGGGGCGTTTATGTAGGGAAATAAGCTCTACATTCGGCGCGGTAATACGGCTTTCAAAACCCTCGGCCCGAGTCAGGCAGATAATTGCATGGCGATAACGACCCGGGGCGGCGCGGTTAATAATATTTACTAAGCCGTTTTCTAGGCCACCCGTACCCAGTGCGTAGATCACATGGACGACTAGCGGAACAGTCTGCTGAGCCATGTTAAGTGCGTGATCACTCACGCCCTGAACTCCGTGCAGCAACACCCACAACCCGATCGAGTTGCGTTTCCAAACCCGGAAGCATCACTTCAATAAAGTCCTGCAAAGTGGCGAGGCTCATCGCTACACTGTCGTCGACACGAGTAGTGACAGTGATATAGGCAGCATCGCGCCGGGCAAAGGTCAGTTTTGCTAGCCCCCCCCATAATTTTCCGACATAGGGATTGGCGGTATACTGCTCGCCGAGCCGATACCAGCGTAGGGTTAGGAGGTGGACACCCCCGCCCTTGATTTGCGCCTGGTCGACATCGACCTTACTACCCGACAAATTTAACGTTGCGCCTGTACGACTGGCCACTCGCCAATCTGGGGATTTTTGTACCACGAAAACATTCTGACTGTTGATCAGCTCTTTGTTTTGATTCTGCGTTAGGAATTGCCCGGCATAAAGGCTGACGCTGATACCGTCGCGTCGATAGAACTGATGTACTTCGCCATCGGCACCTTTAACCACAGGCCGCCACTGCCAGGCCTCACTATTCTCCAAAGCCCAACCGCCGTGACTTTCTGGCGACTGAAATGAAGCAACGGCCTTTACGCTGGCTTGATTCTCGATCAAGTAGGCCGTGAGGGGCCAGGCGCTAGCCAGTAATAAAATTAGCGCCACGGAGATATAGGGCTTAGCTCCTGAGGATGGACTAGCCTGTGAATTGACGGCCCCATCTTGCCGGGTAGGTGGTGAACCCGCCGGTACCGCCTCATGCTCGCGCCAAATAGAACCCACCGCGAAAAGAACAAACATCACTAGGCCAAAAAACACCCAACCGTAAATGAGGTGGTCGACGCCTGTCGCCAATTTCATACTACTGAGATGGCCAATCATGACAATCATATAGGCCCGCAAACCATTGGCGAAAATGGGCACAATAAAAGACGCTGCAATAAAAAGACCTCGTTTCACCAGGCTTTGATAACTGAGGTAGGCAAACAAACAGCCCAAGGTAACCGAGGCTATCAGATACCGCACACCACTACAGCCCTCCACCACCGACCAATTGCCACTGGGCAGAGTGAAAAACAGACCCTCTCGATACACGGGAATACCGGTCAGTTTTAATAGACCCACAGTAAAGTCGGCGGTAAATTCCATCAGCGCGGGAATCAAGCCCTCCCCTACCGGTACTGCCAAGAACAAAAAGGCTAGAGGAAAAGCGATCGACCAAACGACTCGGGTACCCACAAGAGTCCATAGGCCACTCAGTAAAATTCCGATCAAGGCGATTTGTTCGACCACGGTGGCATCCACAACATGACCAAACAGCCACAAGAATCCGAATAGACAGGTGGGGACCAAGGCTAGGTATTGTGGTGATGGCGCGATACGAGATAGTAGCTTTCTTTTTTCCCAGACCAGCCAAATCACGATAGGTGCGATAAGAAAGCCATGGGTAAACGTCTCTGAACGCCACCAGATGGCGACCATCGACTCTACCGTTGGATAAAAGATCAAAGTAATCGCCAGGCAATAGCCAACGACGACCAACAGGTAAGATCTAGGAAAGGACTCTTCGGGCTTATTAATTATGGTTGTTGAATCATTCATATTTTCAAGTCTGAAGCTGATTTACTCTCAAGTAATTGCCCAACTAAAGGCACGTTTTTTTCCCAACTGAAGTCCTGTATCACTCTACGTCGGGCAGAGGCCCCCAGGTCTTTATATTTATCGGCCAATATGTCTTGTAGAAAAAAGCCATAGTCGCCTACCTGTCTGGCAACGAGTACGTCTTGCCCGTGAGTCGCTTTAATGCCCTCGAGACCGGCCTCACTCACAATCACCGGGCGCGCCATGGCCATCGCTTCCAATACTTTATTTTGAATGCCCCGGGCAATGCGCATGGGAGCAACGGCCGCAACGGCATGCACTAGGTAGGGTCGTATGTCCGCCACACGACCGGTGACCACAACCCCCGGCAAATCTGCCAACTTACGCACCTGAGCACTGGGGTTACTGCCAACAATATAAAATCTCAGCTGTTTGTTATTCGCGAGTATTCTCGGGAAAACGTCACGAGCAAACCACTGTACAGCATCAATATTGGGCCAGTAGTCCATAGCACCGGTAAACACTATGGCACTCTCGCCACTCTTGTAGGGTAATGGTAAATTATGCTCGGGACAAAAATAATCGCTATCGACACCGTTACTATAACTCCCCAAGCGCCCCCCCATGTCAGGCGCTAATTCTTTAAACTTGTCGGCTTCCGCGGTTGAAACGAAGAAACTATGATCAAAATATTGCACTATATCGCGCTCAAACTTTAACAGGCGTGTGCCTTCCAGGCGATAAACCCAATTCATCGGGAAGGACTTCTGCTTAGAATACTCACGCCATTTTTCCGAATCGACATCGACCAGATCGGCAATTTTTTTACTGTGACTGTACTTTCCCCCAGTCACGTATTGAGCCATTACCGCAGAATAAATAACCACCCGCTGTATCTCACCGGTACTGTTGACACTATCAACCCAGCGCGTCATCTCGCCATTTGAATAGTAGGGTAGCGACAAGGCTTGACCGCTACACAGTGCCCACAAACTTTTTATACGGGCAAGTTTCGGATTAAGCTTAACTAAATGTACTTCCTGACAAAACTCGTCAAGCCTATCCGCATAAACCCAGTCCTCAGGATCATCGACAAAGGCACCGAGATACACGCGATAATGAACACTGAGATAACGCAGTAAGTGATAGGAGCGAATCTTATCGCCCTTATTCGGCGGGAAGGGAATCCGGTGGCACAGAAAGAGTAAAGCCGGCTTCGCGGAGAATTGTTCCGACACCGCTATCAACCCAAACTTTTTGAGAGTATCGGGCCAATCAAGTTGGCAACGGGCAGAGGTAACTTCTTCCAACTGTTGACAAAAAAGCGGTATTTAGGGTTTAAAGGATTAATATCGGGCATCGCCTTGGCTTTCACTAAGAAATACTCATAAGACAAGGCCTCCGGCGCAAAACCCCAATTTTTCTTGAAGCTATAGGGCCCCGTGCCCTCTTTGCTCCTACCGAAATCAAAAATGCGGATACCTCGCTGCCCCGCATCGCGCAGCAGCTCCCAGTACATAAAATCGTTACCTTTTAAGGTGCGAGCCTGGGCAACGCTGCCACCGTAATAGGGCAGCACCTGATCCTTAAAATAAAAGCTCATTACCCCGGCAATATCCTGCCCTTGGTGCGTGATCATTAATACCTCGCAGTCATCGGCAAAGACTTCACGCAATATTTTGAAATAATGGGCCGAGAAAACCGGCGTCCCCAGGTTGCGCACACTCTCGGAATAGATGCGGTATAAACGCTGCCATCCGGGGTCGGCCTCACTCACCAAACCGGCCTTAATACCCTTACGTACGACGGCCCGCTGCTTGCGGGGAATCGCTTTCATATTCACATCGGGATCGCCATCGATCGCCTTTCTAAAGGTCGCATAGAGTTGCTTGGTGGGCCATTCCTGTCCCGATGCCTGAGTATTTCTCAGCTCCAGGGCATCCACATTTAATTGTTTGGCAAGCTCACAGGCTGCATTGCGCAGGGCAGTTCTCACGGCTTCACTATTAGCAATAATTCCGCCATAAACACAAAAGGGGAGTGACGCAAGCGTATGGCCAAACAGCAAGCTTTTCACCTCAGCCAGCGGCAAAAGCCCTTGAATTTCCCCATCTTGCTCTGCATATAAATAATGTGTCTGATGCCCAAAGGCACGTTCCAGTACCGTTTTCCAACCCGAGCGGTGAAAAAAAGTGGCCTCTGGGCAGCCCTCAACAAAAGCATCCCAACGGCAATGCGTTTCTTCCCTTAAACGACAAACTTTAAGCCCCATTGGCATTCCTAGTGTAAGCATTCATTGACTGGTCTCTAAAAATATCTCGTCCATCCGTCCCCAACTAAAATCATCGAGCAGCCGCTCTAAGCGCGGATGGGTTTTATGTAAATTAAGGTAGTGGCGAAAACGTGTTTTGTGCCCCAGATTATCTATTCTTGGTTGCTCGGTATCGATTTCCCAAGGATGGAAATAAAAAATACAGGAACGCTGCTCGCGCTCATTGACCTGTCGTAAAGCCCAGCGTGTAAAGGCGTAGGGGAAAAACCGGAACCAGCCCCCGCCTCCACAATTAATATTGCGGCGCAGAACAGTCACCGTACTGACAGGGATTTCAAGAATACGATCGCCCGCCGCCCGAAAAGCGAAACGCGGTGCATCGGGCATGCCGTAATGGTCGTGGCGGATCGGTACAATACTCGAACTGTATTGATAACCCGCCTCTGCCAGCACGTCGAGGGCCCACAGGTTCTCGGCCCCAATGGAATAACTGGCGGCGCGATAGCCCTTAACGACACAGCCAGAAATATCTTCTAACAGGGCGCGCGTTTTGAGCACATCCTCCTTAAAGCTGGCTGGTTGTTGAGACGTCACACGCCGATGATCCCAGCCATGGCTAGCCAACTCATGACCGTTCTCAACTATTTTCCGCACCATCGCGGGATGGCGCTCGGCGACCCAACCCAGTGTAAAAAAGGTCGCCTTTACGGACTTTTGCTCAAACAGTTGCAGAATGCGTTCGACATTCGCTTCGACTCGACAGTCGAAATCAGTCCACGTGGTTCTACAGATGTGTTTTTCAAAGGCGGAAACCTGGTAGTAGTCTTCTACGTCGACCGTCATTGCATTGAGAATCGGAGCAGTGTCCGTATTCTGTTTATTTGTCATTGCTATACCACGCGCGCTCACCGTTGATACGTCCACCGGCCATCATACTGGCAAGTCCATCTATGTTTTATGCAGCCAATCACCGATCACTTCCGCGATACGCTCCGCAGCACGACCATCCCAATACTCTGGGGTACGACCCGCCTTTCCGCCCGATTGCATAACATCATTGAAGCATAAGCTGATTTTTTCTGGACAAGAGCCTACGATAGTATTGCTGCCCTCTGCCACAGTAATCGGCCGCTCGGTATTTTCGCGCAGGGTTATACAGGGTACTCCGAGGGCCGTCGTCTCTTCTTGTATGCCCCCGGAATCTGTCAGCACTAGACGAGCATCCTTCATCAGACCCAGCATATTGAGATAGGGCAGAGGTGGGATTAGGTACAGCTGGCTAGCCGCTAGTAATTCGTTTAGCCCCGCGCTATCAATACACTGGCGTGTTCGTGGGTGCACGGGAAAGAGTAGCGGCAAATCCTCAGCGAGCTCAACCAGTGTTCGCAATAGGCGTTCTAACACCACAGGGTCGTCGACGTTAGAGGGGCGGTGCAGGGTCAATAAGCCGTAGTCAGAACTAAGATCTAAAGCGCGCTCACCACCTAGACAGCTACTGATGGTAGCCACTGAAGAAACTGCGCTATCAAGGTTATAACGCAGCGTATCAATCATCACATTACCGACAAAATGTACCTTGTCGCTAGCGATACCCTCGCGCTGTAGGTTGCCCTCGGCACTGCGTTCCGTGGTAAGCAAGAGGTCAGAGATTTGATCGGTGAGTACACGGTTTATTTCTTCGGGCATGCTGCGATCACCACTGCGTAAGCCGGCCTCGACATGAATAACGGGCACGCCTTTTTTAACAGCTACCAGTGCACAGGCAATGGTCGAATTCACATCACCGACAACAAGAATAGTATCCGGCTTTAACTCATCCATTACCGGTTCAAAGCGTTTCATTATCTCAGCGGTCTGCACAGCGTGCGAACCCGAACCCACACCTAGGTCAACATCGGGCTCGGGAATATGTAACTGATCAAAGAAGGACTGTTTCATTGCCGCATCATAGTGCTGACCGGTATGCAACAAACGCACATTGCAGGGGTAGCTAGCGTTATTTAGCGCCCTAATAACAGGCGCTATCTTCATAAAATTTGGCCTTGCACCAACAATACAAAGTATTTCTTTTACCACTGTTTGAGACAAGCTCCACACCTCCCTGGTAGATAACTCTAAAAAGTTATTCGGTAATTTAAAATTATTCGGCTCTCTTCGTAACCATCATCAGGTAAATCAGAATCCCTATCGGTGTAGGTATAGCGCAAACTAACATTACTTTTACTACCGAGGGGCCGACTTAAACCCATATGTAAACGCCATGTTTCAAATTCTTTATCAAGCTCATCCTCTTGGTTTTCCCAGTCAATGCTCGTATCAAAACTGAGCTTGCTGGTGAGACGCCGCGTCAACTCAATGCTGGATGAAATAAACACCACCTCTTCTCTGGAAGTTTGTGGTTGCTGAATCGAATGCTCACCTCGCCAAGTTAAGGTACTTCGCTTACCCTGGCGAGCCCACGAAAATGACACTCTTTCATCAACAATTTGACCATCATCAGCAAGGGAAAAAACCGGCTCACTACTCACCGGGTCAATGGGGTTACCAAAGGGGTCTGTACCGAAAAGTCCCTCTTCACTACGTAAAGTGCGGGCATCGGTCAATTCTTTAGTGTAACTGGCGCTAAAAACACTCTTTTTCCTACGGTAAGAAATATCAACAGTTGGCGTATTTCCAAAGAATCGTTCACCGTAGCCGATGTCGACGGTGGTTCTTTTATTAGGTGTCCAGGTGGCACCGAAATCCCATCGCTGTCCATCAACGTCCGAGTGAACAGAGTTAAAATCATTCCACTCTCGACCCAGCGAAGCTCTCAGTCGCAATTTTCTGTTAACACGGTAGCCGAGCCGAAGATCAGCAGATTTTAGCTCATCATCATTACTCTGGCCGCTATCGTCATCATCGGTATCGGTCTTACTGTAATTACCCTCCAGTCCCCAATCAAATACAGCGAAGTCGCGACCACTATTCAGGTTAAAAGAAACAGCCTGACGGCTGCTGTCATTGACTTCACTATCGGAACTCAATTGATCATCATAGCTGAGGCGCAATTCCATATCGGCAAAACTGTTAATATGCCCGACCAAATAGGGACTCAACGTATAACTATAGGTCGTCGTAGCGTTGTCGGACTGGGAGCGTGATATATCGTCATCCCCCGTGGAGCGGAAAGGATCGATACGGTTTTGATTGATGGTTGAGCTAATATCAAAAAAGAGTATTTGATCAACCAGCTCGGCATTGGCATTGCCATTCAGCGAGGGATTCGTTGAATCGTTGCCGTCGCTCGATTCATGATGGGACAGAGAGGCCAGGACATCATAATTAATTCGCCCACCACCACTACCCGACAAGCTAATATCTGGCGAAACAACGGTAGTAAATTTTTCTTTTTTATCTATCGCGGTAAGGTTGTCATTATCAGTATAGCGCTCACTCACGCCGAGACCGGAACTTACCCGCCATTGCCCAGCGTCTGAAACACAGGATAAACCTACTAGGCTAACTGTAACAAAACACCTTGCGACCTCGTTCCAATACTTGTGCATTGATCATCCCTAACAACTAATTGATTTTGTCTCTGGTGTTTTCGTATCCGTAGCCGTATCCGTAGCCATAGCCATATCTACTGGTAAACCCATGTTTGGTTTTATTCAAAACCAGACCCACCATGGCCTCATCACCCAGCATATCCAGAGCTTCGGCGACCGCGCGTTGAGACGTTTTTTCAGCGGCAATAACAAAGACGATCTGCCCGACAAGACTCGCCACCACTTGGGCCTCATTGGTCAACAACATCGGTGGCGAGTCGAAGATCACCACGCGATCCGAGTACCTTTGTGCAAGTTCTTCCGCCACGCGATGCATACTCTGGCTAGCCAGTAATTCGGTGGCGCGCTCGTGTACCCGTCCAGCCGGTACAATACGCAAGTTCGGGATATTGGTGTGTAACATCACATCGCCAATATGCCGGCTCTCATCTTCTAATACATCGATCAAACCCGGGCTGCTGTCGGGCACACCCAGTAACCTTGCGGCACTGGCTTTGGAAATATCCGCATCAACCAGTAGAACAGTTTTATCCTGCTCCATGGCGATACTCATAGCCAAATTAACCGCCGAAAAGGTCTTACCTTCACCCTGCAGTGCACTGGTCACCATTATAAGATTGGGGTGGCGCATGGTGGCCGCGCCTTTGCCCTCGATATTAAGTAACAGCGGTCTTTTAATTGAGCGATATTCTTCAGCGATGGGACTACGGGGAGAATCAGGTGTCACCATACCCCGTCGTGCAAGCTCGGCAAAGCTAATGTCAATATCGACCGGATGAAAACCACTGGAAGTCAAGGGCGGTATGGCTGCTGGCTGCTGCACTTGATTATCGAGCTCTTGACCACTACCTACATCTTCACTCAATGACTGACTAACAGCCCCCGATTCACAACGAGGCGGTAAGCTTT
The DNA here is from genome assembly GCA_002162815.1 of Gammaproteobacteria bacterium 53_120_T64. Classification (GTDB taxonomy): domain Bacteria; phylum Pseudomonadota; class Gammaproteobacteria; order Pseudomonadales; family Porticoccaceae; genus Reddybacter. The sequence continues at coordinate 52,888 of MAAT01000047.1, read as the reverse complement.
TTCGCTCAGCCTCAGTAGACTTAAGCCTTTCTACAGCTTTTTCAATTATGCTCATCTGATACCCATGATCTACGCAAAAACTCTTTTTAAGTCGAGAGTAAGCTTTGCCCAAGATTTACCCCGGCAAAGGTTAAGAACAAAAACAAGACCATAGACGCAAAAAGAAGCTTTTCGTGCAGTGCTTTTTTCTTTTCACCGGCCGAGGCAATCATCGACACACTACCCAAAACGGGGAGGCCCGCAAGCCGCTCAAGGCTTCGGCGGTTACATATCACCGGACGCAACAGGGAAAAAAGTAAGGCCAAACTACCACCCGCACCAATCGCCACAATAAAGGCACCCGAGTGCAATAATAATTTATCGGGCTCAGTGGGTTCCAGTGGGACAAACGGTGGATCGATAACACGGAACTTCACACCACTGGCGTTTTGTGCCACATCGCCAGAAAGGCGGGCCGACTCCCTTCGTTGTAACAAGGTAGTATGCTGCCGCGAAACAACACCATAATCGCGGTTTAACTCTTTAAATTCAGCCTCTACTTTAGGAATGCTGTCCACTCTTTCCTCAAGAGAAGTAACGCGGTTTTTATACTCGCCAACCCGCGCCTTCAACTCTGCAGCACGGGCCTCCGTCTCCGACAACATCGCTCTCATCTGCTGGTAGACGGGGCTGGTTTGCAAACCCATGCTCGGCATATCTTCCTCTTCGGCTTGCTCTACTAGCTCATCCAGCTCTTCTTGTTTATCTAACTTTAGCTCGGCAATCAGGGAGGTCGTTTGCATCACCGAGGGATGGCGGTCGGTGTAACGCATCAACAGCTCATCGCGCTTACTTTCCAAAGACAAAATTCGACTGTCATAGGAGGAGGAAATTGCAGGTGAATCAAACTCACCAAAACCGAATTCATCATCGTCCTCTTCAAGGTCTTCCAACTGGCGCTGCATCTCACGCCGTCGATTACTGATTTCATTAAGCTGCAATTGCGCTTCGCGCAATTGCGTTTTCGCGGTACTGAGACTCTGATAGTAACCGCCCGTCTGCCCCGGCATCGCTCCCACATGTTGGTGCTTAAAGGCCGCTAAACGCGCCTCGGCCTCGGCCATACGACTGGCATAATCAGCTATTTTCTCATCGATGAATTGCGCCGCCCCTACCCTGTCTTTGCGTTTATCGCCCAGGGTATTTTCTACGATCACTGTAATCACAGACTGCACAACTTTTTTCGCCATATCCCTATCTTGATGCTTAAAGGATATCGAGTAAATATCACTGCTACCCCGCCCCCCGCTCGATAAACGAAGAGAGCTTCTCAGCTGATTCAACATGGCCTCTTTTTCCAGGTCATTAGTCACCTGTAAGTCGAGGTCGGTCATCCGCATGAGCTTTTCCATATTCGGGCGACTAAAGAGCGTCTTACTCATCAAGGCCACTTGCCGGTTAACATCCGTTTGTATCGCTAAACCCCGCAACAAAGGTCGTAAGATACTGCTGCTGTCAATATGGATTCTTGCCTTAGCCACATACTGTTCCGGCATCTGGGCCACCCAAATCCAGCCCATTACGGCGACCAGCCAAGCACAAATCAGCCCGACCCAACGAAAGCGCCATATACCCCAAAGGTATTCGTAAAATTGATCCAATAAATCTTGCATAAATGCGTCTCAGCCCAACCAATAATAAAGTTTAGAACCAGGACTCGGGAATGATAATAATATCACCGGGGTATAAAGCCAGATTCGCTGAAATATCGCCATCCTCCAACATATCGTCGAGACGCAGTGTTAAGGACTCCTGCTTACCGTTAAAATAGCGAATCAGTATCGCGCGATTGCCATCGGCATAATCGGTTAAGCCACCGACCTCAATCATCAGGTCAAGTAAGGTCATATGCTTACTGAAGGGAATATTCAAGGGACTAGCCGCCTCCCCAACCACGCGAATCTGCTGTGAGGGAATACTGACAAACTGATCGACGATGACACTGACCACCGCGCTCCGCACATACTCTGAATAGGCCTTTTCAATATCGCGGGCCAAGACGGTGGGCGTCTTACCACTGGCGACGATATCTTCGACCAAACGCGTGGTGATTTTTCCGTCGGGCCTGACATCAACCGTTGTCGTCAGCTCTTCATTACCCCAGACAAAAATCTCAATACTATCCCCCGGGCCAATAATATAATCAAAATCTTGCAGGGGGTTGAGCTGGCCAGCCGTAAGGCCTGGATGTGGAGTAACACCACATCCAGAAAGGGTCAACAACAAGCCCAGAACCAGAGTGATTTTCCTAGGTAACCACGTAATAATTTGCACCGACACATACTCCTTTATTTCTTCAGTTTATAAGCACACCATGCGGCGCGCATTTTACCACGTTGCTTTTTTCAAAGACTACCGGTAATCACTAATTAACCACGGCTCATCGACTTTTTTGGGAGCGACGCCGTTCACACTCCGACTCGAAGTGTGAAATGGTGTCTTTCCAATGCAGGCTCACCATCAGCTCAAGTTCGATCAATAGGATTTAGGCAGACCTAAAATATACTCGTCAATGTAGTTCAGGGTCATCTCGCGATTAATCGGTGCCACCTTCCCCAAGCGTGCAGTCATAGCTCTCTGCGAACCCGTAGCCACCGAAGCATTGCAAGGCGGCATCAGCCGCTTTGAACGCCCCACCGGCACCCACTACTCCCTCTGGTTCACCACAAAAAATTGCGGTGCCACACCGTGCTCGGCCAAACGCTCCTGCAGTAATACCAGCTCCAGCATGCCCAAGCCCGTACCACCGTATTCTACCGGGGTATTAATACCGAGAAAGCCGGCAGCCGCCCATTGCTCCTTGGGGAAGGCTTTTGTCTTGGCGCACTCAACCTAGTAATCTCGGGAAAAGTCCCGAGCGATCTTGTCCGCACTACCCAGTAACATTTGGCGTTCTTCAGAACAGCTGGAATCCGTAGTAGGGCCTATATTTATTAGTGGTATACACAAGTCTTGACGCCTTCGACCTAAAACCTACTCACAGCAAGCAAACCAAACCGCATATTAACAGAGTGTCGTTATAGACGCGGCAATAAACGTATTGGGTCGACGGGTTTACCATTCTTGCGAATTTCAAAATACAGACGCCCATTATTTTCGGGATCACCACCAACCTCGGATATCTTTTCGCCGGCTTTGACGCGCTGTCCTTCTGACACGTACATTCGACGATTGTGGGCATAAGCACTAAGGTAGGTTTCACTGTGCTTGATAATTAACAATTGACCGTAACCTCGTAAGCCCCGCCCCGCGTAAACCACCACCCCGGGCGCTGCCGCCCCGACCACCCGGCCCGGTTTGGACTGAACATTTAAGCCCTTAAATGTGCGATTATTATCATAGTGTCGCGATACCACCCCTTTTACCGGCCACTGCCAATGCCACTGGCCTTTCGGTAAGTCATACACCTTTATTTTACTGACAACTGGCTGACGATTCTCGGCACGAGCAGCCCTTGCAGGGGGCCTCGACTTCTTTGTCGTCACTGGCAAAGCTTTACGCTGAGTCGATTTTTCAGAGGCATAACGAACACGCCCCATATCTAGGCTCAAGCGCTGGCCAATATTAATGTTATAGGGTCGCGATAAAGCATTGGCGCGCGCCAATGACTCAACACTTAATTCATAGCGCCAGGCAATCGCAAACAGCGTATCTCCCTGACCAACAATATGATAATTAATTTTCTGGCTAGGGGGAGGGGTACGACTACTCACGGGCGCGGGAATGGAGCCACAACCCACGAACAATAGACAGCAACAGGCTATGAAAGCCAACAACGAGGAGGCAATATCGCCTTTATGAAAAAAAGACTCATCACAGTGGGGTTTTCCGCCCTCAATAGCCAAGCTGTTAAGACCTTGCTTGCCGACCGCCAAGATATTCAAGTAACAAAACAAGAATAAAACCCACGGTCATCAAACCGAGCGCTGCAGGCAACTGCGCATCACCTGCCATCTGAGCATATTGTGAAGGCGCTAATAAATTCAGCCCCTCACCGTGGCCACTGTCAGACTCGCGCCACGGCCAAACCATTGCTAAAGATCCCGCCAAAAAACCTGTTAAGAGCGCTAACGTCGCGCCATGAAAGCGGCTCAGCAGCCATGACAACAGGTGAGAAAACAACACCAGCCCAGCCCCGCAGCCTAATGCAAATATCGCCAGTAAGGGCGCATCTCCTGCATTGACCGCCCCGAGTACCACCGAATACATGCCCAGTAGAAGAAGGATAAAACTACCGGAAACACCGGGCAATATCATCGCGCAAATGGCCAACATACCCGCGCCAAAAACAAGCCATGGTGTCGGCTCAAGCTGAACTTGCGTGGCAAATGCAGAGGCTAAGGCCAAACCCAAGCCCAGCAGAAAAAACATGTATTCTCCAGGGCCCTTACTGACTAATTGCCGCCAGATAAAGAGAATCGATGCCACAATAAGGCCGAAAAAGAACGACCAAAGTAATAAAGCCTGGAACTCGAGCAGGTAGACGATTAAATGTGCCAGAGTGGCAATACTAAAGAGGATCCCGCTGAACAGTACGCTCAAAAAAGTCCCGTTAATGCGCTGCCAAAAAACCCTAGGGCCATCGCGAAACAAGCTGACAAGAGCCAGGGGCGTACAAGCGCGAATGGAGCTCAGCAACTCTTCATAGATACCGGAAATAAATGCGATGGTACCACCGGATACACCGGGGACAACATCCGCCGCACCCATCGCCATACCCTTCAAAAACAGCACCAAATAAGCGCGTATATCTCTCAAGCTATACCGCCATCAACGGGATGTACCGCCAAGCAGGGGTACAAAACGGACCCGTTCAATGACTTCCTCTTCAAATTTCTGGGTATTGCCCAAGCGAGATATTACTCTTAGCTCCTGATGCTCACCGGTGCCCACGGGAATGACCAACAAGCCATCGGGCGCCAACTGATAGAGCAATTCATCGGGTACCTGTTCCGGGGCCGCCGTAGCAATAATAGCGTCGTAGGGAGCATTTTCGGGCCACCCCTCACCGCCATCGCTATGGGCAGTGACAATATTACGCAGCCGCAGCTGACGAAACAAATTCCGAGCTTTAATAAGTAGCGGCTTAATGCGCTCGACGGAGTAAACCTCACCCACCAGCTGCGCCAGTACCGCCGCCTGATAACCCGAGCCGGTGCCGACTTCTAGCACTCGATTTAAAGGCCCACGAGACAATAAAATCTGTGTCATCAATGCCACGATATAGGGTTGCGATATGGTCTGGGCATGGCCAATGGGCAGGGCCGTATCTTCGTAAGCGCGGTGAGACAGCGCCTCGTCGAGGAATAAATGACGCGGCGTAACGCGTATCACGTCAAGCACCTTTTGATCGGTAATACCTTGATCTTTGAGCCGCTGAACTAGGCGTTCGCGTGTGCGCTGCGAGGTCATACCCACCCCCTCGAAATCCACTGAGCCCACCGCGCTCCTCCCCTTTATAAATAACAAAAATGCAGCCAAAAAACAGCCGGAACTATAGCACAAGCCTGGGCTGCGGCGTATCCACTTCCAGCAGTTCCCGCAACACACTCGTCGCATACGTGCCAATGGGTAAGGCAAAAGACAAATACAGATCTCGACCCTGCCAGTGCCACTCAAGTTGGCTCGGCCGCAGTAGTAAATCGCGACGCTGCTGCTCTAAGCCAAGATGCTCGAGGGCATTACACCAAGGCAGCAAATCAGCCAGCACGCGATTTTCCAGCTCCGCCAACTCGCCCCTTGCGCTGCTCCTACCGCGGCCCCACAAAGGCCCCTGTGGTATCACTTCGCCTTCCAGAACTTGCGCCCAGCTGCCTTGTTTTACGCGCTCCGACAACACCGTATTAAATAAATAGGAGCGCGCCGCCGAGAGAAATATCCCCTGCCGCCCGCCCATTTTTCGCTGCCGACCTCGACGCAGTAATCGGTCGGCTTCGAGCAAATTCTGCCCCGCTATACCGAAGCGCTGCTCACCAAAGTAATTGGGCACACCGTTTTTGGCAATCAACGCTAAGCGTTCATCCACTGACTTATTATCCATCGCCGCACTCACATTGCGCAGGCGAATGACAAAGTGATTGCCCCGATGACTACCGCGCCGCAATTTGCGCTGATGCCGGAGTACTTGTAGAACCTCACAACCCGGTATCGCCAAGGGGGGCATCGACCACTCGCCGACATAGGCAACACTGAACCACTGCGTCGTCACCGCACGGCGATCCTTCATGCCACAAAAACCAATATCACGTTCGGCGACACCCGCAAATTCTGCCAATGCCGCCGCTATCCAGCGGGTGTTTTGCTCGCGCTTACGAATTTGTAGGCAAACATGTTCACCCACCCCACTAAAGCTCGTCTCATCAAATGCTTCAACAACCACAAAGTCATCAGGCTCTGTCTTTAGCTCGGCAGAACCCGACAGTATTTTATAGGCATGGGCGAAATTCAGTGGGAATTCAAGCTTAGCTTGGCTCATTAACGTATCTCAAGGTCCCGTATTTATTCATCGTTGCTTTCCAGCATCTCCGCCCAGCCGGCACCGTAAATGGCCCGAGCATCAGCCTCGACCATTCGACTCGGGTTTCGCTCAGCTTTTTAATGTATTTCAAAACCGGCTTAATCGGCTGATCGACATCAGTAGTATCCGATAGGGACGGTATAAAGGTCATGAAAAATACTCCGACGATTATTTTTGATGACTAACGCACTAGTAAGCCAATCACAGCTGCAACGTTGAGTCTAAAAAACATTAATCAAGTGCTTCAAGTAGCACCGTCGCCATGCAGGCGATGCCTTCACCACGACCGGTAAAACCCAGGGTTTCGGTGGTTGTCGCCTTGATGTTCACCTGCTCACAGCGGCAAGCCATATCAGCGGCAATGTTTTCAACCATCGCGGCCCTATGCGGTGCCATACGTGGCGCCTGAGCAATAATCGTCATATCGGCATTACCCAACTGCCACTTGTTTTTCGTCAGCAGTGCCATTACCTCTCGCAATAAATGGCGACTGCTAATATTTCGGTAACGCGAGTCGGTATCAGGGAAGTGACGGCCAATATCACCCAAGCCCGCAGCGCCGAGCAAGGCATCGCAAAGGGCATGGAGTAGCACATCGCCATCGGAGTGGGCGAGCAGCGTTCGGCTAAAGGGAATGTTCACGCCACCGAGGACAATAGACAGATTGCTCTCAGCCTCACAGTCGGCAGTAAGATCAACAAACGCGTGTACATCAAAACCCTGACCGATGCGCATCATCTCACGCCTCCCTCGTTTCTCTTTGTTGATGCTGGTAAGCAAGTACCGCCTCGGCAAGAGCCAAGTCAGCGCCGTGGGTAATTTTCAAATTATCGCTGTGGCCTTCAATAACATCGGCCTGAAGGCCTAAATATTCGATGGCACCAGCCTCATCGGTTGGGCTAAAACAGGCGTCTGCACACTGTTGCAGCGCCTTCATCAGCAAGCCGTAGCGAAACATTTGTGGGGTTGCTGCCGCCCATAAATCATCCCGCGCTACCGTTTCAAGTACCCTACCCGCCGTTTTGACAGTTTCGCCACCGGAAGCTTGTGTCTTGCCAAGCCGTTTCAATGTCGCGCTAACAGGTGTCGCCAGTAGTCCGCCAACCGGATGGGCCGACAGTGTTGCAATCAATACGCGTATATCTTCGACACGCACACAGGGCCGTGCAACATCATGGACTAACACCCAATCCGACTCTCCCGCTACATCGGCAATGCTCTGTAACGCAAGAAGGACCGAGTCCGCGCGTTGTTCGCCACCGGCACAGCAGATCACTCTTTCGTGTCGCGAAATATCCAGGGATTGCCAATAGCGGTCGTCGGGGTTAATCGCCACAACCAAGGCCTCAGCATCTAATTCAAGCAGCCGTTGGAGGGTGTATTCGATCACCGTACTGCCCGCGAGTGGGGCATATTGCTTGGGCCGATCACTGCCAAAACGCGAGCCACTACCGGCAGCGGGGACAATAAACCAATACCTCATCATTCGATCTTCACACCTGAAAGGTCACTGTGAACTGTCTTTTTCAATCGACATATAAAAGGTCTCGCCCTCTTTAATCATGCCGAGGTCGTGGCGGGCGCGCTCTTCAATGCCCTCGAGGCCATCTTTGAGATATCGAACGTTTGCCTCCAGAGCGGCATTGCGCTCTCGCAAAGCTTGATTTTCCCGCCCTTGTTCGAGCACCTGTTTTTCGAGGCTCGAGCGTTGCAACAGGCCACCCTCCCCGAACCAGAACCAGTACTGAAAAAGCCCCAAAATGGCAACCAAAATGAGCAGCAGCCAGCGCATTCAATCACTCCCGCCGCTCAAACGCTTGCCTAATCTGGCCGCTGATTAAGCGCTGCTAGACGCGAAATTCAGCCAGACCCCGATAGGCTGCAGTGCCGTCGAGCTCAGCTTCAATACGTAGCAAGCGGTTATACTTGGCGACGCGGTCGGAGCGACACAGTGAGCCGGTTTTAATCTGCCCTGCCGCCGTTGCTACGGCCAGATCGGCGATCGTGGTGTCTTCGGTTTCACCGGAACGATGGGAAATCACGACGCTGTAGCCGGCATCTTTCGCCATCTGAATAGCATCGAGGGTTTCCGACAAGGTGCCAATCTGGTTAAATTTGATCAAAATCGAATTGGCAATATCTTCGTCGATACCACGCTGTAAAATCTTGGTATTGGTCACAAACAGATCATCACCGACCAGCTGTACCGTTTTGCCAATCTTGCGGGTGAGGTCGGCCCAACCCTCCCAGTCACTTTCGTCCATGCCATCTTCGATCGACAAAATGGGGTAGCGTGCGGCCAGGTCAGCCAAGTAGTCGGCAAACTCGGTGGCGGAAAACACCTTGCCTTCACCGGAAAGGTGATACTGACCGTCACGATAAAACTCGGAAGACGCACAATCCAGCGCCAGCATAATGTCTTCGCCCAGCTTATAACCGGCATTGGCAACGGCCTCGGCAATCACTTCAATAGCCGATTCATTGGAGGGTAGATTCGGTGCAAAACCGCCCTCATCACCCACCGCCGTGTTCAAACCACGAGCCGAAAGCACCTTTTTCAGACTGTGGAAAATCTCGGCACCCTGGCGCAGCGCTTCGCTAAACGAAGTCGCCAACACCGGCAGAATCATAAATTCTTGAATATCGACATTGTTGTCGGCGTGTTCGCCACCATTGATGATATTCATCATCGGTACCGGCATGGTGTACTTCAGCGATGTGCCATTGACATCGGCGATGTGCTGATAGAGAGGGATATTCTTGGCCTGGGCCGCTGCTTTCGCCGCCGCCAGGGAAACGGCCAATATCGCATTAGCGCCGAATTTGGCTTTATTCTCCGTGCCATCGGCTTCAATCATCAAGCGGTCAAGCTCACGTTGATCACAGGCATCTTTGCCTAACAGTAACTCTCGAAGGGGGCGATTGACATTGCTTACGGCGGTCAAGACACCTTTGCCCAAATAGCGACTCTCGTCGCCATCGCGCAACTCCAGCGCTTCACGTGTGCCGGTGGAGGCGCCCGAGGGCGCACAGGCGCTGCCGACGGCACCACACTCAAGAATTACATCGGCATTAATGGTGGGATTACCCCGTGAATCGAGCACTTCATAGGCTCTGATATCAGCAATTTTAGTCATGGTATTTCCTTGTCAGTACTTACTTTTGAGCTACAAAATTTTAGCTATTGTTGGTTGGCGCTTTGTTGGGAGCAGCCGTTAAGAGCAGCGCTGTCAAGATAAGCGCTTGTTATCAAGCCGTATCGAGGGGCGGCATCTGTTTAACCAAGTCATCAACCGCTTTCACTTGCTGTAAAAAAGATTCAAGCAACGACAATTTGAGGGCACTGGGGCCATCACACAGCGCTTTGTCGGGGTCCGGGTGAGTTTCTAAAAACAGGCCTGCCAAACCTGTGGCCATACCGGCTCGCGCCAACTCTGGCAATTGTGCACGACGCCCACCGGAGGCGGCACCACCGGTATCTCGACACTGCAGCGAATGAGTGACATCAAAGATGATCGGGACATCGGCACTGACTCGCTTCATTACGCCGAAGCCGAGCATATCAACCACGAGATTGTCGTAGCCGAAACTGCTGCCACGCTCGCATAAGATCACATCCGACTTGCCACACTCGCGAAACTTATCGACCAAATTGCCGACCTGCGAGGGACTCATAAATTGTGGTTTTTTAATGTTCACCACCGCATCCGTCGCCGCCATGGCCGCAACCAGATCGGTTTGGCGCGCCAGAAAAGCCGGCAGCTGAATCACATCGCAAACTTCAGCGACAACACTGGCCTGTTCAATTTCATGGACATCGGTAATCAACGGCACATTAAATATGGCTTTCACCTCGGCGAGGATTTTCAAGCCCTCCTCTAAACCGGGGCCACGAAAGGAGTGGATGGAGCTGCGATTGGCCTTGTCAAAAGAGGCTTTAAACACATAGGGAATGGCCAATCGCTCAGCCACCTCGGCGCAATGCTCGGCAACCTGCAGGGCAAAGTCCCGAGATTCCAGTACGTTCACCCCGGCAAAAAGTACAAAGGACTGGTCGTTAGCGACTTTTATATCACCAACGGTGACGATCTTTGCAGTCATTACTCAGGACTCCTGACTGAAATCCAAGGCCGCTTTTACAAAGCCGGTAAACAGCGGGTGGCCACCGCGGGGGGTCGAGGTAAATTCGGGGTGAAACTGACAGGCGAAAAACCAGCGGTGTTCGGGCAGCTCGATAGTCTCAACCAAAGAGTCGTCACCCGACCAGCCGCCAATCTTCAAGCCGGCTTCCTGAATTTCACCGAGCAAATTATTGTTGACCTCATAGCGGTGGCGATGGCGCTCGCAAATCACATCGGCAGCGTAGATTTCCCGCGCCATAGAATCAGCTACCAACCGGCTGTCCTGGGCACCGAGGCGCATAGTGCCACCGAGGTCGGAATCCTCTGTGCGCAGCTCACGTTTGCCGCTACTGTCCAGCCACTCGGTGATCAAACCAATCACCGGATAGGGGGTATTCGAATCAAACTCGGTGCTGTTGGCATTTTCAAGCCCGGCCACATTGCGCGCGTATTCGATCACCGCGACCTGCATGCCCAGGCAAATCCCCAGGTAGGGAATATTTTCTTCGCGGGCGTATTTTACTGCCAGAATTTTGCCCTCGACGCCGCGCTCACCAAAACCACCGGGCACTAAGATACCGTGACAATCGTCGAGCAAGGCCATGTTGTCGCACAGGTCTTCGGAGTCAATATAGCGAATATTCACCTTCGCCAGATTTTGAATACCGGCATGAGATAACGCTTCGTTGAGAGATTTGTAAGCGTCGAGCAACTCCATGTACTTACCGACCATAGCAATGGTCACCGGCGTTGTTGACTGACGCTGATTCTCGACCACCTGATCCCATTCACTGAGGTTTGCCTGTGGGCAGTCCAACAAGAAGCGCTCGACGACGAACTGGTCAAGTTTCCAGTCGAAGAGATAGCGCGGTATTTTATAAATACTGTCGGCATCCATCAGCGGTACAACGGCGCGCTCTTCAACACTGGTAAAAAGCGCGATTTTACGTCTTGAGCCGGAGTCGATAGCCACTTCTGAGCGACAGATCAAGACATCGGGCTGTAGACCGATGGAGCGCAATTCTTTAACGGAATGTTGCGTCGGCTTAGTTTTCGTTTCACCGGCGGTGGCGATGTAAGGCACCAGCGTGAGGTGAATCAATAGCGCCTGGGCACTGCCTAGCTCTACTTTTAACTGGCGAATCGCCTCGAGGAAGGGCTGGGATTCGATATCACCCACGGTGCCACCAATTTCGACCAGGGCGATATCACTGCCCTCGCCGCCTTTAATAATCCGTCGCTTAATCTCGTCGGTTACATGGGGAATAACTTGTACGGTACCGCCCAAGTATTCACCACGACGCTCGCGGCGCAGAATGGTTTCGTACACCTGGCCGGTGGTAAAATTATTGTTGCGGGTCATACGCGAATTGAGAAAACGCTCGTAATGACCCAGATCGAGATCGGTTTCGGCGCCGTCTTCGGTAACAAAAACCTCACCGTGTTGAAAGGGACTCATGGTGCCCGGATCAACATTCAGATAGGGGTCGAGCTTGAGCAGGGTGACCTTCAGCCCCCGGGACTCGAGTAGAGCGCCGAGAGAGGCGGCGGCAATGCCTTTACCAAGTGACGAAACAACGCCACCTGTGACAAAAATAAATCGCGTCATGCTTACCCTGTAAGGTAATGATTGTGGATGGTTACATTGCTGGCCCGGCGAAGAAATGGTCGATGGAAAACAGACGCTTCGCAAGGGCTCTAGAAGGGGTGCCAGATTAGCAGAAAAGCGCCTCCGTCACAATCCAGTCAAGACTTAATTAGCGTCTTTTTAGTCGGTAAATTTCAGCCCACTCAGCACCGAGGAGGCCGACTTAAAGCCGCCAAATCCCAGCGCAAACGATAAGCACAATCACCCTCATCGGCGGCAAAACCCTGACAAACCCAAAGATCCCCCACGGCAATCAACTGCTCAGCCTCTTGATCCGTCGACGCAGGTCTATAAATAAGGGGGATTCTATCCCGCAACCAAGGCTCCAACCGATACTCTTGGAGTAACTTTTTCAAGCTGCTTCGCGCCACTCTGCCGGCTGGGTGGCAACGCTCACCGCCCCGGCGAAACTTGATCAGCAGGCGCTCACCCGGCAATAATTTCAAGCCCGGCCCACTCGCCGGGGAGGCGACCAAGGTGCCTCCACCCACTAACTTTAATGGCAGGTCAGGCTGCCACTCACATGCCAGCGGGGCCGACTCACGCCAACCACTCGGCAGCAAAAACAAGCGGCCATTAAAGCGACGCCACTCGCCTCCGGGCCAAACCACCAGCGGCACTCTATCCTGACGCGCCACCAAGACACTATCGAGCACCGCCATAACACTGTGATGACCCGGTGCTGAGCGGCAATGCAGGCTCGCCCAATAGCGCAAGAAATTAGCCTGGCGCAAAGGCGACAAGGCAAGCAAAACAGAGAGGTCAACACTCCAGCCCAGCCTTTCAGGTGTTTCAGCAAGCGCCGTCAAATCGATTGCGGCCAGATCTCTATTCAAGACCTCGGCCTGCTGGCAAAGGCTCGCGCTGGCGGCGATGCGGGCCGAAAAATCGGGCCAGCGATGGCGCAAGGCCGGCGCCACCTGGTGACGCAGGTAATTGCGGTCGTGTTTCACGTCAACATTTGACGGATCCTCAATCCACTGCAGCTGGTGCTCACTGGCGTAACCGCTCAGCTCACTGCGCGGCAATTGCAGCAAAGGTCTCAACAAGCTTCCCCGACCCACTGCTCGCGTGAGAGGAATACCCGCCAAACCACGCGGGCCGGAGCTGCGCAGTAGGCGATAGAGCACCGTCTCGGCCTGATCATCCTGATGATGAGCGAGCAGCAGCACATCGCCCTCCGCCAGCACTTGCTCAAAAACCTGGTAGCGCACTTGGCGAGCGGCATTCTCGATGCTAGAGGCTTGCTGGCAGACATCCACAACATGAACTTGTAGATAAACACCCAGCCCTCCACACACCTCTGAACAGTGTTCGGCCCAGGCCCCGGCCTGCTCACACAACTGATGGTTAATATGAACAGCCGTGACCCGCTCCGCACCCAACACCGCTACGGCGCTGTGCAGCAGGACATGAGAGTCAAGACCACCGCTATAGCCAATGTACACTTGCCGCGCCCGGTCAAGCACAGACTCATGCAACTGTAATTGCAGCAAGACGACAGACATCGCCAGGCTAGAGCCGAAAGCTTTTAATGCACAGGGAGGGGAGCATCAGGCATCCGATTTAGCGACGATAAGCGTGTTTCCAGAGAAGTCCATAATAAAAACCTTATCGCCCTCAAGCACCCCCTCTTTGCAAATAAAATCCCACTCATTCTCACCCAGCACCGGCATGGTGAAACGCACCACGCCGCGACCTTCGCCATGGGGCGCTCGCACCACTTGTCCGGTCTCGCCGAGAGCGGCATCGCGGGAAATACCCGCCTTGGTTTTATCCACCATGCTCGGCTTGAACACCTTAAACCAAAGCAGCACAAAGGCCCCCGAGGCGAACACCCAGATAAATACCGCCCACGACACACCCACAGCCGGAAAGAGCCAGACAAGCAAACCAACAACAATCGCCCCCAGACCAAACCAGAGGGCAATAAAACTGGGTAGGAACATCTCCAGCATTATCAAGCCCATCCCCAGCAGTACCCACTGCCACCACAACACCTGAACATCCATTGCGCACCCCTCTCTAAACCGAATTTCGCTGCTGTAAAGCACTCTGCAGCTATAACCCAGCATTACATATAGGTAAAAACTATTTTGACCAAGCGGTCATGACGGTTAAACTATCGCGCGACATATATTCACAGGAGCCACGGAACCCACCTTCGTACGCAGAACTTTTAAACGAGAATAGGATTAAAACATGACAGACAAGCAAAAACTTGCCGATGCCATCGCCATCGCCAATATCCCCACCCTGCTGATGGTACTGGTACAGTTCACCGGCGACAAACGCTGGATTGAAGCCCCCTACCGCCCCAAACGCGGCAGCGGCACCGGCGACAACGACAGCGGCGGTTTCGATGATGCCATCCAGAAAGAAATTCGCGATGCCGCACTGGCTGCCATTCTAGCCTGGAAAGCCGGCGAGCCCCTCGCCCTGGAAGCGCCTAGCGACGAAGAACTGGTTGAGATGCTCAGCTCCTCCATGGGTGAAAAAGTACCCGCCGAGTACGGCGAAATGACCTCTGCCCAGCTCGGTCAAACCCCCATGAAATGGGACCATAAAATTGACGTGCCCGAAGGCTTCAATGTCATCGTGATTGGCGCCGGCGTCTCCGGTCTGGCCGCCGCCGTCAACCTGCAAGCGGCAGGCATCCCCTTTACCGTTCTCGAACGTCGCACCAATGTTGCCGGCGTGTGGCAGGACAACCGCTACCCCGGTGCCGGTGTCGACACCCCCAACCACCTCTACTCATTCTCGTTTGCGCCCTATGACTGGTCCGCCTACTTTGCCCTGCGCAATGAACTGGCCGAATACTTCGAATACGTGGCCGACGAATTTGACCTGAAGAAATCGATCAACTTCGAAACCAACGTGATCAGCACCGAATACCAGGCCGACAGCCAGAGCTGGGACGTGAAAATCACCAATGCCGATGGCAACGAAGAAACGCTCAACGCCAATATCGTGATTAGCGCTGCGGGCATTTTCAACCCGCCCTCCTTCCCCAACATCAAGGGCCTCGAAAGCTTCACCGGCGACAGCTGGCACACCGCCGAATGGCCAAAAGACAAGACCCTCGAAGGCAAGCGCGTACTGATGATCGGCAATGGCGCCACCGCCATGCAGCTCGGGCCAGAGATTCAAAACCGGGTCGAGTCGCTGACCATCTTCCAGCGCGGCCCCCACTGGGCCTCACCCTTTGAGCAATTCCGCACCGAGGTCCCCGAAGAAATTCGCTACCTGTTCCAGGAAGTGCCCCTCTACCGCATGTGGTACCGCATGCGTCTGGGCTGGACCTACAATGACCGCGTCTACGAGTCCCTACAAAAAGATCCAAACTGGGAGCACCCCGAGCGCTCGCTGAATGCCGTCAACGACAATCACCGCGCCTATTTCACTAGCTATATCAAGAAAGAGCTGGGCGATCGCGCCGATGACCTGATGGACAAAGTGCTACCGACCTTCCCTCCCTTCGGTAAGCGTATGCTGATGGATAACGGCTGGTACCGCATGCTGCGCAACCCCAAGGTCAGCTTGGTGGACGACGGTATTGATCGCATCGAAGGCAACAAGGTCATCACCAAGGATGGCACCGAACACGAAGCCGATGTACTGCTTATTTCAACCGGCTTCGACGTTTTGAAATTTTTGTCGACCTACGAGATCATTGGTCGCGAAGGCAAGAATCTACGCGATGTCTGGGGTGACGACAACGCTTCGGCCCACCTCGGTACCAACGTGCCCGGCTTCCCTAACTTCTTCACACTCTACGGCCCCAATCTGCAACCCGGCCACGGCGGCAGTCTGGTCTTCGTCTGCGAGATGCAGGTGCGCTATGTGATGAACATGATCAATAACATGACCACTCAAAAACTTGGCACCGTTGAATGCAAGCAAGACGTTCACGATGACTACATCGAGAAGGTCAATACCATTCACGATAATATGGTCTGGACTCACCCCGGTGTTAGCAGCTACTACCGCAACAGTGAGGGCCGCGTGGTGGTCAACTCACCCTATCGCAATGTCGACTTCTTTAAGTTGACGCGCAATGTCGATATGGATGACTTTATTACCGAGCCCAAAAAAGCCTAAGTAGTTCGCTTAAAATTGCTAACCCGCGCTACCATACACTGGTAGCGCGGGTTAGCCTTATACAAAAAAAGCGCCTATAAAATCATTTCCGCAGACAACTTCCTGACGCGCACACAGCGCTAGTAAGTGCCCGAGTAGACACCCCCGTCCAACAAAATATTCTGCCCCGTCATATAGCCGTTCATGGCACTGCATAAAAAAGCACAGGTTGCGCCAAACTCAGCGGGTTCACCCATGCGCCCAGCAGGGCTAGATACGTAGAATTGCTGTTCGTAGGCCTCGGCACTAACACCCTCCTGCGCCGCTCGATAAGCTAAATAACCATGCCCTCTAGCGGTCGTAAAAAGCCCCGGTAGCAAATTATTGATAGTGACATTGTCGCGGACTTTCTCTCGGGCGACACCGGCCACCCAGCCACTCAAACCCGCCCGCGCACCATTTGACAGCCCAAGACCAGGCATCGGTGACTTAACAGCCGTGCTGGTAATATTGACAATGCGACCAAAGCCTCGCTCTGCCATACCGTCGAGAGTACGGCGAATCATATCGATGGCCGAGTACATATTGCTATTCACCGCATCGAACCATTCCTTCTGCCGCCAGTCGCGAAAATCACCGGGCGGCGGGCCACCCGCGTTGTTGATTAATATATCGGGCTCAGGACAGGCCTCCAGTACTGCATCGCGCCCTTCGTCTGTGGTGATATCACCCACCACCGCGGTTATCGTCGCCCCGCTCAATAGATTTAAACGATCAACAGCCTCTTGCAATGGCCCGGGAGTGCGAGCAATTACCGTTAAATTGACGCCTTCCTGAACCAAAGCGCGAGCACAGGCCAAACCCAAGCCCTGACTCGCGCCACAGACAATCGCCTGCTTACCACTAATACCAAGATCCATAATCCCCCCCCTTAAACACTTCACTGGACTTAGCGCGTCACTATTGACGCACTTTTTTCAACCTGCCTTAATCGACAGGCACCGAACATATGCCTAGCGACTATAAATGCCAAGGCCTATTTTCAGGCGTGAAAAAGAGAAGTACTCGATAAAAGAAGAGGGCAGCAAAGAAAATAATTGATGGCAGTCGGGAAAAGCAGTACAAATAAAAACACCCTCTTACTGGAGGTGTAAGAGGGTGTTAAAGTAGTACTAGCAAAGTGCATCCAGCTGTGGTGTAAATCAGAACCATATCCCTATATGATCTGACTATATTCCCTATAGTAAACGGTCATCCTGACCTCTTCCCTGTAAACGAGCCATCCTGGCTCGTCGTCTAAGCGCTCATCCTGAGCCGGCCATCCTGACCACTTCCATGTCTGCAACATCCTTGTCCAACACATCCATGTGGCAAGTATAATGCTCTTTTCATAGGCAATAGACCATTCAGCAAAATCTGTAAATCATGTAGGATATATCCTACCCTGAGCCAGCTTAAGATGAGCCACTCAACTCAGCATCGCCCGGCATTGTATTGACCTCTACAGTGCCTCTCAGTTAGGGTTAGCCCCGTTTTATTGACAGTGATTATTAGCATGGCAACAAGAAAGCGCGCGATTAATTTTGAACAAAGCTTAAAGCAACTCGAAACCCTGGTCGAGTCTCTGGAAACCGGCAACCTCAATTTGGATGAAGCACTAAAATCCTTTGAAAAGGGTATCAAAATCACCCGCGATTGCCAGTCCGCCCTCAACCAAGCCGAGCAACGGGTGCGCATTTTAACCAGCGATACGGATGGCGATGTAAAAACCGTCGATTTTATCGACGCGGGTCTAGAGTGAAGCAAAGCTTCGACAACTTCCTGCAGGAATGTCGTGAGCGCGTCGAACGACACCTCGAGAGCAGTCTAGCCCTCGAGCACGACCTGCCCTTACATGCCGCACTGCGCTACTCCACACTTCAGCAGGGCAAGCGCATTCGCCCCTGTCTAGTCTACGCCGCTGCTCGCTGTCTTGGCTCCGTCAACAGTGACACCGACCACATCGCCACCGCCCTCGAGTTAATCCACTGCTATTCACTAATTCACGATGATCTACCGGCCATGGATGACGATGACCTGCGCCGGGGCCGCCCCACTTGCCATATCGCCTATGATGAAGCCACCGCCATTCTCGCCGGGGATGGCCTCCAGGCCCTCGCCTTCGAGCAGCTAAGCCAGCTGACACAGGTCAGTCCAACAACCGCTCTGGCTCTGGTGCACGAACTCGCCCAGGCGGCCGGTGCCGCTGGCATGGTCAAGGGACAGGCAATGGATTTATACGCCACCGATACCAGCGTCGACCTCTCTTATCTAGAAACCATGCACGCCCATAAAACCGGCGACCTGATCGTTGCCAGTATTTCCATGGGCGCCCAAAGTAGCGACTCAGGTGATAGCGCAGCATTAAACAAGCTACGCAGCTACGGTAGAGCCATCGGTCTCGCCTTTCAGGTGAAAGACGATATCCTCGACAGTGAGGGCAATACCGCCGTACTCGGCAAACAGGCCGGTGCCGACCAATTGCACAATAAATCGACCTACACCTCGCTGCTCGGCGATGACGGTGCAAAAAAGATGCTAGCCCAGCTGCACACCCAAGCTATCACTGCCCTTAGCCAGTTTGACGAGCGTGCCGACCAGCTGCGAAATATCGCCGACTTTATCGTCAGCCGGGATCACTGAGCCACCCTATTTAGCGCGATATCGTGTAAGATTGCCGCCTTAAAAATCACCCCCTTAGCCGCCCTACATGACCGCCACGTATTCCGACATTCCGCTCAGCCGGCCCGCCACACCCCTGTTGGATCGCATTGATTGGCCAGCTCAGTTGCGCGCCCTGCCTGCAAGCGAGCTCGAACAGGTGGCAGACGAACTACGTGCCTATTTACTCTATTCCGTCGGTCAATCGGGCGGCCATTTCGGTGCCGGACTCGGCGTCGTCGAACTCACCGTCGCTCTGCACTACGTATTTAACACCCCCGATGACCGATTGGTATGGGATGTTGGCCACCAGACCTATCCCCACAAAATCCTTACCGGGCGGCGTGAAGAGCTACTGAACATTCGCCATCGCGATGGCCTGGCCGGCTTCCCCAACCGGCAAGAGAGTGAATACGACCCCTTTGGCGTCGGCCATTCCAGCACTTCTTTAAGCGCGGCCCTGGGTATGGCGATAGGCTCCGCCATAGACCAAAGCGAAGATGACCCTCTGAAACGCCGTTGTGTCGCAGTGATTGGCGATGGCGCCATGACCGCAGGTATGGCCTTCGAGGCCCTCAACCACATCGCCCATGTCGACCTCGACATGCTGGTGGTGCTCAACGACAATAATATGTCGATTTCAAAAAGTGTCGGCGGGCTGGCCACTTACTTTTCAAAGCTGTGGTCGAGCAAGTTCTACAACCTGTTTCGTGAAAGCACCAAAACGCTGTTAAAAGCCTTTCCTTCGACCTCCGGTATTATTCGCAAAACCGAAGAGTTAATGAAAGCTCTGGTTGCACCCGGCATCATCTTTGAAGAACTCGGCTTTACCTATATTGGCCCCATTGACGGCCACAATATCCCCCTGCTGGTACACACCCTCGAAAACCTTAAACAGGTCACCGGGCCAGTACTGCTGCACGTCGCCACCCAGAAAGGTAAAGGCTTTTTACCGGCCGAGGAAGACCCCATTGGCTATCACGCACTAAACAAAATCCCCACCCCAGGCGTAGAAACGCCCCCCGTGAAACGGCCCAGCACGCCAAAGCGACCCAAATACCAACACATTTTTGGTGACTGGCTCTGCGATATGGCCGGCGATCACCCCGAACTTGTTGCCATTACCCCGGCCATGAGCGAAGGCTCGGGCATGGTCGAATTTGCCGAGCGCTTCCCCCGGCAATTTCACGATGTCGCCATCGCCGAGCAACACGCCGTCACCCTCGCCGCCGGTATCGCCTGCGAGGGCAAAAAGCCGGTAGTGGCTATTTACTCCACTTTTTTACAGCGCGCCTACGACCAATTAATTCACGATGTCGCCCTGCAAAACCTCGACGTCTTGTTTGCCATCGATCGCGCGGGACTGGTCGGCGAAGACGGCGCCACCCATGCCGGCAGCTTTGATATCAGCTTTATGCGCTGTATTCCCAATATGGTGATTATGGCCCCAGCCGATGAGAATGAAGCCCGACAAATGCTCTACACCGGCTACTGTCACCCCGGCCCTGCAGCCGTGCGCTATCCTCGCGGCACCGGGCCCGGTGTCGAAATAGAACAAACGATGACAGCCCTACCCATCGGCAAGGGTCGACTCAGCCGCCGCGGCCAGCAAGTCGCCATCCTCAACTTTGGCGCCCTGTTATCGACGGCACTCAGCGTGGGTGAAGAGCTCGACAGTAGTGTCGCCGATATGCGTTTTATCAAACCCCTCGACACCGAGCTGCTCAAGCAGTTAGCCGCCGATCACACGCTGATCGTCACCCTGGAGGAAAATGCTATTGCCGGTGGCGCTGGCGCCGGTGTCAGTGAATATTTTGCCGAGCAGGGCATCGTCGTTGCCATGCTACATCTCGGCTTACCGGATCTGTTTATCGATCACGCCACTCACGCCGCACAGATCAGCACGGCGGGCCTCGATGCCAGGAGTATTTGCACCACCATTAACACGCGATTGGCAAAAACCCAGACCGCAAACTAGCCCCGCTCAATCACTTGCTTGAACGGCGGCAGCGACGCCAGCAACTGGCGACCATAACTTTTAGTCACCAGCCGCCGATCGAGAATAGTGACCCGTCCGCGATCATCTTCATGGCGTAATAAACGCCCACAGGCCTGTATTAAACGCAGTGCCGCATCGGGCAAGGTGATTTCCCGAAAGGCATTGCCACCCTTACTTTCCACCCACTCGGCCAATGCCGCCTGCAGAGGATCGTCCGGCACGGCAAAGGGCAATTTGGCAATAATCACGTGCTGACAATAGGCACCGGGTAAGTCCATGCCCTCGGCAAAGCTAGCCAGTCCGAATATCACACTGCGCTCACCCCCGTCAATGGTTGCTCGGTGGCGGCTGACGATTTCGGCGGTACTTAACTCCCCCTGCACCAACAGCTGCCAGGGCAGGTCATCGGCTAGGGCGCCAACCAGCTCTTCCATTTGTCGGCGCGAGGCAAAGAGCACCAAGACCCCGGCACCCGAAATAGCCTTGTTCTCGGCCACCACCTCATTGCCAGACGCCATATCGGCATCGGGATAAAGTAAGGCCGGTAAATGTTCGATCAGTGCCTGGGTGTGGGCGCGGGCATCACTGGCTTCGGCACCAATATTGGGCACCACCAATAAGCCGGCATTGGCATAATCGAAGGCGCCCGCCACGACTTCGCACTGAGTATCCGCCGCCATGCCACTATCACTTTTAAAACGCTCAAAATCGCCGAGCACACGCAACGTCGCCGAAGTGGTAATCGCGCCATAGCAGCGCTGCCACAGTAATTCGTTGAGCCGAAGTCCAGCCGATATCGGGCTCACTGAAAGCCGAATATCGCCGTTATCTTCATACGTCAACCAGCGCGCCATGGGGGGCTGACCGGCGGGGTCGGGGCGGCCCATCGCCGACCACAACTCTGTCGCCGCATTGGCCCGACCCAGCCACTGTCCTGCGACTTGAAAGTACTGCTCAATATCAACCCTTGGCACCGGCTGGTGGCTGTTTTCGAGGGCATCCTCCAACACACCGTGAAGGTTTTCCATACGGCTGCTCAAACGTACAAAGACGGCCGTCAGGTCCTCGCTGAGCGCACGACAGGCCCCATCAACAATCCCCTCCGGGTAGCGGTAGCGCACCGGGCTGTTACCAAAATTCTGCCCAGCCTCAGCGTTTGTACTATTTTCTAGTGTACTTTCAAACAGCGGGCTAGCCTGTTGCAACAGCTGACGGGCCAACACAGAGATTTCGCCAAGCTCGGTGCCACGGTGGGTAATGTCGGGCATTTCCGCAAAGGGCGCTGCCATCGCCTTTAAGGTTTTTTGCATTTGCTCAAGCCATTGGCTTGTAGCCTTTAAGCGACACTGGCTGGCAAAGTGGTTCAGCGCCGTGGTGCCGAGACGATGGGCTTCATCAAACACATAAATGGTATCTTCCGGTGCCGAGAGTATCGCCCCGCCCCCCAGAGCCAGATCGGCCATCACCAAATCATGGTTGGCGACAATGCAGTCCGCGCCGTCGAGAGCTTCCCGCGCCTTGAAAAAGCAGCACTCTGCAATAAGGCGACAGCGCCGACCGGCACACTGATTGCGATCCACGGTGAGGGCTTGCCAGGTTGCTGCCGGTACCGCTTCTGGCCAAGCATCCCGGTCGCCATCCCAACTGCCCACCTGTAGGGCCTCGTCCATGGCCTGCAGGGTTTCGCCACTCTGGCGGTCGGGCTGGAAGGCCAGCTCATCCTCAAACAAGAACAGCCCGGCATCTTGGGACTTGGCCGTGTCATTGCACTGCTGTAGACGCAGGGGGCAAAGGTAGCGCCCCCGCCCCTTGGCCAGTGCCAGTTTGTAATCCCAGCCTGTCGCCGCCAATACGTCGGGGATATCTCTATCCAGTAACTGCCCCTGTAGCGCCACAGTACCGGTGGCCACCACCACCTTTTTACCCGCCGCTTTTGCCAACGACAAAACCGATAGCAGATAGGCCACGGTTTTACCCGTGCCCGTACCGGCCTCAATGGCAATGACGTTATTTTCGGACAGCCGCTGACCCTCCGCGTCGCGTTCGATAGCCCCCAGAAAGGAGGCGATATGACCAATCATCTGTCGCTGCCCCAGACGCGGGCGCAGTGAGCGCGCCGCGAGAAAATCCCGGTAGGCGCTTTGAATGGTGGCTTTATCTTGCTCGGAGAGTGAAATAGGTCAGGTACTCGCGTGGCTAGTTCATTTGGCGTGGCAGAGTATTGCAGGCAATACCGGCACAGCTAGCTGTCACGCCGTAAAAATTGCACCACCGGGTTGGCATAAGCGGCGAGTAAAGTATCGCGATGCGCCATCGGAATAGTCGCCAACCGTTCATCAAAGGCGCAGCCCACCGCCGACCAATCCGCATCGAGGGTCGCCCTCGCCTGTAGAGCCTGCTCAGACAGGCCGTGCAAGCGCTCATAGGCCAGCCAGTGGGGGGCCTGTAAACGGTAGTTGGCGATAATTTGACGATCGATTTCTGCCGCCAGGCTGGCGGCATCCGCAAAGGGCTGGCTCAGTAGGTCGCCAAAGGTGACATAAATATGCCCCTTATTGCCGACGATGCCGCGATAAATACTGGCAAAGTCTTCATGCTCAGCCTTTTCATAAGTGCCCGCCGTTTGGTGGGCATAGAGCTCTTTGGCCTTAGCCCCGTCGCAGGGATCCCACTCGTAGGATATCGACACCGGCACCACCTTGAGTCCCTGTATCAGCTCGGCAAAACTCTCGGTTTTAGACTTACACAGGGCGAGCATTTTCAACAATGCCGTTTCGGTGCCATCCATACCGTCCTTGGCGCGGCCCTCGCGCTGGGCAATCCAAATCGACTGCTGCTCCCGCTGTAAGGAAAAACGAATATAGGCCGATAGGTGCTTCAGCGCGGTCAGCTTTTCGCGCCGCCCCGCTACGGAACGGCGCACGATAAAGCTTTTATTTAAACGCATTAAATCAGACACAAAGGGTTTCGTTAGCAGGTTGTCGCCAATCGCAATACGCAATGAATCCATACCGTGTTGATGCAGAGCAAGAATGGTGAAGGCCGGATCCATGGCGATATCGCGGTGATTACTGATAAACAGATACGACTGCTGAGGATCGAGATTTTCAAGACCCCTAACCGTGAGCTGGCTATTATCTCGGGCCAGCAATTTTCGCAGTTGCTTATCCATCAAGGCCTGGAAATCGCCAACACTGGCCACACCCGCAAAGGCTCGCGCCATTGTCTTGCGAATCAGCGGGCGCAAAAGCCAGGGCAGTACACGATACAGACGCGGGAATTTCATACTGCCCAGGGTGTCGACAAATTCACGCGCCGCAATTAAGCGCGCAAAAATAGCGGCAAACTCGTCATCGTTATAGGGCCGTATATCATCAAAATCAGCGGCATGCTGTGAGGGCACAGCGGCGCTACTTATTGTCTCTTGCGCCGGCTGCGCGACTTTTCGTTCGCTCACGTTGTCAAATCTCGGGAATTGTGCCAATGCACATCTCTCGCATGTCGGTCGACCAGGTGGGCGACATCGAGCACCAGCGCAAACAAGGCCATACGCACCAGTAAGCCGTTATCCGCCTGGCGAAAAATAGCCAGGTTGGGGTTGGCATCGAGATCAGTATCGAGCTCATTCGCTTCGACCCGGGAATCCCGTGGCAGGGGATGCATAATCACCGTATTGGGCTCACAGTGTTCGGTGTAAATAGCCTGATTGAGACGAAAACGACCACGGTACAGATCGGCCTGAGCGCGGTCGCTGAAGCGTTCTTCCTGAATGCGGGTGGAATAGACAATATCGACATGGGCGATACTCGCCTCTAACTGGTCGGTAATCACCACCTGGTGCCCGGCCTGGCGCAGGCATTCGACATACTGTTCGGGCATCGCCAATTCAACCGGGGACACCAACGTCAGCTGAATATTCTGGTACAGGGATAGCAGCTTGCAGAGGGAGTGCACGGTGCGACCATATTTCAAGTCGCCCACCATGGCAATGCGCAAACCATCGATACCACGGCCCCGACCCTGTAGTTCCTTGGCAATGGTGTACAGGTCGAGCAGGGCCTGGCTGGGGTGCTCATTGCTGCCGTCACCGCCATTCATCACCGGCACGCGACTCGCCGAGGCAAACTGAGCCACCGAGCCCGGCTCGGGGTGGCGCATACAAATCACATCGCTAAACCCGGAGAGCACGCGGGCCGTATCCTGCAGGGACTCACCCTTAATCAGCGATGAGCTGTCCATACCGACAGATTCCCGGACATCCCCCCCCAATAAATTGAAGGCCGAACCAAAACTAATACGCGTGCGCGTGCTCGCCTCAAAAAACATATTACCGAGAATCGCGCCCTCCAAAACGCGGGTAATACGTCGACGCTGGGCGTAGGGCTCCATACTGTCGGCGGTGCTAAACAGCACCTCGATATCGGCCCGCTCAAATTGTTCGATGGAAAGGATGTGTGCACCGGTAAAATTCACGCTTGGTTGGGTCCTCTGTAAAAAGTCATCATCAATGGCTGCGCTGTTGAGCCCCCTATAAGCGGGTCAATTCGCCAATCAGCTGCTTACCCCAGGTCCTCAGGGCTTTCAGTACTGCAGCCTTGTCAGCCGACAACTGGGGGTTGCTCTGCAGTGTGTCGAGCTCCTCAAAGTAGGCGGCCATACTTAGGTACCCGCCCTCTCCGTCAATCAGTCGCTTTTGCTTGAGGCTTTGCCAAGCTTGCCGCTCCTCGGTATTCAAGGTCTCGTTGGCGTAGCGCGCACGATAATTAAACAGCAGGCCATTATAGCGTTCATCGCGGAATAGCAGGGCATCATCGCGCAAATTTTGCAGCGGAGTGCTGCGAATAGTGGCCAGCATCGACTTGTCATCATTGGGCAGAAAGCCCTGGTACAGCGCCTGCTCGGGATCCTCAATCTCCGGATAGTCGGCGTCGGCAAACACGGCGGCTATTTTTTCACTCAGGTCGACGGCGCACAGCTTTTGCCAGTGCTGGTAGCAACGATCGAGATCAATACCCAAGCGCTGAGCGGCCGGTTTATCGAGCAATTTGGGGGTGGCAATGACCGGGCAACGGTTGAGGTGGATGCCTTTCAGGGCGATCCGCTCGACACCTGTGGGTAACTCGGCCGTGGCGGTAAACAGCCGCTCACGAATCTGCTCGGCATCGAGGCTCAGCAATGGCTCGGGGTCGGCCATCAGGTTCACCGCAATCATCGCATTTTTATTGCTCGGGTGTGGGGCCAGCGGCATCATCATCGCACTATAGCCATTCTCGCGCGGCAGGCGTGAGGAGACGTGAAAGAAGGGCTTGCGCGTCACCATATCCACCAAACGCCCCGCCTTATGTTTCAGGCGATGGCTGTAGACATAGTCGTAGAGGCGCGGTTGCTTGGTCTTAACCAGGCGCGCCATAGCAATGGTCGCCGTCACATCCGACAAGGCATCGTGAGCGGCCGCGTGTTCAATATTATTGGCGGCGGTCAACTCTTCAAGACGAAAGCTGGGCGCGCCATCGGGCTTATTGGGCCAGACAATACCCTCGGGGCGCAGGGCGCGGGTCAGGCGCAGCATATCGATAATGTCCCAGCGCGAATTACCCTGCTTCCACTCCCGCTCATAGGGGTCATAAAAGTTGCGATACAGCGTAAAGCGGGTGACCTCATCGTCAAACCGCAAACTGTTGTAGCCCACGCCGCAGGTGCCCGGACGCGATAGCTCGCGTTCAATTGCGGCAATAAACTGTGGCTCGGGTACGCCTTCGTCCCGCGCCTTTTGCGGCGTAATACCGGTAATCAAACAGGCCTGGGGCTGGGGCAAGCAATCGCTCGGCAACTGGCAATATTGCACCAGAGGTTCACCGATAATATTGAGATCTTCATCGGTGCGCAGCCCAGCAAATTGCACCGGCCGATCGCGCGCGGGGTCGACGCCAGTGGTTTCGTAGTCGTGCCAATACAGTGTCGGTTTCATGCTTCCGGGGACGTTGTCGCCAAGTGTTATTAATGGAATTTGGTGCCGTGTCTCACCAACGAGACACGGAGAGAACACTAGCACAGCTAAGGTAGGGCGAGAGAAAGCCCCGGGCAAAAAAATAGCGCCCTAGAGCGCCATTTTTCAAACCAGACTATCGACCCAGAACATCAATCGGCAAACACTTCCGAATAAGACAGTTCGCCAATGACACGGCGGTTGCGTGCCCGCCCTTCCTTACTGCTGTTGTCGGCAATGGGCCGTGCCTCACCGTAACCGACAGTCGATACTCGCGCCGGATCAAGGCCGTACATCTCGGCCAGTTTAGCTTCCACGGCTATTACGCGGCGCTCGGAAAGGTCCTGATTGTACGCATCCGTACCGATGGCATCGGTATGTCCCTCTAGCACCAACTCGATATCGTCATGGGCCTTCATGGCATTGGCAATCGCTTCCAGCTCATCGCCGTAAATAGCCCGTACACTCGCCTTATCAAATTCAAACTCGACATTCAGGCGCACGGTAATGGTGCGAACCTCGGGCTCTGCTTGCGGCTCAGCCGCTGGGGGCGGTGTCACCATAACGGCCGCAACGGGCTCTGCCACTGCAACGGCCATCGGCTTCGGTGGATTGAAATAATAATTCAGCGCCAGATTCAAGGCACCGTCATTCGTACCATCCTGGTCATGGCGCACCTTGTGCAAAATACGCACGTCGGAACGAAACTCCCATTGAGGGTCGAGCATTTTCGACAAACCCACACCCAGAGCCACCTGGGTAGTAAAACCCTCTCTATCATTCAGGTCGAGTTGATTATCTAAATGGTAGTTGGCCAAACCCGCCACCAGGTAGGGCGTCCAACCTTTGCTATTTTCGTCGAACCAATAAATGGCATCGAGCTTAATCATTTCTGACACGTCATTGCCACCGAGCTCGGTACCGACACCCCCCTCTAGCGCCCAATTATTGGCAAAACGATAGCCCAAATTAATACCAGCGACGGTCTTTTCTTCATCACCGCCCTGAAAACGGCGGCTATCCAGGTAATAGCCGGTAAGCGAACCGCCCAGATACAAGCCCTCATTGGCACTGACATTCGCCACCGATGTTGACGCCAAAAAAGCCGCTCCCGCTATCCCTATCGTACTCAATTTAACCATTGCTCTTCCCTCTATGCTTAGTTGTCTTGCAACAATGAAAACCCACGAAAAAAAGGCACAGACCATAGACTGTGCCAAGATTATGTCATATGAAAAAAGCCGTTGGCATTAGTAAGTTAACGCCTCTAGCCACCTATTTAACATCCAGCGCGCGCTGCTCAATAATTGCCTGCCATTGCGCCGGACCACTGCGATGCACCGAGTCACCCTTGCTATCCACCGCCACAGTGACCGGCATATCGACCACTTCAAACTCATAAATGGCCTCCATACCCAGCTCGGGAAAGGCCACGACTTTTGCCGCCGTAATGGCCTTCGATACCAAATAAGCAGCGCCGCCAACAGCCATTAAGTACACCGCCTTATTATCGCGAATGGCGTCGATGGCCAGCCCACCCCGCTCGGCTTTACCAACCATGCCTATTAAGCCGGTTTGCTCCAGCATGGTGCGGGTGAATTTATCCATTCGTGTCGCCGTGGTCGGACCCGCCGGGCCAACCACCTCGCCGTCAACGGGATCAACCGGACCGACGTAGTAAATAAAGCGGTTGCTAAAGTCGACCGGCAAGGTTTCGCCATTGGCCAGCATATCGGTGATTTTTTTGTGGGCAGCATCGCGGCCGGTCAATAGTTTTCCCGAGAGCAGTACGGTCTCGCCACTGCGCCATTCCTGTATCGATTCGGGGGTCAGCTCGTCGAGATTGGCGCGACGTACACTGTCGCCCACTTCCCAGGCGATGTCAGGCCAATCATCGAGGTTTGGCGGTGTCAACTCTGCGGGGCCGCTGCCATCCAGAGTAAAATGGGTGTGACGAGTGGCCGCACAATTGGGGATCATCGCCACGGCCTTATTGGCGGCGTGAGTCGGATAGTCCTTAATTTTAACATCGAGCACGGTGGTCAAACCGCCGAGCCCCTGAGCACCAATGCCCAGGGCATTGACCTTCGTCATTAGCTCCAAACGCAGCTCTTCGCTACGGTTTTCGGCGCCGCGTTCCTCCAGCTCGTGAATATCGATCGGGTCGAGCAACACTTCTTTAGCCAGCAACATGGCTTTTTCCGCCGTGCCACCAATACCAATACCCAGCATCCCCGGTGGACACCAGCCCGCACCCATCTTCGGCACTTGCTCAAGCACCCAATCGACTACGGAGTCTGACGGGTTGAGCATGGCAAATTTTGCCTTGGCCTCGGAGCCACCGCCCTTGGCGGCAACGTAGACTTCAACCTGGTCGCCAGCGACGATTTCGTAGTGAATAACGGCGGGGGTATTGTCGCCAGTATTTTTACGTGCGCCATCGGGATCATCGAGAATGGAGGCACGCAGTATGTTGTCGGGATACATATAGGCCTGACGCACGCCCTCATTGACCATATCGGTGACATTAAGATCACTCTGCCACTGCACATTCATACCGACTTTGAGGAACACGGTGACGATGCCAGTATCCTGACAAATCGGCCGATTGCCCATCGCACACATCCGCGAATTGACCAGTATTTGCGCCATCGCATCCTTCGCCGCCTGAGACTCCTCGCGCTGATAGGCTTCGTCCACAGCCTTGATGAAATCGACCGGGTGGTAGTAGGAAATAAACTGTAGCGCATCGGCCACACCCTGAATTAAATCTTGCTGACGGATGACGGTCATAACATCTCTCTCACTTGTTCAATAAAATAATCGCCGACGATCACAACACACTAAGGCGCTGTCGGGGCGGGATGTAAACGGCTAAATTTCTCGTTGGTTTGCCTTCTAAAGGCATCCATCGATTTTACCGCCTGCTCAAATTCCGCCAGACGACGACTTTGGCTCTGGCGGTTTTTCTCGATCAGTTTTTGCAAACTCGCAGCCTCACTATCAAAGCCCTTAAGCTTCCGACCGAGGCTGTGCACCTGCTCTTGAAAATCATCGCTTTGCGCACTGACTGCCAATGAGGCGCTGCTCACCTTCTTTACTTCGCCCTGCATACTTTTTAAACGCTTGCGCACGCCACTCAAGCCCATTTGCAAAGACGCAGCAGATTGCTGAATTTTCTGCAGACCTGTTTTAACATCCGCATCGGCGAGCTGCAGGCTTTTAATGGCCTTTTTATTGCGGTCATTCGCCACACCCCAGAGCTTTTTAATCTCCGACCAGTGTTTTTCCAAGGTTTCTTCCTGCTGACTGAGCTTAATTGCCAGGGCCGCACCCGATTGCGCAACGGACTCATCACTGGATTCAAGGCGCTGGGCAAGATCATCGAAACGCTGTTGCAGGAGCTGCTGAGATTGGCTCTGGCGCCAGGAAAAGACAGATAAGGCTGCCAGACTAAGACTCAACAGGCCGACCAGAAAACACAGCACAATGAAGCCGAGTTTTTTCGACTCGGTGACAGTGGGGGGGCTAACAGATCGTGGCTTTTTTTTCTGCGCAGGTAAATCAACATGCAGAGCAACCGGTTCATCACGCCGGGCAATGAAGGGTTCACGGCGATTGGATTTTTTTTCGCTCATTCGTAATCACTGTCTACAGAGGCTGGCACTGCTGAAATTATACACTTTTGTCGAACTCGACCCATAAAAAAACCGGCCAGTTGTGGCCGGTTTTTTTATGATTTAAATCTTAAACGTATTGAAAGATCGCAATCATAAGCACGGACAGACCAATGCTTGAGTGGATAACACCCTTCACTGTTGTCATTGGACCCTGCTTACCGACAATGGCGTTGACTTCCAGTGCCGCGATCAAGGCCAACACCACGTACAAAGCGGTGCCGCCGCCATTGGCGCTGAGCAGATTACCGGCATCGTAGCCCATGTGCGAAGAGGCCAACATGCAGTAGGCCATCGGTGCAGAGAACAGGGTATTAGTACGCGAGGCCAGCAGTGCTTTGCCCGCTGCAGTGGGGCCATCACCCTCAACCATGCCCAAGGCAATTTTCTGGTTGGGCCAGATAATCAGCCAAACATTGAGGAACATCAAGGTACCAAGGGCGGCACCGGCGACGATGTACTCGTTCATTACGCCCTGCTTTTGCACGCCCATCAACAAAACCACACCGGTAATGAAGGTAAACATTGCACCCCAACGGAACCACCACAAGGCACTCGGTGCCAGCTTCGCTTTCGCATCGGACAGAGCTTCAGGTGTAGCCTGCTTAAAATAACCGCCCTGGATAAAGTTGAAATAGTACAGCAGACCTATCCAGGTGATGCCGAACATTAAATGCCCCCAGCGAAAAATAAAGTTGATGAACTCCATCGAAGAAAAGTTTTCCATAGTTATAGTCTCAGCTCTGTCAGTTTGTAGTGTCGTTTTTATCACAGCCGTCTCAGCCAAGAGTGTACTGGCAAGCAACTATGAATTTATCAGGCGCTATTCTAGTCATAACGCGGTGTGAATAAAACCATTGATCGAAATTAAGCAGACATAAAAAAACCCCGCAAATAGCGGGGTTTTTTTATGTGGAGGGGACTGGCTTACATCATGCCGCCCATGCCACCCATACCACCCATACCACCCATGCCACCCATATCGGGCATAGCAGGCATCGCGCCGCCGGCATCATCGCCAGCTGCGTCGGTGATCATGGCTTCGGTAGTAATCATCAAGCCGGCAATAGAGGCCGCGCCCTGCAGAGCAGTACGGGTCACTTTTGCGGGATCGAGAATACCCAGAGCGATCATGTCGCCGTATTCGCCATTGGCAGCGTTGTAACCGTTGCTACCTTCCAGCTGGCGTACTTTATCAAGAACAACCGAACCTTCCTGACCTGCGTTTTCAACGATCTGACGCAGTGGCGCTTCCATGGCGCGACGTGCAATGCGGATACCCACAGTCTGCTCGTTATTTTCGCCTTGCAGGTCTGCAATCGCCTGTTGTGCGCGAACCAGTGCAACACCGCCACCGGCAACAACACCTTCTTCAACAGCGGCGCGAGTAGAGTGCAGAGCATCTTCAACGCGGGCTTTTTTCTCTTTCATTTCGACTTCAGTCGCAGCGCCAACCTTGATCACGGCAACACCACCGGCCAACTTGGCCAGACGCTCTTGCAGTTTTTCACGATCGTAATCGGAAGACGTATCTTCGATTTCGGCGCGGATCTGGTTAACACGAGCTTTGATATCGTCAACAGTGCCAGCACCGTCAACAATAACGGTGTTCTCTTTCGTCAGGCTAATGCGCTTGGCCTGGCCGAGATGCTCAAGAGTGGCAGACTCAAGATCGAGGCCGACTTCTTCAGAGATAACAGTCGCGCCAGTCAAAACAGCGATATCCTGCAGCATGGCTTTGCGACGATCGCCAAAACCCGGTGCTTTACAAGCAGCGACTTTAACGATGCCGCGCAGGTTGTTAACCACCAGAGTGGCCAACGCTTCGCCGTCAACATCTTCGGCAATAATCAGCAGTGG
Source organism: Gammaproteobacteria bacterium 53_120_T64 (assembly GCA_002162815.1). Lineage (GTDB taxonomy): Bacteria > Pseudomonadota > Gammaproteobacteria > Pseudomonadales > Porticoccaceae > Reddybacter. Next base: position 20,261 of record MAAT01000047.1, on the reverse strand, counting down.
CTTGCCAGACTTGGCAACGCCTTCGAGCAAGCCGAGCAGCTCGCGAATGTTGGAAATCTTCTTGTCAGCAACCAGAATGTAAGGTGCTTCTAACTCGGCACTCATGCTTTCCTGGTTGTTGATGAAGTAAGGTGAGAGGTAACCGCGGTCAAACTGCATACCTTCAACCAGGTCCAGTTCATTTTCGAGACCGGAACCTTCTTCAACGGTAATAACACCTTCTTTACCGACCTTGTCCATGGCTTCAGCGATGATTGCGCCGACCTGGGTGTCACTGTTGGCAGAGATAGTACCGACCTGGGCAATTTCTTTGTTGTCGGTGCAAGGCTTGGCGAAACCGCCAATGGCTTCAACAGCAGCAACAACGGCCTGGTCGATGCCGCGCTTCAGATCCATTGGGTTCATGCCGGCAGCAACGGCTTTCAGGCCTTCGCTAACGATGGCTTGAGCCAGTACTGTTGCAGTAGTGGTGCCGTCGCCCGCTTCGTCAGAAGACTTGCTGGCCACTTCTTTGAGCATTTGTGCGCCCATGTTTTCGAACTTGTCCGTCAGCTCAATTTCTTTAGCTACCGAAACACCATCTTTGGTGACGGTGGGCGCACCAAAGGCCTTATCGAGAACTACGTTGCGACCCTTGGGGCCGAGGGTAACTTTAACGGCATCTGCCAGAACGTTAACGCCTGCTAACATTCTCTGGCGCGCGCTGTCGCCGAATTTCACGTCTTTTCCAGCCATGACTTCTTTCCTTTAATCTATGTCTTAATTTCTAGTGGAATACCGGGAAACTGATATTAGTCTTCAAGAACACCGAAGATTTCAGCTTCACTCATGATAATGAGCTCATCGTCGCCATCTTTGATGATGTTGTTATTACTGGGGAAACCACCAAAAATAACCTGATCGCCAACTTTTACACTGAGTGGGCTAATTTCGCCGCTATTCAACAGACGACCTTCACCAACGGCGACAACCTCACCTTCATTGGATTTTTCTTTAGCAGAACCGGACAGAATAATACCGCCAGCCGTTGTTGCTTCTTCTTCCTTGCGGCGCACGACAACACGGTCGTGCAAGGGACGAATTTTCATTTAACTCCACCTCTTATATTGCATTAAGTAACTGTGTTCGGCCCTATAAAGACCGAAGCTGACAACTATCTGGAGGCAGCAAAATGGAAATCAAGGGCTGGCCCATAAAATTATCCATTTCGCCCACCACCCGCACCCGTGTTTAGGCTGTGATTGACCTTAAGGCTCATCCTCACGCCAGTACTCGCCCTCAAGTGTCTTGTGGCTTTTCTCATCGCGGAAACCTGCGCCGGCACCAACATTGCCATCGAAGACCTTTACCCGCGCCACTAAACGCGCGACCAACCACTGCCGTAGCAATGGCGTCAAGCCGGCAAAGCCCAGGGCATCGGTGAAAAAACCCGGTGTCAGCAAGAGCGCTCCGGAGACCGCCAAGACAATGCCCTCAAGCATTTCTTGGGCGGGCAGCTCGCCACTTGCCATGCGCTGATTGACCCGCAGCACAGTGCTCAGCCCCTGGCGTCGCAACAGGGCCAAGCCCACCATTGCGGTCAACAGTACGGCGGCGATGGTCGGCACCGCGCCAATAACGCCACCCACTTGCAGCAACAACCACATTTCAACAATCGGTACGATAATAAAAATCAACAACAGAACGCGCACGACAACTCCATAATAAAACCTCAAGGTATTATCCATTGATTGGGCTAAAGGCCGCAAATTCAAGCATCCAAGCACGCCAATTAAATTTGTCCATGCTCTGGTCGGCGAAGCTCTGTTTGCTTTAAAGTAGTCGCTGACTTATACCCGGGCACACCATGAGTAGCCAGCCTCTGCGCGACATTATTTTCAACCGACGTATGCTGATCTGTGTGTTTACCGGCTTTGCCTCGGGCCTACCCCTCTTCATTTTGTTTCAACTGGTGCCCGCCTGGCTGCGCACGGAGGGGGTTGGCCTTAAGGAAATCGGCCTCTTTACCTTAATAGGCCTGCCCTACACCTGGAAATTTTTCTGGTCGCCGCTACTAGAGCGCTACCCGCTACCCCTGCTCGGCCGTCGCCGGGGCTGGATGCTCCTGACTCAGGTCGGTCTTCTATGCTGCATCGCCGCCCTGCCACAATTTGACACGGCAACACAGCTTTGGCCCCTCGCCACGCTCTGCGGTTTTATCGCCTTTTTAAGTGCCAGCCAGGACATTGTTATCGACGCCTATCGTCGTGAATTACTGCCCGACATTGAACTCGGCATCGGCAACTCTATTCATGTTAACGCCTATCGCATTGCCGGGCTGGTGCCGGGTTCACTGTCATTAATTCTCGCCGACTTCCTGCCCTGGGATACCGTATTTTTAATCACCGCTGCGTTTATGTCGGTCGCCATCGCACTGACGCTATCCATTAAAGAACCCGCCCACCCCAGCCCTGCCCCGGCCACGCTGCAGGCCGCTATCGTTGAACCCTTCCGCGAATTTTTCCAGCGCCTCGGGCTTTCCCAGGCGCTACTGGTGTTGTGCTTTATGTTTCTCTACAAGCTGGGTGACAATCTGGCAACCGCCCTGGCGACACCGTTTTATATCGACATGGGCTTTGAGCTATCGGAAATTGGCATTATCGCCAAGCACGCCGCTCTGTGGCCGATGATTGTCGGCGGCCTGCTCGGTGGTTTGATGATGATAAGAATCGGTATCAATCGCGCCCTGTGGGTGTTTGGCGTGGTACAGCTGCTTTCAATTTTCGGCTTCGCGCTGATGGCCCATGTCGGCGAGGGACTGTGGTTACTGGCGCTGGTGATCGGCTTTGAATACCTCGGTGTCGGCCTCGGTGCCGCGGCCTTTATCGCCTTTATTGCCCGCACCACCAGTCGCCTCCATAGCGCCACTCAGTTTGCACTGTTTACGGCACTAACCGCAGTGCCCCGCACCGTTGCCAGTGCGGGTACGGGGTATTTGGTGGAGGCTGTCGGTTGGGAGCAGTTTTTCTACATCTGCGCGCTACTCGCCCTACCCGGCATGCTTTTATTGTTTAAAGTCGCGCCCTGGAACGGTGCCAATGAAAACCAGGCTTCAGCCTAAAGCCCTATAAGATCAGCCCCAACGCCAGCAAGCACAGCCAGCAAACTAAGACACGTTGAAACAGCCCCGCTATTTGCTCACAGCTCGCGGCAATATCGGCCTTCGACCGCGCCTCACTATCCCGAGGATAAGCCAAGGCATCATCCACAAAATCCTGTAGTACTTGCGCGCTCCCCCGCCCGCTACACCAACGCGATGTCAAACGGGAAAGGCCGGCACCAAATTGGCCGACAAGACTCAACACCAGGCCGTTGAAACCCAATGGCAGCCACTCCAGTAAGCACAGCCATGCGCTCGCGGTTCGCAATTGCAGATACTCAGAAAAACTCGACTCGCCCTCGACAGATCGGTCCAGCGACTGTACCAGGGCCGAGCGATAAAGCACCGACAAACGATACAGTAAAGCAGCTGTCACACCGCCCACAAGGCACCAAAAGATAACGGCCAGATAGCGTTCAAAATGGGCATAGGCGACACGCTGGCGCAGCTCCTGTGCCAGCGCCGGCAAGTCAAAGGCGACCATTTTACTCTTGTCGGCACTCAGCTGCTCCCCCACATGAAAGGCCGCCTGGCGATCACCGCGACGCAGGTCGCTCTGCAGCGTGTTTAATTCCACCGGCAAATCACCGCGCCCGAAGCTATAAAGTAACACCCAGAGTTCAATCGCCAATAGCAACAGAACCGGAATATCCGCGAGTATGTCCAGCAATAGCCATAAACCCACGACGGGCAGGGCCAGTGATAGCAGCAGCCGGCCTGCGGGGATTTTAGCCAGCAAAGTCCAGCCAGAAACCTTTGCAAGCCAGGTAAAAAACCAGCGATCATTTTGCAGCGATGTCATTGGCGCCCGGTAATGGCTAAGCCCCAGCGCTAAGATAATGGTCAGTAAAATCATCCTTCACTATGCCCCTGTGTCGTATCGGTACTGGCCAGCATGGCAAAAAAACGCTGCCAGTCAAAGGCCGAACCGGGGTCCGTTTTACGGCCCGGAGAAATGTCACTGTGACCAACGATGCGCTCGGCATTTAACGCCGGGTAGGCCGCCAAAAGCTCGCGACTCACCTGTGCGAGGCGTTGGTACTGAGCATCGCTGTAGGGCTCGCTGTCGGTACCCTCCAGTTCAATGCCGATAGCGTAGTCATTACAATTGGCAGCGCCGGCAAAACTCGAATCCCCTGCGTGCCACGCCCGCCGAGCAAAGGGGACAAACTGCACCACCTCGCCCTCGCGATCAATCAAGAGGTGGGCGGACACCTGCAGGTCGGCAATCTCCGCAAAGTAGCTGTGCTCGTCCACCGGCAAGGCATTGGAAAAAAACTGCTCGATGTAACCGCCACCGAACTCGCCCGGCGGCAAGCTAATATTGTGAATCACCAGTAGCGACACCACGCTATCTACCGGTCTCTCACCCTGATTCGGGGATGGGCATTGGCGTGCACCCGCCAACCGGCCCTCCTCAGCCATCACCGCACGAGCCACGTCAAAGCTCCACCGCACTGATTAACACACTCACTATTCACCCCCATTACCTCACTCGTATTCCCGCAGCTTAACTGCATTGCTATAATCGCGGCAAAATTTATCGAGGAAGCTCCGTGGAAATAAACTCGGCACTGGCCGCCAATATCGTCGCCAGCGTACAACTGGCTCTGGCCGAAGATATTGGTAGCGGTGATATCACCGCCCAACTGATCCCCGCTGACAAGCAATCCAGCGCCACTATTATCACCCGTGAAGACGCGGTGGTTTGTGGCATCGCCTGGGTCAACGAGGTCTTCCATCAACTCGACCCAAATCTAGCGCTGAACTGGGCGGTCAAAGACGGCGATACCATTGCCGTTGACCAAGTGCTCTGCACTTTGCAGGGCAATGCCCGTGCATTGCTGACCGGTGAACGAGCGGCCTTGAACTTTTTGCAAACCCTATCGGGCACTGCCACTACGTCGCGCCACTACGCAGGCTTAATGGTCGACGCCGGAGTGGGCGAGCAAAAGATACGGGTACTCGACACCCGAAAGACACTACCCGGCCTGCGCCTAGCGCAAAAATATGCCGTTAAGATCGGCGGCTGTGACAATCACCGAATTGGCCTCTTCGATGCCTTTTTAATCAAGGAAAATCATATTGCCGCCTGTGGCGGCATCGCCAAGGCCGTGGCCCAAGCGCGCATTATCGCCCCACAAAAGCCGGTGGAAGTGGAAGTGGAAAGTCTCGACGAATATCAACAAGCCCTCGACGCCGGTGCCGACCGCATTATGCTCGATAACTTTTCTCATGCAGATATCCAGCAAGCACGGAAAATTAGCCAGGCACATAGCAAGGCCTCCGCAGTAGAGTTGGAAGTATCGGGCAATATCGCCGCTGATAATATTGAGCAATACCAAGACCTCGATATTGATTTCGTCTCGACCGGGGCGCTCACCAAGCATTGCCAAGCCGTTGATTATTCGATGCGGATTCAGTAAACCGGCCTGACAAAACACCAAAGGTCTGACAAAAAAAGCCCGGAGCTATTGGAAGTAGTCCGGGCTTTTTTGTACAAAACGCCTTGAGCAAAGGGTTCGCTAAAAGCTATTTACCGCCACCCATAATGCCCCTCACCGCAGCGGGAATATCAGCCGGCAAGACAAGGAACTTACTATTTTCAGACTTCGCCATATCTCTGACGGCGTCGACGTAGCGCTCGCCTAGGAGATACATCACCGGCAAGTCATTATCACCTATCGCCGAAGTGACTTTTTCAATGGCTTCCTTAGTGGCTGTGGCGATCACAATTTTCGCCTCGGCATCGCGGCGCGAGGCCTCGAGGCGGCCATCGGCCTCTAAAATCGCCGCCGATTTTTCACCATCGGCACGGGTAACGGTGGCGCGTCGCTCTCGCTCAGCCGCCGCCTGCTCCTCCATCGCCGACTGCATCGTCGCGGAGGGATTAATATCCTGAATCTCCACCGTTTTCAAGGTAATACCCCAATCGGCGATATCATCAGATATCGACGCCTTTAAAGCCACCTTGATTTTATCCCGGGAAGACAGGGCATCATCGAGCTTCATTTCCCCGACGATGGAGCGCAGCGCGGTTTGCACCAAGGTGCGAATCGCTATCTCGTAATCCTCGACACCGTAAACGGCCTTCTCCGGCGACAAAATATTGATATAGGCCACCGCATTGGCAATGATCACCACATTGTCGAGGGTAATCACTTCCTGGGAGGGTATATCGAGAACGATGTCCTTGGTGGTCACCTTGTAGGACACATTGTCCATATAGGGAATAATAAATTGCAGGCCCGGCGGCAAGCTTCGGTGATACTTACCGAGGCGCTGTATCACCCACTTACTGCCTTGGGGGACCTGTTTAACCCCTTTAAATAAAGTCACGACGGCGAGAATAAGCGCGCCCCAAATAATTGTTGAGCTATCCAATGGCATATGTACGTCCTCCAATAGTGATATTGATAATAGCGCTCAATGGCGCAGTAGCCGTTCGCAGCCAAGGGTAGCAGTTACACGGGAGGAGTAGCGACTATTGTCTTTAGCTGTATTAGGGACTGAATGTTGCTTATCACAAAGCCAAGCTTGCCCTGTGATAAGCAACGGCAGTAACACTATCGCCGAGGAAAATCCCGGTATTTATTTTCTTTTTTTTAACGCTTTTTAGTTGACAGTACTTACTCACAAAAGCTGTGGGTAAGTCTGTGGACTGCCACCCCACAACTCACAGTAAGCCCAGCAATCACTGGTACTCCGACAAAATGCCTACTTTTTAACCACATAATAATATCGATTAAAATCAATTGCTTATGTGCTTGCGAGTCTTAAATCAACGACTTACCTCGACATTTAGACAGCGGCGCTAAATAAAACGGCTCACTGTGGAAAAGACTTGCTATTAGCCACGAAAATCCCTTTACAACGCGGCCAAGTAACGCTAAAGCAGCGCCTATAAAAACAACGAGCTGATGAACTCCACAGGATCGCTTAAACCCTGTCGAAACCCGTCGTTATCCAGACTTTCAGGCCACCCAGTGGCAACACTAAACTCAGGCCTGTCGCGATACCTAACTTAACGGCAATCGCTGCCACCAAAACCTTGCGCAGCGGTGAGCGCTTAGTTTTCGTGTTACGCCAAGCGATACTCAGCAAATTCTCCATAAGAGAATAATAAACGGCAGCCTCGCACCATGTTGCTTGCCGAGGCACCCCGCCCCGCTGACAAGCTGCGATGCTTGTTTAATACTTATAACAAAGTCACTACCATGAGTATTCGCTTTCAGAAATACCGTGCAATTTGTTTTTCCGTATTTCAGTTGACAGCACTTACCCACAAAAACTGGGGGTAAGTCTGTGGACTGCCACCCCACAACTCTCAGCAAGCCCGCTGTCACCGGCACTGCCACAAACTGCTTACTTTTTAACCAGCATGTGCGTATCAATAAAATCAACGGGCCTACAACTTTATTTGATGGCATGCCCCCTCACCGTGACATTGAAAAAAACAGCTCGATAAACAAACTGCGGTGGCTAAAGCTGCTCACCGCTCACCCAAACCTTGTAACTCGCCCAACAAAACTCAAGCCCTGTCTCTTATCAATTTACGGATGAATTTTCACAGCGTGATCTAAGCCAGTGTTGGTTTTTTCCGTATTTCAGTTGCCAGTACTTACCCACAAAAACTGGGGGTAAGTCTGTGGACTGCCACCCTACAACTCTCAGCAAGCCCGCAATCATTGGCGCTCCCCGGAATTGCTTGTTTTTTGACCAATGATTATTGAGCAATAAAATCAATCTCAAACAGACTCGCTTGATGGCAGCAACGAGCGACAAAGGCATTGAGCCCAAGTGTCAATTCAAAGCAACTTCAACGGTAGCGCGTGCCTTCACACACAAAAACCCCTGGGCAAAAGCCTATCGAAATAGTCACTGATCACTGGCTTGCCGAGATTATTCTTGAGAAAACACAGAGGCCGGTAGATTCAGACCAATACCCCCCCCGAAGCTCAAATAACGGCAAATATTAACGGGGAGGATAATGCATACCAGGGTATGCCAGAGCCAAGCGTGCCGCCAAAGGTACCTGCTGACTCGGCGCTTGCCTTATACCCCCAACAGCATGTTACGGCGGGTGTCAGTTCACATTTGACCACGATTAACACCTTATCCAGGTAAGGAGTTATAGACTGCGGCCCCGGTGATCGACTGCGATGATACTAACTGAAGCGCCGCACGCCTTATATACCGACCTAGGCCAACGGTTCAAGCTATCAACATAAAGTAACAAGGGCGCGAGGCAACACGCCCTAAATAAGGGTCGGCTATCCAACAATAGGTGCGCGCCCAAGGCGAATCGTCACACCGGGAGGATAGCGAGCATTGTGTTTAGTGATTGAGAGACCCCGCCTTACTCTGCAAAGAGCAAGGCGGGGTTAAACAAGGCCGACCGAGCTAACACTAATTTTTAGGGAAATCCCGTTATTTATTTTCTTTTTTTTGAGTGTTTTAGTTGACAGCACTTACCCACAATAACTGTGGATAAGTCTGTGGGTTGCAGGCCGACAACTGCCAGTAAGCCCCGTAATCGTTGATACTGCCACAGAATGGTTACTTTTTAGTCACAAAATAATACCTAACAAAATCAATAGCTTAACTATTGGCGCATATTAAATCAATGACTTACAGAGGTATTAGGAAAGCAACCTCAAGTAAAACAACTAACTGTGGAAAAGATCGCCTCGCGGCATCAATAAAACCTTAGAAATCGACTAATCGAAGCTAAGACCCAGTCTACGACCCACCAGCTCATAAGACTCCACAACGTCGCCTAAACCCTGTCGAAAGCGGTCTTTATCCAGCTTTTCACGGGTATCCACATCCCATAAACGACAGCCATCCGGGGTGAACTCATCACCCAGTATCACTTCGCCATCGCTGCTAATACCAAATTCAAGCTTGTAATCAACCAGCAATATGTTGCTGTCCAAAAACAGCGCTTTGAGCACATCGTTAACGGCAAAGGTTAAGACCTTCATCTTTTCGACATGCTCGGGCTCGGCCCAGCCAAAGGAGCTGATGTGGTAGTCATTGATCATCGGGTCGCCGAGATCATCATTCTTCAGGAAAAACTCAAAGGTCGGCGGGTTCAGCGCAAGCCCCTCCTCGACACCCAGGCGACGACAAATACTGCCGGTAGAAATATTGCGCACCACACATTCCACCGGAATCATATCCAGTCGCGCTACCAGGGACTCTTGGTCGCTGAGCAGGGATTTAAAGTGAGTGCGAATACCGGCGGTCTCTAATTTTTCCATGATAAAGGCATTGAACTTATTGTTGACCATGCCCTTACGATCCAGCTGCTCGATTTTTTTACCATCGAAAGCCGAGGTATCATTGCGATAAAACAGGATCAATGTCTCGGGGTCATCGGTGGTAAAAACCGATTTCGCCTTACCTTGATATAATTCTGTACGTTTTTCCATTGTCAGAGAGTCTCCTGGACTTGTGTTCTGAACATCAGCTTCAACATCGCGACACGATTAATGCGCTGAAATAGCACCTTGCCGCGACCTGTGAGTGTATTGAGTTTCCGTTATGTTACGACTGGCCCTACTCTAGAACCAACCAATCCACACAGTCATCCTGACTGGCGTATACAATCTCGGGAAGGCCCGCCGCCAGTGGTGCCAGCACCCTTTCTACGGCACTTAGGCAGTTGTTCTGCTGGCTAATATGGCCCACCATCAAAACCTGTAGCGAGCTCGGCTCAAGGACATGCAAAAACCCCGCCGTCTGGGCATTATTTAAATGCCCCCAGTCACCACCCACCCGCTGCTGCACGGCATAGGGGTAGGACCCCGCTGCTAGCATCGCTGGGTCATGGTTGGCCTCGACCAATAAAGCGTCGCAACGCTGATAACACGCCAGCACATGAGCGCTGATATGTCCCAGGTCGGTCAGCACCCCCAATTTAAGGCCCGCGTAATGAAAAACAAATTGCACCGGCTCACGAGCATCATGGGGCACCGCCACCGATAACACTTCGATAGCACCTATCTGGAAGCGCTGCTGGGGCGTAATTAAGTGTAGGGGAACATCGCTCGGAGGCCCAACAGCTCTAGCAGTGCCAGCGGTCATATAGACCGCTAGCTGGTAGCGCCGCGCTAGTGTCCAGACGCCTTTAATGTGGTCACCGTGCTCGTGGGTCACCAGAATCGCGCTCAGCCGGGTGCCCTCACTCTGCACCAAGGCCAGCCTGCGCTCCAGCTCGCGGGCCGAAAAACCACAATCGACCAGCAGGCAGGTATCGTCCGCTTCCACTAACGTGGCATTGCCCTTACTGCCGCTGCCCAGCGAGGTAAAACGCATCACTGCGGCCACCCTACATCTACCGCCCTCAAAGCGAGTGCAAGACCTGCATAGAAAACCCAGTTCTGGCCTAGCAACATGAGCTTAGGAAAGATTAGCGCGAATCTTTTTCAGGAGTCGCAGCACCTCGGTGCGCTCGAGTAACTGTTGCTCGGCATCGACCAATCTCACCTCTGTACCTTTGTCGCCACGGGTCAAACGAATCAAATAGGTCACCGACAGGCGCTGCTCGACTTTATCGCCACTAAACAGGCTGGCAAAAAAGCCCTCGTCGTCCTCTTCGTCGGGCTCGCCGTAGTGCACGTAAAACACCCCCGCGCTGCGATCCTGATCAACCAGCAGGAAACCGTCGCGGCCGGTGGCATAGCCAACAGACGCCCAAGAGCGATCATAATCGAGTTTCAGCAATAGAAAGGGGCTCGCCTCTGGCGGCGTCACTATTTCAACCTTGGCCTCACCACCGATGGACTGCGCCAGTAAAGACACCGTGCCGCTCGACTCGTCACCCGCCAGCTCGCTGGCCAGCATATTGGCCATGGCTTTTTCGCGAACATCATCGTCGGATTGCAAGGGCCATATCCCGGACGCCATGCCTTTAACAACGCGTGAATGCACGATCGCCACTTCGGTGCTATCGACTTGCACACCCGGCTCAATACGAAATTGAAAGCGGTGCTTATAGACATCATCACCCTGTAGTTCGAGCCATACGGTTTCCAGTACACCTGAGGCGGCATCCGCATAGCCAGTAGGCAGGGAATTGCGGTTCAAAATACTTCGAATTCGTGGCCACACCTCACTCGGTGCACGATTGGTCAAGACCCAGCGCTTACCACCCAAGGATTGAACCTTCACTTCTTCATCGAGTAAGTTACCCCGTAGCGGTTGCGGCCTAGGCGCACCATCCGTTGGCTCCAGTAACAAGCTGGTATCGGGAATGGCGGCGATCACATAGAGCGCGCCCAAGGCCTGATTATCGGCGCCTTCGGGCACCGTAATCACCGGTAACTCACTGGCTAGCTGGTAGTCATCGTGACGGTCGCGAAACACACCGTCATCATCCAACATCTGACAAGCCGACAGTAATGTTGCACAAAGTGCCACAGATAGCGGCCGAACTAAGGCCGTCCATCGTGTATCAAAATTCACATGCCAGACTTTATTCATCAAATTCCCAGGGAGTAATGTACTCAGACACATACGGATTATTATTGGCGGATAGCTATAAAACGGCGGCGGCCTGCATAGCCGCTTTCAGTTCGGGGCGGAAGTTCGCCGCAAGGGGTGTCAGGGGTAGGCGGATGGTGTCCTGCGCCGTCAAACCCAGTTCAGCAACGGCCCATTTCACCGGTATCGGGTTCGATTCGACAAACAGCACCTCATGTAGAGCGGCGACGTCCCCATTCAAGGCCCGCGTCTGCTCGGCATCACCGGCCAGCGCTGCGGCGCAGAGCTGGTGCATTTTTTGCGGTGCTATATTGGCCGTCACCGAGATATTGCCCTTGCCACCGAGCAGTATCAGCTCAGCTGCCGTGGCGTCATCCCCGGAGTACACGGCGAAGTCATCGGCCGTACCGGCAATAATATCTCGGGCGCGATCAAGATCTCCGGTCGCCTCTTTAATGCCGACAATATTGTCGAGCTGTGCCAAGCGACACACCGTCTCGGTCAACATGTCACAGGCCGTGCGGCCCGGTACGTTGTAGAGAATCTGTGGTATGGCCACCGCCTCGGCAATGGCCTGGTGATGTAGATACAGACCCTCCTGAGTCGGTTTATTGTAATAGGGTGTCACCAGCAAACAGGCATCGGCACCACACGCTTTCGCCGCTGCTGTCAGCTCAATCGCCTCGCTGGTACTGTTGGCGCCGGTACCGGCGATAATGGCGACACGCCCTGCGGCCTGTTGCACACACACTTTGACTACCTCAAGGTGCTCATCGACATTGAGGGTTGCCGACTCGCCCGTGGTACCGACCGCGACAATGGCGTCGGTGCCCGCCGCAATATGCCACTCCACCAACTTCTTCAGGGCTGGCCAATCGACAGCCAGCGTTTCGGGAACCATCGGGGTGACCATCGCCACAATACTACCGGTGATCATAGCCTTGCTCCAAAAAAAGCGTCATGTTACTGAGCTAGTCAAGCTGGCACAAGCACCACTCGCCGATTCTCTCTCCGCGAGGGCTTTAAGACCCCCTACCAGCTTGCCGACAGCTCGACAAAACCGTGACAAAAAGACAGTTTAGCGGCGCAAAAAGGCATCGAGATGCTCGACCATCTCGGTCCAGTCCGAGTCATCCGCCAACGCCTCGATAAGAAAGGAGCGCTGCCCTGGATTCCAAAACCCGGCCTCCTGTAACGCTAACTGGGGGTCGAGAGGGCTGTGCTGGTCGATAAAAACATCAATCGCCGACTCCGTTGCCGGCAAGCCGAGCTGTTCAAATAGGGTTGCCAATGTGTGGGGTGACATGTCCATCTTTCAACCTCCTCAGGCTGGTGTTAAAACCCTTATCCCGCATTAGCAAGCCTAGCACTTAACTCAGCACCCAGCACTCTTGGTCAAATTCGTCATTGCTTGAGGTGCGCTGCGCTTTGCCATCGCGCTCCAATTTCAGCAAGTGGGCCCACAGGGAAAAGCGCGCGTAGTAGTAAACCTTCTTATCAACGTCATCGTAAATCGTCGACAACATGCCCAGCAGACTCGACTCGCCGAGCTTAGCCATCCCGGAGAGCACTTTTTGCTCGCGCATCATGCGATGGCGATACAGGGTTTCGACCACCTTCTGGGGCTCGGCCATCAAATTGCCATGGCCCGGGGCAATGTGCTGCAGGGGCATTTCTCTGAGAATATCGAGGGAATCGAGGTAGTCCTTCATATCGCCACTGGGGGGAATAATCACCACCGTGGAGCCATCCATAATATGGTCGCCGGAAAATAGCAGGCCGTCCTCGTGTAGAAAGAAGCAAAAGTGGTTGCCGACATGGCCGGGGGTATGCACGGCTTCGAGGGTGAATTCATCGGTTTTAAACAGCTCACCGTGGCGAATATTCTCGTCCACTGTAAAGGTTTCATCCTGAAAGCCGTCCAACTCATCCATCACGCAGCCGATCAATTTGGCCCCGGTTTTCTCGGCGAGAACTTTTGCCGCCGGCGAGTGATCCTTGTGGGTATGGGTGACGATAATCCAGCGAATTTTGTCACCGCCCGCCGCTAGAATCGCATCAATATGGCTGTCGTAGATAGGGCCCGGATCGAGCACCGCAATTTCTTCCCGGCCAATGAGATAGGCATTGGTGCCCGGCCCCGTCATGGCACTGCCATTGGGTGCGCTGATGCGCCGTACCAGGGGGGTAAATTGATCGACTGTACTCATAAGCTCCTCTCTTTTTAAGGTTTTCCGTCGCGCTCCCAGCGCAACGGTAAAACTCTATTTATTATTTGCTCATTATTAGCGGCAAGTTTACACCTACAATTCAACCTGGGGGCTGATATCCGCCTCGTAATCGACGCCGTCGAGGCCAAAACCAAAGAGCCGTAAAAACTCCTGGTGGTAGCCCTTAAAGTCGGTCAACTCACCGATGTTCTCGGTGTTAACACTATCCCACAGCGCCGCCACCTGGGCTTGAACGCTGTCTTTTAACTCTTCGCCGTCCATGCGCCAGCGGCCCTCTTCATCAATATCGGCCTGCCCCGCAGTGTAGATCTGGCGTTCAAAGAGACCCTGTATCTGCTCTATACAACCCTCGTGGGTGCCCTCGGCCTTCATCACCTTGTAGAGGATGGAAATATACAGAGGCATAATCGGAATCGCCGAACTGGCCTGGGTCACCAAGGCCTTCAATACCGACACGCGCGACTCGCCACCAATGGTCTCCAGCTTGCTGTTAATCGCCGTACTAGCGCGGTCGAGATCTTTCTTCGCCATGCCAATACTGGCGTGGCCGTAGAGGGGCCAGGTCAACTCCTTGCCAATATAGGTATAGGCCGTGGTTTTGCAGCCCTCGGCCAGTAAACCGGCATCGCTAAGGGCATCGATCCACCACTCCCAGTCCTCGCCACCCATGACTTTAATGGTGTTGTTGATTTCCTCCTCGGTGGCGGGCTCGACGGTAAGCTCATCGACCGCCAGGCTATCGGTATTCACGCCCTTCATGGTGAAGGCCTCACCGATGGGCTTGAGGGAAGAAATATAGGTCTCGCCGGTCTTGGGATCGGTGCGCCGGGGTGAGGCCAGTGAATAAACCACCAGGTCAACCGGGCCCATATCGCGTTTCAGCGTGGCAATCACCTCGGCCTTAATTTCATCCGAGAAGGCATCGCCATTGATGCTTTCGGCGTACAGACCATCGGCCCGAGCCGCCGCCTGCATCGCTGCGGAGTTGTAATAGCCGGCCGAGCCGGTGCGGCGCTCGGTCGGTGGCTTTTCAAAAAACACACCCAGGGTATCGGCACCACAGCCAAAGGCGGCGGTAATGCGCGAGGCCATGCCGTAGCCCGTGGACGAGCCAATCACCAGTACCTTTTTTGGCCCATCGGCAATCGGTCCCTTGGCCTTCACGTAGTCAATTTGCTGATTGATCGATGCCGCACACCCCTGTGGGTGGGCATTGGTACAAATAAATCCGCGAACTTTTGGCTTTATAATCATTTAACTCTCTCAATTGACTGGACTAAATTCCCGACGCCGGCATTCAGCGGCGACACCACCACACAGGCCTTAGCAAGGGGCTTTGCATCTGCGATAATCGCCCATAATAACCCGAAGCCCAATGTGACTCCACGATGTTTAAACTGCGCTACCAAACCCCACCCGCCTGGGCGGACACCGTACTCGACGACTTTGACGCCTTTCTTATCGACCACGCTGGCGCCGAAAAGAAGGCCTCCGGTATGGCGATGTCCATGGCCCTGCACTACGCCGACAAGCCCGACATCGTCGGCGCCATGATCGATCTCAGCATTGAGGAACTCGAGCACTTCCGCGAAGTAGTCAAGCTGATGACGGCCCGCCAACTGCAATTACAGAAAGACGAGAAAGACCCCTACGTCAATCAACTGCGCAAGCAGGCCCGCAACGGCCGCGACGACTACTTTCTCGACCGCCTATTACTGGGCGGCGTCATCGAGGCCCGTGGCGCCGAGCGCTTTGGCCTGGTGGCCACGGCCCTACCCGAAGGCGGCTCAAGCGATGACCATGCCCTAAAAAGTTTTTACCAGGCCATCACCCGCTCGGAAGACCGTCATCAAGGTCTGTTTATCGACTTGGCAGCAAATCACTTCCCCGCCCCTATTATCGACGCACGCCTCGACCAGCTTCTGGATTTTGAAGCCCAGCTGGTTAGCGGCCTGCCCTTTCGGCCCGCCCTGCATTAAGGGCGGAAGTCAGCAACCATGATGAAAAGCACCGACAAATATCTCAGCCGTTATGCCGAACCCGAGACCGCGCTAGCCCAGCAGCTCGTTCGCGCTGTGCCACACCGAGCCAGCTGGCAGTACTGTCTGGTGATTCCCGCCTATAAAGAAAGCCCGGTCTTTTACCAGCGCCTCGCCACTACTCTACTAAAACAACAGGCCGTACTACTGATCCTCGTCATCAACCAACCGGACAACCTTGGCGGCGCCCACAGTGACAACACTGTCCTATGGCAAAGTTTGATTGACGCCAGCAGTGAAGGGCAATCACTCGGCAATCTGCTGCTGCGCGACATTCCCGCCACCAACAGCGCCCTACTACTGGTCGAGCGCTTTCGCCCGACACGACAGATACCCGAAAAACAGGGCGTAGGCCTGGCCAGAAAAATCGGTGCCGATATTGCCCTTGCCCTCATCAACAGCGGGCATCTCGGTTCACCGTGGATTTACACCAGCGATGCCGACGCCCATCTGCCCGACACCTACTTTAGCGCTCTCGACAACGCTATCAGCGTCAGGGGAGAAACCCAACCTGCCGCCGCCATCTATCCCTTTAAGCACCTCTGCGACGACACAGCTATTGGCCAGGCGACCCAGCTCTACGAACAGCGCATGCTGCAATATGTCGCGGGGCTGCACAGTGCCCGCTCGCCCTATGCCTTCCAGACCATTGGCAGCGCGATCGCCGTTGCAGCCAGCCACTACGCCCAGGTTCGGGGCTTTCCCAAGCGCAGTGGTGGTGAAGATTTTTATTTATTAAACAAACTCGCCAAGACCGGCGCCATCAAGCAATTGTCAGCGCCGCAAATTACTATTGACGCCAGACAATCCGACCGCGTGCCCTTCGGCACCGGCCCGGCAATTAGCCAGCTACTACGGCAAGACAACCTTAGCGAAGCAGCAATCTTCTACCACCCACAGGTTTTTATTGCGCTAAAGAACTGGCTCGGTGCCATAGCTCCCAGCCAAACACAGCCCCTCGACGACCTTGGCCTGCCGGCAAGCACCCTCGCAGCCCTACAAGCCATCGGCGCACCTCAAGCCATTGCTGCGGCACTCAAGGTCAGTACCTCGACGAGTCATTACTGCAAGCACCTCAACACCTGGTTTGATGCTTTTAAGACCTTAAAATTTATCCACCATCTGAGAGACCACGCCCACCCCAGCGTCAATCTTCAGCAAACTCGCGGGCACTCTCGCGGGTAACCTCACCACCCCAATTACCGGCCCCGAATCGCCCCGAGACCATCAACCGCTTCGCGCTGCCGCACTCTGCGACTCAGTGGGGTCGAGCAAATCACATGGCTGACTATTTCACTTTTTGCTGTCAACCCTTTCAGTATCGAGACGTTGTTAACTCTACTCGATCAATACTTTGAAGGAAGACCATCATGATAAAAACAGGGAAGCCGACAGCCTATCAAGCACTATGGCAAAAAACTCAGCGCCGCTTGAGCCATTATTTGAATGTCTTAGCCTGCTGTCTCGCGCTGACACCGCTGTCACTGCATGCCGACTCACTCGAGGATGGTATCGAAAAACCTACCGGGATTTACAGCAGCTCGATTAGCCACGGAGAGGCCCTGGCCAACGAGCACGCCCTCGGTGCTCTGATACGGGTGAAATGGAACGAACTGGAACCCAGCCCCGGAGAATTCAACTGGGCACTGATCGAGAATCAAATCGACAACATGGATGACTTTTCCCACGACAAGCGTTGGTCACTGGCGATTATTGCCGGCAAAGAGTCTCCCGAATGGCTCTACGATGAAGGCGATTATTTTGTCGTCAACTCGATGCTTGGCGATATCTCCATACCCAAGTTTTGGGACCCCCAGGTGCAACTGCGCCTACAAGATCTCGCCCTGGCTCTTGCCGCGGAATACGGCGACGACCCGCGCCTGAGCCTGGTGTATTTACCGCAAATGACCAGCAACGGCGTGGAGGGACATTTCAACGGCGTAGCCACATCAACCCTGGAAGCCGCCGGCTTAAGCCCGGACAAGTGGATTGCCGCAGTCACCACCGCCGCCAGCAGCTTTGCCCTCGCCCTACCCAGCAAGGCCATCGCCGTCGAGGTACACACACTATTAAATGACAGCTCTATTGCCGAAACCATCATCAACCAACTCTGGGACGACCCCGCCCTCGAGCAAAGAGTGGGGGCCGCCATGTGGTGGCTCTCGGGTAAGGAGAGCTATCAAACGGAACTGCTGGCGGTGTTGCGAGAATACCCCGGTGACCTCTACGCTCAGGTTATCGGCCGCTCCGACCAAAGCGATCGCTTCCTGAACGGTGATTACGCCACCGTGTTTGCCCAGGCCAAAGAATTAGGGGTGCGCTATATCGAGCCCTGGGAAAGAGAATTGACCTACCATACCCACGACCTGTTAATGGCCGATTTTAATCAATGGTCCTACGACACCTTTGAAGCAGGCTCCAACGGCGACGAGTCAGTCGAGGAGGATAGCCCCCTCGACACCGAAAGCGGCGAGCAGCGTTCACGGTCGCGGCAACACACCTGGCGGCAACGACGCAACCCAATGCACTCAGCCCGCCCCCTATAGACCCAAGCGCTAGCATGCCTAGGTACTATTAAACCCGGGCATTATTTAATGCCCAGGAATTATCAGACCCAGCCACTACCCTCAAGTCTATCCCTGTCGCCCCGGGGATGGACCCCCTCAACAACGCCACAGCAGACGGCCCAGCAACACGGTTCAGGCCCCGCGTTGTTGCAGGCAAGTCATTTTGCTAAACTCCTCGACCTCGTAGTAGCTAGTCAGCACCACCCTCGCCCAAGTAGTCAACCCTGCTAAGCCATCACCGTCTGCACCAGCTCTCATCTGCCAACACAGCCCTCAACATAACGTCACGGGCGCAAACCGTTCTACCCACAAATTACTCACTCGGGAAGCCAAGATCTTTCCGCTCAGCCTTTATTCACCCACTAAGCACCCAACTACCAGAGCAGTACTATGAAACCAAGCACAGTCAACTATACCGCCAGCGACGGCGTTGTCAGCCGTGGCGATACCTACGGCGATCCAGCCCACCCACCGCTGATTTTTTTACACGGCGGTGGCCAAACGCGCCACTCCTGGGGCGACACCGCCCGCAAGGTCGCCGCCGAGGGCTGGCATGTCATCAATATCGACTCCCGGGGCCACGGCGACTCGGACTGGTGCCCGGCAGGTGATTACACCACCGACGGTTTTGTCCGCGACCTCAGCACTATCGCCAAACAATTCGATCAACCCCCCGTCGTGGTCGGCGCCTCCAAGGGCGGCGTTACCGCACTGGCGGCCGAGGGCGAAAACCCCGGCTTATTGCGCTCCCTCATCTTGGTGGACATCACCCCCAAGGTTGAACAAAAAGGCGTATCCCGCATCGTCAACTTTATGACCGCCAAACCCGAGGGCTACGACACCCTGGAAGACGTTGCCGAGGCCGTGGCCACCTACACCGGTCGCAAGCGCACCACTAACCTCGAGGGCATTCGCAAAAACGTACGGAAAAATGACAGCGGTCGCTACATCTGGCACTGGGACCCGAAAATCGTCAGCAGCGCACTGGATGAAGGTCTGGAGCAGCGCTCGCTACGACTGATGGACGCCGCCCGAAACCTCAAAGTACCAACCCTATTGGTGCGCGGCGAAAAATCCGATGTCGTCAGCAGCGAGGGCGTGCAAGAGTTTCGCGAGGCCGTTAGCCACGCGGAATTTATCGATGTTAAAGAGGCCTCGCACATGGTCGCCGGCGATCAGAACACGGTATTTTCCGATGCCGTGATCGATTTTATTAACCGTTTGAATTAAGACGATAAATAGCACTTTTTTTCCAAGTAAAAGCCAGTGAGAAGGGAAAGCGGGACTCATGCCGATAGATACTAGGCCTGGGTCCCGCGCCCAGCAGTAGCCCTCATCTTCGCGATGCCACTACAGTTTTGACTTTAAAGGCCAAAGGTATACAAGTAAAAATACAACCGCCCCTGCAGAGTACATAAAAAACCAAACAGTTGTCACATTGTCAGGCTTAAAAGAATACCTAGAACCCAGCAAGCGAATTGAATACCCATAAAACACTAAAAATAAAAATAAAAATAACGGAACGAGAGTCAGGCAGTAAATCTGCTTATTTAGCGGCAGAACAAATGCCAACAAAGGCACAACCACGACAAAATATGGCACCATTAAAAACGAATGAGCATCCATTGGGCGAGCAACACCTTGATGATCAAATATGAATTTCGCACCTAGGGCAAGCAAGCGAGACTGTAATTAAAACTGTGTAACTGTCTATCATTAATCCCTAATGGGAAGGATAGACAGCCATGAACAAAGAAGACCTCGAAGCCTTTGCTCTCGAAGCAGTAAAAACCTT
>MAAT01000056.1 GCA_002162815.1 Gammaproteobacteria bacterium 53_120_T64 | reverse complement strand
GTTCGACATCACCGCATAAGCCGCCACATCGATGCAAAAGACTTGCGCCAACGTGAGTAATTTATCCTCAACCCAGCCACGGCGGTGTTCATAACTGTCACCACAGAGAAAAGCTCTGCGCACACAGCGTGAAACACAGTGGTAGTACGGGGTCGCCTCGAGTGACACCTGCTCGCTTCTGGCCTTGGTCATGGGGTGCTTACCTGAGTCCACTCAATGGCATTCACCCCAGTATGGTCAAGGACGTCGGTATTACTAAAGATGGATTTGTCCCACAAGCCGCCTTATTTTATAGCTTATGGTTATTTAGATGGATGTCCTTTGTGGTCTTTTGTGGTCTTAAAAAGCTTAATATTTCACTTTTTTATACGCACTTACCTTTTAACAGGCTGCTATAAAAAACCCCGCCAAAATCGAGGTTTTTTTATAGAGAAATAAATCGCTATTTCTAGCTTTTATTTTTTAAGCGCCGTAAGCCAAGACTGGCCAAACCTAAACCCATAAGAATAATTGTCGCTGGCTCGGGAACAGTACCTGGTGTTGGCGGTGTTGGGTTGCTGGTTAGACCCGAAAATTTTGCCGTTTGACTTTCGGTGTAAAAACCCACCCTTCCAGACATGAAAGTCGTATTCGTAAACGATTGGTTTATGCCATCTAAGCTAAACGAAATATCATTCCCAGCTCGCCCGACAAGGAAAGGAAAATCGACATCGTCTTGCCAAAAATGTTCTGTTTGGTAGAGAATCGTTGAGATACCCGCAAGCTCTTGTACTAAAAACATGCCGCTCGCCCCCGATACGTCATTGAATCCACCTTGCTCCCAGCCGAGGCGGTAGTGATTGCTCGCATCCTGCCAGCCAAAAACCAACCCGAAAATATCATTATCGTTAAAGGAGGCGGTTGTTGGCGTCATCACACCATTAAAATTAAAATCACCAGTGAAGCTGAAGTCGCTAACAATGGTTCCGTATGAGTTGTTATTTTGAACAGCTTGATTTCCCCCGGCGCTGGTAAGCCCGGAGGGTCCGCTATTATATGCGGGTGACGTTTCTAGCGACCAAAGCGCAGTGTCTACTACAATGGCCTGTGCTGCACTGGCACCTAAAAGAGTGATGCCTGCAATGGCGCATTTAAACTTATTCATGCGGTACTACCTCAATTAAAGCTGATTTTCAGATTGAGCTAATCAGCAGGCAATACCTATGCCACAATTAAAGCATAATGGAGAACAATAAGTTATGAACGCACCCTGATAGCAATATATATTTTTGTAAAAAACCTGACACTCAAGTGAAAGCGAGGGTGGGCCTTGTGATCCCATAATTCATGTAACAACGCCGTCTACTTTAGACGGCGTTGTTACATGAATTATGGGCTAATAGCACTTGAAATGGACAGCCATTTAGAATTTATAGTGGCTGTCCTAGCCTCTGGTTATCTGCACATGGAACAGCCGAGACCTCTATAGACTGTCAGGAAATTTTACACTATCGTTTTTAGATGAAAACAAGCTAATAACTCGGTAATCATAGGCTAAAAGCCTTGTCAGTATCGAAAATCAGCTAGTTTTTAGCCAATCAGCCCGTCAAAGTGTCAGGTTTTTTTACACGTAGCGCTTTTTCCACTGAAGTGCGCAATAGCGCTGGGTTTAATAATAAAAACCCTAGTAATATTAATTGGTTATATAACCGTCACCTAACTTATCAAGCGGCGAAATAACATCGCCACAGTTAGTTAGCCCAAAATATCATAATGAAAGCGCTTTATTAGCACTAAAAGTGTCAGGTTTTTTTACACTATCGCCAGGTTATGGTTTGGTAGAGCTAGCCCGGTCAATGGAATAATAGGGACGTGCGTATTACTAAAGATCGATTTGCCCCACAAACCCCTTATTTTATAGCTTATGGTTATTTAGATGGATGTCCTTTGTGGTCTTGTGCATCTGGTGGTCTTGTCCTTTGTGGTCTTATGTATCGGGTCGGGAAAACGATTGCTCAACAAAACCTCGTGCAGGGCTAATTGACCACCCCGGGCTTGCGGTTGTGCCGCCGGCTTGCCAATGGCCAACAGCATAACGATGAGATGGTCGGCCGGTAGCTTGATCAATTGCCCCACCGCATCCGCATCAAAGCCAATCATCGGGCAGGAGTCGTAACCCATGGCCCTGGCGCTCAGCATTAAATTTTGCGCGGCAAAGGCGGCGGAGCGAATCGCCTCATCGCGCTGTAAACTCTCCCGCCCTCGATAAAACTCGGTGAGCATGTCAACCACCATCGACCGGGTCTCGGCATCCACATTTTGCCAATAGCGCGCCGGGCTTTTCTCCCAGGCCTTGATGTCGGCGGTGATCACTAATAACTCAGAGGCCTGTTCCACCTGCACCTGGCCCCAGGCGGCAGTGCACATGTCTGCTCGCAAAGTAGAGTCCTCTATACGCACAAAGCGCCAGTGTTGCAGGTTGAAGGAGGTCGGCGCCAGCATGGCCTGATTGATTAAGGTCTCAAATTCCTCCGCGCTCAAGCGATGGTGGGGGTCAAACTGCTTGACGGTACGGCGCTGGGCAATGGCCTGATGTAATTCCATAGATCTCTCCACAAAGAATGAGTAATTATTGGATAAAAGCACTTTTTAAACGATTAAACTGCAGCAATTCGGCGATTTCCCGGGCATATTTATCCGAGCTCAAGCGTGCCAGTAATGCGAAGGCAGACTGATAGCTGACGGGGCCACCGTTCGAGGTAATCACCCCCCCGTCCACCACCACATTTTGGTCGTATTGCACCTTTATGGCGGGGTAGGCTGCGGCCAGGGACTTCTCGCCACCGGCCCAGGTGGTGGCACGCTTGCCATCCAGTAAACCCGCCTCCGCCAATAAAAAGGCGCCGGAACAATTGCTCGCCAACCATTGGCTATTTTTGGCCTGCTTAGCAATAAACTGGATCAGTTCCTCGTTCTCTAACCAGGGCTGCATGTCATAGGCACTGGCCACCAGCAGTACATCCAACTGTGGCGCATCATAAATGCTGGTGTTGGCAATCAGGCTTAAGCCCTCTTCGGTGGTCACGGTCTTATCGTGGCTTGCTGAAATCAACACCACCTCGTAATTCGAAAACCAGGCCTTTTTAGTGGCCGCACCAAAGACTTCTAAGGGTGCCGTGACGTCACTCGTCAAAACGCCGTCAAACACAACAATGCCTATTTTGGCACTCGCACCGTAGCTCAATGGTGCCGCGCCCAATAACAGAGGTATTGCCAAATAAGCGAAGGCAAGTCGCGCCTTCGCGTTTGTTGTTTTCAATAAAACCAAGAATGCGTGCATAGGGCCGATCTCCAGAGATAATGATTTTAATAGCCCACTAAGGGCTTGCGCTTTACCTTGTACTGCCAGAAAATTATGCCCAGAACAGCGGAGCCTTTAAAGATCCACTTTTTACAAACTTGGTAGAACCAGTTGACACTCAAAAAAGCCCCTTCAAAAGCCAGGACTCAACAGCGTTTTCCCTTTGAGTCCCTACAGCTGGACGCAACAACGCAGTCCCCCCTCTATCGCCAACTCGAAGAACAGTTGCGCCAGGCCATTTGGCAGGGTGTATTAAAGGCCGACGAGCCACTACCCTCGTCTCGCAACCTGGCGGGCCTGCTGAATATTGCCCGCAACACCGTTATCCGCGCCTATGAACAACTCGCGGTTGAGGGTTTTATCAGGGCCAAACCCGGTGCCGGTCATCGCGTCGCCGAGGGGCTGCCCGACCGAGTGCCCCGCACACCGAGCGCTCGCCGCGCGACAGCCACCGATCTTAGGCCGCAACTGTCGCGCCGTATCAACACCTTGCGCCAGGTCGGTGGCCTGATTGGCCCGCAGCGGCACAACCCCGCGCCGCTACCCTTTCGCGCCCATATCCCCGACTACCAGGAATTCCCAACAAACATATGGCGCCAACTGTACAACCGTCGGCTCAAGCACAGCAGTCGCTTCTGGCAGTTGGCCGTGCACCCCTGCGGCTATTGGCCACTGCGTCAGGCCGTCGCCGATTATCTGGTGACGGCACGGGGCATGTCCGTCGTACCCGAGCAGGTGGTGATAACGGCCGGGGTACAGCAGGGCTTTGAATTATTGACAAAAATCTTCATCGACCCCGGTGATGGGGTGATCTTCGAGGATCCGGCCTATACGCCCGCCGCCACGGTGTTTGCCATGGCGGGTGCTAAAGCCAGCTACGTCGGCATTGATGATGAGGGTCTGGCGGTCGACGCACTGCCGGCGGGAGGCGCCAAACTGCTCTACACCACGCCCGCCAGCCACTTTCCCCTCGGTGTAAGCCAGAGCCAGGCGCGGCGCAAGGCCCTGCTGGCCTGGTCGGCAAAAACCTCCACCACAATTCTGGAGGATGACTACAACGGTGAATATCGCTATCGCGGCCGTCCCCTCACCACGCTGTACAGCATGGCTTCCGCCGGGCAGGTGATTTATATGGGCAGCTTCAGTAAGTTGCTGTTTCCCGCCCTGCGCCTGGCCTACATGGTGGTTCCCGAATCATTAATTGCACCCATCGCCAGTGCCCGCTGGTTGCTGGACAGGCACTCGCCACCTCTCGAGCAGGCGGTATTGACGGACTTTATTAACGGGGGGCACTTCCTGCGGCACCTGCGCCGCATGCGTGCCTTATACGCCCAGCGCCAGGCCCTGTGTATGAACAGCCTCGAGCATTACCTGGGTGATTTAATCGAGGTTGAGCCCCTGGACGGCGGCCTGCATTTGATTGGCGAGCTACGGACTGGAATTGATCGCGACGCGGTATTCAGCGCCGCAGAAGACGCCAATGTCGAACTATCCCCGGTGGCACAATTCGCCCACCAAGCCGATGCAAAAACCCAGCGCCAGCTTATTATTGGCTACGCGGCCTACCGCGAGGCGGCGATGGCCGGCGCCGCCCAAAACCTGGCAAAGAGCTTCGCCAGATTATCGCGTGAAAAAAAGACCCAAAAAAGGACTCAATAGTTGCCATCTCACCAGGCAGCCATACCCCGAGTGATTTGCGACAAAGGTGCTATGACTGCTCGAGCTGCTGGCTGAAATGAAAGCTGGCGATGTGCATGCCCTCGCGAAAATAAAACTTATGGGCATCGGGACGCTGAGCGCCCGAATCGAGATGCAAGACCTTACAGGCCTCCGCCCTGGCCTGCTCGCGCAGCCAGCTCAATAAACGCTTGCCATAACCCCCGGAGCGGGCCTGCTCGGTGGTGACCAGGTCATCGACGTAGAGATGTTTACCCATAAATAAATTGCTGTAGATGCGGTAGCCCGCAACGGCGACAACCCTGCCCTGGTCGGCCATATAAACCAGTTTATAGCCATCTTCCTCCATCGCCCTGACCGTCGCTAAAAAGTTGTCGCGCTGCAGATGGGGGCGCAATTCGGCCAGCACCCCGAAGCAGTTTTCAATCTGATCATCACTTAACGCTCTCGTCGGCATCTCATTCCCTGTATGTAACTTGATTTATTTCAGTCCCTGGCGACATGTCGCTAAAGTATTTACCGAGCATAGCCTGCCTCGACCACGACACCTATTAATTAAGGATATTAATTAAGGACACCCATCTGTAATTTGCCACCCCCGATAGAGGGGGCTTGTAGGAACACCTCATCCAGGCGCCTTCGTTTTCCTATTTAATGCGTAGATTTGGCGGGCAGTTTTGGCTGACTTTGGTAATACAGCGAGAAGTACGGATGTAGCGTGGTGTTGGATCGTGCGACTAGGCTCTATCTACGTAGAGGCAAGGGGCATCGCTTCTTGCATTGACTTGGTAACTTTGTAGTTAGTCGCCGTCAAACAGCAGTCTACAGTTGGCCATGCCTGGGGTGCGGCGATAGCGCAGAGTTATACACGCTTGCTTGAGATGCTCGAGGGTACCAATCACTCGGCCAAAGCGGCCCTCAAACTGGGTGCTTAGAGTCAGCCAGTGGTCAGCAGTG
>MAAT01000053.1 GCA_002162815.1 Gammaproteobacteria bacterium 53_120_T64 | reverse complement strand
TATCTGACCCACAGGTTCGAAACCTAAAGTCTTGGCGATGTCACCCAGCCGTGCCACTCTCAACTGATTGTATCGGCAGTGGCTGTATCAAGATACGAGGTCTTGCTTTTTGCCCAGGAAACAAAAAAGGGTCTTGACTTGTGATTCAGTTAGCTTGAAGCAAGCTAATTTAGGAGGCTGTTAATGCCCAGAATTTGCCGATAGTCGAGGGCGACACAAGCTTGTTTGAGGTGCCGTAGGCTGTCAATAACGCGACCAAGGCGCCCTTCAAATGGGGTGCTAAGGGTAAGCCAGTTATCGGCTCAGATAGTTAAGCGGCTTAATAGCGGGGGAATACTGTCATCGATAGCGCCTCGCTTATCATCGCGGACGATGCGCCCCGTCCAATCGATCAACGCCAGATCGGAACCACCGGGACATCTATACTTCGCCCCATTAATAATATGATTGCCATATCAGAAAATTTCGGCGCTACATTTTATCTATGCTGTTACGGGTATAATGCTGCTGTTTACTTCCCTTGAGCTGACATTAGTATGAGTGACGAGATAAATTACCAGAACAACCCCCTACACGGGCTTGGTTTAAAAAATTTATTGATTGAAATGGTAGATGAATATGGCTTCGAGGTGCTCTTTGCCTATTTGAATATTAATTGCTTTAAGACCAATCCGAGCATTGAGTCGAGTCTGAAGTTTCTGAAAAAGACGGATTGGGCTCGTGAAAAAGTTGAAGGCTTCTATTTGTATGAGCTAAAAAGCCTACCGAGAGCATCTTCGGAGCAGTTTTTATTACCACCGAGAGACCGGGTGATACCCGAGGGTCAGGTGCCCGGTAACCCTAAGAAGCTGGATTTAGAGGATGCCGAGCGATTGCGCGAAAAGCGGGCAAAAAAGTCAGCGGTACGAAAGCAGACGGAAGGGCGGAATCAGGCGACAGGACATCGCTCGGGAAAAAGTGTCGATCCGTGGGGGAATAGGAAATAATTACCCCTTATTTTATAATGAATAGCTTCATAAAGGCCCCCACGTCTAATCCCCATTTTAATTAATACGCAATATGCAGCTTGTAGATAAACCTGGTTTTAGGGTCTGGTCTTAGGGCCTTGGTTTTTGGCCTGTCTAAAAGGCGGGCCTAAACAACATCCAGTAGCATTCATTTAACGCCGGGCATTTTATCCATCTTGTCATCTCACGCGCGTGCTGGCAGCTCAGCGCTAGTGAAAACACCTCTCGAAATGTCACCAATTTAGCGGCTATATCAGTAAAATATCGTCTCTGAGTTCCATAGGAAATTTTTATGTCATCTACTCGCCCTGTTATTAGCTTTCTGGCCTCTCATGGCGGTACGGCGGTCAGGCATGTTCTTGCGGCGATGGCATCGGGTGAGTTAAGCGCGTCTTGTGGCATTGTGGTGACAAACAATAGGGATTCAGCGATATACGCTTGGTGTCTTGAGCAGGGTGTCGACGTTATTCAAATCAGTGCTAAAACCCATCCGGGTGAGGCGGCAGAGGATTTGGCCATCACAGCGGCCCTTGTATCAGCCGGTACGGATATTATTGTGCTGTCGGGCTATATGAAGAAGATAGGTTGCAACACCTTGGCACAATACTCGGGAAAAATATTAAATATCCACCCCTCTCTTTTACCGGCACATGGCGGTAAGGGTTTATACGGCGACCGGGTTCATCGGTCGGTGCTGCAAAGTGGCGATAAAAAGTCCGGTGCTACCGTGCACTATATCAATGAAGAATACGATGAGGGCCCGATTATTATGCAGCAAGCAGTGAGCGTTGGGGCGGCCGACACCGTGGCGTCACTAAAAGCCAAGGTGCAAAATATTGAGGGGCCGCTCTATGTCCAGGCCATCCAAAAAATCATCTAACAAGGTAGGGGTATTTAGGGCAGCGGCATTCGCTGTTTGCCGCATGAAGCGCCGCTATCGTGTTGGCCGCGCGAGGGCTCTAGACTCAATCTGCTCCAGTGCTTGCTCAGCTTCCAGTAGCTGATATTGATTAAACACTTGAATGCCGTGCTGGCGGAGTAGTGCCACGGTCACCCCCACTCCCGTAATTTTCTGCCGTGTAAAGCTGCCGTCGTAGATATTCGAGCTACCGCAGGAGGGGCTGCCCTCGGTTAACACCACGACTTTAATTGCGTTTTCCTGACACAGTACTAGGGCCAGTTGCGCACCTTTTTTAAAGTAGGCGCTGACCTCATCGCCATTTTGGCGCACTACCTTGGCGCTGCCAGCGAGTACATCGTTACCATCGCCCGCGCTAATTTCCGCCGCTGCACGAGGTGTGCTCATACCGGCGTCAACCTCGGGGCAAACGCTGATCACTCGACCCTCGGTCATCCAGCGCTCGAGGAGGGTGTCGATAACAGCTAAGGTCTTGCCGTCATAGCGAACCTTCTTGCCCAGCAGACAAGCACTGATCAGGACTTTTTCCATGGGGTCTCCACTCGGTTTTGTCGGCTCATTAAGTGACAGGCTATTTCGGGGGCGTAAATGCCTGGCGCTTGGCCTTCACTACTTCAGCGCTAGCGCAGCCGGGCATATGGTCATTGACTAGGCCCATGGCCTGCATAAAGGCGTAGGCGGTGGTGGGGCCAAAAAATTTCCAGCCGCGCTTTTTCAGGTCTTTACTCAGTTGTTGTGAGGTTTGGGTAATGCTGGGGATGGGATGATTGTACTCGCCCTTGCCAATATGCTCCTCACGGGTCTGCGGTTCCCACTGCCAAATATAGGTGGCGAGGCTGCCAAACTCATCGACCAGTTCCAGGGCGCGTTGGGCGTTATTGATCGTCGCCTCTATTTTACCGCGATGGCGCACAATGCCGGCATCCTGTAGTAGCTCGCCAACCTTGTTTTCGTCAAAGCGGGCAACCTTTGCGAAGTCGAAATTCGCGAAAGCGCTGCGGAAATTTTCGCGCTTGCGCAGGATGGTCAGCCACGAGAGCCCCGACTGAAAACCCTCCAGGCAAATTTTTTCAAACAGCTGGAAATCATTGGCACTGGGGTGGCCCCACTCCCGGTCGTGGTAGCGCTGGTAATCCTCGTCACCCTTGCCCCACCAGCAGCGGGTGATGCCATCGTCACCGGTGTGTAGGTAGTTATTATTTGTTTCAGACATTAGTCTGATGACTCCTGAGCTGGCGTGTGGTCTGGCACGGTAGGGTTTATGGCCCTGTTGTTAAACGCTATGGTGGTGAAACAAGGGCGCGGTGTCGGTTAGCTAGTATGGGCGGTGTTTCTGATTTTGTGTTGCTGATTTTTCTAGCTGATAGGGCTGGGGTAAAACCTTGTGATTAATTTATTCGCTCTGGTGCTGGCGTTGTCGGGTCGATCAGACAGTCACGGCCACCTGCTGTGGCCGTGACTGTCTCAATGCCTTGTTTTCAATGGCGCGTTTTACAGAGCTAAGATTTTTTCTTTTTGCTCCTCGAGTCGGCTGAGGGCGCTTTCGCCATCACTGAGTTTCTGGCGCTCCTTGGCGACGACATCATCGGGGGCATTGGCAATAAACTTGTCGTTTGACAGCTTACCTTTTAAGCGGCCAATTTCTTTCTTCAATTTACCGATTTCTTTGTCGAGGCGAACCAGCTCGGCCTCTTTGTCGATAATACCGGCCATGGGCACGAAGATTTCCATCTCACCGACCAGGGCGGTTGCCGAGGGTGGCACCGTTGCATCGGCGTCGAGCCATTGCACGGATTCGAGGTTGGCCAGCTTGATCAGGTAGGGGGTATTTTCCTCGAGGCGACGTTGGTCTTCGGCATTACCATTCTGCAGCAGCACGGGCAGTAACTTACCGGGGGAGATATTAATTTCGCCGCGAATATTGCGCACGCCGATAATAATTTGCTTGATCCACTCAATGTCGGCGGCGGCAGTGGTATCGCGCTGGCCGTCGTCGGGGATGGGAAAGGGCTGGAGCATGATGGTGTCGCCCTGCTTACCGGCTAAGCCGTGGATTTTTTGCCAGACCTCTTCGGTGATGAAGGGCATCATCGGGTGGGCCAGGCGCATAATGCTTTCGAGTACGCGAATCAGGGTGCGGCGGGTGCCTTTCTTCAGGGCATCGGGGGCATTGTCGTCCCACAAAATGGGTTTGGATAATTCCAGGTACCAGGCGCAGTACTCGGACCAGACAAAATCGTAGAGGGCCTGTGAGGCGAGGTCGAAGCGGAAGCTTTCGATGCCGTCGATGACCTCTTGCTCGGCGTCTTGCAGGCGGCTGATGATCCAGCGGTCGGCGAGGGAGAGCTGGTAGTCGTCGCTGCCGTCCTGGCCACAGTCGTGCTCTTCGGTATTCATCAGCACATAGCTGGTCGCATTCCATATTTTATTGCAGAAATTGCGGAAGCCCTCGATGCGACCGACGTCGAATTTAATATCGCGCCCGGTCGATGCCAGTGAATAGAAGGTGAAGCGCAGGGCATCGGTGCCGTAGGCCGACAAGCCATCGGGAAATTCCTTGCGGGTTTGCTTGGCGATTTTTTCACGCATTTGCGGCTGCATCATGCCAGTGGTGCGTTTAGTCACCAGCGGCTCTAGTTCGATGCCGTCGATGAGGTCGATGGGGTCGAGCACATTGCCCTTCGATTTGGACATTTTCTGGCCCTGGCCATCGCGCACCAAGCCGTGAACGTAGACCGTTTTAAAGGGCACGTCGTCCATAAAATAGAGGGTGAGCATGATCATCCGCGCCACCCAGAAGAAGATGATATCGAAGCCGGTGACCAGCACGTCGGTGCCGTGGAAGGTCTTCAGTTCATCGGTGTTTTGTGGCCAGCCGAGAGTGCCAAAGGTCCACAGGCCGGAGGAGAACCAGGTGTCGAGCACGTCATCGTCTTGGCGCAGTTTAACGCTGTCGTCGAGCTTGTGCTTACTGCGTACCTCGGCTTCATTGCGCCCGACATAGATATTGTCGGCCTCGTCATACCAAGCGGGGATGCGGTGGCCCCACCACAATTGGCGGCTAATGCACCAGTCCTGAATGTCGCGCATCCATGAGAAATACATGTTTTCGTATTGTTTGGGCACGAACTGAATGTCTTGTTGCTCAACGGCATCGATGGCTTTTTCGGCCAAGGGTTTGGTGCTGACATACCATTGGTCGGTGAGCCAGGGTTCAATAACCACACCGGAGCGGTCACCACGGGGTGTTTTTAGGGTGTGGGCGTCGATTTTCTCCAGTAAACCCAGGGCTTCAAGATCGGCAACCACGACCTTGCGCGCCTCAAAGCGCTCCATGCGCTGGTATTTATCCGGTACGTTGCTGTTGAGATTGGCATCGCGGTCGAAGATGTTAATCATTGGCAACTGGTGGCGCTGGCCAATCTCGTAATCGTTAAAGTCGTGGGCCGGGGTGATTTTTACGCAGCCCGAGCCAAAGGCCATGTCGACATAGTCGTCGCCAATAATCGGTATTTCCCGACCGCTGAGAGGCAGGGTGATGGTTTTGCCGATGAGGGCTTGGTAGCGCTCGTCATCGGGGTGTACGGCTACGGCCGTGTCGCCGAGCATGGTTTCGGGGCGGGTGGTGGCGACGACCATATGGCCTGAGCCATCGCTCAAGGGGTAGCGGAAGTGCCACAGGTGGCCCTGTTCTTCTTCGGAGATCACCTCGAGGTCAGAGATCGCCGTGTGTAGCTTCGGGTCCCAATTGACCAGACGCTTGCCGCGATAAATCAGGCCGTCGTCGTAGAGACGGACAAAAGCCTCTTGCACCGAGTCGGAGAAGCCGTCGTCCATGGTGAAGCGCTCGCGGGACCAGTCGGGCGAGGCGCCGAGGCGGCGCAGTTGCTGGGTAATATTGCCGCCAGATTCTGCCTTCCAGTCCCAGACTTTGTTAATGAATTTATCGCGACCGAGATCGTGGCGACTAATGCCATCGGCCTCGAGCTGGCGCTCAACCACCATTTGGGTGGCGATGCCGGCGTGGTCGGTGCCCACTTGCCACAGGGTGTTGTCGCCCTTCATGCGATGGTAGCGCACCAGACCATCCATGATGGCCTCCTGAAAACCGTGGCCCATGTGCAAATTGCCGGTGACATTGGGCGGTGGAATCATAATGCAAAAGGGGTCGCCGCTACCGGAGGGCTTGAAGTGGCCGCTCTCCTCCCAGATTTTGTACCAATGACTTTCGATGGCTTGGGGCTGGTAGGTCTTTTCCATGATGGGTGTGCGTACCTGTTTAGAGTTAAAGAGTTGGGTGGAAGAGTTGAAGCATGGGCCTTAGGGGTGGCGAATTATACGGGGCTAGGGGACGTTACTCTATAGTCGATAACGTAGTCGATAACGTAGTCGATAACATCGGCGCTAATACCTGGGCTGACTATAAAAGCACGGGCGCGCCCTTGAGGTTTTCAACCTTGCTAAAGCGCAGCGGGTAGCCGAGGTGTTTGTAGTGGGCAAAGCGTTCGCGCTTCACTTGTACGCTGTCGGCGTCGCCGTAAATCAGCTCAGCGAGGTGTTCAAAGCGACCAAACCAGCTGGGGGTTTCAGTGTCGAGGTTGATTAGCATATCGTGGTAGTCACCGGGCTCATCACCGCTGCAAATACAGATCGGTGCGTGGTCGTCGACCGCGCGGCTGTGGGCGAGAAAACTACTGGGGATATGCTGCCAGAGCAGGGCTTCGAGCTGGCTCGCCAGCTTGGCGTCGGGGCAGTAAATCAGCACGCTGTGCTGTCGTTTGCCGGCCTCGTTGGCCAGTTCGCAGACCAATTGCAGGGCGCGCAGCAGGGTGTCCTCGCTGCTGCCCTGCAGTTGGTGGAAGTGTACTTTTGTCATCGGCGGTGGGTCATAGGGAGCGGGTCATCTTGATCGACATCTACTGGGTTTCTATTAAAGAATTATACGGCGGCGCGATTGCGTAAATACTCCATTAATAACGGCACCGGGCGCCCGGTAGCACCCTTGGGGCCGGCCGATAACCAGGCCGTACCGGCGATGTCGAGGTGGGCCCAGCGGTAGTCCTTGGTAAAGCGCGCGAGGAAGCAGGCGGCGGTAATGCTGCCGCCACCGGCACCGCCAATATTGCCCATATCGGCAAAGTTGCTTTTCAGTTGCTGGTTGTACTCATCCCAGAGGGGCATCTGCCAGGCGCGATCACCGGCGCTTTGCCCGGCGGCGAGTAAGTCCTGGGCCAGCTCATCGTCGTTGCTGTACAGGCCGGAGGCGTGAGAGCCGAGGGCGACGATGCAGGCACCGGTGAGGGTGGCGATATCGATCACCGTATCGGGCTTGTAGCGCGCGACGTAGGTGAGGGCGTCGCAAAGAATCAGGCGGCCCTCGGCATCGGTGTTGAGCACTTCAATGGTTTGCCCCGACATCGAGGTCACCACGTCACCGGGCTTGGTGGCCTTGCCGCTGGGCATGTTTTCCACGGCGGGAATAACGCCGATGACATTAATGGGCAGGGCCGAGGTGGCGAGCGCTTCCATCACGCCGAGCACGCTGGCGGCACCGCACATGTCGTATTTCATTTCATCCATCTTGCCACCGGGCTTGAGGCTAATGCCGCCGGAGTCGAAGGTCACGCCCTTGCCGACGAGCACGATGGGCTTAGCGCCTTTCTTGCCGCCCTTGTAATTGAGGCTGATTAAGTGGGCGGGCTCCACGGTACCGGCGGTGACCGATAGCAATGAACCCATGCCCAGCTCGGCCATTTGTTTTTCAGACAAGACCTGACAGCTCATCGTCTTGTGTTGGCGGGCTAGGGCGCGACTGTATTTTGCCAGGTAGCTGGGGGTACAGGTGTTGGCGGCCAAGTCACCCAGCAAACGCGCCTGGTTGACGCCAATGGCAACCGACTGGCCGTAACCGAGGCCGGCCTGTGCGGCATTTTGACCCTTTTTATTGCTGCACAGCAGGGTGACTTTCTTTAACGTGAGTTTGCTGGCGGCCGGGGGCTTGCCACCGTTAAAGGCGTAGCTGGCTTCACCAAACTGCTGGGCCAGTTGTTGCGCGGCCCAGCGTGTATCCTGGTTTTTCACCTCGACGTCGGCCAGGGTTGTCGCCACGGAGGCGATGGCATCGCCCTTGGTTTGCTTGGCGGCGCTGCGGGCGATCTTTAAAAAGTCCTTGCTGGAGACGACTCCGCTACCGGTACCCACTAATAGTAGGCGCTTGGCCGCAATGCCGTGGGGTTCGTGCAGCATCAGCGTCGTTGCGCACTTGCCACTAATATCCTTGCCTTTCAGTCTACGGCTGATCAGCCCCTCGGTGGCCGTGTCGATGGCGGCCGTTGCGGCGCTGAGTTCCTTGTCAGCGGGGACGGCGATAACCAGACAATCGGTTTTCAGTGTGAGTGGGTCGGTGGAACGTGCGACGATTTCCATGGTGTCTCCCGAGACAAAGGTCATCAAATATTGGATAATTCTTTACGGCTGCTAGTGTATGCCATGGCTCAGTTGAGGCCAAACGCCTCGAAGGTAAAATGATGCATTTTAACGAGCAAGTTAAGGCAGGAATTAACAAGCTAATTAACTAACTGAAGGTTGAGCCACTTTTTGTGATTATTTTTCGCTATATCGCCCGGGATTTACTGGGTACCACCGCCGCCGTTTGCGCTGTGCTGATGCTGGTTATTATCAGCGGGCGCTTTGTGAAGTATCTGGCCGAGGCCGCCGCTGGCATGCTCGATGCCAATATATTGTTTGCGGTGATCGGCTATCGCTTACCCGGCTTTCTGGAGTTGATACTACCCCTGGCCTTTTTTCTCGGTATTTTACTGGTCTATGGTCGTCTCTATGTCGACAGCGAAATGACCGTGCTCTATGCCTGTGGCATGAGCCCCGGTAAATTAATCGCCTATACCATGGCGGTTGCCGTGCTGGTGGCGGGCGTGGTGGCCTGGTTGAGTTTTTCGGTCAGCCCCGGTGGCTTGGCCAAGGCCGAGGCCCTGCTCAGCGCGCAGAAATCTCGGGGCGAGTTCGAGTCCTTAGAGGGCGGTAAGTTTTACCCCCTGCGGGGTGGTCGTGGTGTCACCTATACCGAGTCGATGGACGAAGACGGCACCATGCACGAGGTGTTTTTATCGCAGTCGAGCGTTGATAGCAGCGGCGTGCGCCAGGTGGTGGTACTGGCGCAAACGGGGCTCCCCACGTTGGCCGAGGAAAATGGCGAGCGCTATTTAGTGCTGAATAAGGGCTATCGCATTGAGGGCATGCCGGGGCGGGCCGATTTTCAAATTACCGAATTTGAGGAATACGGCCAACGTTTGCAGAGCAACAGCAATCCCCGGCGTCATCGTGAAAAGGCTGAGAGCATGTCGACCGCGGAGCTGCGCGCATCGGATCGGCCCGAGCATGTGGCAGCACTGCAGTGGCGCTACTCGGTGCCCATTCTGGTGCTGGTGGTGTCTTTAATGGCGGTGCCCTTGAGCCGCACCAATCCTCGCCAGGGTCGCTTCGTCAAGGTCTTCCCCGCCGTGCTGCTGTATATCTTTTATTTGGTCGGCCTCAACGCCGCGCGTGGCGCATTGGAAGACGGTGAACTTTCGGCGACCCTCGGGCTATGGTGGGTACACGGTGTGTTTTTAGTGATTGCCGGTGGGCTCTTGCTCTGGGATAGCGGTTGGCGCGGCAAGCGCGCCAGGGTGGCTGCGCCGCTAGCAGCGGGGAGTGAGTCATGAGCTACCTATCGCGCTACGTGATGCGCTTTGTGTTCGGCGCCATTATTCTGGTTTTAC
Organism: Gammaproteobacteria bacterium 53_120_T64; assembly: GCA_002162815.1. Lineage (GTDB taxonomy): Bacteria > Pseudomonadota > Gammaproteobacteria > Pseudomonadales > Porticoccaceae > Reddybacter. The sequence goes on along the minus strand of MAAT01000053.1, from coordinate 41,008 downwards.
TGGTACTGCTAAGTATTGATGTGATTGCCGCCGTGGTCGATGGCCTCGGGGATGTGCGCAATGATTACCAGTTTAGCGACGTGCTCTACAACGTCTGGCTCACCTTGCCGGCGCGAATCTACAGCAATATTGCCTTCGCCTCCCTGATCGGCTGCTTAATCGGTCTCGGCGTATTAGCGGGCAATAGCGAACTGGTGATTATGCGTGCCGCCGGTGTCTCGCTGCTGCGCATTACCGGCTTTGTACTGCGTCCGGTGCTGCTGGTGATCGTTTGCGGTGTTCTCCTCGGCGAATATGTGGTGCCCTACACCGATCAGCTGGCCACCAGTCGCCGCATGTTATTGCGCGGTGAGCAGGAGAGTTTATCCGCCACTAGCGGGGTGTGGAATCGCGAGGGCAATGAGTTCATCCACTTCAATGGGGTCTACCCCAACGGCAGACTCTTTGGCGTGACCCGCTACCGCTTTAACGAGCAACGCGTTATTGAGGAGGTGAGTTTTGCGGCACGGGCGACTTTCTTTAAAGACTATTGGTTGGAAGAGGAGGGCGTCGTCACCCGCTTTGATGATGATGGCACGCAAACCAGCGAGTTTGTCACCCGGCATTGGGACTCGGGTTTGTCGCCAGACCTGTTGACGCTGATGGTGATGCCTGCGGAATCGCTGTCGATGGGCAGCCTGTATCACTACGCCCAGTATCTCGACGAGCAGGAGCAACAGTCGTCGAAATACTGGCTGGCCTTTTGGAGCAAGGCGCTACAGCCGCTCTCGGTGCTGAGCCTGGTGCTGATTGCCACCTCCTTTGTGTTTGGGCCCCTGCGAGCCGCGACCATGGGCTTTAAAATTTTTGCTGGGGTGATTGCCGGCATCGCCTTTCAAACCAGTCAGCAATTGCTCGGGCCGTCGAGTGTGGTGTTTGGGTTTTCGCCCTTTTGGGCGGTATTTACCCCGGCGATAGTGTGTGTGGGTATTGGTTTGGTGTTGTTGCGGCGGGCGGCTTAGCGGGGCGGCTTGGTTCAATGGTTGGCAGCGCTTGAGCGTCGAGCTCGTGTTGGCTGTGATGTCAACTTAGCACGTCTATAAAAACATCATTCCGAGTGACGACACCCGCTTTGAGGCGTGGCGGGAGACATGCCGTTGAGGTGCTAGACCCCCGCTTTATTCCCGTTTTATTAAGGCAATAGTGATTTGCCTTTTGCTGCAGCCGTCAATTCGATGGGGGGCTATTCTTCCTTAGGCAAAACCACTACCCGAGTCTGACTGCAAAGATCGTGCAGGCAGTGGCCTTCAGGATTAAACAAACAATAAGCATAGGAAAGCCCCGCCCCTAGCAGTACGGGGGGTGCCACCAAGCTGCGTATCAAACACTGCCGCCAGCTGGCCCGGGGGCTGGTGCCGGGGCTTGCTGTGTCAAGTTGCTCGAGGCGTAGATGCCAGGTTTTCATACCCAGGGTTTGACCACTGCGCCGCCAGCACCAGCTGTAAAACAGTGCCAGACAGAGCCACCAGCCAAACAGGAAGAGATAGCGCAGGGGGCCTTCGTACTCGAGCCGGGTTGTTTCCTGGCCTGGGGTTAATATTTGCGCGGCTGCGCTACCGTCGGTGTAGACCTGAACCATAAAGAAAAGGGCGGCGTAAGCCAGGCTAATCGCCGCCAGCAGAAATAGGTCGTAGACCAGTGCCGCGATGCGTCGTAGCGGTCGGGCGACGGGCAGTGACAGGGGGTCGTCAGTTGGTGTTGTGCTGCTCTGTGGCTGTTGCGGTGTGGCTGACAAGGGTGGCTCCATGTTGCAGGTGAAAAAACCGGGTGGGCAGGGGATTGGCTGGGGGCGGCAATTATAATGGCTTTGTACGAGCGGCGCACCGATGCGGCTTGCTATGTCGGCTTATCTTGTAATAATGATGTCAATTCAACGATGTTGTACTTGTGCTTGGGGAGATTATTTTTGGCGACTATTAATATTGCACGCTCACACCAGTTGCCGCTGGATGAGATCAAGCAACAAGCCGAGCAGTTGGCGCAAAACTTAATTCGGCGCATCGGTGGTAAGTACCGCTGGCAGGGTGACACTGTGCACTACACCTATAGCGGGGTGAAGGCGCGTATCGACTGTGGTGAGGGCGATATTTTGATCGATATAAAGTTGAATTTTCTGGCCTCGGTGTTTCGTGGCACCATCGAGGAGGAAGTGAGGGAAACCCTCGATAAACATCTGGCTTGATGGGTTCCGTGCGATAGCTTGCGCGCTGCAAGTCCTCGCCGTAAGCGCTTGTCGTAAGCCCCATACCCCCAGCGCTTTAATTGCTTGTTTGACTAAAGCTGGTCGCGAATAAAACTAGGGTCTAGTTGCTTGAGGTCGGCACGGCCCGAGAGGATCATAGCGCGCTCTATTTCACTCTTCAGTAAGTCTAAAACCCGCTCAACCCCGGCCTGACCGCCAGCCGCTAGCCCGTAGAGATAGGGCCGCCCCATCATGCAGGCCGTGGCGCCCATGGCCAGTGCTTTCAGTACGTGAGTACCCCGGCGCACGCCGCCGTCGAGAATGATTTCGAGCTTATCGCCCAGGGCATCGGCTATTTCGGCGACGACATCAATGGGTGCCGCCACAGTGTCGAGCTGGCGGCCACCGTGGTTCGAAATAATGACTGCGCTGGCACCGATGTCGGCAGCACGGCGGGCATCTTCGACAGACAAAATACCTTTAATGGCAAAGGGCCCCTGCCAGCGGGCGGCGACTTTTTCGGCGTAGGCCCAGTTTAGGGCGCGATCAAACTGTCCGTTAATGTATTTGCCGAGGGAGCTAACTTGCGAGCTGCCTTCTGAAATATGCTGGCTCAGGTTGGCCATTTCTAGCGCCGGTGTCCTTAGGTAGTGGTAGCACCAAGCGGGGTGCAGGGCGAAGCTGGCGAGACTTTTCAGGGTCAACTGCGGGGGGATGGTCATGCCGGTGCGCAGGTCGCGCTCGCGGTTGCCCTGTACCACGGTGTCGACGGTGAGACAGAGGGCGTCATAGTTGGCGGCGCGACAGCGGTCGATCAGCTCTTCATTAATGGCGTTGTCGCGCAGTACATAGAGCTGGAACATTTTTGGGCCACTGGTGGCTGCGGCGACATCTTCAATGCTGGTGGTGGCCACGGTCGATAGTGAATACATTGTGCCGGATTGTGCGGCGGCACGGGCCACGGCGCGCTCTCCTTGGTGGTGGAAAAAGCGCGACATGCCGGTGGGTGACATCAGCACCGGCCAATCTAACTCACAGCCCAGTACCCTGGTCTTCATATTAATGGTGGTGACATCTTCTAGACAGCGCGGCACAATTTGGTAGTTATTAAAGGCCGCAGTGTTGTTGGCGCGGGTGATTTCATCGTCGGCGCCACCGTCAATATAGTGAAATAAGGGGGCGGGGAGTTTGCGTTTGGCTTGCTGTCGAAAATCATCGAGATTAAAACAGCGTTGGATGGAGGGAGGGCACAGCGAAATTGGCATACTTTCTCTTCTAGCGGAATTATTGAACAACTATCTATTAGGTGTTTTCCATAGCCCAAAACCAACAAACCCACACCGAGGTGTGGGTTTGTTGGTTTTGCTGAAGAGAAGTGCTTATGCGGCTCTTTCTTCAGCAATCTTAACGGCGCTCTTACCACGGCCACTGCGCAGCAGCTCACCGGGGGTGGCGCCGGTGCATTCGCCGTTATCAAAGGTGACTTCACCGTTGACGATGATGGCCTGGTAGCCTTCGGCGCGTTTAATACGACGCCATTCGCCGGCGGGTAGGTCGTGGACAATTTCGCCAATCCACTCGTCGCCATCACCGAGGGCGTTGATGTCGTAAACCACGACATCGGCGGCCCAGCCGGCACGCAGTACACCGCGTTCTTTCAAGCCTGCCGCCTGGGCGGGCAGGGCCGCGAGACGGTAGTGGGCCTCTTCCAAGGTGATTTTTTCTTCATCGCGCACCAACCACTTGAGGAAGTCGGTGGTGTAAGCACCACCGGTGAAGAACTTGGTGTGGGCGCCACCGTCGGAGACACCGGGAATGGTGTAGCTGTTGTCGTTGATGATTTCCGCCATAAAGTCGGCGTTAAAACCCTTGTCTGGGCCGAGGAAGTGGACATTGAGGTCGCCCTCTAGAGAGAGGTCGAGCATCACGTGAATCGGGTGTTTACCTTCCTCCTCACCAATTTGCGCGAGGGTCTTGCCGACGTATTTCTCCAGTGACTTGGTGCCGTGAACATCTTGCACCTGCAACAGGGGAACCGCGCCGCCAACACCGGCTTGAATGACCTGTAGACGACGATCCGCTTCTTCGGTTTCGGCGATAATGGCTTCGCGCAGCTCGGGATCTTGCAGTTTCTCGAGCTTTTCGGCTTTCGTGCCGGTGGTCAGCTTGCGCCATGCGGGGCTGGCATCGTAGAGATTCCAGTGCTCGAGCGTAAAGCAAAAGCCGGTGCGTACGGTGCCGGCCTGACCGTAAATTTGCAGGCCCTTATCCCGCGCATTGTTGAGCCAGTCGAGACTACGACGGTGCACCCGGGCATTTTTACGGGTCGGGGCGATGGCGTTGTGCAGTACCGGACGACCGGTGGCCTCTGCCAAGGTTTCGAGGAACTGCATATCGGTTTTAATATCACCGGTGGCTTGGGTGATTTGCACATTGCCCTCGCCGCGCTCACGCAGTACTTCGGCGAGGTTGAGCACCTCGGCATCGGTCATGGTGTCGGTGACCATGGGGGTGCCGTCGAAATCGGCCTGGGTGGAGTTTTCACCGAGACGCTGGATGGAGAAGCCCATTAGACCCGCTTCCATGCCCTCGTCGAGTAGGCGTTTCAATTCGAGGCGCTCGGTGGGGGTGGCTTCACGAGATTTTGCCGCTTCGAGACCCATTACATAGGTCAGCAGGGACGCGGTGGGCATATAGTGCACGCAGTTGACGCCCTTGGCCGCAGCATCGAGAGAGTCGAGGTACTCGGGGATTGTCTCCCAGGTAAAGGGCATGCCGATTTTCATGCAGTCGTAGGGAATTGCCTCGGTGCGGGTCATGGTCAGCAGTGAGCGTTCGCGATACTCGGGCTTAACCGGAGCGAAGCCAAAACCACAATTGCCCAATACGACGGTGGTAACGCCGTGCCAGCCAGAGATGGTGCAGTAGGGGTCCCAGTGGATTTGTGCATCGTAGTGGGTGTGCAGATCGACAAAGCCGGGGCAGACGATCTTGCCGGTGGCGTCGATGACCTCTTTTGCCGCACCGGGGGCTTCGCCGCCGATTTGAGCAATTTTGCCGTCTTTGATCCAGACATCGGCTATGCGTCGCGGGGCACGAGTGCCATCGACAACAGTGCCGCCCTTGATGTGAATATCGTAAACGTCAGACATGGTTAACTCTCCTAAGGTAGAAACTGTGAAATATCGTTCAAGGAATAAAAATCTGGCGGACGACTGCTTTTTTATGGAAATAGATATCAGTCGCCGTGCTTATTCAAATTGAACGTATCTTGTTTATAATTTTTTTGGGCAGTCTATCTTCAGAAGCCGGCGGCAAAAGCAACGATTTGCTACGGGTATCTGTGCCCCCTGTCAATTTCAATTCACTATAGCACTAGAACAATCGGCGAAGGAAGCCAGAAAAAGCGACTGTATATTGACCTTTTTATTCCTTTCCGATCTTTGTTTTCCTGCCACTGGCACTGTGTTCGATGCCTCGAGAGGCAAAGCAACTTTGTTTCGAGGCGGTGGATCGCTTACAATTCGCCATTTCTGGGTGTCTTATTGGCTGGTACGGGCGCCAATACTTTACTAGCGGGGCTGCGCGGTATTATTTTTAACGAATTTTACGGGTGCGTGAGTTAGAGCCGTTTGCTGAAGCGCTGTGTATTGAGTGATTTAAAGGGTAAGTTTATGGAAGTCGATTTATTTCAACAGGGTGTCGACCTGATGCTCTTTGGCATGGGTACGGTGTTTACGTTTTTGATCTTACTGGTTGGCGCACTGACGCTGATGTCCTGGGTGATCACCCGCTTTTTCCCCGACCCCGTACAGCCCGAGGTGGCCGTGCAAATGGCGCCAGTGAGTGCCGTAGAGCCTCGCATACAAGCGGTTATACAAGCGGCAATCGATAAACATCGCGGTAAGTAGACGCTAGAATTTATTAAAAACGAGCTGCAGCTAAGCGCAGCCCCATCGTTTAAACAGTTGAGAGTGATTTAATGGTAGAGCAGAAAAAACCCCTGGGGATTACCGATGTGGTGTTGCGCGATGCGCACCAATCTCTTTTCGCGACGCGTCTGCGCATCGACGATATGTTGCCGATTGCCGAGAAACTCGACCAAGTCGGCTTCTGGTCGTTGGAATCCTGGGGTGGGGCGACCTTTGACTCCTGCATACGCTATTTGGGCGAAGATCCCTGGGATCGCATTCGCGAGCTAAAAAAGGCGATGCCCAATACGCCCCAGCAAATGCTTTTTAGAGGCCAGAATATTCTCGGTTATCGCCACTATGCCGATGACGTGGTGACAAAGTTTGTCGAGCGTGCCGCGACTAACGGCGTTGATGTTTTTCGCGTGTTTGATGCGATGAACGATGTGCGCAATTTACGTACCGCCCTGCAGGCCGTGAAGAACGTTGGCAAGCACGCCCAGGGTACGATCTCCTATACGGTTAGCCCGGTGCACAATATTGACCTGTGGGTCGATATGGCCCGCGAGCTGGAAGATATGCAGGCCGATTCTATCTGTATTAAAGATATGGCGGGTTTGTTGACACCCTATACCGGTTTTGAATTAGTGAGTCGGCTTAAGAAAGCGGTCAATATTCCCATTCATATTCAATGCCACGCCACGACGGGTATGTCGACGGCGACCTATCTGAAATGTATTGAAGCTGGTATCGACAATGTCGATACGGCGATTTCATCGATGTCGATGACGTACGGCCACTCGCCCACCGAGGCATTGGTGGCAATACTCGAGGGCACCGAGCGCGATACCGGTCTCGATATGGGCCTGCTGGAAGAAATCGCCGCCTATTTCCGCGAAGTCAGAAAGAAATACGCCAAGTTTGAAGGCTCTCTGCGCGGCGTCGATTCGCGTATTCTGGTTGCCCAGGTGCCCGGTGGCATGCTCACCAATATGGAAAGCCAATTACACGAGCAGGGGGCCATTGAAAAGTTTGACGAAGTATTGGCTGAAATTCCCCGCGTCAGAGAAGACCTCGGCTTCATCCCACTGGTGACGCCAACCTCACAAATTGTTGGCACCCAGTCGGTGATCAACATCCTCACTGGTGAACGCTATAAAACCATTACTAAAGAGACCGCCGGTGTCTTAAAGGGCGAATACGGGGCCACACCGGCGCCGGTGAATGCCGAGCTGCAGGCCAAGGTATTGGAAGGTGGTGAGGCAATTACTGTGCGCCCCGCAGATCTCATCCCCGCTGAGTTGGATAAGCTGATCGCCGAGCTGGATGGTAAGGCGAAAGAAAAAAATATCACTTTAATGCAGGGCGAGCAAAAGATCGACGACGTGCTGACCTATGCACTGTTCCCGCAAATTGGTTTGAAGTTTCTCGAAAACCGTGACAACCCTTCCGCTTTCGAGCCCGTACCAACCGGTAAAGAGGGTAGTGTTGTTACCAATGACAGCGGTGAAGAAATTTACACCGTGAACGTAGAAGGCCGCGACTACACCGTAGCCGTCAGTAATGGTGGCGATGTGTCGGCCATTGCGCCCATGGGCGGTGTTGCGCCTGCAGTCGGTGGCTCAGGAGTTGTCGGTGGTGGTGAACCTGTACCGGCTCCGCTGGCGGGTAATATCTTCAAGGTACTGGTCAGTCCCGGTCAGCAGGTGGTCGAGGGTGACAACCTGATTATTCTTGAGGCGATGAAGATGGAAACCGCCGTGAGTGCTGCGCGAGCGGGCACCATCGGTGATGTCTTAGTGAAAGAGGGCGATGCCATTAGTGTTGGCGATCCCTTGGTCACACTCATCTAGCCTACGGAGTTAATCATGGAACAAATATTAAAACTCTGGACCGAATCCGGTCTAGCACAAGTCGATGCCGGCACGGTAGTGATGATGGCGGTGGGCCTTACCCTGCTGTTTTTGGCCATTCGCAAAGGTTTTGAACCGCTGTTGTTGGTGCCCATTGGCTTTGGCACCATCTTAGTGAATATACCCGGTGCCGGTTTTGAGGCCGCGCCGATTTACGATGCGATGGGTCACATGGAATCCCCCGGCGGCTTGATGTACTACATCTACAACGTCGGTATCGCCTCGGGTATGTTTCCGCTGATTATCTTTATGGGGGTCGGTGCAATGACCGATTTTGGCCCCTTACTGGCCAATCCAAAAACCCTATTACTCGGTGCCGCTGCGCAAGTGGGTATTTTCGTGACGGTAATGGGTGCGGTGGGCTTGAGCAGTTTGGGGATTCTTGACTTCTCCATTCGAGATGCGGCATCGATCGGTATCATCGGTGGCGCCGATGGGCCGACGGCAATCTTTGTCGCCAGTAAGCTGTCGCCAGATTTACTCGGTGCTGTGGCCGTTGCGGCTTATTCCTACATGGCGCTGGTGCCAATTATTCAGCCGCCGATCATGCGTGCGCTGACCAGCGAGGCGGAACGGAAAATTGAAATGGTACAGCTGCGTCCCGTCTCGATCCGGGAGAAAATTGTCTTCCCGATGCTGCTGTTGGGTCTTGTCGCGATGTTACTGCCCAGTGCGGCACCGCTGTTGGGGATGTTTTGCTTCGGTAATTTAATGCGTGAATGTGGTGTCGTCGATCGCTTGAGTGATACCACCCAAAACGCCTTGATTAACATTGTCACCATTTTTCTCGGTCTCGCGGTCGGCTCTAAAATGAGTGCCGATAAATTCCTCAACTGGGAAACTCTGGGTATTCTCGCCCTGGGTGCCTTAGCTTTTTGCATAGGCACTGCGGCCGGTGTGTTGATGGCGAAGTTGATGAATCGCTTTAGCGATACGCCGATAAACCCCTTAATCGGTTCGGCCGGTGTCTCGGCGGTGCCGATGGCGGCGCGGGTGTCGAATAAAGTTGGCCTTGAAGCGAATCCACAAAATTTCTTGTTAATGCATGCGATGGGGCCAAATGTGGCAGGCGTTATCGGCTCGGCGGTGGCAGCCGGGGTGATGATTTCTATGGTTTCCGGCTTTTGACTGCGAGCATGGTATGGGGAGCGAAACGATGAGCGTGCAGGAAATTATCGTTCAAAAATTGCATGACGGCCTCTCACCAGTACATTTACAGGTGGATAATGTCAGCCATATGCACGCAGTGCCCGCAGATGCCGAAACCCATTTCGACATTGTCGTGGTTGCCGACAGCTTTGCGGGTCTGCGTGCCGTGCAGTGCCACCAGCGTGTCTATCAACTACTTGCCGAAGAGCTCTCCTCTGGTGTCCATGCCTTATCGATTCATGCCTTTACCCCCGAATATTGGGCGCAGAAGGGAGAGGTGCCTACGCCTCCCGAATGCCTAGGTGGGGAATAAAGTGTGAGCTAGACCTCAAATATTTGACGACTCCCTTGTTATAGCAAAGTGACGAGCTAGTGTTTTGAAACGATTGTAATAATAAATCTCTTAACCTAGATCAACTTCAGATTTCTACTCTAATGCTCTAATAACACAGTCATTTTTGAGAGAGGGGTATGCTGTATGGGACGTCAAAAAATTAATGCTTTCGTTACGGGTTCATTATTGGCAGGCGGTTTAGCTTGCGGTGCGGGCAATGTATTGGCCTATGAGCCAGGTGACTTTATTCTACGTGCTGGTGTTGCCTCGGTGCAGCCAGATGAAAGTAGTTCGGCTTTGAATATTAATGGTGGGACTGTGGCAGGCACGGGTGTCGGTGTCGATGGCGACGAGCAGCTGGGCCTGACAGGGACTTATATGCTGACGTCGCATCTGGGTATAGGCCTACTTGCGGCAACACCCTTTGAGCATGATATTAAGGCCAATGGTTTGGGTCTTGATGCTGGCGATAGCAAGCAGTTGCCGCCTACCTTGACCTTACAATACTTCCCGATGGAGCCTTCATCTGCATTTCAGCCCTATGTGGGTATTGGTGTTAACTACACAGCGTTCTTTGATGAGGGTGTTGATAGTGATCTTGAAGCTTTTTTAGGTGAAAGCGGTGACCTAGAGCTCGACGACTCCATTGGTCTGGCAGTTCAGGTAGGCTTTGATTATGCTATTGATGAGCACTGGTTACTGAATGCCTCTGTGTGGTATATCGATATTGATACCGAAGCAGATTTCAAGTTTGATACTGTGCGAATCAAAGCCGATGTGGATATCGACCCTTGGGTTTATATGGTGGGTGTTGGTTACAAATTTTAAGTTTAAAACGATAGTGTTTTCGTGAAAAAGCCGGGGCAATGGCCCCGGCTTTTTTTATTGGTTTGTATGGTTACTTTAATACGCTGCTTTTACCCAATGCCTGGATAATGACTTTTCGGGTGTCAGCGGGGTCAATAACCGCATCAATCTCAAGATAACTGGCAGCTTCTGTCGCTTTACCGCGCTCGTACATGGCGTTGAGCAATTTATTGAAGAGTGTTTCTCGCTCCTCTTCGGTTTTAACAGCATCGAGTTCTTTTTTGAAACCCAAGTGAACGGCGCCCTCTAAGCCCATGGCGCCGAATTCACCGCTGGGCCAGGACGCACTGTAGATGGGGCGGGCAAAACTGCCGCCAGTCATAGCGATGGCCCCTAGACCGTAACCCTTGCGTAAAAAGATCGCGATCATGGGCGACTTGAGGCGGGAGCCGGCGACAAACATATCGGACATCTTGCGCACGGCACCCTCGGTTTCACTCTCCGGGCCAACCATAAAACCGGGGGTGTCGCACAGGGAGAGCAGGGGTAGCTTGAAGTTATTACAGAGTTCCAAAAAACGTGTTGCCTTGAGGGCTGCCTCGGCATCAATGGCGCCGCCTAAGAATCGACAGTCGTTGCAAATCAGGCCGAAAGGCTTACCTTCAATGCGTACAAAGCCGGTGATAATGCCGCAGCCATAGTCCCTGCGCAGCTCGGTAAAGGAGTCCGTGTCGGCCAGGGTGGTGATGATGTCCCGTACTTTGTAGACGAAGCGCCGGTCGGCGGGGAGTAATGGCCAGAGCTTGCGTTGATCGGCACAACTCCAGTTTTCCGTACTGCCTTGAAAATAGGACAGCACCTGGCGAGTAATGCGCGTGGCGTCGTCCTCATCTGCGGCGACAATATCCACCACACCATTTTTGACCTGGGTTTCAATGGGGCCAATATCGGTGGCTGTGAAGCTGCCCATGCCACCGCCCTCGATCATCGCTGGGCCTGCCATACCAATCCATGAGCTTTTCGTGGCGATGGTAATGTCGGCGCAACCAAAGAGGGCGGCGTTGCCGGCAAAGCAGTAGCCGTTATTAACGGCGATCATCGGCACGAGGCCCCGGAGCCCAGCCCAGGCGGCAAAGGAGCCTAAATTCAAACTTAATTCGTAGTCGGTATCTCCGGGACGGCCACCGCCGCCCTCGGCGTACATCACTACCGGCAGTTTTAGTTCGGCGGCCAGTTCGAGGGCACGATCGAGCTTTTTGTGGTGAAAGACGCCCTGGGTACCTGCCAGCACGGTGTAGTCGTTGACGATGACCACGGCGCGACTGGCCTGTTCGTCAAACAGCTGGGCGTTGATGGTGGCGAGGCCGGTGATAATACCGTCGGCTGCGGTATGTTTTTTAAGGTCGTCGATGTCTCTGCGCCGGCGCTGGGCGGCGACTGCGAGTTGACCGTATTCTAAAAAGGAGCCGCTGTCACAGAGGTCTTTGAGATTTTCACGAGCGCTGCGATAACCCCGTTGATGGCGTTTAGCTATCAGCTCCTTGCGACCCTCATCGAGTGTGGCCTTTAAACGCTCATCAAACTGGGTGATGACCTCATCTTTATTGGTGTTGATGGCCGGTTGGGCCTGGTTTTTGATTTTGTTCACTGTCGGGCGGGCCTCCGAGTCACTGTTTCATTATTGCTTGAAGAGTGAGGAGTGTAGCGCCTCGGGGTGAAATAATCCTATAGGCGGAGGAGGGGGATTGCCGGGGTAGTTCGCCTAGGGAGAAATAAGGTGTCTTTTAGCGCGATGTAAATTATTAAACGCAAAAAAAAACCCATGTGTTTAGACATAGGGTTTTTCTAGCGTTTCTAATGCAGGCAATGACTTTTTTACCAAGTCATTGCCTTGATCTGCGTTTTATTTACTGCCATCAATCAGGAAGTCAACGGCGCTCTTGAGCTCATCATCGGAGCAATCCATGCAGAGGCCTTTGGCGGGCATACCCTGGAAGCCACTGATCGCACTGGTGTACAAGCTTTCCATACCCTTGTCGATGCGTGCACTCCACTGCTCGGGCACACCAAGTTTGGGTGCTCCACCCGAGCCAGAACCGTGACAGATCTTACAGGTGTTGGCGTAGACCTCTTCACCACTACGGCTACCGGCACCGCTACCTGTAGCAGGTGCGCCGCCAACTTCGCCAGTGAGGCTGACTGAGCCGGCAGGTGCCAGACGCTCGGACATGGCTGCTTCCTGCTGAACACTCAATACAACTTCGCCCTTCTCTCCGCTACAGGCACTTAACATGAATAGCGTTATAAATGCTGTACACAGAGTAATAAGGTTCTGGTTTTTCATAAAGAGGACTCCATTAGTCACAGTGGCTTGGCGAGAATGGCGCGTAGTATAGACGTTTTCGTCGGCCTCTGGAAAACATCAAAGGTGCTTATTGATAAATAAGATGAGGCGGTTTGTGTAACAGTCTTACCTTGCCAGTCAAGGTTCAAGATAAGCGCCGCACTCGATGCACGTGGTGCTTATTATTTTGTAGTAAAATAACCCAGTAGCATGTCTAGTATTATCTTGACTCATATTAAAAATACTGCCATCTTGATGACTAGCCTTTTAGTCAGAACGGGTTTGCCCGGTAAGTTGTATCTGTCGCTTCAGTTAAGGCTCCTTAATCTACGATAAATATAACGATAAAGATAAAGAGGGTAACTAGATGTCTGTGATAAGTAAGTTTGGCCTCAATAAAGCTTTGCTCGCTGCTTGTGCATTGAGCAGCAGCGTTGCGATGGCGGTCGTGACCCCCGAAGAGCGCGCATCGATTGGCCTTGAAGGTACTAAGCTCACGCCCAGTGGTGCCATCCGTGCCGGCAATGCGGAAGGTACCATTCCCGAGTGGAAAAACCAGCAAACACCGATACCGGATGGCTTTAAACCGGGCACCTTTCATCTCGATCCCTTTGCCGATGATGAGGTTCGACTAAAAATCACCGCGCAGAATTATCTTGAGCATGCCGATAAATTGTCGGAGGGTCAGAAGATGATGTTCCAGACCTATTCCGACTATTTTATGAATGTCTATCCGACCCGGCGCTCGATGGTTTACAACGACTATATTTATGACGCCGCCCTAAAAAACTTAGATCGCGCCGTGTTTCAGCGCACCGATAGCCATATGGGCATGATCGGTTTTACCGGTGCCAGAAAAGCCTGGGCCTTTCCCATTCCCCATACTGCGGAGGAGGCCTTCCTCAATCAGCAGTCACGGCCAAAGCTTGTCTGGAACAAGTCGCGGGAGTTGACCATCGCCGTTGCCTCGAATGGCAATTTCGAGACGAGTAATTTGGATGTGGAGTTTCACTACAAGTGGAGTGATCCAGAGATTGCTGATGATGACCCCAACGTTGTTCCAACCGAAAACATTTTGCTCTATCAGCAAACATTAACAGGGCCTGCCAAGGTGGCCGGACAGGTGGTACTCGCCTTGGAGCCGATTACCTTTACTCAAAACTTCCGTAAGGCCTGGGCCTATAGCCCCGGTCAGCGCCGCGTTAAACGGGCACCGCAGATTGTCTACGACAACCCCATTACCGCGGGCGATGGCCTTGGTACCACCGATCAAGCTTACGGCTTTAACGGCCCCAATGATCGTTTCACCTACAAGTTGCTGGGCAAGCGTGAAGTCTATGTGCCCTACAATCCCTACAAATTGTTTGCTCAGTCTGCCACTCCCGATAAGGTAATTGCAGATTCGGGGCGCTTTAATCAGGACTATGCCCGCTATGAGTTACACCGTGTCTGGATTGTCGAAGCCAACCTCAAAGAGGGCACTAGCCACGATTACAGCAAGCGGGTTTACTACTTCGATGAAGATTCCTGGGAGGTCATGCTTTCCGATAATTACGATCGTCGTGGTGAACTCTGGCGTCATTGGGAAGACCATTGGGTAATGTTTTACGATATTGGCCTTCCTAACCGTGCTGCGGAATTACAATATGACTTCAATGCCCACCGTATGCTGGCGCTGATGATGGATAAGAGTAAAGCACCCGATTTCACCTGGCGTGTTACCGATAATCACTTTACCTCGTCGGCGATACGAAGAAGGGGTATTCGCTAGCCACTCTATTGTAGAATCACGATCAACAAAAAAACCGCAGTGCTTACCCACGGCGGTTTTTTTGTCAGTCTAATAAAGGGCAGGGCTTGCCAGCTTTTTTGATGTCGGTATTCTCGGCAGCCAGCAGCTTATGCTCTTTTGATGGCGTATTATCCTCGGTGTATAGTTTGTTGCGCTCAGGTTTATCGCCTGCTCTCAAACAACTGGCTCCCCTCTCAATAAGCTAAGGATGAATTGCCCCCTTGAGTGAAAAAGTTTACCTCAGCGCCGAGCAAACCTTGGCCGATGCCTACCTTCTCGGCGCCAAAATACTCGATAGTGGTTTTGTACCCGATTTAATTATTGGCGTCTGGCGGGGCGGCACACCGATTGCAATTGCCATTCATGAGTTACTGATGTATCAGGGTATCGACGCCGACCATATTCCCATTCGAAGTAAACTTTACGAGGGTATTGGCCAGCGTGGGGCCAAGGTGCAAGTTGAGGGTCTTGATTATGTGGCGACACAACTTGATAAGATTCAGCGCATCTTGATCGTTGATGATGTCTTCGACAGTGGTTTGAGCATGGCTCAGGTGTTGAGTGATATCGCGACCTTGGCGGGCGAAAAAAAACTGGAGTGCCGTGTTGCCGTGCCTTGGTTTAAACCCGAGAGTAATGTCACGGCCTATCGACCGGACTACTTTTTACACACCACCTCGGCATGGTTGGTTTTTCCCCACGAACTTTGTGGTTTAGATCAGGCCGAGCTACTGGCCCGTAAACCGGGTATCGAGAGCATAGCGCATCTTTTTAAGTAGCTATTTTTTCAGTGGGTTGTTTTTTCTGTCTCGAAAAGTTGTGCCATTGCGGTGAGTTGCTGCTGTTTGAGCGAGCCCTGCTGTCGCGCCAATTTTAAGGCTTGTGCCCCCATGCTGGTATAGGCGTTGAGGAGGTCGGGGTGGGCCTGCTCGATGGCGTCGAGATGAGTCTGCAATGTTTCGATATCGCCCCTAGCTATCGGTCCGGTGAGGGCGTTCACCGGACCGACCTTGAGACCATTTTGCAGACTCTGCTGCATCAGTGGCGCGAGGATGGCGGCGGCCAAGCCTTCATCAATGCCGGCCTCGGCAAGCAGTGATTGACTACTGCCTAGCAGAGCAACCAGATAGTTTGACGCCATTACCGTGGCAGCGTGATAGAGCGGTTTAGCGCTGGCATCAATCACGCTAGTTTGTCCACCGATAGCACTAAATAACCTGCCGAGTTGCTCGATGGCCGGGGCATCGCCCTCTAGTGTGCAAACCGTTGAGGCGAAGCGAGTCAGCGAGCGCTCGGGGCTGGCAAAGCTGTGGGCGGGGTGGGCACTGGCAATGGCGCTACCGAGGTCTTGTAAGGGTGCGAGCTCCGCCGATGTTTTCAAACCGCTACTGTGAAACACCACGCTACCGCGCCAGTCGATGTCGGCGCATGCGGCCAGTTGTTGGGCGCAGCTGTGAATCGCCGCGTCTGGGGTGGCGAGTATCCACAGTGGGGCTGGGTAGTCAGACAATTGCTCAAGGTTGTCGGCAATATTGCCGGCGCCGATAAAGGCCCGCGCCGACCGGCTGTGTTCGGCTTTGCGGTTGTAGATGGCCCCGATTGTAATCACCCCGGCGTCACTGAGTAGCCGGGCGAGAGTGCGGCCAAGTTTACCCGAGCCGACAATGTTCATGCGCGGTGGTGGGCTGGGCATTGCTATCGGCGCACTCATTTTTACTATGCCCCTAGCTACCGGGGGTCTCTAGCAGGGCTTTGTAGGCTTTGACGGCTGGAGTGAGGCCTATTTCAATGGCATCGACGATTAAGGCGTGGCCGATGGAGACCTCAAGTAAGCCCGGTGCAGCGGAAAATTGGCCGAGGTTGTGGAGATTTAAATCGTGACCGGCATTGACGCCGAGGCCAATATTGCTGGCGTGGCGGGCGGCATCGAAGTAGTTGTCGAGTAGCGATAAGTCATCTGCGGCCGCTGCGTAGGGGCCGGTATAAAGCTCGATGCGCTCAACACCCAATTCACGCGCCAAATCCAACTGCTTTTTGTCGGGGTCCATAAACAGGCTGACCCTGACATTGAGCGCCTGTAGGGCGGCGATAATAGGTTTCAGTTTGTCGGCGCTAGTGTCGAGATTAAAGCCGTGGTCCGAGGTCAGTTGCGCGCTACTGTCGGGTACTAGAGTGCACTGCTGGGGCCGGGTCTGTTCAACTAGCTGCAATAGCCCGGGGTATTCCTTGAGGGGCTCGGCAAAGGGGTTGCCCTCAATATTGAATTCTAGAGGGTTGCCCTTGGTCGTGCTTTTGGCGCGGCACAGTGCGTCGAGCTGTAAGACATCGAGGGGGCGAATGTGGCGCTGGTCGGGGCGAGGGTGGACGGTAATGCCATCGGCACCGGCATTAATACAGGTCGCGGCGTAGTCGACGACGCTCGGGTAATCACCCTCTCGTGAGTTGCGAATTAGCGCAATTTTATTGACGTTGACGCTGAGGGCAATCACGGGCTGGGACTGCGACGAATGCCGGTAATGGTGATGGCTTCAATGGGCCAGTGAACAAATTGATGATTGTATTTTTCAACTTTACTGCTGGCAATACTTTGCACCACTGCCATGCCAGAAATCACCTGGCCAAACACCGTATAACCGGGGTTGCCATATTTAGCGTCAAAATTGCGGTTGTGTTTGAGGTTAATAAAAAACTCTGTTTTGGCACTGTCGGGATCGTGGCCGCGAGCCATGGCGACAGAGCCCTTGATGTTAAGCAGGCCACCCACCGATTCATTCTTGACGGGCTGCCCCGGTTCAAAGGCGTTCAGCTTGCGGTCAAAGCCGCCGGCTTGCACCATAAAGCCCTGTATTACGCGATGGAATATCGTGCCGTCGTAGTAGTTTCTGTCGGCGTACTGTAAAAAATTGCGCACGGTCAAGGGGGCTTTTTCAGGAGCCAGCTCGACTTCTATATCACCGTGGGTGGTGGTGATAATAATGCGTGGGTTCGGCGTTGTAGGGGGGGCTGTGCTGTTAGCTTCTGCCCAGAGGCCTGTACAGGCAATTAGCAGGTAGCAGGTCACTAGGCTTTGGTAAATCCTACGCTGGTGCAATAAGCCTGGGCCGAGACGTTGTTGGGTAAGCCGGAATAGCCACATGGGGTTTATGCCCACTCGGAGTGGCCGCGACGCTTACGCTTTAAACGGGGCAGAATCACGCTCAGCAATGCGCCGAGAAAGACCGAGATAGCACCGTAGATAAACCATTTCTGAGTATGGCTGCCTTCGAGTTGTTTATTCAGGGCACTGAGCACGTCGATCTTACTTTGCAGCATGCCGTTGTCCTCTAAGAGTGTTTGATTTTGCACCTTGAGATTGAGGGCATTGGCGGAAACGACCTTGATGTCGGCGAGCTCGCGAGATACCGCCTCGTTGTCATCACTCACCGCATTGAGTCGACCACCGAGCTGCTGGTTGTCAGCCTTTAAGTCCGCAACCTGTGCCTTGAGTTTGGCATTGCTGGCGCTGAGGGTTTTACTCTGCTGCTGGTAGCGGGCGATGCGATCGCGGGCTATGGGCTTAGTGACGATGTATTGGTTTTCTATCCAACCGTCCATGCCGCCGGGGGTGCGGATATGACTCCAGCCATCGGCGCTTTCAATATAGTCGAGCTTGAGCCCGGTTTTAAGGCCCTGGTGAAGAATGGCGCAGCGCGAACAGGGGCTTTTGCGGAGGGGGACGCGGAATTCATCGGAGATATAGCGTACTTCGGCAACCAGTGCAGGCGAAAGTGCGATCAATAACAGGCTCAAAAACAGTTTGTACATGGAGGTTCCGTTGCAATTGGCGGAGTAAAGGCAGGAGGTCAGTTGAGTGCTACGTTTTACGTGTTGGCTCTCAATACAGGGCAGGGTAATAGTGCTGCTTACGGCAATACCTTTTTATAGGGTTTGACGTTCACCGAGGCATAAACGCCTGCCAGTTGGTAGGGGTCTTCTTTGGCCCAATCCTCGGCAGAGGTCAGGGAGTCGAACTCGGCAATAATCAGACTGCCACTAAAACCGGCTTCCCCGGGGTCTTCACTGTCAATGCTGGGGTTGGGGCCGGCGACCAGTAAACGCCCGGCGTCGCGCAGTGCTTCGAGGCGCTGTAAGTGGGCGGGACGATTGGCTTTACGCAGGGCTAAGCTATCGGTGACATCGCTACAAACTAGGCTGTACCACATTATTGCTGGTCCTTGTTTTTATCATCATTGGGGCTGTCCGTATCTTGGTGGGTGCGAATAATGTCCTCAAAGGGCATGCCTGTCATGCGGGTAATACCGCGAAACAGGTAAAACATCGCGCCCATCATCATCAGCATTGCCGGTACCGCGATCACGGGAAAGCTCAGTGCGGTCATTTTACCCAGTTGGGCGTTGTACTCAACCGTGCCGGGCTGGCTGGTGACGATCATGGTTGCCAGCAGATAGTTCAAGATGGAGGAGACCAGGAAGGAGCCGGCAATAATCCACGAGGCACAAATCAAACGTTGATCAAAGGCTTCGACACTGTTGTGTTCGCGCAGGGCGTGATTGACCTTGTCTATTTCAATTACCGTGTCGTTGAAGAGCAGGGTGCGTACCAGGGGGTAGCGGGTTTTTAAGGAGATCAATGTGGCGAGACCAAAAATAGCGGGAATCCCCGCCTCTTTATAGGCCAGATATTGGGGATCGAGCTCTAACAGGCTAATACCGCCGGTCATCACCACGCTGAAGACGCCGAGGCCGGAGAAAAAATTGATTTTGCCACGTTGTTGAAAGTCGCGCAGGCCGTAGATGATAGGAAAGAGCAGGGCGACAACCACGCCCCAAGTGGTACCTAAGTACTCATCGCCGCTGAGCTTGGTCAAAATCAAGGTCGGTATAATGACATTGAAGCTAATGTTGATCAGCATGTTTTCACGCTGGGGTGGGGCGGAGGGAGCGGGCCCTGGCGACGTTGTATAAGTGCTGGCGCTGATTTGGGGTTCGCTATTGCTCACTAAATAATGCCCATTTTGGTGGTTTAGAATCGAGAGTATGGCGCTCATTCTAGCGCTTCCCGCACCATTTCGTACATTGCTATCTTGCCAATGTGCGTACTGGGGCATTTGCGGTCGAGTTTTGAGGGCAGAGGGTTTATAGTCGCGGCAAATAGCGAGGTAAGTAGTCTATATGGCCAGGGTTCTTTATATTCACCCCGATAACCCCCAGCAGCGATTAGTCGACCAAGCGGTGGGTATTATTCGCAAGGGTGGCGTGGTGATTTATCCCACCGACTCGGTTTACGCCCTGGGCTGTCATTTGGGTGATAAGGCGGCGCTGGACCGAATTCGCCAAATTCGCGCCCTCGACAAAAATCATAATTTCACGCTGGTCTGTCGCGATCTCTCTGAGCTGTCAACCTACGCTAAGGTCGACAATCAGGATTTTCGCTTACTAAAGGCCAATACTCCCGGCCCCTACACCTTTATTCTCGACGCCAGCTCCGAGGTGCCGCGCCGTCTGATGCACCCGAAGCGTAAAACTATTGGCCTGCGCGCGCCCGCCAATGCCATCGCCCAGGCCCTGCTCGAAACCCTCGATGAGCCGCTGATGAGTATTACGCTGATTATGCCCGGTGATGAATACCCCCTGACCGACCCCCAGGACATGGAAGATATACTCGGCAATCGGGTCGACTTGATCATTAATGGCGGTTATTGCGGCCTGGAGCCAACCTCGGTTATCGACCTCACCGGCGACGCCCCGGAATTGGTACGAGCCGGTAGGGGTGATCTCGCCCCCTTTGGCCTGTAAGTCTGTTAATAGCCCCCGTTATTCCTGTCGCCGCATCGGGCGAGGCCGTATAATGGCCGATCTTCTCAGTTTAACTCGGTAGTGCAGTGACCTCAGCCCCCCAATCCGACAATGCGCTTGCTGGCAAGGCCGATATCGCCGTTGAGAATGTGACTGCACTCGCTACAGCGGAAGCAAAGGCGGCCCCGCCCCAGCAAGGTGAAATGCCCTTCGCCATTGTACAGGGCCAGCAAGTTACCGAATTGCCTCGTGATCTGTATATTCCCCCCGAGGCCTTGGAGGTTATTCTCGACGCCTTTGAGGGCCCCCTCGACTTACTGCTGTACCTGATTCGCCGCCAAAATCTTGATATTTTGGAAATCAATGTCGCCGACATTACCCATCAATATATGTCCTATATCGAATTGATGGAGGCCATGCAGTGGGAATTGGCGGCGGAATACCTGCTGATGGCAGCAATGCTGGCAGAAATAAAGTCGCGCATGTTACTGCCTCGTCAAACAGAAGACGAGGACGGCGATGAAGACCCCCGCGCCGAATTGATTCGTCGCCTGCAGGAGTACGAGCGCTTTAAACAAGCCGCCGAAGATATTGATGCCCTGGCGCGCACCGGGCGCGATGTTTTTCCGGCGAGCGCGAAAGCCGGAGAGACCAGAGCGCCTAGACCCCATCCCCCGGTGGCGATGGAAGATTTACTACTGGCCCTGGCGGATGTTATGCGTCGCGTAAAGTTGACCGACAGCCATCATATTGCTTTTGAGGTGCTGTCCACTCGCGAGCGCATGAGTGAAATTTTAGATCAGCTGCGCGGTAAGCGCTTTGTGCCCTTTATTACCCTGTTTAAGATCGACGAGGGACGCCAGGGTGTGATTGTGACCTTTTTGGCAATGATGGAGCTGGTTAAAGAGTCGCTGGTTGAAATTGTGCAAAATGAATTCCTCGGGCCGATACATTTAAAAGCGAGAGTCGAGTGATGGACGTCGTACAACTGCGAAGAATTGTCGAGGCCGCATTGTTGGCCGCCGGCGACTCGCTGGATATTAGCGCCCTGCAAAAACTCTTCGACGAGGAGTGGATGCCCCAGCGCGATGAGCTGCAGGCCGCACTGGAAGACATTGAGGCCGACTGTCGTGACCGTGGCTACGAATTAAAACGTACCGCCAGTGGTTTTCGCTTTCAGGTCAAAGAACAATACGCGCAGTGGATTGGCCGTCTGTGGGAGGAAAAACCCAAAAAGTATTCGCGCGCCACCCTCGAGACCTTGGCGCTAATTGCCTATCGCCAACCCCTAACGCGTGGGGATATCGAACAGGTGCGTGGCGTTGCCGTGAGTTCGGATATTATTCGCAGCCTTCTCGATAGAGGCTGGATTCGCTCCGTTGGCCATCGCGATGTGCCGGGTCGCCCCGCGCTCTACGCCACCACGCGGCAGTTCCTCGATAATTTTAATTTGCAAAGCTTAGAGCAATTGCCACCACTGAGTGAGATTCGTGAACTCAGCACTATCGATCGCGAGCTACAATTTGAAGAGGCTCTCGGCGAGTCTGCCGAGGAGGATGGTGAAGAGGGCGCTGAAGGGCGTGTTGAGCCCCTTGCCGATGCCGAGCCGGGGAGTGAGACGATTGCCAATACCATGACTAATATTGATAGCGGCACAGAGGCCATCAGCGCAGAAGATGCGGCGATGCGTCGACTGGTCGATAACTTTACCTCTGATGATAGAGACGGCGAAGATCAGCTGCCGACTGCACCAGACGAGAACCAACAAACTATAGCGCTAGATAGTGAGGATAGCCCCGAACCATGAGTGAGAAAATTCAAAAATTGCTGGCCCAGGCCGGTCTCGGTTCACGCCGAGAGATAGAAAAATGGGTGGCGGCGGGGCGCGTGACTGTCAATGGCAAAGTCGCGACTACCGGTGACCGCATCTCTTCAGAGGACAAGGTTGCTGTCGATGGCCGTGTGATTAACCTCCAGCCTAAGGACACCCGTACCCGGGTACTGATTTACCACAAACCGGTGGGTGAGATCTGTACCCGTCAGGACCCGGAGGGGCGAAAAACGGTCTTTTCCAGCCTGCCACCGATTAAGCAGGGGCGCTGGATAGCGGTCGGTCGTCTCGATATTAATACCAGTGGCCTGTTGTTATTTACCAATGATGGCGAGCTTGCGAATCGGCAAATGCACCCCTCGGGCCAGGTAGAGCGGCAATACTTGGTGCGCATTCACGGCATTGTCGATGATGACATGCTCAAGCGCCTACAGCAGGGGGTGATGCTCGACGACGGTATGGCTCGCTTTAAGAAAATTCAAATTGGTGATGGTTCGGGTTCGCACCAGTGGTTTACGGTGGTCTTGACCGAGGGCCGCAATCGCGAAGTCCGGCGTTTGTGGGAATCTCAGGGCGTGGAGGTGAGCCGTCTGAAGCGTATCCGCTTTGGCACCGTTGAACTACCCTCCTATGTGCGCAGCGGCGACTGGCTCGATCTGACGCCCGTTGAGGTGAGTCGTTTGTGTAAGTCGATGGGTCTGGGCAGCAAGCCTCAACCGCTGACACCGAAAGAGCGTCAACTCAGGGAGCGGCAGCTGAGCAAGCTCAAAGCGAGGGGCGCGCAGCGCTAGTCTATTTTCATTGCCGCTGGTTATAACACGAGCGGCAATGATGGCTGGTGACGGGGCTACTGTTAGAACGGGTTGCGACTAGAAAGAACGGCTACGAGAAAGAACGGCTACTAGAAAGTCGCCGCCAGAAAAGTGCGACTACTGACCTTTGCTTAAGGGTAGGTCGTCCTTTAAATAGACGCGAATGGGGAAGTTTTCCAGCGTGTCGAGCTTGATGATTAAGCCGTAGCTATCATTCTCGTAGTCATCGGCCCACTCATAGTGGACCCCAGACAAGGTTTCTTCTTTGTCGCCACGTTTACCGACCACGAGCACCTGGTGCACCTTGTCAGTGCTTGCCAATTGATTTTTGGGTATCGACACCGTTACGTGTTGGCCGCCATCGCCACCGAGTTCGGGTAGTTCTATACGCTTCACCTTGGCGTGTATTTTCTGCCCCTCATAGCCTTCTTTCAACTCCAGCCAGTCTGTCTCCTGGGCATTAAGTGTGGGGGCTAGGCACGCCAGGGCAGCGCTAAGCATGACTATTTTCGTGGTTCGTCCTGCACTCATATTCGACTCCTGGTTGTTTTAAGCAGTACTCGAAGTTTAGCAAATTACGCTGGGTTTAAGTGATCTGAGTAAGACTCATATCACTTCGCGTGTAGAGCGTTGCCCCGTCTTTAGTTGATTTTTAGCCCCATGGTATTGGCGATAAGCTTGCGTTGCATTTGCGAGGCGTCGGCGGCAGTGGAGAAAACCTTTTGACCATTGATAACCCAGCTATCGGCGACGGCCAGGGTGCGCCTATTGCTGGCATCCGATCCCGCATCGGGCTCGGTGATTGAAATGGACCTGCGGATCTCATCCTTAATCAGCTTTGGCAGGTAGTGTTTCTTCTGTGCTTCAGTGCCATTTTTTAACAGGCTCAGGCGGCTAAAGGGATAGGCCGTAGGCCTCGAGAAAGGGCGGGCCGAGCAGGCCCATCTCCACTCACTTGTCGTAGACGGCGTAGGGGTAGAGGCCTTTTTCGCCGTGCTCGCGCAGGTACTCCGGGGTGGCAACTTGATCCATCATGCGCCGTAGATTATCGCGCAATATGCTCTGTTCTGCGCTGAGGTCAAAATCGATGACGGTACTACCCACCCTTTATGGGGGATGAATCGGCCCGCCGGAGCTGACGGTTAGGGCTTATTTGGCCTTGCTAGGGCTTGTTTCTTGATTTTGACTAGCTATCGAGCAGTTTTCGTACATTTGCAATCAACACTTTAACTTTAAAAGGTTTTTGCATCATGTTTTCGAGCAGGGTGGCGTCGAGCTGGCTTGAATGACGGTCGTCGGTAAAGCCGCTAGCGAGTTGGATTTTGACCTCGGGGTATTGAGCTTGCACCGTGGCGGCGAGTTGGTAGCCATCCATTTCAGGCATGATGACATCGCTGATCATCAGTTGGACCGGGGTGTTTTTAAGGACCTCTAGGGCCTGTTGGCCACTGCTGACGGGGATTACCTGATAGCCGCATGGACGCAGTATTTCGCTACTTAAGTTGAGCAATGCCTCTTCATCATCGACCACTAAAATAGTTTCTGTACCATTCAGGCGGTGTTTGGATGATGAGCTATTGTTGCTGTCGGGGGCGGCAGGGGTCTCTTGATGACGGGGGAAATACAGCGTTAGGCGCGTGCCATGGCCAGGCTCCGAATAGGTTTTAATTAGGCCTTTACTGCGTTCAATAAAGCCGTAAACCTGGCTGAGACCCAAGCCCGTACCAAACTCCCCTTTGGTTGAGAAGAAAGGGTCGAATATTTTTTCCTGTGTTGCCTGATCCATGCCACAGCCTGTATCGCTGATGCTGAGTGAGACATAGTCACCTTTTGACAGGCCTATTAGCGGGGCGTCAAACACATCGACAGGTTCATTCTTCGTGACGATGGAGAGCCGGCCACCCTCGGGCATGGCGTGCATGGCGTTGATACTGATGTTGAGAATGGCATCACCCAGGTCACCGCTGTCCAAATACACGGGCCATAAATTCGGGCAGAGCTCGAGCTCTAATTTGATGCGGGGAGTGATCGTTTTGGCCAGCATATACCGTTGATGTTGCAGCAGTGTGTTAACTGAAAGTTGCTCGGCAGAGGCATTTTTTTGCCGGGTAAAACCGAGTAGTTTTTCCGTTAGTTGTGCCCCGCGTGCTCCCGCACGGTATATTTCATCGGCATATTTCGTCAGTTTGGGTTGGTCTTTGATGGTGGCCGTCAGGAGATCGGAGTAACCCATGATGATGCCCAACATATTATTAAAATCATGGGCGATACCACCGGTTAACTTACCTAGCGCATCCATTTTTTGACTGCGTCTGAGTTGCTCTTCTTGCTGCTTTTCTTGGGTTAGGTCATGTAGGGAAACGATAAATTGCTGACGGCCCCTTGTTTTAGTGCGCAGTGCTGCAATCGACATGCGCGAGGGAAAGGTAGAGCCATCTTTACGTTGGCCTGCGATAACGTCACTCAGGCCTATATGCTTGGGCTCTGCGGTCGCCGCAAAGCGCCGTAAATGATGCTGACACTTAGTGACATATTGCGCGGGCAGCAATTGCCAGCCGAGCTGGCCAATAATGTCAGCGGCGTCGTGGCCAAAGAGCTGCTCAGCGGCGTGATTGAAACTCAATAATTTAGCATTTTCGTCAATTGTGAAGACAGCATCCACCATGGTATTGAGGATCTCTCTTTGTTCGGCATCGCGATGGCGAAGAATTCGCTGCGCCTGGTGCTCAGCGGTAATATTCCTGACTATCGAGACTACGGCGATTACGGCGCCAGAGGCATCTTTAATTGGCGAGTTATACCATTCGCAAAAGAGCGTGCGCCCGTCTTTACAGCGGTTTTTACTAGTTATGTGATTGGCGTTTAAGGAAAGGGACTGCTGAAGTGCCTGTGCATTTACGGCGACGTTGTTAGGGGTGAGGAATTCGGGTGTTTGTCCTTTTGCTTCTGCAACGCTAAAACCAAACAGTTTTTCGGCGGCGACATTCCATTCGCTGATCTGCCCAGTCGCGACATCCCATTCGACAATGGGCATGGGGGCTTGTTCGCGGAGCAGTTTTCGGCGTTGATTGGCGCCAAGTAATTGCACGGCCATTTTTTTGTGTGGATCGATATTCAAGCCTTCGACTAACAGTTGAGCCACCTGGCCCAGGCGATTGAATACCGGGTGGACATCAATCTGCATCCACAGTAAGCCGTCGGGTGTAAGCAGCTGTGCGTCGCGTTGGGTGTGCTGGCCCCGCAACGCGGTGTTGACATCGGCTTTAATCAGGGCTTGCATTGCTGGGTCATGGCTAAGGGCTTGGTACTCCCATATTTTTTTATCGAGTGTACTGGCCTGGTGTACATCGGGGTTGGAGAAGGGGGTGGTGTTGGCATAATGAACACTGCCATCGCTATTGAGAATGGCGATGGCAGTGTTCAGGTCGTTGAAGAGTTGAGAGAGTGTCTGCTGCGTGTTTTTTTCTTCTTCGCGTAGCCGATACTGTTCGCTAAGGTCGCGAATAACCGAGAGCACGAGGTCTTCGCCCTCGACGCTAATCATTTTTGATGTCACTTCTACGGGAAAGGTCTCCCCCGATTTTTTTTTGAGTTGGGTCTCGAAACGGGAAGAGCCCTTAGATGATACGTCGCTGAAGGCTGTTTTGGCGATGGCCTGGGCTTTTTTGTTGTCACTGTTTAAATGGCTTACATTGAGATGTTTTAGCCGCTTCATTGAATGGCCGAAGGTTTGTTCCATGCTTTGATTGGCGTTGATGATCTGGCCCGCACGGTTGTGAATAATACAGGGGTCCATGGACTGCTCGAATAGGGCGCGGAAGCGTTGTTCGCTTTCCTGTAGCTTGCGCTCTGTCTTACTGCGACTGAGTTCGGCGCCCGCGCGGTCGGCACAAATCTCTAGAACACGCTTTAATAGGGGTATGTCTTTGATTGGCTGGTCATCCATCAATACCAACAAGGCCTCAACTTTACCTGAGGTGTTGGATATTGGTGTGCCGATATAGCTTTCTACGCCAAGTTTCTGTAGGCCAATGTCAAGGGGGAAGTGTTGGCATACTTGCTCTGGGTAGTAGCAGGTTACATTTTCCAGCACATTTTCGCAGGGGCTGTGGCGCAGCGCGTAGCTGAAGTTGTCGGCGACTTTCCCCGCTCGACAAAAGTTGAGAGTTTGGGCATTGCCGTTTTCTATGGTGGCAATGAAACCGTAGCGCATGTCTAGGTTACTGGTGAGCTGGAGGAGGAGCTCGCTAAAGAAGTGTTCGCCGGTGGAGCGGGCGGTGCTGTCGTGAATGCTTTTTACGGTGGTGAGAATTTGGTTGCGTTCGGTGACATCTCGGTTGACGCCAACCATTTCTGAGAGCCGGCCCTGGTCGTCTCGCACAAAGGACAGGCTGGTCTCGATGGGAATAACGGAGCCATTTTTGTGGTAGCTCTCAAAGTTACAGTGAATCGGCCAAAGTGGGCCCTGGCGGCCTTGCTGTTCCTGGGCCAGTTGCTCTTTGACGATATTTCTAAGGGCTTGCAGTGAGCCACTAGTCAGCTTGTCTTCGAGTTTTTGGGCGATTCTCTCTTCGGGGGTAAAGCCGGTGACCTTTTCGCTGGCGGGGCTAATATAGCTAAAATTTAGCGCCAGATCACAGCGCCACAGTACATCATCGACATGTTCAACGAGGTGACGGAACCTGTCCGTGCTCAGGTCTGGGTTCATGGGAGGGTGCGGCCTCTGGGGTTATGGTGTTTATTTTTATTCATATCTTGGCTGTTGACTGCGGCGGACTTTAGCGTCGGTTTTGTGCAGTACCTACAAATGGGGAAAGTGGAATGTGCCACTGGCCGAAAACCCATAAAGCCACTGGCTAGAATGGCTCAGGTATTTTATGTTAGATACACACGCGTATGAGCCTTATACATAGACACAAGGTAGCACAGAGACCTAAACTTGTAAGGCATATCTTGTCCGCAATGAAAACGATTCTGGGAAAAAATCATGACTAACTATAAGGCACCCGTGCGCGATATCCGTTTTGTGCGCGATGAAGTTTTCGATTACCCGGCGCTGTGGCAGAGTCTATCGGGTTGTGAGGAGGCGACTCCCGATCTCGTTGAGGCGGTTGTCGAGGCCATGGCTACTTTTTGTGAAGAGGAGTTGGCACCGCTGAATCAGTCCGGTGACGCAGAGGGTTGCACCTGGGCGCAGGCGGGCGTGACCACGCCGAGTGGCTTTAAAGCCGCTTATAAGGCCTATGCCGACAGCGGCTGGGCGGGGCTGACCAGTCCCGAACAATACGGTGGGCAAGCGTTGCCACCCTCGATGGAGAGCATTCTCAATGAGTTTGCCGGCAGTGCCAACTGGGCCTGGAGTATGTATCCCTTTCTCGCCAAGGGTGCGCGAGCGACAATTCTCGCCCACGGTACACAAGACTTGATCGACGCCTATGTACCGAAGATGGTAGCGGGAGAGTGGACCGGCACCATGTGTCTAACTGAGGCCCACTGCGGCACCGACCTGGGTTTGCTGCGCACCAAAGCTGAGGTCAATGCCGATGGTAGCTACGCCATTACCGGCAGCAAAATTTTCATCTCCTCGGGCGACCACGACATGGTCGACAATATTCTCCACATAGTGATTGCCCGCCTGCCCGATGCGCCTCCGGGCACCAAGGGTATTTCGCTGTTTCTGGTGCCCAAATACTTGCCTGGCGCCGATGACAGTCTGGCTGAAAACGGTGTCAGCTGTGGCTCTATCGAACACAAAATGGGTATCAATGCCAATGCCACCTGTGTGATTAACTTCGATGGCGCCACCGGGTTTTTACTGGGCGAGCTTAATCGCGGCCTCAACTGCATGTTTACCTTCATGAATACCGCCCGCGTCGGCACTGCCATTCAGGGTGTCGCCCACGGTGAATTGGCGCTACAGGGTGCGACCAAATACGCTCGGGAGCGCCTACAAATGCGCTCGTTGAGTGGGCCTAAAAACCCCGATGGCCCGGCCGATGCGATTATCGTCCACCCCGATGTGCGGCGCATGTTGTTAACCATTAAGTCGCTGACAGAAGGCAATCGCCTGCTGGCCCACTATCTGTCCTCCTTTCTCGATATCACCAAGCTCAGTGAGGACGCAAGCGAGCGCCAGCGCGCCGAAGATTTACTGGCGCTGTTAACGCCGATCGCCAAGGGCTTTATGACCGAGACCGGCTTTGAGTGTGCCAGTCACGGGGTGCAGGTGTTTGGTGGCCACGGTTATATCAGCGAGTGGGGTATGGAGCAGAATATGCGCGATGCGCGCATTGCGATGATCTACGAGGGTACTAACGGTATTCAAGCCCTCGATCTGCTGGGCCGCAAGGTGCTGGCCTCAAAGGGCAAGTTGCTTGGCGGCTTTATTGAGGAAGTGAGTGCTTGGTGTGGGGCTAGCAGTACCAGCACGATTAAAGCCGAGCGTTTACCAGCGCTGGCGGCGGCTCTCGCCCAGTGGCAAACCCTGACTCAGGAAGTCGGTATCAAAGCCCTGAAGAACCCGGAAGAGGTGGGGGCGGCCTCCTTCGATTATTTGATGTATTCGGGCTATGTGGTGCTGGCCTTTTTATGGTTGCGTGCCGCCGAGGTGGCTGAGGCAAAGCTGACCGAGGGTGGTGACGAGACTAATTTTTACACGGCGAAATTAGAGACCACACGCTTTTACTTTGACCGTATACTACCGCGCATTCAAACCCTGGCAGCGACGATCAGCGTCGGTGCCGATTCCTTGATGGCGATGGATGAGTCGCGTTTTGTTGTCGGTCTTGAAGTTGACTAGATGCCGGCTCAAAGCGTGCTTAACACCCGCCCGAATTTAGAGGTAAATGATGGATAAAAACGACAAACTCTCCGCCGAAGATCAAGCGCGAGTGGATGAATACCTGTCTACACCTACCCACCAAGTGAAACGCAGGCCCTACAGCCCGTGGAAACTGTTGCTGGTGTTGTGGGCGGTGGTCAGTGTACTGGGCGGCCTCAGCTATTATTTTGCCTGGGTGAATGACGTACTTTAAAAGGCGGGTGAGGCTTGCCAGTGTCCGGGGTGTTGACCTCGCCTCGGCTACCTGTGCCTGCTGGCCCGGCAGGCACTACGTTTACTCACTACTAAAATCCCTTTAGACTCCCTCGTTTTTGCGCGCCAGGTTTGCGGTGTGCAGAGCGTTAACGATTGGCTTGGTGCGGTACTTTTCCGGCACTTGTAGCCAGCTGCTGGCGATGAGTTAGTCGGCAACGTTCACTCAGATCCTTTGAATTTCACTTTCGACAGACGGCGAAGCACTATGAGCAGTACAAATTTGAACTACCCCGAAATCCGCGAAGCGGTGGCTAAACTTTGCAGTAATTTCCCCGGCGAATACTGGCGTGCGCTGGACGATACGGATACCTACCCGAGCGAGTTTGTGCAGGCTCTAACCGATGCGGGCTTTCTCTCGGTGTTGATTCCCGAGGAATACGGCGGTGCCGGCCTGCCCATTGGGGCGGGTTGTGCGATCCTCGAGGAAATTCAGCGCAGCGGTTGTAATGGCGGTGCCTGTCACGCCCAGATGTACACCATGGGCACTTTACTGCGCCACGGCACTGAAGAGCAGAAGAAGAAATACCTGCCCGGCATCGCCGAGGGTTCGCTGCGCCTGCAGGCCTTTGGTGTTACCGAGCCCACCAGCGGTACCGACACCACGCGCATTCGCACCATGGCCGTGCGCGATGGCGATGACTACGTGATTAACGGACAGAAGGTGTTTATCTCCCGCACCGAGCACTCCGACCTGATGGTCTTGCTGACGCGCACCACGCCCCGCGATGAGTGCAAAAAGCCCTCCGACGGTATGTCGGTATTTTTGGTGGATATGCGTGAAGTGCTGGGTAATGGCCTGACCATTAACCCCATTAAAACCATGCTCAACCACGCCACTACCGAATTGTTTTTTGACAATATGCGGGTACCGGCAGCGAATATGCTCGGTGCCGAGGGCAAGGGCTTTAAGTGTATTCTCGATGGCATGAACGCTGAACGGATTCTGATTGCCTCCGAGTGCATCGGCGATGCCCGTTTCTTTGTTGAGCGCGCCAGTGCCTACGCCTGTGAGCGCGAGGTCTTTGGTCGGCCGATCGGTCAGAACCAAGGTGTGCAATTCCCCATCGCCCGTAACTACATTGAAACCGAGGCGGCGGCGCTGATGGTTAACAACGCCGCCCAGCTGTTCGACGCGGGCAAGCCCTGTGGCTCCGAGGCCAACATGTGCAAGCTGGTGGCCTCCGAAGCCTCTTGGCATGCAGCCGATACCTGCCTGCAAACCCACGGTGGTTTTGGCTACGCCCAGGAATACGATATTGAGCGTAAGTTCCGCGAGACCCGGCTTTATCAAACCGCACCCATCTCCACTAACTTGATTCTCTCCCATGTCGGTATTCACGAGCTTGGCATGCCTAAATCTTTTTAAATCAATTTATTAGGGTTTTTATTTAATCTGTTTCATGGGGTTTTGGAATGACAGCGATTGATTTGGAGCACTTGCAACAGTGGGAGGGAAAGACGCAAACCCACCACGACGTGGTCTCACTGGCCACCGCCCAAGCCATGGCGGCGACTCTCGATTGGGATGAACTCCCCGAGGCTGGTGACGCGCTTGCCAAGCCTGGCCACTGGCTGCACTTTTTAGCCACGGCGCGCCAGTCTGAGATCAGTACCGATGGCCACCCAAAGAAGGGTGGCTTCTTACCGCCGGTGCCACTACCGCGACGGATGTGGGCCTCGGGTAAGGTCGATTTTCACGCGCCTTTGCGCATTGGCGACGCAGTGCGCCGCGTCAGCACGGTGAAGAGCGTGACCCACAAGCAGGGTGGCAGTGGCAATTTGGTTTTCGTCGTCGTTGAGCATGAAATATACCGTGGCGATACCTTGACCATTAGCGATACGCAAAACCTCGTTTATCGGGAAGACCCGGCTCCCGGCGCGCCTGCACCGAAGCCGATGACAGCGAAGTTTGAGGCGGAGTTCAGCCGTGAAGTGATACCCGATCCGGTGCTGCTGTTCCGTTTTTCGGCGCTCACCTTTAATAGTCACCGCATTCACTACGATCGCAACTACGCGATGAATGAAGAGGGCTACGAAGGTCTGGTGGTTCACGGCCCGCTGAGTGCCACTTTATTGCTCGACCTGGTGCGCAGTGAATTGCCCGATGCCGAGGTCGCCCACTATGACTACCGCGCCGTGCGCCCGCTGATTGATGGCAATGCCTTCAACATTCAGGGTTGTCGCAGTGAGGAGGGTTTGAACTTGTGGGTTGTTGACCACGAAGGCGCGATGACCATGCAAGCCAAAGTCGTATTGAAGGCATAAATAAGAGAACAACCTTAAGGAAATAAGTGTGAATCAAGAAGACCTCCCCCTGTGGCGCTCGGCGCTCTTTGTACCCGCGAATGTTGAAAAGTTTGTCGCCAAGGCCCACACCCGTGGCGCTGATGCGATTATTCTCGATCTTGAAGACAGCGTTGTTTTGTCGGAAAAAGCCAATGCGCGAAACGTTGTGCCCGCTGCGGCAGCAACGGTCTCCGGTCATGGCCTCGATGTGCTGGTGCGTATTAACCGCCCCTGGCGTTTAGCGGTTAGGGATTTGGAAGCAGCGGTGTGCAAAGACGTACACACCATCGCCGTACCCAAAGTCACCAGTGCCGACCATATTCAATTTATTGCCGAGGTGATCGACGAGCTGGAGGTGGAAAAAGAACTGCCCCACGGTCACACGCGCATTCTCGCCTTTATTGAGGGGCTTGATGGACTAGAGAATATCGACGCCATTGCAGCGGCATCCGAGCGTGTGTTGGGTGTCTTTATCGGTGCCGAAGACTTCTCCTCAGAAGTGGGTATGGAGCCGAGTGAAATTGGTTTGATGTACCCCAACCAGCGTGCGGTATTTGCCGCCCGTAAAGCGGGTGTGCTGCCCCTGGGTTTTGTTGGCTCGATTGCCGATTACTCGGATCTCGATGCCTTCCGCGCAAAAATTCGCCAGGCTAAACAACTGGGCTTTAGCGGTGCCCTGGGCATTCACCCGAGCCAGATCGGCATTATGAATGACGAGTTTATGCCCTCGGCTGAAGCCGTCGAGCACGCGACGGGATTGCTAGCCGCTTACGAAGAAGGCTTGGCTGCAGGTCGAGGTGCCGTTGAATACAAAGGTAAAATGATCGACGCACCGGTGGTTGCTCGCGCTGAAGAAACTCTGCGTAAGCACCGTGCTTTGAGTGCCAAGCAGGCTTGATAGCAAGCATATAAAGGCTAGTCTTTTCTCATGACACGCCGTGTATACATCCCTGTAGGCTCGTGTCGGCATTCATGCCTCTAACGGTCATGAGCAAAGAGGAGCCTTTACAGTAAATATTTGGGCGGCGCTGTATTTTCCGCTACCTGTCATCACCACTAAATTAACTAAGGAAAAGACCATGACCGAAGCCGTATTGTACGAACAGACGGGTCGCATCGTGACCATCACACTGAACCAGCCCGAGACACGCAATGCCTTGTCCGATGTGTTGGTGCCATGCCTAATTGAAAAGCTGAATAAGGCCGAGAATGATGAGGGCGTGAGCTGTGTGATTCTCACCGGTGCCGGTAAAAGCTTCTCCTCCGGTGGCAATCTGAAAGAAATCCGCGCCATGACGCAAGAGAAGAAGCTCAGCACTCACCAGATTCGCAACTGGTATCTGGATATGATTCAGCAGATCCCCCGCACTATGGAGAAGCTGACAGTGCCAGTGATCGCTGCGGTTAATGGCCACGCCATTGGTGCCGGTTGTGATTTGACGATGATGTGTGATATTCGCATCGCTTCAGAAAAAGCCCTGTTCGCCGAGAGCTTTATGCGCGTTGGTTTGATCCCCGGTGATGGCGGTGCCTGGTTCTTGCCCCGTGTCATTGGCCTGTCTCGCGCCTGCGAGATGAGCTACACCTGCGACATGATCGATGCCACTAAGGCCGACAAGTGGGGCATGGTCTCCGATGTCGTCGCCCCAGAAGCCTTGCTCGATGCGGCCATGGCCATGGCCAAGCGCATTGTCGCCCACCCCCCTCTGGGTATTCGCTATGCCAAGAAGCTTTTGGTCGAGTCGCAAAATATGCCACTGTCGGGCGCGCTAGAAATGGCGGCGGGTATGCAGGCGACTCTACAGAGCACTGAAGACCATCTTGAAGCTATTGATGCGGCTTTGGAAAAACGTGAGCCGGTTTTTAAGGGGAAGTAGTTGAACCCGGTTTTTACCAAGGTTGGGTGATTTAGCGGCCTTGTTAAAGTGAATTAAAAATCCCTACCGCTGAAAAGTGGTAGGGATTTTTTGTGTTAACTGCTTTAACAAAGCGTATTAACTCCTTGATATATGGTTTGTCTGTGGGTTACTCCTTAGTAGCGGGTGCCTGTGCGGGCTAAATTGCGCTACACTTTCGCCGCTTTATCGCGCGAGCCTTTAGCACCTGTATACACATTAGCGGCCCGCATCACCACTAGGATAGTTAAGTATGTCTATGGAAAATCGGTCGATTTACGACAGTGATCATGAATTATTCCGCGCCAATGCCCGGCGCTTTTTTCGTGAAGAGCTAGAACCCAATATTGAGGAGTGGGAAAACGCCAGCATCGTACCCCGCGAATTTTGGCGCAGTGCCGGCGAGAAGGGTTTACTGTGTTGCGGCATTCCCGAAGAGTACGGTGGCCCCGGTGCCGACTTTAAGTACAACATGATTTCCTCCGAAGAAATCGGCTATGCCATCGGCGGCGGCAGCTGCGGTTTTGCTTTGCAATCCGATATTACCGCCTACTATATTCTCAACCACGCCAGTGAAGAGCTGAAGCAGAAGTGGTTGCCGCCGATGGTCAGCGGCGAAATTATTTCCTCCATCGCCATGACCGAGCCGAGCACCGGTAGCGATCTGCAGGCGATCCGCACCACGGCGATTCGCGATGGCGACGAATATGTCATCAACGGTCAAAAGACCTTTATCACCAATGGTCAGCACTCTGACTTTGTTATCGTGGTCTGTAAAACCGACCCGACACTGGGCGCCAAGGGCATTAGCCTGGTGATTGTGGAGACAGGCACGCCGGGATATGAGAAAGGCCGTAACCTGGACAAAATCGGCCAGAAAGCCGCAGATACCTCCGAAATGTTTTTTGCCGATGTGCGGGTGCCGGTTGGCAACCTGATCGGCGAAGAGGGCAAGGGCTTCGGCTATTTGATGAGCGAGCTGCCCCGCGAGCGCCTCACCGTTGCCTTCCGTGCCTGGGCCGAAGCACAGCGTGCCTACGAGCTGACTGTTGAGTACACCAAAGAACGTGAAGCCTTTGGCAAGCCGCTGTTTGCTCAGCAAAATACAGCCTTTAGTTTGGCCGATGTGGCGACAGAGCTGGCCGTGGGCTGGGCCTACCTGGATCAGTGCCTGGGCAAGATTGTTGATGGCACATTGACCGCTCAGGAAGGCGCCATGGCAAAACTGTGGACCACTGAAAAAGAAGGTAAAATTGTTGATACTTGTCTGCAGTTCTTTGGCGGATACGGCTATATGCGTGAATACCCCATATCGCGCATGTACACCGATGCGCGGGTGCGCAGGATTTATGGCGGTTCAACAGAAATTATGAAGCTCTTTATCGGTCGTTCCCTATAGTTTTTTCCGCTAGCCACTAGGGCTATTTAGACGACAACAACGACTTGAATTTATATTTTTAACAGCTATTTATAGGAACTATCATGGTTGGAATAACAGCTTTCGGCGCTTACTTGCCAAGAATGCGCTTGCAGAAGCAGGTAATAGCAGATGCCAACGCCTGGTTTGACCCGGGCTTGAAAGGCCTGGCAAAAGGTGAAAAAGCCATTTGTAACTGGGACGAAGACACCATCACCATGGCGGTTGAGGCTTATCAGGACTGTCTCGGCAATGCCCCCGGTCAGGCGCCAGCGGCGCTGTTGCTAGCCTCGACGACCCTGCCCTTTGCCGATCGTCAGAATTCAGTGGTGGTTGCTGAAGCGCTGAATCTCGATACCTCCGATCTGCGCACCATGGATATCACCTGCTCGCAGCGTGCCGCCACTTCCGGCTTATTGTCGGCACTGGATATTGCCGCTGCGGGTAAAGAGGCTGTGCTGGTGGCTTCCGAGCACCGCAAAGCCAAGTGTGCCTCGCGTGAGGAAATGCTCTACGGTGACGGTGCTGCCGCGATTGCCGTCGGTAGTGAAAATGTCATCGCCGAGCTGGTAGCCAGTCAGAGCCAGGCCGTTGATTTTATCGACCACTACCGGGGTGAAGGTCAGGACTTTGATTACGGCTGGGAAGAGCGCTGGGTGCGCGACGAAGGCTATATGAAAATTGTTCCCGACGCCGTCAATGCCTTGTTGAGCAAGGCCAGTGTTAGCGCCGGTGATATCGCCCACTTTGTACTGCCGACTGATCAGGGCCGTGTGCCGCCGATGGTCGCCAAAAAGCTCGGCATTAAAGCCGAAGCCGTTGCCGACAACCTGCTGCAGAGCGTTGGCATTACCGGCGCCGCTCACGTTATGTTACTGCTGGCTCACCGTCTTGAGCAGGCTGTAGCGGGTGACCTGGTGCTAGTTGCTGGTTTTGGTCAGGGTTGCGATGTATTACTGTTTAAAGTTACCGATGCCATTGCTGGCAAGCAAGCTGCGGGCAAGGGCGTTTCTGGCCACCTCAGCAATGGTCGTCCCGAAACCAACTACAACAAGTATCAGTCGTTTAATAATTTGCTCGAGAAAGAGCTGGGCAAACGTTCGGAAGTGAATAAGCAGGGCTATTTATCCGCCATGTATCGCGCTCGTGGCCTGACCAACAGCTTCCTCGGTGGTAAATGCACCGCCTGCGACACCGTGCAAATGCCCAAGCATAAATACTGTGTTAATCCTGAATGTGGCGCTTTCGATACCCAGGTCGATCACCCGATGGCCGGTGCCATGGGCACGATTGCTACCTGGACAGCCGATACCTTGACCTTTGACTACAACCCGCCGGCCTACTTCGGCATGGTGACCTTTGAAGAGGGTGGTCGCATTATGATGGATATGAGTGAAGTCGACGCCGAGACCTTCGATACGGGCTCGCAAGTCGCACTGCACTTCCGTCTCAAGCAGATCGACGATCAAGCCGGTTTCCGCAAGTACTTCTGGAAAGCAATTCAAGTTTAACTATCAGTTTAGGAGCTAAATATCATGGCAAGTGGAATTAAAGATAAAGTCGTTATTTTAGGTGCTGGCTGTAGCAAGTTTGGCGAGCGTTGGGATTGTGAACCTGCCGATTTGATGGCCGAGGCCTTTGAAGAGTGCATTGCCGATGCGGGCATTGAAAAAAGCCAGATTGAAGCGGCTTGGCAATCGACCGGTATTGACGCCTACAGCGTTGGCCCGGGTGCTATGCCCTTGAGTATGGGTCTGCGTTTGCCCAATATTCCCGTTACCAAAATTGAAAACTACTGTGCCAGCGGCACCGAGGCCTTCCGTGCCGCGACTTACGCCGTTGCGTCTGGCGCTTGCGACATCGCCCTGGCGGTCGGTTTTGAAAAGCTCAAAGACACCGGTTACGGCGGTCTGCCCCAGCGTTCACGCGGTGTCGCCAATGACCTTTATTACCCCAATTTGTCGGCACCGGGCATGTTCGCCCAGCTGGCAGCGGGTTATCGCGGTAAGTACGGCACCAGTAAAGAAGACCTGAAACGCGCGATGGCCCATGTCTCGGTAAAGAGCCATGCCAATGGCTTGAAGAACCCCAAGGCCCACCTGCAACGCGCTATTTCCATGGAGCAAGTCCTTAACGCTCCGATGATCGCCGCGCCCATCGGTTTATTCGATTGCTGTGGTGTTAGTGACGGAGCGGCTTGCGCCATTGTCACCACCCCTGAAATCGCTAAGAGCCTGGGTAAAGATCGCTTGATCGCCGTTAAAGCCCTGCAGCTGTGTGCCTCGAACGGTCAGGAAGGTGGCTACGAGGGTTGGGACGGTTCCTATGTTCACACCACCCGTGTTGCAGCTAAGCGCGCCTACGAAGAAGCGGGCATTACCAAGCCCCGCGAGCAGGTCAGCATGACCGAAGTCCACGATTGCTTCTCCGTGACCGAAATGGTCACCATGGAAGATCTGTTTTTGTCGGAAGATGGTGGTGCGGTGAAGGATGTGCTGGACGGTGTGTTTGATGCCGACGGTAAAATCCCCTGCCAGATCGATGGCGGCCTGAAGTGTTTTGGCCACCCCATTGGCGCGACCGGTTTGCGTATGCTGTACGAAATGTATCTGCAGTTGTCGGGTAAGGCGGGTGAGCGTCAGCTACCTAACCCAACCATTGGTTTGACGCACAACCTCGGTGGTTTCCCCCACCAGAACATTTCAAGTGTCGCCATTATTGGTGAATACGGCATCTGATTTCTGATCTGTATCGGCAGCCGGCTCTCACGCCGGCTTCTTTTTTAGAGAATCTTTTCTTTTTTTAGAGAGTAATTTTCCCGCTTAACCGCTTGTTAAGTCAGCGCGAGGACAAAGATGGACGCAGTTAAAAACCAGCCAGTTAGCGGATCTTATACCGCTGATCTCGATCATGTCGCCAAGGCAGTTTTTAGCGCCAGAGCACTGGTCGATCAGGCTCTTGCCCATATCAAAAAGGTCAGCAGTACAGAAAAGGGTTTATCGCCGGCACTGCTCGATGAGCAACAGTTGGCGTGTTACGAAACCTCCTTTTGTGTAGCAGATTTATCGGCCACCGAGGCCCTGCTCAATTACACCCGGCAAGTTCTCGAGCGCGATGAACTATCCGGCTGGGTTGCCTGCCAGTTTGGCAGCGAAGCTTTGAAAGCCGTTGCCGGGCGCTTATTAGCACGTCCCGGCGATTACGGTTTAAGCATGGCGAGCATTTGCGCCGGCTTTGAGGCTTTCGATAATAGCGGTATTGGCGGGCACTATTTATCGGCGAAAACGATGGCGGCCCTCGGTCGTCAACTGATTGATCGAGAGGGCGACTTCCTGCCTTCAAACCTCGACAGTGAAAAAGAATTGATTCGCGATACCTTTCGCCGTTTCGCCACGGAAGTGGTGATGCCTCTGGCCGAAGATATTCACCGCCAGGATATTGATATTCCCGAGACCATACTCCAGCCTCTGCGCGAGATGGGTTGCTTCGGTATTTCCATCCCCGAGCGCTTCGATGGTTTGCAGCCCGATGCCGGCGATGACAGTCTGTATATGATTCTGGTCACCGAAGAATTGTCGCGCGGCTCTCTCGGTGCAGCGGGTAGCTTGATTACCCGCCCCGAAATTCTCGCCCGGGCCTTGATGAAGGGCGGTACGGAGGCCCAGCGCCAAAAGTGGTTGCCGCAAGTCGCCAGCGGTGAAACCCTCTGTGGTATTGCCTTGACTGAGCCAGATTACGGTTCGGACCTGGCCTCGGCAAAATTAAAAGCCAGCAAAACCGAAGGTGGCTGGTTGCTCAATGGCAGCAAAACCTGGTGTACCTTTGCCGGTGCTGCCTCCGTGTTGTTAACCCTGGCGCGGACGGGTACGGATGCCGACGGCTACAAGGGCCTGAGTTTCTTTCTGGTCGAAAAGCCCCGCACCTACGGTCACGATCTTGATGTCGTACAAGAGGGCGGTGGCAAGCTTTCGGGCAAGTCGATACCAACACTGGGTTATCGGGGCATGCACTCTTTCGACCTGTTTTTTGAGGACTATTTCGTTCCCGACGCCAATCTCGTCGGCGAAGAAGCGGGCCTTGGCAAAGGCTTTTACTACGCTATGGCCGGCTTAACCGGGGGGCGTATTCAAACCTCAGCGCGCGCGGCGGGGGTGATGCAGGCGGCCAGCGAGCAGGCCATTGCCTACGCCAAAGAGCGCAAGGTGTTTAAGCAGCCGGTTGCCGACTACCAGCTGACCTTGGTGAAGTTGAGCCGCATGGTGACGACCTTGTTGGCCTCGCGCCAGTTCAGTTATGCCGTGGCGCGCGAAGTGGATGCCGGTGGCGGCAAGATGGAGGCGAGCCTGGTGAAGTTGTTTGCCTGTCGCGCCGCCGAGTGGGTAACACGCGAGGCACTGCAAATTCATGGCGGCATGGGCTATGCCGAAGAGGTGCCGGTGAGTCGCTACTTTGTCGACGCCCGGGTTCTTTCAATTTTTGAAGGCGCGGAAGAAACACTCGCCTTAAAAGTAATTTCTCGAGAACTGGTCGCCAACGCTTAAGCGGTTGACCGTTAAAGTCAGGTGGTTTTTTTATAGTATTTTAATTCATTAAAAGAAGGGAAAAGCAATGAGTGTTACAGAACATCTTAAAGGTAAATCCGTTGTTGTCACCGGCTCTGGCCGTGGTATTGGTCGCACCATCGCCCTGGAAATCGCCAAAGCCGGCGGTAACGTTGTGGTCAATGATCTCGACCGCGATGTTGCTGAAGAAGTGGTTGCCGAAATCAAAGCCCTCGGCGTCGATGCCGTTGCCAACACCGATAGCGTTGCCGATTGGGAAGGTGCCAATAAAATGGTTACCCAGGCCGTCGATAGCTTTGGCGAGATCAGCGCCGTGGTTAACAATGCCGGTAACCTGCGCGATGTGATCTTCCACAAAATGACCCAGGACGACTGGCATCAGGTAATGAATGTTCACCTCAACGGTAGCTTCAATGTTAGCCGTGCTGCCGCCACACACTTCCGCAATCAGGAAAGTGGCTGCTGTGTACACATGACCTCGACTTCAGGTTTGATCGGCAACTTTGGTCAAGCAAACTATGCAGCGGCTAAAGCCGGCATCGTCGGCTTGTCGAAGTCTATCGCTCTCGATATGCAGCGCTATAACGTGCGTTCAAACTGTATCGCGCCCTTTGCCTGGAGCCGTTTGACCGCGTCCATTCCAGCCACTACGCCGGATCAAATCGCTCGCGTTGAAAAGCTCAAAAAAATGACCCCTGAGAAGGTCGGTATCGTCGTTGCGGCGCTGTGTTCCGATCGGGCCGCCCATATCTCCGGTCAGATTTTTGCTGTGCGTATGAATGAGATCTTCCTGATGGGTCAGTCGCGCCCCGAGCGCTCCAGCCACGCCGGTGATGGTTGGAC